>JAEDHB010000042.1 GCA_016297265.1 Butyrivibrio sp.
GCTTTTTCAAAAAACGGAATCAGGCATTACAGAAATGTATTATTGCCGATAATTATGGTGGAAAAACTCAATGTGGATGCCGCACTTTCAAATGGTTTTGATATTGATATGAAAAAAGTGGAGATAACGGATGACATATCAGAGGAGGACGCAGAAATGCTTTCTGCGTATAATGAAGTCATAGATACATGTAAAACAGATTACGACAGGGCTGCCATAATTTATGGTTCTGAATTTGAACTGCAATTAGGAGTTTATTCACTGCATGGCATAAAGGGGATTGACGGAAGAATTAATCCGAGCCTTCTTGTTCCCGAGACTATCAATATTGCGAAGAAATACAATAAGGTCAAGCTGGGGGATGGAGCGACAGTTGCCAATATTGACTATATTCAAAATGTATTTTTGAAATATAATAAAGACAAAATAGAAGTCGGCTCCTGCGATGCAGCGGCTCTTAATACGGCGTTATATGATATACTTGGTAAGTATTCTCCGGACGGGGATGCGAATAAGGATTATACATTGGTTACCGAGGTAATTATCGAGATGAATGATGAAAATATGACCAAGGAAATATATACTGCAGTATTCAATTTGTCAGAAAGCGATTTTGAGAAAGCAGCAGGGATTTTGAATGGTGGTCATCCCGAATTTTGAGAATCAGATTCAATACAGTAATTCTTACCGCCCTCATTTGCAAAATATATGCAGATGGGGGTGGTATTTTCTTGAAATGAGTCGCGGAATAATGTATAATTTACCCTATATTGACAGAGGTTATTGCGTATGAACGAGAGAAAAGAAGAATTACATATTGACGATAAACCCACAGCCTGTGAGAAATGCGGCGGTGAATTGAAATATATCAGCCACGGTGAATACAGTTGCTATGAATGCGGCTGGATTACCAGGGATGATTTTGGCAAAATAAGGCACTATATTGAGGAGAACGGTCCGTCTACCGCAGTGGAGATTGCGGAGAATACGGATGTACCTGTATATAAGATTAATGATTATCTGAGACAGGGGCGAATAGAGATTCCGGAGGGCTCAGATATATATATTACATGTCAGAAGTGCGGTACGGATATCCGCTACGGACGTTATTGCCCGGCATGTGCTGCCAGCCTCAGCAAATCAATTCAGGGTATGATGGACGCAGGGGCCGTGCCAAAGAACAGGAAATCATCTTCGGCAATGCATTATTTTGGCAAAAAGAATAAATATTAGGAGCGAATAAAATGGGTATTTTAATAAAGAACGGACATGTGGTTGACCCGGAATCCGGAAAGAATGATATTTTTGATATCCTTATCGAGGGGGATGTGATTTCCAGAGTTGAAAAAGATATCGAACCCGAGGGACATGATATGGTGGATGCAACGAATTGTGTTGTAATGCCGGGCTTTGTTGATTTGCATGTTCATTTCAGGGAACCGGGGTTTGAATATAAGGAGACGATATATACGGGTTCAAGAGCAGCTGCAAGGGGTGGCGTTACATCAGTATTCCCGATGCCCAACACAAAGCCGGTTGCGGACAGTGTTGAGATGATTAACCAAATCAACGAGATTGCTGCAAGGGATTCCGTTGTCAATATTTTTCAAGTGGGCTCAGTTACCAAGGGACAGGCAGGTATTGAACCTACGGATATTGCGGGATTTAAGCAGGCAGGCGTTATCGCCATCAGCGAGGATGGCAAATCGGTTATGAATTCCAATGTGTACAGGGATGCAATGAGGATGGCAGCGGAAAATGACATTCTGGTTATGGCTCATTGTGAGGACATCAATCTTGTCAACGGTGGGGCAATGAATGCCGGTGCACAGGCGGACAAGCTTGGAATTAAGGGAATATCCAATGCGGTTGAAGATGTCATTACGGCGAGGGATATTCTTTTGGCAAAAGAAACCGGAGCAAGACTTCATCTGTGCCATTGTTCAACAGCGGACAGCGTGAGAATGGTTGCGCAGGCAAAGAAGGACGGCATCAGGGTAAGTGCTGAGGTCTGCCCTCATCATTTTACTCTGTGTGATGAAGATATTGTCACTGACAATGCGGATTTTAAGATGAATCCGCCACTCAGAAGTAAATCGGATGTCAAGGCGCTTATTGAGGGCCTCAGGGACGGCACAATGGATGTAATATCAACGGACCATGCGCCTCATTCAGAGGAAGAAAAGAAAAGACCTATTGCAAAGGCTCCTTTCGGAATTACGGGAATTGAGACCAGCTTCTGCATTGCATATACTGAGCTTGTTCTCAAGGGTGTTCTGACACTGGAACAGCTTGTGGAAAAGATGAGCTGTAATCCGGCGAGAATTGCAGGAATTGACAGAGGTACTCTTTTACCGGGGAAAACAGCTGATATTGTTGTTGCCAATCTGGACGAAGAGTATATAATAGATAGGAATGACTTTGTGTCAAAGGGAAAAAACACTCCGTTTGACGGCAAAAAAGTCAGAGGCATAATTGAATATACATTTGTAAGCGGAAAAGAAGTATATAAAAGGAGAAAAATATGATTAACAGACTTATTGACAACATTAAAAAGACAAACGCACCGATTGTAGTGGGCCTTGATCCAATGTTAAGTTACATTCCGGAGCATATTACGCAAAAGGCTTATGCTGAATACGGCGAGACCTTGAAGGGGGCAGCGGAAGCAATTTTTGAATATAATAAGGGAATTGTGGATGCGATTTATGATATTATTCCTGCGGTTAAGCCACAGGTTGCGATGTATGAGCAGTTTGGTATTGAAGGAATGATTGCCTTTAAGAAGACTGTTGATTACTGTAAGGATAAAGGACTTGTTGTTATCGGCGATATCAAGAGAGGCGATATCGGTTCAACTTCCCAGGCGTATGCAGTGGGACACCTTGGAAGGGTTAAGGTGGGCAATAATGTATATTCAGGATTTGATGAGGATTTTGTAACCGTTAATCCTTATCTTGGAACCGACGGAATCAAGCCTTTCGTGGATGTGTGCAAGGAGGAGAAAAAGGGTATTTTCATCCTCGTAAAGACCTCCAATCCATCCAGCGGTGAATTTCAGGACAGACTTATTGACGGACGTCCGCTTTATGAATATGTTGGTGAACAGGTTGCCAAATGGGGCGAGGAAGTTATGGGCAATGGCTACAGTTATGTAGGAGCAGTGGTAGGCGCTACATATCCTGAACAGGGAAAAATACTTCGTAAGGTTATGCCAAAATCCTTTATTCTTGTGCCGGGTTATGGCGCACAGGGAGGTAAGGGTAAAGACCTTGTGCACTATTTTAACGAGGATGGACTTGGCGCAATTGTCAACAGTTCAAGAGGTATTATCTGTGCATACAAGCAGGAGGCTTATGCCAAATTCGGAAGTCTCAATTATGCGGATGCTTCAAGACAGGCAACAATTGATATGATTAATGACATTAACAGCGCAAGAGGATAACGATATGAAATTTGACGAGATTGCAAAAGTAGTTAGTCAGGAACAGCTGTCCGAAGGTATTTTTGATATGTGGATTGAGACCTGCAACATTGCTGAAAAAGCAGTTCCGGGTCAGTTTATCTCAGTATATACCAGGGATGCATCCAGACTTTTGCCAAGACCAATCAGTATATGCGAGGTTGACGGCAACAGACTTAGAATTGTATACAGAGTGGTTGGTGGGGGAACGACGGAATTTTCCGGTTATAAGAGCGGCGAGAGTATTCATATTCTCGGACCGATAGGAAATGGTTTTCCAATCAAAGAAGGCGGTAAGGCGATACTTATCGGCGGCGGTATCGGAATTCCTCCGATGCTTGAACTTGCAAAAAGAATCAGTGACGATAAGACTATTGTGCTGGGATATCGCAGCAGGGATACATTCCTTGACAGGGATATTAAAGTATATGGAAATATCGTGATTGCAACGGATGACGGAAGCCTTGGTACCAAAGGTACGGTAATAGATGCAATAAAGGAAAATAATGTGGAGGGCAATGTGATTTATGCATGCGGTCCTACCCCTATGTTGCGTGCAGTCAAGGCATATGCAATGGAAAACAATATTGAAGCCTGGCTTTCCCTCGAGGAAAAAATGGCCTGCGGCGTCGGAGCATGTCTTGCATGTGTATGTAAATCAACCGAGGTTGATGACCATTCAATGGTTCATAATAAAAGAATCTGTAAGGATGGTCCCGTATTTAATGCAACGGAGGTGGATTTATAATGAATACGAAGGTTAATCTTGCAGGTGTTGAACTGAAGAATCCGGTAATGGTTGCTTCAGGTACTTTCGGTTCAGGAATTGAATATTCTGAATTCGTGGATTTGAATAAGCTTGGTGCGGTTGTTACAAAGGGTGTGGCAAATGTTCCGTGGCCGGGTAATCCGACTCCCAGAATTGCGGAGACTTACGGCGGAATGATTAATGCGATAGGCCTTCAGAATCCGGGAATTGATGTTTTTGCAGGAAGGGACATCCCATTCCTTCAAAAATACGATACAAAAATTATTGTCAATGTATGCGGCAAGTCTGAAAGCGATTATATCGAGGTGGTGGAAAGACTTGGTGATGAGAAGGTTGATATGCTGGAAATCAATATTTCCTGCCCTAATGTTAAAGAGGGCGGAATTGCCTTCGGACAGAACGCAGCCAATATTGAGCATATAACCAAGGCGGTCAAGAAGGTTGCAAAGCAGCCGGTTATTATGAAACTCAGCCCTAATGTCACCGATATTACGGAGATGGCAAGAGCGGCAGAAGCCGGGGGAGCGGATGTTGTATCTCTTATCAATACAATAACAGGTATGAAGATTGATATAGAGCGTCAGAGCTTTGCGGTTGCCAACAAAACCGGTGGTTTATCGGGTCCGGCAGTCAAGCCGGTGGCAGTAAGAATGGTATATCAGGTTGCCAATGCTGTTAAAATACCGATTATCGGAATGGGCGGAATTGCTTCCGCTGAGGATGCCCTGGAATTTATTTTGGCAGGAGCAACTGCAATATCAGTGGGTACGGCCAATTTTCATAATCCCCGTACTACTATGGAAGTGGTGGAAGGAATTGAGAAATATATGGCGCGCAAGGGTGTTGATGATATCAACAGTCTTATAGGAATTGTTAAATAGCAGATTGGTACGTCGGCTTTGTTTAAAGCCGGCGTTTTGCGTACAATTATTATAGTTTTGCGGTAGATTGTTATATTATGTTTTTTTGCTATTTTGTAATATATTAATCAGAAATGAATATGAAAGGGTGGTTGGTTTGAAGGACAGACTGGGCAAATATATATTTGTGTACAGAAATCAGATATTAAAAAGCTTTACTTACAAATTTAAAGTTTATGGCAATATACTTACACAGACCATAATTATGATTGCATCAGCTTTTTTCTGGAAGGCATTGTATCGCGGAACGGACTCCGTGATGGGCGTATCCGTTGAGACAATGCTGACCTATACCGTTGTCTCATCAATGATTTCCATATTGCTTATGACGAATGTTGAGAGACGAATACAGAATAGTGTCAGAAAGGGTACAATCGCAGTGGATATGATGCGACCTATGAATGTGTTCAGAGGGTATTTGGCTGAGGATCTTGGGAATATGACTGCATTGATTTTTCAGAATCTCATTCCGATACTGATAATCGGTACCATATTCATAGGATTTCCGGCACCGGCTTCAGTGGGAGATTTCTTCCTGTTTCTCGCAAGCCTTATTCTGGCATATATAATTAACTGGGTGATGGCTGCGTTGTTCGGAATGCTGGCCTTCTCGATTGTGGAGTTGGATGCGCTTATTCAGGTAAAAAAACATCTTATTAGATTGTTGTCAGGAAGTATTATTCCGATATGGTTTATGCCTTTATGGTTTAAAAACATTCTTGAATGCTTACCGTTTGTATATCTGTATCAGATGCCGCTTAATATCTATGTGGGACAGTACACAACGGAATCCCTTATTAAGGGATTGTCAATTCAGATGGCGTGGGCAGTTGCTCTGCTCCTTATCTATGCCTGGAGACAAAAGAGCATAGGAAAGAAACTTATGGTACAGGGGGGCTGATGATATGAAGAAAAAATTGAAAGCAATATTGCATTATCTTGATGTTACAAAGGCAAGTATTAGAATGTCAGCTCTTACAATTGTAGAGTATCCGTCAAGTATTATCGGATGGCTTATATCCAATCCGATTCAGTTTATTGTGGGCTTTGCAACAATACAGTTTGTGGTTCAGCAGTTCGGACAGATTAACGGCTGGAATTACGGTGAGTTGGCATTTCTCTACGGAGTATCCGTAATATCCCATGCCCTGTCGATGATTTTCTTTATTCAGGGATGGTTTATGGGATTCTTTGTAATGGAAGGAGAATTTGACAGATTTCTTACGAGACCGATGAGTGTTATGTATCAATTCTTCTTTACACAGATTAATGTGTTTGGTGTGACGGATTTGATTCCGGGAATTATTGTTTTTGTATATGGATGCATACAGATTTCCTTTACCTGGACATTCGCGAGAGTGCTGTTAGTGCTGTGCATGCTAATCGGTGCGACGCTAATCAGGGGTGGTGTATATATTATGCTTGGAACCACTTCTTTTTTCACCAGAAGCGAAAACGATTTCGGACAGTATACGCAGGAGGTATTTGATAAGACAACAATGTATCCGATTTCAATGTATCCGGAAGCAATCCAGTTTATTCTGACTTATATTATTCCTATCGGATGGGTTTCCTTCTATCCGGTATCATCGCTGCTTGGAGGATACAGCAACGGTCCGATGAAATATGCAGCATTGTTTACTCTGCTTATCGGAATTGCCGTTATGGCAGTTGCCGGATTATTTTTCAAATCCGGTCTTAGGAAATATGAGAGTGCAGGAAATTAAGGAGGGACAGCTATGAGCATGATTAAAGTTAATGATGTGTGCAAGGAGTATCATGTTGTAAAGAAGGACCCGGGTATTAAGGGCGCAATCAAGAGCCTTTTTACAAGGGATACAAAAACAATCGATGCAGTGCACCATCTTTCTTTTGATATTGAGCCGGGTGAAATCGTGGGATTTATAGGCCCTAATGGCGCGGGAAAAAGTACAACCATCAAAATGATGTCGGGAATTCTGACTCCTACAAGCGGTGAAATCCTTATCAATGGAATGGATATAACCAAACACCGCAAGGAGGTTGTTCAGAATATCGGTGTTGTTTTTGGACAGAGGTCACAGCTTAACTGGGATTTGCGCCTGGGAGAAAGCTACGAGCTTCTCAAACACATATACAGAATCAAACAGAAGGATTTTGATGAAACTCTTGAGATTATGGATTCGATTCTGGGAATCAAGGAAATACTCGACAAACCTGTCAGACAGATGTCTTTAGGACAGCGAGTAAAGGGTGATTTGGTTGCCGCTATGCTTCATTCGCCGGATGTTCTTTTCCTGGATGAACCTACAATCGGACTTGATGTCGGTTCCAAGTATGCTCTTCGAAAATTTGTCAAGGAAATCAACGAGAAGCGGGGAACGACCATCATACTTACAACCCATGACCTGGGAGATATTGAGCAGCTTTGCGACAGAATAATCATCATCAACAGCGGAAAACTGGTGGAGGACGGCAATCTCGCAAACATCGTGGACAGAATTGCTCCGTATAAAACCCTTGTAGTGGAATATTACGATGAGACGATTCCTACACATGATATGGCGGATTTATTTGAAACACAGGAAAATGTTGCAAAATACCGCTTTATGAAAAAGGAAATCACCGCCGCAAAATTAATCGAAGAGCTGGGAGCAAAGGCAATGATTAAGGATGTGTCTATTGAACAACCGGGAATTGATGATATAATAAGAATTGCTTATAATCAATAAATTCCGGAGGTCTGTTGTGAAAAAATGTTTTGATGATGTTGCCATGAGAGAAGGCAATCCGAAATGGGATAAAATGATTAGCAGACAACATCCGATATATGCAAGAAATGGGGATGTGCGTTCTGATTTTGCAAGGGATTACACCAGAATTCTGCACAGTCTTGCCTACAGAAGACTGAAGCATAAGACACAGGTGTTCTATAATGCTGCCGGCAATGACCATATATGTACAAGGATTGAGCATGTGCAGCATGTGGAATCCGTAAGTAATACAATTGCAAACAGTCTGGGGCTCAACGAGGACCTTACTAAGGCGATAGCGATGGCTCATGATTTGGGACATGCACCTTTTGGACATCAGGGCGAGAAAATAATAAGCAATTTAACCGAAAAATATCTTGGTAAAAAATTCTGGCATGAGCAGAATGGTGTATATTTTGTGGATTGCGTGGAGCTTCTTGAGGATGACAACAGGTATCTGCAGAATCTTAATCTTTCATATGCCGTTAGGGACGGAATTATTTCGCATTGCGGTGAGCTTGACCAGAATGCCTTAAGACCCCGCGAGGAGCTGTTTGACCTTACGGAATTTGATGCTCCGGGAAAATACAATGCGTCCACCTGGGAGGGCTGCGTAGTAAAACTGGCGGATAAAATTGCATATCTGGGAAGGGATATTGAGGATGCAATCAGACTGGGTTTCCTTGACAGTGCAAAGCAGGAGGAACTTCTGGCAATTGCACAGGGGAAAAAAGCAACTGCAATAAACACAACGGTCATCATGCACAATATGATAATTGACTTGTGCAATAACAGTAATCCTGACAAGGGACTTTGCCTCAGCGACGAAATGTCCGAATTGCTGAATGAGATAAAGCGATTTAATTATGAGAACATATATGCAAATCCTAAGATGGCGGTGTATACAAAATATTCCCGTATGATTATTGAGGAATTGTTCGATGCACTCATAAGCTGTTACAGGGGTGAGGATACCATTAGATATCTTGATTCTACAGGATTTGCAGACAAGGGATTCATTAGAGGATTTGCGGAATGGCTGGTGCAGTATTGTGATATTCAATGCGCGGATTCATGTCGGGTAAAGGAAATCGCGTCCCGTTGCAATAATATCAAAATATATGGCAATCTTAATGATGAAAAGCAATATATTCAGTCTGTTATTGATTTTATTGCAGGTATGACGGATACATATGCAATCAAGGCATTCAATGAATTGCTGGAATATTAGATAGTTAGGCTCCGAATGATATGAGAACCTGTTTGCAGGTCATATCAGACGGAGCCTTTTATTGACTAAATATCTTTTTTGAGAATTTCTTCGTACTTGCTTTCCAAAGTAGGTAAAATATCCTGATAATCACTCTGCAGGGCGCGTGCATTGGTTGATTGTGCAATCTGTTTTTTGACACTTGCAATGGATTTGTCCACCGGCTGGATGGTTCCGGCACCGGCAACGCATCCGCCCGGACACGCCATTCCTTCCAGGAGATATCCGTCATATTTTCCGGCTTTTGCCATTGCTAAAAGCTTACGGCATTCTGCCAGTCCCTGGGCACTTGCAACCTTTGGTTCAGCATCGGGATATTTTTCACGGATGCAGTTGACCACGGCATTGGCAACACCGCCGCTGACGGAGAAACCTCGTCCGTCGCCTGAAGCACCATGCATTGAACGGTCGTCAGGAAGGTCTTTGAATACAACTTCTTTTGCTTCAAACATTCCCATGACCTCTTCAAAGGTTAATACAAAATCCACATCGCTTCGGATGGAGGTACGCATCGCTTCAAGCTTTTTAGCTGCACAAGGACCGATGAAGGCAACTTTGCAGCCGGGATATTTTTCTTTTAGAAGGCGACCGGTAAGTACCATAGGAGTGAGTGCCATGGATATGCATTTGGCCTGCTCCGGGAAAAGTTTTTTGGCCATTGAAGACCAGGCAGGGCAGCAGGAGGTTGCCATGAAAGGAAGTTTTTCCGGTACCTCCGTGACAAAATCTTTGGCTTCCTGAATTGTACATAGGTCAGCACCTATTGCGACTTCGATTACATCTTCAAAACCTAATGCCTTGAAGGCAGGACGTATTTTCTGGGCTGTCATATCGGGTCCGAACTGGCCCACGATGGCAGGAGCGATGGCTGCATACACGGGAACATCGCTTCTTATAGCCTGGATAACCTGAAATATCTGGGCTTTGTCAGCAATTGCCCCGAAAGGACAGTTGGCAAGGCACATTCCGCAGGAAACACATTTTTCCTGGTCTATGTCGGCACGGCCGTATTCGTCAGAGGTGATTGCGTTCATGCCGCATGCCTTGGCACAGGGTCTTTCAAGCCTCAATATGGCATTATATGGACAGGCTGAAACGCATTTTCCGCATTTGATACATTTGTCTTGGTCGATAACAGATTTGCCCTCGACAAAGCTTATGGCATCCCTTGGACATACCTCCTGGCATGGATGCGCAAGACAACCCTGACATGCGTTGGTTACTTTTACAACATTGTCGGGGCATTTATGACAGGCAAATTTGATAATATTGATAAGTGGCTTGGTGTAATAGCTTTCGGGTTTTACACATTCCTCGGCTCCGGCGGATACATTGCCCCGCTCATCAGCCCTTCTGAAAGGCAGACCCATTGCAAGTCTCATGCGTTCCCTGACGATGGCTCTTTCGATGAACACACTTTCTCTGTAGGCGGATTCCTCGCCCGGTATTATCTTGTAAGGAATTTCTTCCATTTTGTACAGGTCACCTTCCTTGTAATCGTAGGAAAGTCTGGCGACCTCTGCAAAGACACTTTTTCTTATATCATTAACGGATGTATAAATTCCTCTCATTGGATCCTCCTGAAAATTGATTAATCTAATAATATAGTGTTTTACTTATTTTAGCAAGCAATTCCTGATATTTGTATTTGCTCCGTGTTCTGTAAAATACTATTGAAATAAAGCTACCGCAATCCCACTGACTTTAGACGGTGGGTTAAGGTAGCCAAAAGTGGTGGCTTGTGCTATATCTGCGTTATGGGAACAAAGACCATATTCATTACATGATAGAAACAGATATTTTCGTATGCAAGTACAGAAAGAAGCTGCTGACATCAAAACATATATCAGATGATATAAAACAGCTTTCTTACGAGATATGTCAAAAGCATAAGGTTATCATTAGACATATGGAAACAGATAAAGACCATATTCATTACATGATAAAAACAGAGCCGACAATGTCAGTCAGTAAAATCGTAAATCTCATGAAAAGTTATACAACATATCATATTTGGGGAAAATATCCAAATTATTTGAGAAAACATTTCTGGAAAGAGCATGCCTTTTGGACGGATGGATATTTTGCGTGCAGTGTAGGGAACGTTTCAGAAGAAATGCTCCGAAAATACATAGAAAATCAAGGATAACAATAGGCAAGGCGGTGTTCATTGATGTTAAAAGCATATAAATACAGAATATATCCTAATAATGAGCAGAAAGCACAAATAGCAAAAACATTTGGCTGTTGTCGTTTTGTTTACAATCATACTTTAGCATATAGGAGAGAAATCTATGAGAAAGAGAAAAAGTCTGTCAGTAAAACAGAGTGCAATAATTACTGCAATCGGGAATTAAAGAAGAACTACGAATGGCTTAAGGAAGTGGATAAATTTGCCCTAACTAACGCAATTTATAA
>JAEDHB010000043.1 GCA_016297265.1 Butyrivibrio sp.
AGAGCAGAGGACTGAAAATCCTCGTGTCACTGGTTCGATTCCGGTTCTGGGCACTAACCAAAACTACATCGCTGATGTAGTTTTTTTCTTTATATAAATTCAACCATTTGATATAATATACATATAAAAGTGTAATAAGGTAAGAGGGTTTAATAATGATTGATTTTTCGCAACAGCCATGGGGGTTAGTGTTAGCAGGGGGCGGAGGAAAAGGTTCGTATCAGGTCGGTGTATTTAAAGCACTGTTTGAATACAATATTTTTGACAAGATAGTTGCAATTTCAGGAAGCAGCGTGGGTGCAATCAACGGAGCGCTGTTTTCAACAGGCAACCAGCATACGGTGGAGGCGGCATGGGATGACATCACACCAGAGAAAATGCTGGGTCCGGATATCAGTCTGATTGATGGTCATGAAGGTTTTGTAT
Source organism: Butyrivibrio sp. (assembly GCA_016297265.1). Lineage (GTDB taxonomy): Bacteria > Bacillota > Clostridia > Lachnospirales > Lachnospiraceae > Eshraghiella. The sequence goes on from JAEDHB010000043.1 coordinate 427, forward strand.
CCAGAGATGGAATGAATGAACTGATTGATAATTATCTAAATTTAGAAGAAATTGCCGATAGTGATAAAACAATATATGTATCAACCTGTAATTTTGGCAGAAGGGATACAGGGGATTCCGAAATAAATTATTTTACACTTAATAAAAAAAAGCCTGATATGATTAGAAAGCTGATTCTGGCAACGTCAGCGCTTCCGGCAATATATGAACCGGTTCTGATTGATGGCGAGATTCATAAGGACGGTGGCCTTTTGGATAATTTGCCAATTAAGCCGCTTTATGATATGGGAATCAGGCATTTCATTGTTGTGGAGCTTCACCAGAGAGATATTCCCGAAGAATTATTTCCCGGAGCAAAGTTCGTTTTTATCAGACCTTCCGATGATATTGGTGAGTTTGTTGATGGGACTCTGGATTTTACAAAAGCGGGAGTTAAGAGACGAAGTGAGTTGGGATACTATGATGCAAAAAGAGTATTGGAATTAACAGAATAATAATTAAAAGATTGGGATGTGGATAAATGGCTAAAATATTTGTTTTAATGGGGAAAAGTTCCACCGGAAAAGATACTGTTTATAAAAGATTGAGAGCAAGCAGCCTTGAGTTCAAAAATGTTGTGATATATACAACAAGACCGATGAGACAGGGCGAAACTGAGGGTGTTGAATACCACTTTGTAAGTGAGGAAACAAGAGATAATTACTGTCAGACCGGCAAGGTTATTGAGAGAAGAGATTATAATACGGTGTATGGAATGTGGAGCTATTTTACGGTTGATGACGGCCAGATTGATGTTGCAGGAGACAGTAAATATCTGGTAATCGGAACCCTTGAGTCATATGAGAAATTTGTTGATTACTACGGAAAAGAGATAGTTGTTCCGATATATATTGAAGTAGATGACAGAACAAGAATTCATAGAGCTATCGAAAGAGAAGATATGCAGGAAATTCCCAAATACTGTGAGATGTGCAGGCGTTTTCTTGCGGATGAAAAGGATTTTAGCGAGGAATTGCTTGTAAAATGCGGAATTGATAGGCGTTTTGCAAACTATGACCTGGATGTCTGTGTTGAAGAAATTCTCTGCGGTATAGAAAAATAGCCGAATGTATGATATAATATTTTGATAGCCTGAAAGGAGTGCAATTATGTCAATTAAAGTTTCTGAAGTTAATAATGTGCAGCAGGTTGATGTAAAAACTCCTGTTCAGAAGGCAGACGATTCATTCAAGTTCATGCTTGTCAGCAATATTGAAGAGAAGGAGCTTAAGAACAAATTAAGCTCGCTTATGGAAGATATTACAAGTCAGGGTGAACGCATTGCCAAACATATGGATGTCGCTGATATGAAAAAATATCGCTCATTAATTAAAGAATTTATGAACGAAGTGGTAACCCATTCGCATGAGTTCTCCAGAGAAAACTTTTTGGACAGGCGTGGAAGACACCGTGTTTACGGAATTGTACGACTGGTGGACAAGAATCTTGATGAGCTTGCACAGGAGCTTGTGAAGGATGAGAAGGACAACCTTGCGGTGCTTAATAAAGTGGGAGAAATCAGAGGATTGCTTTTAGACATTGCAGCGTAATCCGGCTGGAGGAGGTCATTATGTCATTTTATGATAAAATAGTAGGACACGAAAATATAATAGCTAAGCTTAAGAAAAGCATCGAGATGAATATGGTCAATCATGCCTATATTTTTAACGGTGAGGATGGCTGTGGAAAAAATATGGTTGCAAAGGCTTTTGCAGAGGCACTGCTCTGTGAAAAAGGCAGTGTTGAGGGCTGTGGGGAATGTCATTTTTGTGTGCAGACCGCATCCGGCAATAATCCTGACTTAAAATATATTGTACATGAAAAAACGGCAAGCATTGGAGTTGATGATGTCAGGGACCAGCTTGTGGGAGATATTCAGATTAAGCCTTACAACGGAAAATATAAAGTATATATAATTGATGAAGCAGAGAAACTCACAGTTCAGGCACAGAATGCGATTCTTAAGACAATAGAGGAACCACCGGCATACAGCGTTATTATTTTTCTTACAAATAACAGCGAAATGTTTTTGCCAACAATTCTTTCAAGGTGCATAACATATGATTTTCGCCCGGTTAGGGAAAGCGTAATTATGGAATATATCATCAGGGAATACAAAATTCCTGAGTATGAAGCCAAAATGTGCGCTTCCTTTGCACAGGGTAAAATCGGAAGGGCAATTTCCCTTATCAAGTCTGATAATTTTGTCAGAATTAAGGAAGAAGCACTTAAGCTTTTGAGAAATATACATACCTATGAGATTATTGATTTGGTTGAATCTGTAAAAAATGTTAGTGAATTCAAGATTACAATTAATGATTTTATTGATATAATTCAGATGTGGTACAGAGATGTGCTGTTGTTTAAGGTTACAAGAGATGTTAATAATCTTATTTTTAGTGACGAGATTAATATGATTCGTAAACAGGCAAGTCAGAGCTCTTATGAAGGTATTGAAAATATTCTTAAGGGTTGTGAAATTGCCAAAACAAGACTCAAAGCAAATGTCAATTTTGACCTCGCAATAGAGCTGATGTTGCTTTGTATTAAGGAGAATTAGAATGATAAAAGTAATTGGAGTTAGATTTAGACAGGCAGGAAAAGTATACTATTTTGACCCGCTGGATTTTGATATTCAAAAGGATTCACATGTAATTGTTGAAACTGCCAGGGGCGTTGAATACGGCAAAGTGGTTCTGGGAATCAGGGAAGTAGAAGAGGATAAGGTTATTCTGCCACTTAAACCCGTAATCAGGATGGCTACGCCTGAGGATGATGCCAAAGAACTTGAGAATAGAAAAAAGGAAAAAGATGCATTCAATATCTGCCTTGAGAAGATTAGAAAACATAATCTTGAGATGAAATTGATTGATGCAGAGTATACCTTTGATAATAATAAAGTTTTATTCTATTTTACGGCCGATGGAAGAATTGATTTTAGAGAGCTGGTAAAAGACCTTGCGGCAGTATTCAGAACACGAATTGAGTTGCGCCAGATTGGCGTTCGAGATGAGACAAAAATCAGGGGCGGTCTCGGAATTTGCGGAAGGCCTCTCTGTTGCAGCACCTATTTATCAGAATTTATTCCGGTTTCAATTAAGATGGCAAAGGAGCAGAATTTATCCCTCAATCCGACAAAAATATCCGGTGTATGTGGCAGACTTATGTGCTGTCTTAAGAATGAGCAGGATACCTATGAATATCTTAACAGTAAGCTTCCGGACATCGGGGACAAAGTTTCAACCAATGACGGTTTTGTGGGTGAAGTCAACAGCGTAAATGTATTAAGACAGCTGGTAAAGGTGGTTATCACTCTTGACAATGGTGATAAGGACCTTAAGGAATATAAGATTGAAGATCTTAAATTTAAGGCCAGAAAGCGCAAGAATAACAAGATTGATTATTCTGATGCCGAGATTAGACAGCTTGAGGAACTTGAGCATAAGGAAGGAAAATCAAGACTTGATGACAATTAATTTGAAGGAAGATGAGCGCATTGATGATTTAATGCGCAATGGTTTCAAGCTGATTCAAAATACAGGGATATTTTGTTTTGGGATGGATGCAGTTCTTCTGTGCGCATTTTCACATATTAACGAGAAGGACAGGGTTCTTGATATGTGTACCGGCAACGGAATTATACCGATTTTGCTCAGGGCGAGATACGGATATGGCGATTATACCGGTATTGAAATTCAGGATATCAATGTTGATATGGCAAAGAGAAGTGTATTGCTGAATGACATTGAGGACTGTGTAAAAATAATCCGTGGTGACGTTAAGGAAGCAGGGACACTTTTTGGTGGCACCTGCTTTGATGTTGTAACAGTAAATCCGCCATATATGAAAGAAAATCATAAGCTGAAGAGCCCAAATGACTGCAAGGCAATTGCAAGGCATGAGATAATGTGTACCTTGGAAGATGTGGTCAGCCAGGCTTCAAAAGTGTTAAAACACAACGGAAGATTATATATGGTACACAGACCGGCAAGACTTGTGGAGATTTTTGAATCCATGCGCCGCAATCATATTGAACCCAAAAGAATGAAGATGGTACATCCCCATGCTGACAGCGAAGCAAATATGGTTTTGATTGAAGGTGTCAAGGGAGGAAAGGCAATGTTGAAAACTGAAGCACCGATAGTAGTATATGATAAAAATGGCGGATATACAGAGGAACTGCTGAAACTTTACAACAAATAATGGAGGTTATTGTGAATACTGGAGCAATTGGAAAATTATATCTATGTGCAACACCGATTGGCAATCTTGAGGATATGCCGGTGCGTGCAATCAGAGTAATGAAGGAAGCTGATTTGATCGCAGCGGAGGATACCAGAAACAGTATAAAATTAATCAATCATTTTGAGATAAATACACCTATGACCAGCTACCATGAGCATAACAAGGTGGATAAAGCGGCAGTACTTGTGGAAAAAATGCTGTCAGGTCAGACAATTGCGTTGATAACTGATGCAGGAACTCCGGGAATATCAGACCCGGGGGAGGAACTGGTCAGACAGGCAATAGATAATAATATAGAGGTTATCCCTATTCCGGGTCCGGTGGCATGCATTAATGCGCTGATAATATCCGGGCTGCCTACAAGAAGATTTACCTTTGAGGCATTTCTTCCTTTTGATAAGGCTGAGAGGGCAAGAGTGTTATCAGAGCTTAAAACAACTACCTGCACCATCATAATATATGAAGCTCCTCACAAACTTGTCAGGACACTAAAGGAGCTTACAGAGTGTCTTGGCGGCGACAGAAGAATTGCAGTGTGCAAGGAATTGACGAAGAAGCACGAAAGAGTTTACAGGGCAACTCTCTTTGAGGCTGCAAAATATTATGAAGAAAATGAACCCAAAGGGGAATATGTACTTGTAATTGAAGGAAAAAATCCTTTGGACATCGTCAGGAAAAATCAGGAGGAATGGCTTTCGATGAGTATTGAAGACCATATGAATTACTATATTTCACAGGGGATTGATGAGAAGGAAGCTATGAAAAAAGTGGCGAAGGACAGAGGCGTTTCAAAGAGAGACATTTATCAGTCCATCAAAATATGACAAGGATTTTTATAAAAAAAAACTAATAAAATAAGGATTGTTTTTTCCGGCGTCAAAGCTATTGACATCAGCATAGCTTTGGCGTTATTTTATTTCTACATTCATATCAGGCGGATGGGTTCCCATCTGTTTTTCCATTCGAATTTATTAATATTAAGGGAGGTGTCATTTCATCAGAAAGCGTAAGGATATTTCAGTTGATATGCTTGAAAAACTTGTAGCCGCTTCAGGAGATGATTTTGTTAAGGGATATGTAAGATATCGTAAAATTCATCCATGTAAGGGATATAAGGAAATCAGAAATAAAGCGGCAAAAACCCTGAGTAAGGTTAAGGGCGGACGCGAAACAGATGAAAATACCATAGTGGCGGTAGTCGGTTTTCAGGGATATCTTTTGCTGATTCCGATTATATTTTGTATTTTTCTGTCCGTAATGTTCGGAAGAGGTACGAAAGCAAAAAATTTTCAGAACAGGATTCAGCATGCAGAATATGAAACTATAGAAACTCTGCCTGAGGAAACCGTGGGAAAATATGAGAATAATTATATTAAGGTTCCGGGGCTTACGGATCTTACCGTAACAAAGGAATCCCCGGTGCTGCCGGTATATAATCCTTCCGGCAACAAATGTGTGATGGTATATGAGAGCTATATTGCCGGAAAGAAGGTTGCGTTCAGTGACCGCCTCAAACCCGGAGAAAACAGTGAGATTGATCTGTATAATGGAATCGGTTCAGTGGGCCGGTATTTACTGGAGGTTCACTGTAAGTCCTTCGGATTGGAGAACAATGAAAAATACAATAGTGTAGTTCAAAAAATATATGTAAATGTGAGGTAAGGTATGAAAAAAATAATGGTGATTATCGTTGCAATGGCAATGATTATATCTTCCACAAATGTGGTTGATGCAAAAACAGTAAGCAGCGCCGGAGAAACTGCCAGCGTTCCCGTAAAATACAGTGTTAACAATACAGGATTTATTATTGAGATTCCGTCGGTAATCAATGTGGGAAGTGAGGATTCGACTTTTGCAATAACTGCGGAAAATGTTAATCTCAGACCCGATGAGGAATTGTCGGTTGTTATTACTGAAGGATGTGATGACGAGGGATATGTGAACTTATTGAGACAGAAAGTTCCGGAAGGTAAAAAGGTTGCAATTCTGAAGACGAGATTGTCCGTGCAGGATAACAATCTCGGAGAGAACAAAACAGTAGCGAAATTCGTTGACAGTGACAAAAGCAATACCAATCTTCTGGGCGAAGTTAAGATGAGCGGAATTGTAACTGATAAGAATACGGAGGCCGGGGACTACATGGGAACCCTTGTTTTTGAAGTGGAGCTTAAGCGATGAAAAATAAGATAACAGCTATTATTTTGCTGGTGGTTTTTCTGCTTCCAAACAGGGTTTGGGCGGCCACTATTTTGACAGGAAAAGAAATATATCATGGTGATGAAATAGGCAATTTTTGGGGCGTCAGCAGTGACAGTATTACTAAAATTACCTCACCGGGGTCGGTGTATTCAATAAACGATTTTGGAACATATACTGCGTATGCCACCAACAATGTGCAATTTGTAGGAAATTCTTTTGAAAAGAGCGTTAACTGGAATGGAAAGTCCCGTCTGCTTTATCTGAAGCTTTTTAAGGTTACGCCGGGGCAGAGTATATCTTTTGTATTTGATGATGAGTACTATGTCAGTTGTGCGGAATATAATACCTCATTTAAACTCGTTGATGAGGGCGACTGGTTTAGTACCGGTGAGACCATAAAGCTTAGCAGTTCAACTGCGTGGATAATGCTTATTTTGAGGCACAGTACAGGAGATAAAGGAGTTGCTGCAGATTTGGATGTGGAGATTACAGTGAATGATTTGATGAATTCTAAGACGAGATATGTTGTTTTTGCCCCGTTTACATACACTTTTAAGATGAACGGAGGAACCTACAAAAACAGCACAAATGATTATGTGACAAAACGCTACGGTGTTGAAAAATTGGTTATGCCTGTTCCTACGAGAACCGGTTATACATTTGGCGGATGGAAGGCTTCGGACGGCAAGATATATAAGGGAACACTGGGAGCGGTATACAATGCTGCGTTGTTCAAAAACAGCACATTTACTGCGGTTTGGAATCCGGTTACATCCACTTCTGTTACGCTGGATAAGAATTATGTAATACTGGAACCGGGTGAAATTGCGGCCAAATTGGTTGCGACGGTAATGCCTTCCAATACATTGAATAAAACAATTACATGGACTACTGAAGACGATACCATTGCAACAGTGAGCAGTACGGGTGTAATTACGGCAAAGCGTTCCGGCATAACCAATATTGTGGCTGCCAATGGCAGCTGTAAGGCTTCATGTAAAGTATATGTTGTGGGCTTTGAACTTGAGGTGCCAAATTACTGTACTCTGGATGAGATTTATGAAATTAAAGTAAATGTGAGAAATAACGGTTCAGGAACTATGGATGGGCGAAAGCATATCAGGGTTGAAGCGAGCGACAGTGTTACTTTATCAAGAGTTGGAGATACGAGGACAACCTATAAGGCGATAGTATCAAAGGCCAGTGAAAAAACAACCGGATTCAGCAGGATGACGGATAGCTGCCTGTTGGATACAATGGATACGGCATCGGTTTACTACAAACTTTCACCCGAGAAAAAACTGCAAAAGGCAGGAGATTATGAAGGTCAGATAGACTTCAGTGTAGTGATTTCATAACCCAAAAGGAGTCGGGAATAATCTGTAATCCCGACTCCGATAAAGTATTTTTATTCAATTAGAAATGTGCAAATATTAATGCCACGGAAATGACTATCTGAATAATTGCAAAACGGAATACAACCTGTGGGTCTGACCAGCCTTTGTTTTTGCGGACATGGTCATGGAAAGGTGTTCTGGTGTTGGCAAATATTTTGATTTTGAAAAATCTCAAAAGAAATACTTTTACCAGTCCCATTCCGCCGTCAACAATAAGTACGAGCGCCGCAGGGATGAAGAGGAACGGACTTCCTGACTTAAGGCTCGCGAGCGCCAGGAAAAAACCGATTGCCCTGGAACCGGCATCCCCCATGAGCAGACGGCTTGGTGAGGCATTAAACCAGAGATAACCAAGCAGACATACGGACAGAATAAGAATGGCATGACTGATTGAGGTGTCAACACCTTTTATCCGGCATATTCCGTAGATTGTAAGTAATGAAATGATTGAAAGTGTTCCGCACAGGCCGTCAACACCATCAGAACAGTTGGTGACATTGATACTTGCCCAGATAAGAACCACTGCCAATATTGCAAAAGGAACCGTCGGAATGGTAAAACTAATAGAATCAGAATAAAACAGCTGAATATGAGTTCCGTTGTAGTTGATAAATGTAATTGCGCATGCAATGGCAATTACTAAATCGATTATTGCCTTTTTGTAGTCGCTCCAAGGAGAATTTGAACGGTCATCAAGAAAGCCGCTGAGCATTGCTGCGATTACCAGAATCATATATATAAGTATTTCATTTGAATACGGAACAAATAAAATGGAAGTTATTGCAAAAACCAGTACAAAGATAATACCCGCACCGCGAGGTTTTCCTTCGGATTTCTGACCGTTGACAGCAAATTCGCGGCCATGATCTCTTGGCAGGATATTTTTACATAAACCGGTAATAATGCAGGTTGCCGCAAATGCCAGCAACAGACTGATAAAAGTTATTTCGCCTATGTATGAAGTACTAATTAATTTAAATATCATTTTCCAACCTCTCCATTGAGTAATATCTATCGAGATTATAGCACAAGATTGTGGAAATATGCAAAAGAATATGATATAATTCTTTTATCATATTCAATGGGAGTTTGTGATGAACAGAGACAAGGTATTTTTAACAGAGGGAGACAGATATCTCTTTGGAATGGGAACTCATTATGAGATCTATGAGAAAATGGGAGCGCATAAGGCCGTCAATGAGGATGGCGTCGAGGGTTATTATTTTGCGGTATGGGCACCACGTGCTGCGGCCGTGTATGTAGTGGGCGATTTCAATAATTGGAGAAGCGATGGATTTGAGATGACCCGATTGGGAAGCTCAGGTATTTTCGAATTATTTACGGATGCGCCTAAGGATGGGGACTGCTACAAGTATCTGATACTTACGAAGGACGGAAGATCGCTTTATAAAGCGGATCCATATGCCAACTATGCACAGCTGAGACCGGATACAGCATCAAGAATTACTGATTTGAACAGTTATGTATGGAAGGATGATGCATGGATCAGCAAAACGGAGAGTCGCGAATATTGGAAGTCTCCGATGGCAATTTATGAGGTTCAGCTGGGCTCATGGAAAAAGAAGAACGATGGTACGGAGGATGGCTTCTATACTTATCGTGAAATGGCGGTTGAATTAGCGGCATATGTTAAGGAAATGGGATATACCCACATCGAGCTTATGGGAATTGCAGAATACCCTTATGACGGTTCCTGGGGCTATCAGGTAACCGGATATTATGCACCTACTTCAAGATATGGAACGCCAACTGATTTTATGTATTTTGTGGATTATATGCACCAGAAGGGAATAGGAGTAATACTTGACTGGGTACCGGCGCATTTTCCGAGAGATGCTCACGGATTGGCTGAATTTGACGGAACCTGTACATATGAATATGCAGATCCGCGCAAGGGTGAACATCCGGATTGGGGAACCAAGGTGTTTGATTATGGTAAGACAGAGGTTTCCAATTTCCTTATTGCCAATGCTTTATTCTGGGTGGAAAAATTCCATGTTGACGGACTTCGAGTGGATGCGGTTGCATCAATGCTCTATCTGGATTACGGTAGAACCAATGGCAACTGGGTTCCTAACAAGTATGGCGGAAATGGCAATCTTGAGGCGATGGAATTCTTCAGACATCTCAACAGCATTATGAATATCCGTAATCCAAGAGCGATTACAATTGCGGAGGAGTCAACGGCGTGGCCGGGAATTACCGCAGGTCCTGACAATGGTGGTCTTGGATTTTCGTTTAAGTGGAATATGGGATGGATGCATGACTTCCTCGAATATATGAAACTTGATCCGTTGTTTAGAAAGAATAACCATCACAAAATGACATTTGCAAGCAGTTATGCATACAGTGAGAATTACATTCTTGTATTATCCCATGATGAGGTTGTGCATCTTAAGTGTTCAATGCTCAATAAGATGCCGGGCCTGTTTGATGATAAATTTGCGAATCTGAAAGTAGGATATACATTTATGATGGGACATCCCGGCAAGAAATTATTATTCATGGGTCAGGATTTTGGTCAAATTAATGAATGGAATGAGAAGGTTGGCTTGGATTGGCATTTGCTGAATGAGCCACAACACAATTCTCTTCATACTTATTTTAAGGAACTTCTTACAATATATAAGAAGTACAAAGCCAACTATGAATATGACCAGTATCCGGAAGGATTTGAGTGGATAAATGCTGACGATATGGACAGAAGTATCTATAGCTTCGTAAGAAACTCTTCCGACGGCAAAGACTGTCTGCTTTATGTATGTAATTTTACTCCGGTGGCAAGAGATGATTACAGGGTCGGCGTTCCATGCAGCGGGAAATATACACTACTGCTCAATGAAAAGCTTGAGAAAGGAACCGCAATAAAGGCAGTCAAGTCGGAATGTGACGGAAAAGAGTATTCAATATCTTTTGCATTACCTGCATACGGAACTGCAATTTTTAAATTTAACAATAAAAACATATCTTAATTAATAAATTAATGTATTTGTGCCGAAATATACTTGTGTATAGGAATATACCACGTATATTTCGGCTTTTTTATGTAATAGGAAATTCCTCGAATTTCCTATTACACAAAAAACGTTCCGCAGGATCGCACAGCGGCGGAGTGGAAAAATGTCGCAAAGGCGACCCGCCGCAGGCGGAGAATCTCGC
>JAEDHB010000069.1 GCA_016297265.1 Butyrivibrio sp.
CTCGCATATCCCAGATATGTGAAAAATAGTGTTCCATTCCAGATGCAGGTCGTGATAGCCCTGCATATTTCATTGCCATGCCGGCTATCACCATCCCCTCCATTACTGACTTGATTGCATTTGAATCCCTCTGCAGCAATTTGGGTGCAGCCGTAACCACTTTATCCAGCGAGGCCGCTACAAGCTCCGAAATGACCGGGCAATAATATTCCCCCATGAGGATATGCGCAATACGCCACTCGGCAAGACTCACATACTTGGCTAACATATCACCGACGCCAGAGCGAAGCATGTGCATCGGAGCATGTGACAAAATATCAAGGTCACCTACTATTGCCCAAGCAGCTTTGGTGTCCAATGAAATTTTTAATCCGTCTCTGTCCATAGAGGAGGTTGCAGACGCGAACCCATCCATCGACGGAGCAGTAGCAACAATAATATATGGTCTGTTGGTTGCATTCGCCAATACCTTGCCAATATCATTTATTACGCCTGACCCGATACTGATGACTGCATCACAGGAAAAGTCAAAATGCATAATTGCCGAGCCAACAGATTTTTCATCCGGCAGCACCGGGGAGGAAGAGAAAACAAATTTTTCAAAAGGAATTTCTTGTCTGCTCAATACTGTACACACGCTGTCTCCGGCCGCGAAAAAGGTCTCCTTGCCGGATAATAAAAAGGGCTTTTTGATCCCTCGCTCTCTCAGCAAATCAGGGAGATGTTGAACCGCTTCATGTTCAATCAGTACACGCTTTGTTCCGATAGAATGTTTTTTCCCGCAGCAGCAATTAAACTCTCCCCTGTCAATCAGGTTTGCCAAGGACATATTTTTTATTTCGGTCTTTGTCATAATCTGTCCTCCATGAATGCTGCAAGCAGCCACACATATGTATGGCTACTTGCTTTTGTCACTTATATTGTTTTAATTGAGCGGGTGTTATGCAGTTGGTCGGAATATAGTCCAGTCCAATCTCAATCATTTCGGCAGCTTGCTCCAAAGTATCACCTGCCCGAAGGCATAGCTTTGCCCCCCGTGAATGTGTACGTTCCAACAAGTCTTTTGGAAAAGAAGAAAGACGAGGATAGTTGTATGACACTCCACACGGCCCCTGATCACACAGCAGTTCCATTGCTTCCTGACTGCTGAAAATATGATGAACGAATACTCTCTCCGAATACTTTCTGACATCAATCAGGCGCTTAAGATCCGTACTCGAAATAATGATCTCATCCTCACTGAAGATAGCAAGCGCAGCCTCTATGACAGCTTTTATATCATCGATTTTTATTTCAATAAAAGGTAGTGCTCCATATTTTTTGCATGCATCCAAATAATCAGAGAAGGTCGGAATACTTAATTCCTCAGGCGAATACTTTTTGGTCCAGGCGCCTTTAAAATGGTATCTCTTTAATTCCGAAAAAGACATCTCAGCAATGGTGCCTGAACCGTCATATTGTTCATCAACAGTTTGGTTATGGTTACACACAAGGATACCATCTTTTGTTTTATGCACATCAGTCTCTATCGCCCAAAAACCATTCTCTCCGGCTTTTCGGAATGCCGGATTTGAATTTTCCGGCGCTTCATTTGTTAAGCCGCGATGCGCAATCAGTTTTGGATCTGCAAATATATTTTCTCTTACAATCCTGTCGTTCATAATTATCCCTTAACACCAGATGTTGCGATGCTCTCCACAAAATAGCGCTGTGTGAACAGAAACAGAACGATAACCGGAATTATTGCGCTCGCCGCCGCCGTCATCATCAGGTTATATTCATCCGTCATATCCATCCAGTACTGAATCCCCAAAGCCACAGTATAGTTTTTTGTGCTTGGCAGGAAAATCAAGGCGTTGAGATATTCATTCCATGAGGTGATAAATGCGAGCACGCTTGCAGTAACCATCGCAGGCTTTGTAAGGGGCATCATAATCCGATACCATATCTGAAAATGGGAAGCTCCATCTATCTTGGCAGCCTCCACAAGTGAGCTGGGAAGGCTCATAAAAAACTGCCTGAGGAGGAAAATTGATGTCACGTTAAAAAAAGCAGGCAGGATCAACGACCAAAGAGTGTTGTATATCCCTATGGTCTTAAACAGAATAAACCTGGGAATAATGGTTGCTTGTACCGGTATCATCATAGTGACCAGCATAATGACAAAGACAAAATTTCTGCCCTTATATTCGATTTTGGCAAGGGAGTACCCTGCCATAGAAGAAATAATGAGTTGTCCAACCGTTCCGACGACTGCTATGGTCAAAGAATTTAGGGAACCTCTGATTTAATCCGCACTACCATATAGGTTCCAGATATGGTATAA
>JAEDHB010000044.1 GCA_016297265.1 Butyrivibrio sp.
CTTCCGATGCTATCACAAGACCTGCCACCGAAGGCACAAATGCCACACTTCCCGGAACCGTCTTTTTACCCTGTGGCACCTCCTCATCAGAAGCAGAATATTTTGCTTCACGGGGAAGTTCCTCCGAATAAACCACCTTAAGTTTCTTTACATCTCTTTTCTTCAATTCACGGCGCATCACCTTCGCCAACGGGCACACCTTGGTACTGTATATATCCGCCACCTTAAATTCGCAGGGATTAACTTTGTTGCCCGCGCCCATACTGCTGATTATCGGAATATTCATATCCCGGCACTTCAGCGCAAGCTCTATTTTAGCCGTTACCGTATCCACGGCATCGACAACATAATCAAATTTATCAAAAGGAAATTCGCTGCTGTTTTCCGGTAAAAAGAACTTATCAAATATTTCAACCACGGCATCGGGATTAATATCCAGAATTCTTTCCTTCATCACTTCCGTTTTACTTCTTCCGACTGTGCTGTGGGTTGCAATAATCTGTCTGTTAATATTGGTAAGACTGACCGTATCCTTATCAATAAGATAAAAATAACCCACGCCGCTCCTTGCCAGTGCCTCGGCAACATATCCTCCGACTCCGCCAATTCCGAACACTGCCACGGTTGATTTGGCAAGTGTTTCGACAGCGTCGTTGCCTAACACAATTCTGGTTCTTGCAAACTGATCCATAAATATTTTCACTCCTTGATTTGCAAATATATATTAACATTACCGCACCCATTTTGCAAGAAATCCTGCAATATGAGTTCCAATGTGCAGTCCTTTCAGCAACCAGACAGAAAAAAGCTCCCACCAATGGTAGGAGCTTTACTAACAATAGTAATGTCAATTATTTTATTAAGTTGCCAATTGCTTTTAATCCCTTAACGGCATCTTTGCAATCCTTGCAATAATTAATCTTCTCTCCTGCAATTTTGGTTGACTTGCATGAAGCTGTTTCACCACAAACATCACATTCTTTCTTACCACAACCAACAAGAGTACATGCTAACATTATTACTGCTGCAACTAAAACAAGTGCTTTTCTCATCATTCTTTCCTCCTTGAGTATTAATACAAACATAATTTAACATATCTGTAACATTTTTTCAATAGAAATATATAGATTTTATCAACTTCTGAGGATTATTCCAATCGTTACCGTAAAACATATCAAAAAGCAATTCCATATTTTCCTCACAATGTTCAATTTCCCTGGAAAACATATAAAACAAATATTCCCTGCTCCGTTTTAACTTTGCGGACATATCGTTAAGAAGCAAAAGCGAATAAAAAATTAAAACCGTTTTAGAGTACACATCTCCATCTGAATGTGCCTTCAAAAAATATCTGAGTAAAAAATATACCATCATGTTTTCATAATTTAATTCAGTAAAATCTGATTTGCCGGCTTCCATCCCGTAGGCTTCATTGATACACTCTGCCCAGTCCTTGTTGATACAGAGTTTTTCCATCGAATGATATATCTCTTCCATAATTTCTGCGGAATCACTCACCTTCAAATCTTTTTCTATATTGGTAAGCAATCTGTCCATATAAGTATTATCAGTAAATCTGATAATAATATTTTCAAGCTCATCCGCATCATTGCTATCCATTCCGTTTTGTATCTGTGACGCAAACACAAGAAGTAACGCCAGACGCTTATTGACGCCAATCGCACTGTTCTCAGCGATAAGAATTGCAACCTCACGCAATCTTAGCATTATGTCAAAGCTTGCAAGTGAAGCCGTATCCGTCTGATAATCCTCATCAATTTCCCATTCTTCATATGATATTTTTCCGGTATGATTCAGAATCATCCCTGCCGCCTCAGGGCAGGCTGCTGACAACCCCAGTTCCCTCAAGGAACCATATTCTTCCCCGATACGCGGAAAATTGTCGCACAATGCACACTGGCTTCCGGGACCAAGTTTGATATACAAATCACATAGTCTGTCCTTGTTGAGAAAAGAACAATGTCCGTCTTCATTGGTTGCAATATATGGTATTCCATCCCTGATTACAATATTGCGTCTTATTTCTTCTCCAATACTTCCTTCAAGCCGCATAAATCTCTCGTAAGAATCACTGTCTATCTCAATCAACCAGCCGCGGCAGCATGTATCAGGGCAGTCCGTTCCGGAACATACAAATTTCGAATAATAATCCGGTACTCTAACTAGCATCTCTTACTTTATCCTCAAACAATCTATTTTATGAACTTCTTTAATGTCTCAATTACAGCATCAATCTTAATCGGTTTTGACAAATGTGCATCCATGCCATTGCTGATTGCATTTTTCTTATCTTCATCAAAAGCATTTGCCGTAATTGCAATAATAGGGGTACTTGCTATTTTCTCATTATCAATCGCCCTTATTTTCCTTGTTGCCTCATATCCGTCCATAACGGGCATCTGAATATCCATAAGAATTGCATTGTAGACATTTTCGCCCCTGCCTTCAACCATTTCCACCGCCTCAAGACCGTTTGTTGCAACCTCAACATTGATACCTATACTCTCAAGTATTGATTTTGAAATCTCAATATTAATGTCATTGTCCTCAACCAGAAGAACTGTATAGTATTTCCAGTCCAAATCAGCCTCATTTTTTTGTTCTTCAACCATCAGTTCTTCGCTTTGAGCAATTCTGTGAGGAATTGTAACCGTAATCCTTGTTCCCTTGTTTAACTCACTTTGTATGTCTATTGTTCCATTCATGAAATCCACAAGTCGCTTAACTATTGCAAGACCAAGTCCCGTTCCCTGGATTCCGCTGACTGTAGATGTTCTTTCTCTTGAAAAACTGTCAAAAGCTTCCGTAAGAAATTTCTTTGACATTCCTATACCGTTGTCTTCGCAGAAAAACTCAACATAGCAGTCATTCTCTGTCTCACCGGGAAGCTGTTTTAACCCGAATACAATCTTTCCTCCGGAAGGTGTATATTTAATGGCATTGGAAATAATGTTTATTATAATCTCCGCGGCCTTATTCATATCCTGATATATGTATGGATGATAAAGAGAAAGCTTAGTCTCCAGTAAAATATTTTTTTCCTTTGCTGCACCTTCTACCAGAACCAGTGTCTTGTCTATGACACCGGATAAGTCCATAGCAGTCTCCTCAAGAAGCAGTTTACCGCTCTCAATTCTGGCCATCTCAAGAATATTATTGATGATGCCCATAAGATTTTCCTCGGCAATTTCTATTTTGGCAAGGTATTCCTCCAACTTATCCTTATCGTCCAGATTTTTCTTGGCAAGCTCCGTGAATCCGACTATTGCATTAACCGGCGTCCTTATGTCATGGGACATATTGAACAGGAATGAGGTTTTTGAATCGCTGGCTTTCTTAGTTGTCTCAAGTGCCTGCTGCACATAAATCTGTTTCTTGTTCTTGTAATTTGAATATACAATAAATATCACACCGAAGAGACAAATAACAAGAATAATATATAATATATAAAATGCAAGATTATTCTTGATTATACTCTCAAGCGAAGTATTTTTAACTTCTTCTATATACCATTTTTTGTGTATATTATCCAGCAATCCGCTTTCTGTCATATTACTGATTATCTTGTTCAGTTTCTCCTTGAGGATATACTGACCCTTCCTCACAAGAATGGCATTATAATGTTCACCGATTTCAGCATTCAAATACAAATTAATATTATTATTCCGTATAACTGTTTCCGCAATGCATTTATTGACAATTCCATAATCAATATCGCCCTTAGCGACATCCTTAACTATGTCCGTTGCATTTTTGTAATATACATATACACATCCAAGATTAAACAAAGATGAATTAACAGAATCACTTTCGACGCCAACTCTTTTGTTCATAAGGGATGTAATACTTCCAAACTGATTCCGGCTATATACCGCAAGTTCACTTTTATTGATTGGCAAAGTAAACATATCGGAATATGCCTTCTTCTTATGGTCCGAAACATCCGCTCCAACAAGAATATCCACCTTTCCCCTTAAATACAGATTAAAGCAGCTGTCCTTTGTGCCAACATATATATCAGGTTTTTTCCCCAGTCTGTTTGTAATTTCAAGAACAGTCTCAACATACTGCCCTGTAAGCTTACCATTCTCATCATAATAACAATATGGTTCCTGGTCATCAATAATTGCAATACTTATCTCATCAGCACTTTCATCCACGGTGGATTTAACTCCAATAACCGGGGCTTGGTCGAAGACGCCCTTCTTTACCAAAGTAAAAATAACGGGAACCATAATAATTGATATTATGGAAAAAATCAAAATCATATTAAATATATATCTTTTAACTTTAATACGTCTCATCTTCCGTCCTCCGGTCAGTTGAAATATATGTTACATTATATCATTTGAATATTCTTAATGCTATATTAACACATATTTTTATCTTAATAAATACAAAAGAGCACACTGTATGTGCTCTTTTAATAACATATTTATTCTAGTATCCGCTATCAAGCTCCTTGACATTATCGCAATATCTGAGAGCAGTTTCTCTTGTAATCTTTCCTTCTGCCATAAGTCTTCTCAAATCCCATGTCATTGTATGCATTCCTGCTTTAAGACCTGACTGCATACTTGATACCAGCTGCTGAAGCTTATTATCACGAATCTGTGTTGCAACAGCCTGATTATTCAGCATAATCTCAGTAGCCATAATAAGTCCGTCTTTATCAGCTCTTGGCAACAATTTCTGTGTAAACACGCCCTTCAATACATTGGAAAGCTGATTACGTGCCAATTCCTGTCCCTCAGGTGGATATGCATCAAGAATACGCTCGATTGTTGCTGCTGCACCATTTGTATGTAATGAAGAAAATACAAGGTGTCCTGTCTCTGCTGCTGTAATAGCTGCGGTAATAGTCTCATAATCTCTCATCTCACCAACCATGATGATATCCGGATCTTCACGAAGACTTGAGCGAAGAGCCGATGCAAAATCGCTGACATCCCTTCCGATTTCCCTCTGATGAATCATTGATTTCTTGTGATAATACACATATTCAATAGGATCCTCAATTGTAATAACATGTTTTGCCTGAGTTTTATTAATCTGATCAATCATTGAAGCAAGTGTTGTCGTCTTACCACTTCTTGTAGGTCCTGTGATAAGAACAAGTCCCTTGGTCTCATGAATAATATTTCTTGCAGCTTCAGGTAAAAGCAAACTTTCGAAATCCGGAATTGATGTATCCAAAAGACGATATGTTGCCGCAATATTATTTCTCTGATGATAAACATTGGCTCTCAATCTGGTACCGTTTCTTGTAAATACCGCAAAATCCAAATCCTCTCCTGCCTCAACCTTCTTAATCTCGGCTTCTGTAAGAGTCTCATAAATCATGTTTCTTGATTCTTCCGCTGTAGGAACCTCATTCTCAAGAACATGCAAAACACCAAACCTACGAACTGCCAAAGCTGTACCAACCGTAATGTGAACATCTGAACATTGATCTCTCTGAGCTCTTTCTATAAGTTCTTCAAAAGTCATTCTTTTTCCTCCCTGTTCCGGACCACACATTGTAATCCTACTAAATATACTACAGATATATTATACATAAAAAAAGCAATTTGGAAAAGATTATTTTACAAAATATTTTGATTTTAATTCAGAAAGTCTGTTATCGTATTTTTCCTGCTGTTTTCTTCCGAGAAGTTCTGTTTTGACACTGCCCTTAACCACCTCGTAATCCGGTATCTCACCCTCATTTCTCTCATCAATAAAAATAATATGATAGCCAAACTGTGTTTTTACCGGGCCAAGCACCTTGCCGATTTCTCCACCGAATACAGCCTCGTCAAATTCTTTTACCATTTGTCCTCTTCCGAAAGTACCAAGGCTTCCGCCCTTCTGACTTGACGGACATGATGAATATTCCCTTGCTGCGTCCTCAAAGCTCTTTGTTCCGGCCTCAATCTCAGACTTAATTTCATTTGCCCTTTCTTCCGAATCAACCAGAATATGTTTTGCACTCGCTGAAGGTCCCTTTGCGAAATGGTTCTTGTTTTCCTCATAAAAGGCCTTTGCTTCCTCATCGGTAACTTCAATTCCTTTCAAAAGTCTGGCCATTGCAAGCTGGCTCAAAATATCCCTTCTTGCCGTCGTCATCGCCTGAATGTATTCCTCCTCGGCCTCAAGATTTGATGCCTCGCCATCCAGAGCAAAAAGGCTGATTTCTACAAGCTTGTCCGCCACCTGTTCCCTGAATTGCGGAATCTCGCGGTACATCTGCTGTTCCTGTGAAAGGGATGAGATAAATGCGTCCACATCCGTATCTTTGATTTCGTAGCTTCCTACCGTTCTTAATATTTCACTCATTATGTTATCTCCTCGCAATTATTTTAAAATAGTTTAACATAAAAAGCCTAATCTTATCAACAGATTTAACTATTCAATCATTATCTGTTTCACGGGCATTTTGTCCACTCTTTTTCTGTAAAAATACATAGTCGCCTCATAGGATATGACATACACTGCCAATGAAATGAGCATTGGCACGGGTTTAAAGCGGTATGGTTCAACATTATCCATATCCTTAAATACCACATCCACCATAACCTTCAAAATGCCGTATTGATAAAGAGTACCTGCGAAAAAACCCAGCAAAGCCCAGAGCCTGTATCCACCAAAAACTGCATTTGCACATTCTTTTGCATCATATCCCATAACCTTCATCATCATTATGGACTTTGCATTGCCCCTTATCACGGAAGATGTCGCGATAAAAAGAATAACATAGGCAAGAATTACACCGATAATCAGTATCATCGACGACATTACCCTGCTGGCATATTCGTCCATGCTCGCTGCCATCTGAATCATTGCAGAAAAGCAGAATATTGCAAATGCAATGAAGAATACCAGGGATTTCTTCTGTCTTAAGGTGTTTCTTCTCATTTCGTTAAGAAAAGGCATTTCCTTTTCATTTTTTGATATTTTAATTTTGGTAATATTGCGTTCCCTGAGCAAATCCATAGCGGGCTTTTTAAGTTTTTTGTAACTGTATGCAACCGCAATCCCTGCAAAAACAACAGCCGGTATTACAATCACAAAAAATATCAGTTCCGGATGAAATCTGACGCCAAAATCAGGCAACAACCCATCCTTGTTCTGAACCTCGTATATTTTAGGCATCATCAAATGTGAACCCGCATATCCCAATGAGGTTCCTAGCAAAACACTTAATCCGAAAACAGCAAAGCCTGAAGCAATTTTGATTCTTGAATATCCCATCGCCTTGAGGATTCCCAAATCCCTGCTGTGGGACTCAATATAATGGCTGATATAGAAGCACAGCAAAACCACCGAAGTAAGGGCAAGCACTGCCCCGGATACGCCACAGACAGCTTTGCAGGTAAGCATTGATGCGTCATAGTAGGTTCTGGATGTCTCCGCAATTTCACTCTCCACTGCTTTTAAGTCAATTCCGTAATTAATGAAAATAGCACATACAAAAACAGCACAAAAGCACACCAGAATAACGCCAATAAGTTTAAATATATCTCTAATACTAACTACCATATCCCGCTCCTTACCATCCGATTTCATATGCGGATTTCTGTGTGGTATTTTTGCTGATATCAACAATTTTGCCACTGTTCATTCTTATCACTGTTTTTGCCATATCCGCAATATTCTGATTGTGGGTAACCATTATCACGGTAAATCCCATCTCCTTCTGGAGTTTATCAATAAAATCCAGTACCTTTCTTCCGGTTTCTTCATCCAGTGCGCCGGTTGGTTCATCCAGAAAAAGCACTTTCGGTTTCTTTGCCAGTGCTCTGGCCACAGCTACTCTCTGTTGTTCACCGCCACTCAATTCACCGGGATATTTTTTTGCTTTATCTTTAAGCCCCACAGCCTCAATTATTTTCATATAATCCTTGTTGCCCACCAGTTCTGCACCCATTTTTACATTGCTTTGAACATTGAGATGCGGAAGAAGATAATATTGCTGAAAAATATATGCGATATCCGTCTTACGAAATTCGGTAAGTTCCTTGTCGCTAAGACCTGTGATATCTCTGCCGTCATAAGCCACTTCACCGCAATCAGCATTTTCAAGTCCGGACATAACATTTAACAGCGTGGATTTTCCGGATCCGGACGCACCGAGAATCACGACAAAATCACCCTGTTCCACTTCAAAACTTATTCCCTTAAGAACTTCAAATTTGTTATCATTCATTCCAAATGATTTATGTAGATTATTAACTTTTATCATTATATTTCCCCCATTCTTATTATTGTTATTATTGATTTACCCACTTCATACAGGCAGTTGTCAATTTCCTCGTCAGAAAATGTACACACATTTGTCACCATCAGAACAGCAATCCCGTGCGTATATATCCAAAGATGTCTGTACATCTTTGCAGCCTGTTCCTTAGATATTTCAAACTGCTTTGCAATCCCTTCAAGTATCATCTGATATTTTCCTTCAAGATCCGGCAGAACATTGTTGACACTGATATTTTCTACTGCCTCCGTCATAAAAAGCAATTTGAAAAGATTTTTCTCATCACATGCAAACCTAATATACACCTTGCCTATATCTTTAAACACTACCTCTTTTTTGTTCAAAGCAGCTTCGATATAATTCTGGTAGCACTCTTCGGCCGCCTTCTTAACTTCCGATTTTAGTTCATCCATGTTGGCAAATGCAGTAAAAATCGGTCTTGACGAGCAGTTCAGGTATTCTCCCAAGTCCCTTGCCGTAAGTCTTTCAATCCCCTGCTCCCTAACCAGTTCAAGGGCATTTCTGACTATTTCATTCTTAGTATACTTTGCTTTTGGTGGCATATTTCCCTCCTTTTGCAACGGTTGTTGTACAACACTTGTTATGTAACATCAGTTACACTATACCACCTATGAAATTACTTTTCAAGCAAAATATGTTATGACGACGAGGAAAATGGGTTATGACGACCTCCATACAAGAGCTTCGCTTCGCTCGCACTGATTAGCGGTCGTCAAATGGGCACTCGTGCAAGCACGATGCCCATTTTCCTCGTCGCCATAACAAAAAGTGCAACCCCGTTATGGGGTTGCACCTGAATTATTGTAATTATTTTTGATTCCCAAAAAAAACGAATCGGCATTAGCCTAACTGAGCCTGAACTTCTGCTGCGAAATCTTCGTTCTTCTTCTCCATGCCTTCGCCAACTTCAAAACGAACAATCTTAGCAATCTTAAGTGCAGAATTAACACTTGAAAGATATGCTTTAACTGTCTGCTTTCCGTCCTCGGCTTTTACATATGTCTGGTCAAGGAGACAGATTTCTTTGAGCTGTTTTGATACACGGCCATCAACAAGACCTGAGAAAATCTTGTTTGCAACTGTATCTGCTTTAGCTTCAACAGAAAGCTGAACTAACTGAGCCATTGCTTCTTTTGACATAAAATTCCAAACATAGTTCATATTGCTCTTCTTTTCTTCGAAGATTGCAATATCCTCATCGCTCCAAACCTTGTCATTGATAGCCTTGTCAATGAGACTGTTAAGAATTGGCTTTGGAAGTGATGTAGGATCACTGATTGCGCTGTCAACTGTAATTTCTTTTAATTTTTCAAGTTCATCAGCTGAAATATCATCCCTGCTGATGTACTGTGGATTCATAGCTGCAACCTGCATTGCGATATTAGAAAGAGCTTCCTTGGTTGCATCTGATGAATCACCATTTGCAGCTACAAGAACGCCGATTCTTCCGCCACCATGAATGTATGAAGCAACTGCATCTGCAGTAACTTTCTCAAATCTTCTGATAGAAAGCTTCTCACCGATTGTAAGGGTTTTTTCTTCAAGCTGTGCCTTCATATCAAGAATTGATAAAACATCTTCTCCATCACCTGCTTTGTCAACAGAAGCTGTAAGAGCTTTGTCAGCAACTTCCTGAACGAATTCCTGGAAAATCGCATTCTTGGCAACGAAGTCTGTCTCAGAGTTTACTTCAACAACTACTGCTGTATTGCCGTTAGCTGCAACTCTGGTAATACCCTCAGCTGCAATACGGCTGGCTTTTTTCTCCATTTTAGCAGCGCCTGATTTCTTTAACACATCAACTGCTGCTTCCATATTTCCGTCAGTTTCAGTAAGTGCCTTTTTACATTCCATCATTCCGGCACCTGTCTGTTCTCTTAATTCTTTTACCATTGCTGCTGTAATAGCTGCCATTATATTGTCCTCCTAAAAAAGATATTTTGTAATTAAGCTTCTTCCGGAGCTTCTGCAGTTTCTGCTTCTGCATCCTCAGCTGCAACATCCTCAAAAGACTCAGCTGTTTCACCCTGATTTGCTGCGATAACAGCATCTGCCATCTTAGAAACAATAAGTTTTACTGCTCTGATAGCATCATCATTACCAGGAATTACATAATCAAGTTCTTCCGGATCACAGTTTGTATCAACGATACCGATAAGTGGAATACCAAGAATGTGAGCTTCCTGAATACAAATGCTTTCCTTCTTAGGGTCAACAACGAAAATTGCATCAGGGATTCTCTTCATCTCCTTGATACCGCCAAGATTCTTCTGAAGTTTCTCTAATTCCTTTTTAAGCTGGATAACTTCCTTTTTAGGAAGAACATCAAATGTTCCGTCTTCCTGCATCTTCTCGATATCTTTTAATCTCTTAATTCTGCTCTGGATTGTCTTGAAGTTTGTAAGCATACCTCCAAGCCATCTCTCGTTAACATAGTACATTCCGCAACGTTCAGCTTCTGTCTTAACAGCATCCTGTGCCTGTTTCTTTGTTCCTACGAAAAGAATTGTTCCGCCCTGCTCAGCAACATCATATACAGCATTGTAAGCTTCATCTACTTTGTTAACTGACTTCTGTAAGTCAATAATGTAGATTCCGTTTCTCTCTGTGTAGATGTACTCTGCCATTTTAGGGTTCCATCTTCTTGTCTGATGTCCGAAATGAACACCTGCCTCAAGTAACT
>JAEDHB010000070.1 GCA_016297265.1 Butyrivibrio sp.
ATGAAAAAAATAAGGAAAGGAAAAACATGGATCAGACGCTATTGGGGTACTGTCTGGCTTCTGGCAGTAGAAATATTACTGCTTATTGGTGGAAGCCTGGCAGCCTATACCAGCTTTAGCAGTGTAAAGCGTGTGGTATCTACCGGAGAAAGCCAGGCAGTCCTTTTCTCTTCAAATTATCTGTATCTGACTGATAAGGATGTGACAGAATATTCTGCAAGGCGTGTGACACCTGTTCCGGTATATGACTCCAATGAGCCTTCAATCATTACAAGTGAGAAGTTTACTGTGTCTGTTTCAAACTATCTGCTCAGTAATCCCTCGGCATGGAATACACAGAATATTGAATATACATTGACGGCAACTTTGATTCCGATAAATGGGGGTGATTTGCCGGAGAATTTCAATCAGATTACAATTCAATATGGGACGGAGACAAAAACATTTCAAAGCGAAACATTGGAGTTTACGGACTTAACATTGACGAATGATGCTGTACACACCCACTCTTTTGTGGTTTTACTGCCCGCTGGAATCGAAAGTCAAATAAAGATTCAGATGATTGCGAAGCCGAAAGCAGAATCTTATTCAGCTACCAATCAACAGAAGCTTGCTGCTGTACTAATTATGGGAGAGCTGGCACCTGTAAAGAACTGGACGGGTCATTTTATTGATGAGAAAACAAATAGAATCCCAGACGATTACGATGGCTTTAATTATGAAATATCTGGAAACGGCGAAGGAAGGGTAACCCTTACCTGGGATTACAGTAAACTGGAGCTCAGCCCCTGGTTTGCTCCTGATGAGACACCTAGTATTGAAAATGGTTGGAAGAAAATTGAGTTTTCAGTCGGTGGAGAGGACGAAAGTGGAGTTGCAACTGCATATCAGACTCAGTTTTACTGGGCTGCAGGGGCAAAAGGGGCCATTGCAAATTGGGATGCTCTTGAAGATTGTGTAAAAGTTACCTTTGCTGCAAACTAACAAATCAGCAAAAGTCGCGGGGACAGGTTCATCGACTCATTGAGTCGATGAACCTGTCCCCTTAGCTCTATCCTGGCTCTACCCTGTCCCTTAATCAAGTCTCAGAATTCCGAGAGAATATATCTGATTCATAGTATTTACGCTTGTCCTCATACATCCGTTTATCCGCTTCTCTGAAAAGGTCATCAAAGGATCCTGCAGCTTTTTCAAGGAAAGCATATCCGACAGAAAAGCTTACGGCTCTAGCTTTTGCATCTTCCATAATTTTCCGGATACCTTCGCAGATTTGTTCCTCGTCCCAGGCGGAAAGCACTACAGCAAATTCATCTCCCCCGACTCTGTAAACATTTTCCTTTTGAAAAACATTTTTCAGAACATCCCCGGCATCCATAAGATATTTATCTCCCGCCTCATGGCCGTAAAGATCATTTTTCTTTTTGAGCCCATTAAGGTCACACATGATAACGCCCAACGACTGATCTTTGTCATATTTCCCGTCAAATGCCCAATTGAGAGCAGCCCGGTTGCGGCACTTGGTAAGCTCGTCGATCAATGCAATTTCCTCCAGCCTTCTGGAGTAATTGCGGAGCTTTATCATCATAACAAGAACAAATTCCATCGTGTCGATAAGTTCAGAGATATTCTCCATAATCTCTGCCGGAGGATTGTCAACACCATAAAATCCGATATATTTCCCGTCAATCTCAATAGGTCCTGTAACCAGCCTTGTAATACCCTGAGGCTTGAGTGCCTGATATACAGCTTCGCTTATGGAACGGTATTCTTCAATATCATAAATGATAATGTTATGAGATTTTGAATATTCTGCATACCACACATCAATGAGACCTTCAAAGGGAACATTCTGCAGATTACTGATTTCTGCAGACACACCTTCTCGACACCATTCATAAGTATTGTTAAAGGTACCATCGTTGTTATCCTCAAAAATATATGCTCTGTCCGAAGCAAGATTCTCACCGATATACTGCACGATATGTCCGAGAATCTGATTCGGCGATTCCGCCCCGGAGGCATAATGCATCATGTCCGTCACAAATTTTTGTGTGTTTAATTCTTCCATAATATCACAACCTTTCTCTTAAGTGTATCTGCAATAAACAAGGCTTATAAGCTTTTTGTCATTATCATTAACGGATCTCACGAAATGACCGTTATTGGCATTTCTGATTTTCAATCCTTCTCCTTAATAAAA
>JAEDHB010000013.1 GCA_016297265.1 Butyrivibrio sp.
AAGATACAATCAAAGAGATTGCATATAGTGAAGGCTACGCGAAGGGCGAAGAATCCGGCTACGCAAAGGGCGAGAAATCCGGCTACGCAAAGGGTGAAGAATCCGGTTATGCGAAGGGCGAAGAATCCGGCTACGCAAAGGGTGAAGAATCGGGATATACTACAGGCTACGCAAAGGGCGAAGAATCCGGGTATATTAACGGAGAAATATATGGCAGAGTTAAAGCCTATCATGAACTTAATGTTTCAATAACTGAAATAGCATCAAAAGTTGGAATAAGCGTGGACAAAGTTACTGAAATACTTAATGGGTAATTATGATGATATAACAGTTTCACCCGGTCAATTATTGACCGGGTGAAATAATTTGATGTGACTATTTGATTTATCTTGTATTACGTATATGTTGTTTTACCGATGCAGGGAGAATTTATTCTTCCCAGGATGTTTTGGAAGGCCATCCGGATGTATCCCACACGCTTCTTATGCAGGAATAGAAATAATTTAACTTTGCCTGTATTTTGTCGGATTTCATATAATCGTAGGTTCCGGCATAAGGGTCAATCATATCATATTCCATAAGACGAGCAAGGTCCTCGGTGATATATGTTTTTGCATAGCTGTCAACAAAATACACACTGTTGATATCTTCATAAAAATAACTTCCGCAATTTGAAGCGTCGCCTGCTATGTCATATCCTTCTCCGTCGGAATTAATATATGCATTGTAATAGTCAAATCCCGGAGGGTTAAAGGTGTCACACCAGTAATCCTCATCAAAATATGTTTTGCTATCCTGATATTCACATTCGGTAATTACTTCATAGATGGTGTGCGCTAATTCGTGATACATAGTTTGTATCAGAGAACCGCTGGTTGCATCAATTACCAGAATAAGACAGTTATTTTTTCTGTTGGTGAATGCGGAGGCATTATTTATCGATGTATCGGCAGTCGGATGAATAGTGCCGCACAGATAGATATTCATCGCTCTGTAATTGCCCTTTGTGGTATATATATCAAAGAAATTGTCAGGATATTTGGATAAAACCTGCTCGATTTCGCTAATCGCTTCGTAGATAATATCGTTATCATCCATTGGTTCAACGGAGTAATCATCAAAATCCGTTGGTGCATTGGAACCCCATAGAATATTAAATCCATATTTTTCTTTGAGCTTAGCAGCTTTTTTTGTCAGATTTCCATAATCGCGCAGCTCTGTTATGCCAAGGTCAGAATGCTTATCATTTGATATGGTGATGGTTTCGGAACTGCCGGGCATGTTGTTGAAATCAAACAATATAACATTGTTAAGCTTTTCTCCTGCATAGAGGGGAAGAATTAAGCGACTTCCGTCCCGGGAAATATTGAATTGGGAGGTTGCCATATTGTAGATGTAATCCTGTTGACCGGTCAAGTCAATTTCCTGATATGATACACATTTTCCTGTGTTCATATCCCATCTTCGCAAATAGAATTTATTATCATCCGTATATCTTGAAATGGCATAAATATAATTATCATAATATCCGAAATACGCCGGAGAAAATTCATAGTTTAATTCGCAGCTTGTTTCATTATCAAAATTATTACCGCTATACATTGAGGAGAGAATCTTTGAACCATCATAGCTCTGGACATATTGTTTGTCCTTTGTTTCGTATATTGAAGAATAATTATTTAATGAAAGAATAATATCTCCGGAGTCAATATCTGCTACCAAAATTTCTGTATTAAGGAAAAGTGTGTTGATGGCTTCAAAAACAAGATAATTATTCTGAGGCAAAACATCAATCAGACCCGTGAATTCATAATTGGAATAACGGTCATTGGAAATAGCGACCTTTGTTATGCCTGTGTCCATATTGGTTACTTCAATATTATGTGTGGAATCATTGATACTGTATAGCGAGTGGTTGCCATATACATAGTAACGGATATCATCTGATGGAGTCGTGTATGTGCTTGCAGTTCCGTCCTTGTATATATACCAGCGATTGGAAGAAGGATCCTTGAGTACAATTGGATTGAGATCTACAAGGCTGATGTTGGAGAAACCTGAATCCGAGGATGGACAACTATAATCCCAGGAAGCAGTATCCTCAACAGTGCCGTCTGTCAGCGACAGAGTATGAAGGCTTAACACAGTTTTATTGCTATTAAGTGTGCAGTATATTATTGAATCATCATCGGCAAAACTGCATAATTGAAGTGTCTGATTATTGCCGGTAAAAAGTGATGCTATATCATAAGTATTATTGGAATTGTTTAACGAATAGTTTGATAAATCCAGAGGTTCTGCCGTGGTTTCTTCGTTGTCGTGATTTGTATTTTTACTATCACAGCCGGAAAATGCAAGGCAGATAACCAGCAAAAATGTAATAACCGTTATTTTTTTCATATAATACTCCTTCCGTAATATATATATGGTACTATTATTTGGCATTTTTTGCAAATTAAGTAATTATAAATATTTTTTATTAATAATAGGTGTTGACAAATGTTAAAATAAGTCTATAATAATGACTATATTTAATGCGAACAACAAAACAATATAGATATTACGGAGGTAACGAGATGGAGAATTCAAGCAAATATATTAAACAATATTTTTTGCCACCGGTATGCGAATATGACTGGGCAAAAAAGGATTATATAGAAGAGCCGCCAATCTGGTGTTCGGTAGATTTGCGAGATGGAAATCAGGCTCTTATTGAACCAATGAGTCTTGAGGAGAAAATTGAATTTTTCAAGATGCTGGTTGACATAGGATTCAAGGAGATTGAGGTTGGTTTCCCGGCTGCATCGGAGACGGAATATATTTTTATGAGAACCCTCATTGAGAGAAATATGATTCCGGAGGATGTGACTGTACAGGTGTTGACACAGGCGAGGGAGCATATTATCAGAAAAACCTTTGAAGCTGTCAAGGGTGCTCCTCATGCAGTGATTCATCTCTATAATTCGACATCGGTTGCACAGAGAGAACAAGTGTTTAAGAAGGACAAAGAGCAAATTAAACAACTTGCCATTGATGGCGCAAAGCTTCTTAAGAAATTAGCTGATGAGACTGACGGAGATTTTTCTTTTGAATACAGTCCTGAAAGTTTCCATGGCACAGAAGTTGATTATGCGGTGGAAGTATGCAATGCAGTTCTTGATGTATGGGAGCCTGACAAGGGAAGAAAGGCAATCATCAACATTCCGGCAACTGTTGAGACGGCTATGCCACATGTTTTTGCTACGCAGATTGAATATATCAGCAAGAATCTTAAATACAGGGATAATGTTGTACTCAGCCTTCATCCTCATAATGACAGAGGAACGGGAGTGGCTGATGCTGAACTTGGTATTCTTGCAGGCGGTGACAGAATTGAGGGAACTCTTTTTGGCAACGGTGAAAGAACCGGTAATGTGGATATTATCACCATTGCAATGAATATGTTTTCACATGGTGTTGATCCAAAGCTTAATTTTGCAAATATGCCTGAGATAAGAGAAAAATATGAAAGACTGACCAGGATGCATGTCAATGACCGTCAGCCATATGCAGGAGACCTTGTTTTTACGGCGTTTTCCGGTTCACATCAGGATGCCATCGCAAAGGGAATGGCATGGAGAGAAGATAAGAAACTCAAGGAGTGGACGGTTCCTTATCTTCCAATCGACCCTGTTGATGTGGGAAGAACCTATGATGCTGATGTAATAAGAATTAACAGTCAGTCCGGCAAAGGCGGAGTTGCATACATTCTCAAACAGAACTTTTCAATTGCGCTTCCTGAAAAGATGAGGGAAGAAGTGGGATATGCTGTAAAGCAGGTATCTGACGAGGAGCATAAAGAACTTACGCCACAGTGGGTATATGAGATTTTTGAAAATAATTACATAGAAAATACACCGTTTTTTCACATTTCGGAGTGTCATTTTAAGCAAAATGATGGTATAATAGCTGAAACGACTATTGTTGCCGGGGATAAATCCATGGTGGTTAATGCCAATGGTAACGGTAGACTTGATGCAGTAAGTAACTGTATTAAACAATTCTTTGATATCAGCTATGAATTATCCGTTTATGAGGAACATGCTTTGTCTCATGGTTCTTCATCAAAGGCTATGGCATATGTAGGAATTACCTGCGACAACAAGATTTATTGGGGCTGCGGTATCGATGAAGATATAATTAAAGCTTCAATCAATGCTCTTTGTGTTGCAGTCAATAAGCTTCCTTCTGTTGGAGTAGATGAGGAAAAGGATGAGAGATTAGTTGATATACTCAATTTTATTCAGAGTAATTATCAATATGTAACACTTGAGGCACTTGCAACAAAATTTCATCTCTCAGAGCCTTATATTTCAAAATTCATTAAAGACAAATCCGGCAAAACCTTCGGAGAACATGTAATTAATGTCAGAATGAAGAGGGCAAAAGTTCTCCTAAAGAATGGTAACATGACTGTTGAAAATATTGCAACAAGCGTAGGCTACCAGAATGTTGAGAATTTCGGAAGACAGTTTAAGAAGATGTTTGATATGACACCAATGGAATATAGGAACTCGAGACAGAAATAGAAAGGGTATTTATGGGAAAAAATAAAGTTAAGGATTTCACCAGGGAATATGCAAAAAAATGTTCAAGCAAAGAGAAAATAGATCTGGAACTTTATGACAAATTCGGAGTAAAAAAAGGATTAAGAGATAAGAATGGAAAGGGAGTTCTTTCAGGTCTGACAACGGTTTCTTTGATTAAATCATCAGAAGAAATTGACGGCAAAACAGTACCATGTGACGGGGAATTATACTACCGTGGATATAATATTCATGATTTGGTTGACGGGTTTAGGAGCAAGGGACGATTTGGATTTGAGGAGATTGCATATTTGCTGCTTTTTGATGAACTTCCAAACGAGAGCGAATTGGACAATTTCCGCGATATTCTTGCGGCGAGCAGAACACTTCCTACCAATTTTACAAGAGATGTAATTATGAAGGCTCCAAGTCAGGATATTATGAATTCTCTTACAAAGAGTGTGCTTACACTAGCTTCTTATGATGACAATGTTTCAGATACATCAATAGATAATGTATTGAGACAGTGCCTTATGCTTATCAGTGTATTCCCGATGTTTGCGGTGTATGCATATCAGGCATATAACCATTATGAGAAGGATGACAGTCTATATATTCACAGACCGGATGCAAAGCTTTCATTTGCGGAAAACATTCTGAGAATGCTCAGGCCGGACAAAAAATATACTGAGATTGAAGCAAAGGTTCTTGATGCTGCTCTTGTTTTGCATATGGAACACGGCGGAGGAAATAACTCAACATTTACCACGAGGGTAGTAACATCTTCCGGTTCCGATACATATTCGGTTATTGCTGCGGCACTGTCCTCATTGAAGGGACCAAAACACGGCGGTGCCAATATTAAAGTAGTAAGAATGATTGATGACCTTAAGAAAAATGTAAGCGACATCAGGGATGAGAAACAGATAAGAGAATATCTTACCAAGCTTCTCAAAAAAGAAGCATTTGATAAGAGTGGTCTGATTTATGGAATGGGACATGCGGTATATTCAATTTCTGACCCTCGTGCCACAATTTTTAAGAGTTTTGTTGAACAACTGGCAGCTGAGTCAAATCATAAAGAAGAATTTGAATTATATTCAATGATTGAGAGACTTGCACCAGAGGTTATTGCTGAAAACTGCCATATATACAAGGGCGTTAGTGCCAATGTGGATTTCTACAGCGGTTTTGTTTACAGCATGCTGGGGATTCCGACAGAGCTTTATACTCCGATTTTCGCTATGGCACGTATTGTAGGCTGGAGTGCTCACAGAATTGAAGAATTGATTAATGTGGATAAAATAATAAGACCGGCATACAAGAGCATCATGAAGATGAAAGAATACAAAGATATTGATGAGAGATAATATTAAGGGCTGATTTTTCAGCCCTTAATTAATTCTTAGGTTAGGGAATGAAGAAGTATATTAAGGCAGTGGGAGAAACTTGTTCTTTCCACATCTTCAATTGCTTCCAAATCCACCGTTCCAATCAGCTTATTATCGTAAAAATACGAAATTTGTCCTATTATTTCCCCTGCATATACGGGGGCTTCAAGGGAATCGTTAAATTCTACGGATGTGGTTATTTTTTTTTCGTCAAAAACCTCTTTGAACAGGTGCGAAAAAGGAGAAACGGGACGGCATTCCACCTCGTCATTCCGCCCTCTTAATACAGGAGCGTGGAAGGTGGGGGAGGTTGTGTCTCTGTATATTTCACAGTTTGCAAAGCCATGGTTTAGTAGTGCTATGGAATCGGATATCCTTGTTTTGCCGGAATCACAAGCCATTACAACTCCTATGAGTTCCACATCATTCTTTTTGGCACTTGCACTCAGACAGAATTTGGCAAGGTCTGTTGAGCCGGTTTTAAGCCCGGTTGCCCACTCGTACTGCCTTATCAGCTTGTTGGTGTTGGTAAGGGTGAATTCTTTGTCCCCGTTTCTGGTTCTGTGAATGATGTTTTCCATCCAAATGGTGCAGTATTTTTGAATTTCAGGGTATTTTGTAAGCAGTTCTCTGCTCATAATGGATATATCTTTTGCCGTGGTCAGATGGCCATCCTCATCAAGACCGCAGCTGTTTTTGAATGTGGTTTTGTTCATGCCAAGTTCTTTTGCCCGCATGTTCATCCTGTTTACAAAGGTCGCTTCATCGCCGCAGATATATTCTGCCATAGCGACGCAGGCATCGTTGGCACTGCTTACACTGATGCATTTTATCATTGTTTCAACGGTTTGTTTTTCACCTTCTTCAAGAAACACCTGACTGCCTCCCATGGAAGCGGCGTGGGCGGATACGGTAACTTCGTCATTAAGATGTATTTTCCCCTCATTAAGCTCGTCGAAAATAAGGATTAAGGTCATGATTTTTGTTATACTTGCCGGTGGGAGCACTTCTTCAGGATTTTTCTCATAGATTACTTCTCCGGTTGATACCTCAATCAGAATCGCACTTTGAGCACTGAGGGAGGGTTCTGCAGAGTGTGTTTTGGTTGTGAGGCAGACGAACAGGAGAATTGATATCAGCAGGGATATAAATATTCGCTTCATTTTGATGGTTTCCTTCTTACTATTACTATATTTTATGGTTGACAATACTGTTTTATGTGCTATTATAAATTAAGATATAAAGGCTGTGAAAACACATAGTAGTTATACAAATTTCCATCAGAGAGGTTCTGCCATCGGCTGTAAGCAGAGCCGGGTTCAGTTGTATGATGAATTTCATGTTGGAGCCGTAGTTTTGAAATTATAGTAGGAACTAACGTTTCGTGCGCGTTAAGCATAAATCAAGTGTCAGATATTTTTATCTGGAAACAGGGTGGTACCGCGATAATTTCGTCCCTTCTATTCGTAAGAGTAGAAGGTTTTTTTATTATTATTGACATGAAAGGAAGATAGTATGAAAGAAAAATTGCAGGCAATAAAAGAAAAAGCTCTTGACAGAATTGCCAATTCGGAAAATCTTGATGCACTTAATGAAATTCGTGTGGCTTACCTCGGCAAGAAGGGCGAGCTTACGGAAGTGTTGAAGGGAATGAAGGATGTATCCGCAGAGGAGAGACCTAAAATCGGCGCAATGGT
This sequence comes from Butyrivibrio sp., assembly GCA_016297265.1. Lineage (GTDB taxonomy): Bacteria > Bacillota > Clostridia > Lachnospirales > Lachnospiraceae > Eshraghiella. Next base: position 7,654 of record JAEDHB010000013.1, read on the forward strand.
TAATGAGACCCGTACAATTATTGAAAACAAGCTTGAAGAAGTTAAGAACAGGATTGCCTCAGCTGCCAGGGAATTGAAACTGAAAACGGAAGTTATTGATGTTACCCTTCCTGCGAAGAGAAATCTTATCGGTCATTCACATCCAAATACAGTTGCTCTTGAAGAAGTTGAAAGAATCTTCGTTGGAATGGGATATGAGGTGGTGGAAGGTCCGGAGATTGAATATGATTATTACAATTTTGAAGCACTTAATATTCCGGCTAACCATCCGGCCAAGGATGAACAGGATACTTTCTATATAAACAGTGATATTGTGTTGAGAACACAGACCTCATCCACACAGGTTCATGAGATGGAAAAGGGAAATATTCCTATCAGAATGATTGCTCCGGGCAGAGTATTCCGTTCAGACGAAGTGGATGCAACACATTCTCCAAGCTTCCATCAGGTGGAGGGACTCGTGATTGACAAAAATATTACTTTTGCAGATTTGAAGGGAACTCTTGCTGTTTTTGCCAAGGAATTGTTTGGTGAGCAGACAAAGGTTAAATTCAGACCTCATCATTTCCCATTTACTGAGCCAAGTGCGGAAATGGATGTGTCCTGCTTTAAATGCGGCGGAAAGGGTTGCAGATTCTGCAAGGATTCCGGCTGGATAGAAATCCTCGGATGTGGTATGGTTCATCCACATGTGCTCGAAATGAGTAAAATCGATCCTGAGGAGTACAATGGTTTTGCCTTTGGTATCGGTTTGGAGAGAATCGCTCTTCTCAAATATGAAATTGATGACATGAGATTGCTATATGAGAATGACATCAGATTCTTGAACCAGTTTTAATTCGATGTCACGAAGTTGTTTTTTGAATTGTATTTTTGAAAAAAGGAAGGATATTGTTTATGAATACAGCGTTATCATGGATAAAAGCATATGTGCCTGAACTTGATTGTACGGCACAGGAATATACCGATGCAATGACTCTTACAGGAACCAAGGTTGAAGGCTTTGAACAGCTGGATGCCGACCTTGATAAGATTGTAATCGGCCAGGTGAAAAAGATTGAAAGACATCCTGATGCGGATAAACTGGTTATCTGTCAGGTGGATGTCGGAACTGAGACAATACAGATTGTAACAGGTGCTCCAAATGTATATGAAGGAATGAAAACTCCTGTATGTCTTGATGGAGGAAGAGTTGCCGGCGGACATGACGGAAGCAGAACTCCGGGCGGAATTAAGATTAAAAAAGGAAAGCTTCGCGGAATTGAATCCAGCGGTATGATGTGTTCAATCGAGGAACTCGGTTCCTCAAAGGATTATTATCCTGATGCTCCTGAGAACGGACTTTATGATATGGGCGCAGATGCCGTAGTAGGTGCTGATGCTATTGAAGCATTGGGCCTTCATGATGTTGTTTTTGAATATGAGATTACATCAAACCGTGTTGATTGTTACAGTGTCCTCGGAATTGCAAGGGAAGCTGCGGCAACATTCAGAAAGCCATTTGTTCCGCCGGTCGTTAAGTCTACCGGAAACAGCGAAGATGTCAATGATATGGTAACTGTGGAGGTTGAGGATACTGACCTTTGCCCTCGTTACTGTGCACGTCTTGTAAAAAATATTAAGATTGCACCATCCCCTAAATGGATGCAGAGAAGACTTGCTGCAAGTGGTATAAGACCAATTAATAATATAGTTGATATCACTAACTACGTTATGGAAGAGTACGGTCAGCCAATGCATGCCTATGATTATGATACGATTGCAGGTCATAAAATTGTTGTCAGAAGAGCTGAGGACGGCGAGACATTTCAGACACTGGACGGACAGGAAAGAAAGCTTGATAAGGATGTCCTTATGATTTGTGACGAGGAAAAGGCAGTGGGCCTTGCCGGAATCATGGGTGGCGAAAATTCAAAGATTACAGATGATGTAAAAACAATGCTTTTCGAAGCTGCCTGCTTTGATGGCACTAATATCAGACTTTCATCCAAAAGAGTCGGCTTAAGAACGGATGCTTCAGGAAAATTTGAAAAGGGGCTTGATCCATACAATGCAGAGGCTGCAATCAACAGAGCCTGCGAGCTTATCGAGGAGCTTGGAGCAGGAGAAGTTGTTGGCGGAATGGTTGATGTTTTTCCGGTTAAGCCTGAGGCGGTTGCTTTACCATTTGAACCAGAAAAATATAATAAATTACTTGGAACCAGCGTGTCAGAGGATGAAATGATTCAATATTTTGACAGACTTGAACTTAAGGTTGATAAGGCTACAAATATGATTCGCATTCCTTCATTCAGACAGGATTTGTTAAGAACCTGCGATATGGCAGAAGAGGTTGCAAGATTCTTCGGATATGACAAGATTCCTATGACTTTGCCATCAGGGGAGTCCACCTCCGGCAAATTATCATTTAAGCTTCAGGTTGAGGAAGTTGCAAGAAGAGTGGCGCAGTACAGCGGATTTTCACAGTCTATGAATTATTCTTTTGAAAGTCCGAAAGCTTTTGACAAACTTTTGATTCCGGAGGGTTCCAAACTCCGCGATGCGATTACAATTACAAATCCTCTTGGACAGGATTTCAGTATTATGAAAACACAGGCGCTTAATGGTATGCTTTCGTCATTGGCAACCAACTATAACAGGAAAAATAAGAATGTGCGTCTTTACGAAATTGGTAATATCTATATTCCTAAAGCACTTCCGCTTACGGAACTGCCTGATGAGAGAACACAGTTTACGCTGGGTATGTATGGTGACGGTGATTTCTTCACAATGAAGGGCGTTGTTGAAGAATTTTTCGAGAAGGTTGGTCTTAAGAACAAAATATCTTATGATCCTGATAACAAAAAACCATTCCTTCATCCGGGAAGACAGGCTGACATTGTATATGACGGAAAAGTTGTGGGATATATCGGTGAAGTACATCCGACCGTAAGCGAGAATTACGGAATCAACGACAGAGTAATTTATGCAGATATTGATATGCCATATATTGTTGAACTTGCTTCATTTACAATCAAGTATGAGGGCATTGCAAAATTCCCTGCTTCAACAAGGGATATAAGTCTTGTAGTTGATAAATCCGTACTTGTGGGTACAATGACAGCTGCAATTGAGAAAAAGGGCGGAAAGCTCCTTGAAGAATGCAGACTCTTTGATATCTATGAAGGTGAGCAGGTGGGAGAAGGCAAGAAATCCGTTGCATTTGCACTTACATTCAGAGCTAAGGACAGAACTCTTGCTGATACCGAAATTAATGAGATAATGGAAAAAATACTTGCAGAACTCACAAAGCTGGGAGCAAATCTCAGACAGTAACAATCAAGGGAGTTATATCATGAATTTAAAAGAATTCGACTATTATCTTCCGGAAGAATTAATCGCACAGGACCCTCTTCCGGACAGAACTTCCTCAAGGCTTATGGTGCTTCATAAGGATACCGGCGAGATAGAACATCGTCATTTTGCCGATATTATTGAATATCTTAATCCCGGAGACTGCCTTGTAATCAATGATACAAAGGTTATTCCCGCAAGACTGTACGGTACAAAAGTTGAGACTGGTGCAGTTATTGAGATTCTCCTGCTGAAAAGACGTGAGAATGATGTATGGGAATGCCTTGTGAAACCGGGGAAAAAAGCAAAACCCGGCACTGTAATTTCTTTTGGTGAGGGTATTCTGACCGGAGAAATAACGGATATTATTGATGATGGCAACAGATTAATTAAATTCCGATATGAGGGTATTTTTGAGGAAATTCTCGACCAACTGGGCGAGATGCCGCTACCGCCGTATATCACACATAAGCTTCAGGACAAAAACAGATACCAGACGGTATATGCCAAAAATGAGGGAAGTGCCGCAGCACCAACTGCAGGACTTCATTTTACAGAGGAACTGCTTGACAGAATCCGGAAAAAGGGCATTGTTATTGCCAGCGTAACACTTCATGTCGGACTGGGTACCTTCAGACCGGTTAAGGTTGACAATATTCTGGAGCATCATATGCATTCGGAATATATTATTGTCAGTGATGAGGAAGCTGATAAGATAAACAGTGCAAGAAAGAGCGGCCACAGAATAATATCCGTGGGAACAACCAGTTGCAGAACGCTGGAATCCGTAACCGATGAGGATGGCATTGTTAAGGCCATGAGCAAGGATACCGATATATTTATATATCCGGGATACAAATTCAAGGCTATAGATTGTCTGATTACCAATTTTCATTTGCCGGAGTCGACACTGCTTATGCTTGTAAGTGCTTTAGCAGGCAAAGAACAGATAATGAATGCCTACGAAATTGCAGTACAGGAAAAATATCGTTTCTTTAGTTTCGGGGATGCAATGTTTATTGTATAATTATACTTGAATAACATTTGTTTTCAATGTATATTATATGTATAGTGTGTATTGACGCAGACGTCGCTCGGGGCGTGTAAGATGATTCAGACAAATTGGAGGGTGTACAATGGCAGATATCAAAGGTCAGGATAAAAGATTTGCAAAGCGTATGGAAATCGACGCTAAAATCAAGCTTAAATCAATCGGTTCAAAGCCGGCAATTTTTGCTGTCAATGAAAATGAAATTGAAGTCGAGGTAATCAATATTTCCAAAGGCGGTATGGCATTTAAAACGCCGGAGACATTGCCGCTTAATTCGTTTTATGATGTTAAGGTGGTTCTGTGGACCAAGGAAACATTTGATTCGGTAATTGAAATAATCCGTATGGAGAATAATGATGGCGAAGAAATGATTACATATGGCTGTAAATTCATTGGAATTACGGCAGCTGATCAGTTTAAAATGGATGTATATGAACTGATTAATGACAACTACGATATTTAGTCAGGAGAATTGAACAATGAAGAAATACAGCACAATCAGGAAGACTCTATTTTTTATGATGTTTTTGATTGTGCTGTTTTTTACTGCCCTTTTTGACTCATCGGCCTACGGAGGTGGAATCAGGGAAGTGGTCAATGAGCCTGCGTCAGGGAATACAGGGGCAACGCCTAATCCATCGATAAGTGAATACTTTGATACAAAGGTGAATAAAGAAAATGTTGTTTCGGATGTTCCTAAGGATATAAGTTTTGGTATCAATGTTGCCGCCTATAATTTGTATGCACCGATGGCCGGAATGACGGATCTTGACAAGGTGAAAAAAGTGTTGTCGGGCAAAAAATATGACATCATTGGATTATGTGAACTGTCAAACAACTGGTATGATAATTTTACTGCAATTCTTAATAGTACCGATTATTCCCTGAATGCTGTAGGACATGAGTATTCCGGCTCCCTTGGGGTGGGAGTTCTTTACCGAAAGGACAGATTCAGCCTGATTGACAGCCATGGTTACTATTTAAGCAAGGGCCGGGCTTATGATGGCGGTGAATACGGGAGATATTGCATTGCTAATGTTTTTGAAGAAAAGGAAACTGCCATCCGTTATGTATATATTATGATGCACATTGAATGGGCAGATTATCTTGCTAACGCAGTGCATGCAAAGCAGGTTTATGATATTGCAAAACAATACTACGACAAGGGCTTTCCGGTGATAATTGCGGGAGATATTAATACGGACAATACTTTCTATCTTGCGGAGGATATTCTGACAGCCGGAGATGAGTTTTTCAGCGCAATGTACGACAATACTTATATTGGGGATGCCTGTCTTTTTGAATTGCCTATTTCTCCGTCAACATATATCGGTTATATTAATAAGCTTCATTCCATAGGGGAAATTATAGACAATCCCGGACTTTTGAAGAAACATGTCGGAAATGGATTTTCTTTTGAGTGTGAGGAGGTTGAAAAATATTACAAAGCTCACAAACAGGCAATAGATTCCAATGATTATAATGCTTTGACAGGCTTTGCCAAGGTAATTAACAAATATGCCAATATGAAGCTTGATCACATATTTTTCAACGAGACATACAGGGGAGAATTTTTGAGAGTGCAGATTGATGATACGGAGTCGAAGGAGTTATATAAGGGTTCGTCGGACCACAAACTGGTATCTGCAAAATTCGTAATTCATGACACTGAAATAAAAAGAAAAAAAGTGAAAGTTATTTCTAAAAACACTTTGGATTTGGAAGTAAAATACTTTAATAAATAGTTTTTTTAGTCATAAAATCAATGCGCTTTTATCGTTTGGTTTTGATTGAATTTAGATTTAATTTTTGGTATAATAATTTTAATTTTTCTAGGAGGATTAGTAAATGTCAGTTAAAACAGAAAGCTTTGGAACTACAAAGGACGGTAGAGAAATTAACCTCTATACAATAAGCAACGGAAATATGGAAATAAAGGTTACGGATATGGGCGCAGTGCTTGTATCTGCTTTTGTTCCGGATAAGAACGGAAATTTGCAGGATGTTGTTCTCGGTCTTTCGAGCGGCGAGAAATATGAGACATCTAACGGTGACGCATTCGGAGCAACAGTGGGACGCAGCTGTAACAGAATAGCAGGCTGTAAATTCATTCTTAACGGCAAGGAATATACCCTTGAAGACAACGATAGTGGCAACAGCCTTCATTGTGGTCCGAATATGTATTTTACAAGATTATGGGACAGTGAAATTGTTGCTGATGAGACCGGGGAGGGAGTTGAGTTTTCAATTTTAAGTCCCGACGGAGACCAGGGAATGCCCGGCAATCTTGAAATATCAGTTACATATCTTTTAACACAGGACAATTCGATTATTATCGAATACAGGGGCGTGTGCGACGAGGATACGATTTTCAATCCTACAAATCATTCGTATTTTAATCTTGGCGGACATAAATCGGGCTCAATAGAGGATGAACTTGTGTGGATCGATGCAGAGCAATTTGTATTCGGAACAGAAGGAAGAGTTTCAGATGATAATCTCTATGATGTGGAAGGAACTCCACTTGATTTTCGTCAGTTGAGAAGAATAGGCGAGAGTGTGGATGCTGATTCGGAATTTGTTAAAGCTCGTGGCGGATATGACCATAATTTCTGCCTTAAAACTACCAGAGGAACAGTTGACCTCGTTGCCAAGGTGGTTGATGAGAAGACCGGTATTGTTATGAATATTCTTACAGACCTTCCGGGTCTCCAGATGTACACAGGCAATTTTATCAATCATAAGAACGAGGGAAAAGAACATACATATTATGACAGAAGAGAAGGTGTTGCATTTGAAACTCAGTTTTATCCGGATGCAATTAATCATAGCAGTTTTCCATCTCCAATACTTAAGGCAGAAGAAGAATTTCTGTCATGTACCGTATATCAGTTCGATACTTTAGATTAATTTGAAACGGGTAAAACAATATGAAAGAAAATCATTTTTTCGCCATGATGTCAAGAATGAAGCTTATTGACAGATGGGGACTTATGAGAAATACAATCAAAGAGAATGACAGTGAACACAGTCTGGATGTTGCAATGATTGCGCATGCACTCGGAGTTATCAACAATGTATATTTTGATGGCAATATTGATGCCAACAGACTTGCACTCATGGGAATGTATCATGATGCAATCGAGATAATTACCGGTGATATTCCAACACCTATAAAATATCACAGCGATGAAGTAAGGACAGCATTCAGAGAAGTGGAGAGGGTTGCCAAGAATTCGCTGGTCGAAGGTCTGCCTCCTGAATTAAGGCAGATTTACGCCCCTTTGTTGGTTGAAACGGAGGAAGAAAAGGAACTATGGCGTTATGTTAAGGCGGCGGATAAGCTTTCAGCATATATCAAATGCATTGAAGAGCAGAGAATGGGCAATGTTGATTTTGCAATTGCGTTGGATTCTATCAAAAATATTATTGATAATCTTAATATGCCCGAGGTTGATTTGTTTATGGCTAAATTCATTCCGGCATATTCCCTTACTCTGGATGAGTTAAAATAATGTTTGTACTGTTGAAGTAATGACGAGGTATACAATGATAGGTAGAGAAGAACAGCTTGGTCTGTTAAATGAATATTTTCAATCGGATAAGAATAACTTAACGATTCTTTACGGCAGACATAATACCGGCAAAACAGAATTGATAAAAGAATTTATCAAGGATAAAAAAGCTCTGTATTTCAATGCGTTGCCTGCGGTTGATTTTGAACTGGTGCACAATTTCGTTATCGCAGCAGGAATGCAGTCAGAGTCAGTTGCCGGCATTGAAAAGTATGAAACCCTTCAAAACCAGGATTACGAATCAGTTTTTGACTTGGTTGTGACACATGAAAATGTTCAGGTTATTGTTATTGAGAATTTTAATAATATTGTCAGAGTGGATTCCGGGTTCATTGCCGATGTTGCTCACTTCATAAAGGTGTGCAGGCGTAAAGTAATGTTTATTCTTACCTGTTCGTCCGTGCAGTGGGTTGAGAATGCGATGGTTAAATCGATAGGCCCTGCGGCATTTTCCATCAATGCATTTATGAAACTTAAGCAGATTGAATATTCCTCCGTTGTGTCGATGTTTCCTGAAATGGATCCCAAATCAGGTCTGTATGCATATGCGGTTACGGGCGGATTCCCGGGATATCTGACAAAATGGAATGATAAAGATACTGTCAGAAATAATATTTGCAGATTATTACTGGATGCGGATGGTCCTCTCAATAAGGAGGCTGAGCTGTATGTGTCTGAGGAATTCAGGGAGACTTCTGTATATAATACCATTCTGGCATGCCTTGCCGCAGGACGCAACAAGCTTAATGAAATTCATGAGTATACAGGTTTCGGAAGGGATAAAATAAGTGTTTACCTCAACAACCTTATTGAGAGAGAAATTGTTGAGAAAATATTTTCTTTTGATGCGGGCAACAGCAAAACAACGAAAAAAGGCCTGTATCATATTCAGGATGGATTTATCAATTTCTGGTACAAATTCATCTATCCGAATTATGGATTGTTAGGAATCATTTCTTCTGAAGAATTTTATGACAAATTTATTGCAGAGGGTATTGAAGAATTTGTCAAGGAGGCATTTATTAATGTCGGCTGTGAATTCCTTGATATTATGTCTTCGGTCAACAGATTGGCTGTAACTGCTGAATATAAAGGGCGCTGGTATGGAAAGAAGGGGGATATCCATATCGTGTATTCCGGTGATGAAGGGGATGTGATTGGTCAGGTTCACACCGGCAATCAGCCTTTTGATTCAGAGGATTACGAAGAGTTTGCTGAGAATTTTTCTGTGGCAGGAGTTAAACCAAAACAGATTTTTATCTTTTCTACGGCCGGTTTTACTGACAGATTTATCAATAGTCGTGATGATATGACAATGTTAGTTCGAATTGAGGATTTGTAAATGGGCAAAAATTTATATATTGCGGAAAAGCCAAGTGTTGCGCAGGAATTTATGAAAGCTCTCGGCAAAACAGCAACAAAGCATGATGGATATGCCGAAACGGATGATTCCATCTTTACATGGTGCGTTGGACATCTTGTTACAATGAGCTATCCTGCAGAATATGACCCGGCATTAAAACGCTGGGATATGGCCACACTTCCGTTTATTCCGGAAAACTGGAAATATGAGATTATTCCGGCAGTTAAAAAACAATTTAATATTGTTTCAGGTCTGTTAAACAGAAAAGATGTTGATACCATCTATGTATGTACTGACTCCGGAAGAGAGGGTGAATACATATACCGTCTTGTTGAACAGATGGCGATGGTTAAGGATAAAAACAGAAAAAGAGTCTGGATTGATTCGCAAACGGAAGAAGAGATAATAAGAGGTGTACGTGAGGCGAAGGATCTGTCGGAATATGACTCGTTGTCCGATGCAGCATATCTGAGGGCAAAAGAAGATTACCTTATGGGAATTAATTTTTCCCGCGTTTTAACATTGAAATACGGTAATTCCATTACGAATTATTTTCGCGGAAAGGATAGAACCGTAATTGCTGTCGGAAGGGTTATGACCTGCGTTCTGGGTATGGTTGTCAGAAGGGAGAGGGAGATTAGAGAATTCGTTAAGACCCCGTTTTACCGCGTGATTTCAACTATCAAGCTGGATGAGGAGGACAGAACCTTCGATGCGGAATGGAAGGCTGTTGAGGGCTCAAAATATTTTCAATCCCCATTACTTTACAAGGAAAATGGTTTCAAAGAGGAAAAGGATGCAAAAACGCTGATTGAAGGTCTGAAGGATACGGAGCCGGTAAAATTGAAGGTGAAATCCATTGAACGCAAGAATGAGAATAAGCAGCCTCCGTTGCTCTATAATCTTGCGGAGCTTCAAAATGACTGCTCAAGAATGTTCAAACTGAGTCCGGATGAAACACTAAAGCATACGCAGGAATTATATGAAAAGAAGCTGGTTACATATCCAAGAACAGATGCGCGTGTTCTGTCATCTGCTGTTGCAAAGGTGATAGAGAAGAATATCAGCGGACTTAGAAATCTGGAGCAGTTCAAACCTTTTGCAGAAGAGGTGCTTGAAAGCGGAAGTTACAAAAAGATTGCCGGAACCAGATATGTCAATGATAAACAAATTACTGACCACTATGCGATTATTCCTACAGGTCAGGGCTTTGGAAATCTCAAAAGTCTGTCGCAGACAACCAGAAATGTATATTATGCAATTGTAAGAAGATTTTTGAGCATATTCTACGGTCCTGCAGTATACCGAAAAATCGGTATTGTTCTGTATAAGGACAGCGAGAGTTTTTTTGCGAATTTCAAGGTGCTTGCGGAGGAGGGCTATCTTAAGGTGGCTAACAGCTATAAGAAGAACTCTGAGGAAGATGATGACAAAAACGGAGATGAAAAATTCGATCCGGTCGTACTTGAACTTCTCAAGAAATTGAAAAAGGGCGATGAACTTGAGGTGGCTGAATTGAGCATCAAGGAGGGTGAAACGTCGCCGCCAAAAAGATATAATTCCGGTTCGATGATTCTTGCAATGGAAAATGCAGGACAGCTTATCGAGGATGAAGAACTGCGTGCACAAATTAAGGGAAGCGGAATCGGAACCAGCGCCACCAGAGCGGAGATACTTAAAAAGCTTGTCGATAAAAAATATATTGCTCTCAACAATAAAACACAGATAATCACGCCAACTCAGCTGGGAGAAGCAGTATATGATACAGTTAATTGCTCCATTCCGCGTCTGCTGGACCCAAAGCTTACTGCAAGCTGGGAAAAAGGACTTACCGGTGTGGCTGACGGCAATATATCAACGGATGAATATATGCAGAAATTATCAGCCTTTATCGTTAATAATACCGGTAGGGTTAAGTTGTTGGATAATCAATACCAGCTGCGGAGTGTTTTTGACCGTTCAGCATCCTATTATAAATAAATGTGAGGCGATATTATGAATGAACTGACTATTCACGAACTCTTTGATTTAGAACATACTATGGCAAAGGAATATATTGAAAAATATACATATCCCTGGGAAATTCTCCCTGTTATCGGGTCTACAATCCTGAGTATCGGAGAAAAACTAAATCCGGAGGAATATCACAGGATTGGTGATAATGTCTGGATTGCAAACAGTGCAAAGATTGCACCAACTGCCAGTATTACAGGTCCGTGCATTATAGGAAAAAATACTGAAGTAAGACATTGTGCATTTATCAGAGGCAATGCCTATGTGGGAGATAATTGTGTTGTAGGAAATTCAACTGAATTAAAGAATGTACTTTTGTTTGATAATGTACAGGTCCCTCACTATAACTATGTGGGTGATTCGATTCTTGGGTACAAATCCCATATGGGAGCCGGCTCGATTACATCGAATGTTAAATCTGATAAAACAATTGTTAAAGTTAAGTTTAATGATGGAGAAATTGATACCGGTCTTAAGAAAATGGGAGCGATTCTTGGCGATAATGTGGAGGTTGGCTGCGGTTCCGTTTTAAATCCCGGCTCTGTGATTGGACGGGGAACCAATATCTATCCGTTGTCGAGTGTCAGAGGATATGTTCCGGGCGGGTCAATCTATAAAAAACAGGGAGAAGTCGCAACAAAAATTTAATCGTAAATTACTGATATCAAAGTCAGGCCTTTGGCAGGTGCCAGAGGCCATTTTTTATGCCTTTCCGTAAGAGAAAAGAAATCCGCCGGAATAGTCTCACGTGTTTTTGCATAATATATCATTATTCCGACAATATGCCTTATCATATGGTACATAAATCCGTCACCTTTGAAGGTGATATCGATAAAGCCATTATTTTCCTCAATTGATATGTCATAAATTGTGCGTATGGTTGATTTCCTGATATGGCGGTTATCCTGATAGAGTTTGAAATCGTGGGTGCCGACAAAGCATCCTGCAATGGTTCTCATAATATCGGAGTCCAGCTTGTCGCTGTGATGAAAACAGTAATTGCGCTCAAATACCGGGCTTTCAGGGCGGGTATATATTCTGTATTGGTATATTTTGCCCCTTGCATTAAGGCGGGCGTGAAAACGCTCAGGCATTGCGATAACCGAATTGATGGCAATGTCGTGTGGAAGTATTTTGGCAAGCTTTTGAAGAAGGCTGTCACAGTCGAGAGGATTGTTGACACAAAAGGATGCAGTCTGATGTTTTGCATGAACGCCTGCGTCGGTTCTTCCGGCACCATCAATTTCCGTTGTAACACCTAAAATGGCTGACAGAGCCTTCTCGATTTTGGACTGAATAGTGTCCGAGGTGTTGTTCTGTCTCTGCCATCCGTTATATTTTGTTCCGTCATAGGAAATGTCTATTTTGTAGTAATACATATTTTTCTCCAAAGCTCGTTTTGATGATTATATCATAAATGGTCGTCCATATGAATACTTATGTAAAAAAAGGGGTATCGGTATGAAGAAACTAATCAGTATTTTGAAGGTTATGGTGCTGGCCTATATTATCACAGCTCTTTTACTTTTGCTCGGGGCTTTCATTATGTATAAAACAGGAACGGGGGATAAGCTTACAAGAATAATAACGCTTATCGTTTATGGCGTTTCGTGCATTACTGCGGGCCTTGTATATACAAGAATATACAAGAATAGAAAACTTTTGCGCGGCGCCCTTGCCGGGATTATATATTATGCGATTTTGATTGTCATTACAATAATAATCAACAGGAGCTTTCCGCAGGATTTCGGGCGTGTTGCCATTTCACTGACAATTTGTACAATTTCAGGAATTATGGGCGCTTTAATATGATGATAAAACTTGACCGAAAAGTGTTTTATGAGTATACTATCCATAGTATTATTTTGGAGGTATATTTATGAAAAATACTCGAGAATCTATGGAATTATCAAGAATTATGGATAGCAATAATGCAAATTGCAGTTCATTATTTGAAGCGATAGGAAGAAAATATTTTGAATTGAATAATGCAAATCCCGGAGCGGAATATGCTGAATTCGTTCAGAATATCAAAAACATAAATAACGAACAGAAGGTGCTTTCTGCAAGACTCAGTTATATGGATGAAAAAATACAGTGTTCAGAATGTGGTGCTTTCAATTCCCTGAATTCTTTGTTTTGCTGCGGATGCGGAAAAAAGGTTCCTCATACAGTGACAACTGATGACGGCATAACAAGATGTGCAAAATGCGGTAATATCCATGTTGAAGGAAGAAATTTCTGTCAGGATTGCGGTACACCGCTGTTTGCAATGGTTGAAGCACCGGTAACACCTGCAGCACCTGTAGCACCTGCAGCACCTGTAACGCCTGTAACGCCTGCAGCACCTGCGACGCCTGTAGCGCCTGCAGCAGCTGTAACGCCTGCAGCACCTGTAACGCCTGTAGCGCCTGCAGCACCGGTAACGCCTGTAGCGCCTGCAGCACCTGTAACGCCTGTAGCGCCTGCAGCACCGGTTGCACAGAGTGCGGAAGAGAATATCGTTGTTGAGGAAGCAGCACCGGTATTTGATATACCAAAGCCTGCTGATGACATTATGTTCTGTCCGGAGTGTGGAACAAAAATTGATAATGCGGAGATTATTTTCTGCGCAAATTGCGGCAAAAAAGTGAGATAATACAGAAACGCGAGGAAAAGTATATGGCAGGATCTACATTTGGTAATATTTTTAGAATTACCACATGGGGTGAATCCCACGGAAAGGGCCTGGGAGTGGTTATTGACGGCTGTCCTGCGGGCATTGAACTTAACGAAGAAGACATCCAGATGTACCTTGACAGGCGCAAGCCGGGACAAAGCAGATTTACAACACAGCGTAAAGAGGGCGATGTTGCCAGAATCATGTCCGGTGTTTTTGAAGGAAAAACAACAGGAACACCTATTTCAATTATGGTTATGAATGAAGACCAGCATTCGGCAGATTACTCGGAAATAGCAAATTACTACAGACCGGGACATGCTGATTTTACTTTTGATGAGAAATACGGTTTTAGAGATTATCGAGGCGGCGGAAGAAGCTCCGGCAGGGAGACTATCGGCAGGGTTGCGGCCGGTGCGGTTGCAATGAAGCTCCTTGAAAAGATTGGAATTAGTGTTGATGCTTATTCGAAAAACATCGGAGGAATTGAAATCGACTACAATAATTTTGATATCAGTGAAAGGGATAACAATCCTTTTGCAGTACCTGATGCTTCTTCAGTGGATAAAATAGAAAAATACGCCACCGAGGTTATGGCAAACAGGGATTCCATGGGCGGAATAATTGAATGCGTGGCAAAGGGACTTCCGGTTGGCCTTGGTGAACCGGTGTTTGACAAGCTTGATGCATGCCTTGCCAAAGCAATTATGTCCATTGGAGCAGTAAAAGGATTTGAAATCGGGGAGGGTTTTAATGTCGCAAATCTCACCGGGCTTACCAACAATGACGGATTTTCGATGAAGGATGGCACAATTGTAAAAAACTCCAATAAATCAGGCGGTGTACTTGGTGGCATGAGCGATGGGGGAGATCTTGTTTTCAGAGCGGCAATCAAACCTACTCCATCAATTTCGGCAAAACAGAATACTGTTAATAAGCAGGGTGAAGATATTGAGATTTCAATAAAAGGTCGACATGATCCTATGATAGTGCCAAGGGCAGTTGTTGTAGTGGAATGCATGACGGCGTGCGTTCTTGCCGATCTTTTGTTGGAAAATATGACATCAAAAATTGATAATGTATGTAAAGTGTACGAGAGGTAATAATGGCTAAATATACAATACTTAATCGGGACGGAATGGCAAAACGGGCTTCCTTCGAGACTGTACATGGAACTATTCAGACCCCGGTATTTATGAATGTTGGTACCGTGGGAGCAATAAAAGGCGCCGTATCCACGGATGATTTGCGGGAAATCGGAACTCAGGTGGAACTTTCAAATACCTATCATCTTCATGTTCGTACAGGGGATGAAACAATAAAGGAATTAGGCGGACTTCACAAGTTTATGAACTGGGACAGGCCGATTCTTACAGATTCCGGCGGATTTCAGGTATTTTCCCTTGCAAAGCTTCGAAAGATAAAGGAAGAGGGTGTATCCTTCAATTCCCATATTGACGGACGCAAAATATTTATGGGACCGGAAGAAAGTATCAGAATACAGTCAAACCTTGGTTCGACCATTGCCATGGCTTTTGATGAATGTGTTGAGAATCCGGCACCAAGAGAATATGTGGAAAAATCTGTTGACAGAACTACCAGATGGCTTGTAAGATGTAAGAATGAGATGGACAGGCTGAATGCTTTGCCGGACACGGTCAACAGGGAGCAGTTGCTTTTTGGTATCAATCAGGGCGGAACCTATGATGATATAAGAATCCGTCATGCCAAGGAGATTGCAGAACTTAATCTTGACGGTTATGCCGTGGGAGGTCTTGCCGTGGGTGAGAGTCACGAGGAAATGTATCGTATTCTTGATTCGGTTGTTCCGTATCTGCCGGTTGATAAACCGGTTTATCTCATGGGCGTAGGTACACCGGCCAATATTTTGGAAGGGGTTGACAGGGGCGTCGATTTTTTCGACTGTGTATATCCAACCAGAAACGGAAGACATGGCCATGTGTATACGCATAAGGGAAAGCTTAACATGTTTAACGCAAAGTTTGAGAAGGATTTGCTCCCAATCGAACCGGGTTGCGGATGTCCTGCATGCAGGAGCTACAGCAGAGCCTATATCAGGCATTTGCTTAAGGCAGGAGAAATGTTAGGAATGAGACTTTGTGTACTTCATAATTTGTATTATTATAATCATCTGATGGAAGAAATCAGACAGGCTATTGAAGAAAACAGGTACAGTGAATTTAAGAAAAATGCCTTAGAAGAAATGGCATCTATTTAAGGAGGATTTTATTATGACATTAGCTACAAGTTTAGGCGGTTCAAATCAGATTATCTTGATTGTTGCATACATCGTGGTATTTGGTTTGTTAATGTATTTTATCGCTATCAGACCACAGAAGAAACAGCAGAAGAGACAGCAGGAACTTATTAATTCCATGGAATGCGGAGATATTGTTCTTACCACAAGCGGTTTCTATGGCGAGATTATCGATATTACAGATGATACAGTAATCGTTGAATTTGGTAATAACAAGAACTGCAGAATCCCAATGCAGAAGCAGGCTATTGTTCAGGTTGAAAAACAGGACGCTGAGTAATATGTGTGATTTGCGCTCTTATTTACAAAACTTTAGGCGGTAATACTTAAGGCACTCTGTGGAGTGCCTTTTTACTTTGATTGACATTTTATAGTAAATACAGTATTATTATAATTAATAGATAAATAGTGGGCAAACCTATTGAAAAATAGGGACGCAAAGCCATAGGGACTCTGCTTTTGGGCGTGTCAGCCGGTTGCACATTGTTTTAATGTTTTGCCCATATCTTTTTCGCTTTGAATAAGATATTTTTTATTTTATGTAGAATTTTTGTCGGGCCGGATAATTGGAGGAATTGAGTATGGTACAAAAGATTTTGAAGAAGGCGATGATTTTTGCCGGAGTTGTGTTATCTGCGATGATATTTTTAGCATTAAGCAGGGAAGTTAATGCAGATGAGGTTACAACGGAGGTGAATGGAGTTGAACTGACATATGAGGATGATTTCAATACTCTCATCAAAGTTGTTCCAAAGTATACTGTTGCAGAGGCAAAGGCTATTGGGGGAGATTGCCTTAAGCTTACATTGCCAAGTTATATACAAAGAATTGATGTTAATGTATTCAAGGGCGTTGAATTGCGTGAACTTAATATAATTTATCCTGTAAAGTTGTGTTATGATTGGCAAAAAGACAGTCAGGGAAGAGATTATTATGATACTGCACTGACAGGTCTTAAAGCAGAAAAAATTTTTTATAATCCTACTGATGAATATAATTCTTACCATATCTTCAATAACATCAATGTGGGTGTATTAACTGTCGGAAGCAATATTACATCTATGAATACCTATTGCTTTGGCAATGACTACAGATATTCAAAGGCAACCATTGAAACTTTGATTTTTAACGCAAATATGCCATATTTTTGCAAGCAGTATGATCCGAATAGTGGATATACCGATGCACAATGGATTGACTGGGAAACGGCAAATATTAAGAATCTTAAGATTGGAACAAGTTTCAAAGCGATAGGAAAATATTCATTTTATAATGCAAAGCTTTCCTCACTTACACTCGGAAGCAATATTACTTATCTTGAAGACTATTCAATGTATAAATTGTCGGTACCAAAGCTTGTATTACCTTCAAAGGTAAGCAAGATTGGAAATTATGCATTCGCGGAAGCAAAAATTCCATCATTTTCTATGGGAAATGGAGTGAAGAGTATCGGGAATTGTGCATTCTATGGTTTTTCAACGGGAACAATGACGATACCATCCAGTGTAACTTCAATCGGTTCGTCTGCATTTTACAACGCAGTATTATCAACCTTGAATATTGCTGCTTCAATTAAAACGATAACAAGCAATAATTTTTCCGGTATTAGTGCAGTAAAATCAATCAATATTACAACAAAGACATTGACAACTATTAACAGTTTTGCATTTTATAAGTGCCCGATGGTTGAGATTAATATTCCTTATGAGGTTACAAAAATCGGTGATTATGCTTTGAGCGGTTGCGCTAAATTAAGAAAGGTTAGACTTGGTTCGTCAAGAGCAATCTATTATGAGAACATATCTTGGCTGCCTCAAGATAATAAGAACATTACGGTCGTAGTACCCGGAAATATTGATTTGTTCTATGCACTTAAGATACATGGATACGGAGTATCCGGGAATGAAATAATGAAGCTTAATTATACTTCGATGACCTTACTTAAAGGGGACAGAGCAGAGAAACTCAAATTTCTCAATTATAAGGCAGTTGCAAACGCGAAGGCTGTTTTCGGAACAAGCAATAAAAATGTTGCAACCATCGATTCCGCAGGTAATGTTAGGGCTGTTGGTACCGGTAAGGCAACGGTATATATAAAATACAACGGCAAACAGTATAATTGTACGGTTAATGTGTTATCAAGAACGGTAGCTAACAGATGTGTTCAACTTGATAAACACTATGGTCTGGCTCCGCTGCCTGATTACCATGTTGCCAATGCGTTGTTCCAGTGGATGGAGAAAAACTGCAAATATGATTACACATATACGAAATATTATCCTAACCACCTTCTGCTTGGGTATTCTGCAGTATGTAATGCCTATATGCTTTCTTACAATGAAGTTATGAAATATTTCAAAATCCCATGTGAAAGCGTCATATCGTGGGAAATGAATCATGGCTGGAATGTTTTGAAAATCGGTTCATACTGGTATTATCTTGATGCAACATGGCATGAATTCTTAATGAATGAGAGTACTTTAAGAAAGAGCGGTCAGGGAGCAGGATGTTCCAAGCCGGGGCATTACGGATTCCAGGTAAAGCATAGTAGTGTTAACAATACACCAAGTAGAACATATACAACATGGAGAAAAGCAATCAGACAACCGGATGTCAATGCATATAATAGTGCTTCAGGTATTAAAGTGACATGGACAAGAAGGGCATATTCAGCAGGATATTATGTATATCGAAGAGTAGCAGGTAAGGGATGGACAAGAATTGCAACGATTAAGGGTGGCGCAACAACATCGTTCATCGACAAAAAGGCAACAGCGGGTGTTACATATATCTATACTGTCAGAGCATATAACGGCAGTGTTGTTAGTTCCTTTGATGCAGATGGCAAGGCATGCAAAAGACTTGCGGAGCCACAGCTTGTGAGTGTTAGCACTGTAAATGGTAAGTTGAATGTGACATGGAAAAAAGTTACCGGTGCTACTAAGTATTATGTGTTCCGTAAAGTGGCAAATGCAACCACATGGACATGCGTCGGAACTACAACCGGAAATACCTTTACCGATACAATCAATCCGGTCCGTGGCACAAAGTATACTTATACGGTTCGTGCAGCATCAGGAAACTATCTAAGCTCGTATTGCTCAGGAAAAGCAATAATAGCAAAATAAAACCGGAATGCGCTTGTTGATAAGAAAATGTTTTTTAGGCATTTGTCCGCCGAGGCGGATGGATGCCTTTTTTGTCTGTACACCCTTGTTTTTATGCAAAATATGTATTAGAATATATAGTAATGTTTTATTTTGTGATAAAGAGAGGTTTGAACTAATGAAAGAATTCAATATTACATTAATTCCGGGTGATGGAATTGGTCCGGAAATTGTCAATGAAGCTGTCAGAGTTCTTGATAAAGCAGGACAGAAATTCGATTACAAATTGAAATATACTAAGATTCTTATGGGCGGTTGCTCAATAGATGAATATGGAGTTCCGTTGACTGACGAAGCGGTAGCTATTGCGAAATCATCGGATGCAGTTCTTCTTGGAGCTGTTGGAGGAAATGTAGGTAATTCAAGATGGTATGATGTTGCTCCAAATCTCAGACCGGAGGCAGGACTTCTTAAAATCAGAAAAGAACTTGAATTGTTTGCGAATCTCAGACCTGCATATCTTTATGATGAACTTAAGGATGCATGTCCGCTTAAGAAAGAGATAATCGGTGATGGTTTTGATATGATGATTATGAGAGAACTTACAGGGGGACTTTACTTTGGCGAAAGACATACTGAAGAGGTCGATGGTGTTGTCACTGCAACGGATGTTCTTACATATAACGAGAATGAAATCAGAAGAATTGCAATCAAAGCATTTGAGATTGCAATGAAGAGAAGAAAGAATGTCATCAGCGTTGATAAAGCCAATGTGCTTGATTCATCAAGACTTTGGAGAAAGATTGTCAAGGAAGTTGCTGCTGATTATCCTGAGGTTACATATACGGATATGCTGGTTGACAACTGCGCAATGCAGCTTGTTATGAATCCCGGACAGTTTGATGTTGTTTTAACAGAAAATATGTTTGGTGATATTTTGTCAGATGAAGCAAGTATGATTACAGGTTCAATCGGAATGCTTTCGAGTGCCAGCCTCGGTACCACCAAATTAGGTTTGTATGAGCCATCCCACGGTTCTGCGCCTGATATTGCAGGAAAAAACATTGCTAACCCAATTGCAACGATTCTTTCCGCAGCAATGATGCTAAGGTATTCACTTGATCTGGATGAGGCGGCTGATGCGATTGAAACGGCTGTTGCAAAGGTTCTCAAGGATGGTTACAGAACTACGGACATTATGTCAGATGGAATGAAATTAGTCGGAACCAGGGAAATGGGCGACATGATTATTGAAAGAATTTAGGAGGCTACTATGAAGAGTGATGCAGTAAAAAAAGGAGCACAGCAGGCTCCGCACAGATCATTATTTAATGCTTTGGGATTTACCAAAGAAGAAATGGAAAAACCACTTATCGGAATTGTAAGTTCATATAATGAGATTGTACCTGGACATATGAATCTTGATAAAATAGTTGATGCAGTTAAAATGGGAGTTGCGATGGCAGGCGGTGTGCCGGTTGTAGTTCCTGCAATTGCAGTATGTGACGGTATTGCAATGGGTCATACAGGAATGAAATATTCACTTGTGACCAGAGACCTCATTGCCGATTCAACAGAATGCCTTGCGACAGCACATCAGTTTGACGGACTTGTAATGGTTCCAAACTGTGACAAAAATGTTCCGGGTCTTTTGATGGCAGCAGCAAGACTTAATATACCTACAGTATTTGTGAGCGGAGGTCCAATGCTTGCAGGACATGTTAAGGGATGTAAGACAAGTCTTTCCAGCATGTTCGAAGCAGTCGGTGCATATGCTGCAGGCAAAATATCTGAGGACGAACTTAACGAATATGAAAATAAAACCTGTCCAACATGCGGTTCATGTTCAGGCATGTACACAGCAAACAGTATGAATTGTCTTACCGAGGCAATCGGTATGGGACTTCAGGGGAATGGTACAATTCCTGCGGTATATTCAGACAGAATTAAACTTGCAAAACATGCAGGAATGAAAGTTATGGAATTACTTGAAAAGGATATCAAACCACTTGATATTATGACTGAAAAGGCATTTCATAATGCACTCACAGTTGATATGGCACTTGGTTGCTCAACAAATACAATGCTTCATCTTCCTGCTATCGCAAAGGAAGCCGGAATTGATCTAAATCTTGACCTTGCAAATGAAATCAGTGCCAAAACACCAAATCTATGTCACCTTGCACCTGCAGGACATACCTATATGGAGGAACTCAATGAAGCAGGCGGTGTATATGCAGTAATGAATGAGCTTTCAAAACTCAATCTTCTTAATCTTGATATCATCACTGCAACAGGTGCAACTGTTGGTGAAAATATTAAAAATGTATTTAACAAGAATCCGGAAGTCATCAGACCGGTTGAAAATCCATATAGTGTTACGGGCGGAATTGCCGTATTAAGAGGCAATATTGCACCTGATTCATGTGTTGTTAAGCGTTCAGCAGTTGTTGAGGAAATGCTTGTGCATGAAGGACCGGCGAGAGTATTTGACTGTGAAGAGGATGCCATTGCCGCAATCAAAGGCGGAAAAATTGTTGCCGGAGATGTTGTTGTTATCAGATACGAAGGACCAAAGGGTGGTCCGGGTATGAGAGAAATGCTTAATCCGACATCAGCGATTGCAGGAATGGGACTTGGGTCAAGTGTTGCACTTATTACTGACGGAAGGTTTTCCGGTGCCTCAAGAGGTGCTTCAATCGGACACGTATCCCCTGAAGCAGCTGTCGGAGGACCAATTGCTCTCATTGAAGAGGGAGATATCATTGCTATTGATATTCCGGCTAATACAATCAATGTTAAAGTTTCTGATGAAGAACTTAATGCGAGAAAAGCAAAATGGCAGCCAAAGGAACCAAAGGTAACTAAGGGATATCTTGCAAGATATGCGAAGATGGTTACATCCGGAGACAAGGGTGCAGTCCTTGAAATTAAATAATAATTTAGGAGAAAATTATGCAGTTAACAGGTTCACAGATTATAATTGAATGTTTAAAAGAACAGGGAGTAGATACTGTTTTTGGCTATCCGGGAGGAGCAATACTTAATGTTTATGACGAATTGTATAAACATTCTGATGAAATAACTCATATATTAACATCCCATGAGCAGGGAGCGTCCCACGCTGCTGACGGATATGCCAGAGCAACAGGCAAAGTAGGTGTATGTTTTGCGACATCCGGTCCGGGAGCTACAAATCTTGTTACAGGTATTGCTACAGCATATATGGATTCAGTGCCACTTGTTGCAATAACATGTAATGTTGGTGTGCCTTTGCTCGGAAAGGACAGCTTTCAGGAAATAGACATCACCGGCGTTACATTGCCAATTACAAAACACAATTACATTGTTAAAGATGTTTCAAAGCTTGCTGATATTATCAGATCTGCCTTCAGAATTGCAAAAACAGGAAGACCGGGACCGGTACTTATTGATATTCCAAAGGATGTCACTGCGCAGAAAGCTGATTATATTGCAAAACAGCCGGAGGCAGTAAAACGTGAAAAAGCAGGTATTACACCTGAAGCTGTTGATACAGCAGTAAAAATGATTTCAAAGGCAAAAAGACCATTTGTATTTGTAGGTGGTGGTGCGGTAATATCCGGTGCCTCTGATGAATTGAAGAAATTTGTTGAAAAAGTCGATGCACCTGTAACAGATTCACTTATGGGCAAGGGCGCATTTGACGGAACTGACAAAAGATATACAGGAATGCTTGGTATGCATGGAACCAAAACATCCAATTTCGGAGTTATGGAGTGTGACCTTCTTATTGTAGTTGGAGCCAGATTCTCTGACCGTGTTACCGGTGATACAAAAAAATTTGCGCATAAGGCAAAGGTTCTGCAGTTTGATATTGATCCTGCGGAGATTAATAAAAATATCAAAGCGGATGCATGTGTTATCGGAGATGTAAAAGAAATCCTTAAAGCAGTCAATGCAAATCTTGGACAGCAGGAGCATGAGGATTGGATGAACAAAATAATGGCCATGAAGGAAGAGTATCCGCTTAAGTATAATGATGAGATTCTTACCGGCCCATATGTAATCGAAAAGATTTATGATATTACTAAGGGTGATGCTGTAATTTCAACAGAAGTTGGACAACATCAGATGTGGGCGGCACAGTATTATAAATACAGCAAGCCAAGAACATTATTAACCTCAGGTGGCCTGGGAACAATGGGATATGGTCTTGGTGCAAGTATTGGCGCTAAAATGGGCCTCAAGGATAAGACAGTAATAAATATTGCCGGAGACGGATGTTTCAGAATGAATATGAACGAACTGGCAACTGCTACCAGATATAATATTCCTATTATTGAAGTTGTGATTAACAATTCTGTATTGGGAATGGTTAGACAGTGGCAGACTCTTTTTTATGGTGAGAGATATTCTTTTACAGTTTTGGATGATCAGGTGGATTATGTTAAGCTGGCAGAAGCAATGGGAGCAAAGGCATACAAGGTTACGAAAAAAGAAGAATTTGAGCCTGCGTTAAGAGAAGCAATTGAACTCAATATTCCATGTCTGATTGATTGCCATATTGAAAAAGATGATAAGGTATTCCCAATGGTATCACCGGGAGCTTCACTTCTTGATACATTTGATGAGGTATAGCAATCCATACGAAGCTTTGGATAAAATAATAATAAGCCACATGGTATTTTTGTGATTGTCACATATCAATCCTGATACCGTGTGGCCTTTTTTTAATTATATTATGCTATGGGTTAATCTTCCCAAGGTCTGATTCTGTATTTTGCACCGATTTCATCACATATTTTCTGACATTCATTTTCTTCTTCCTGAGTAATGGTGGTGGCAACTGTAGTCATTACAACATTCGGAACATACTCTGTGGCCTTGCGCGCAAAATCAATCATGGCGTCAAAGGATTCAATCCCAAAAATGCTTCTGGTAAGCTCATAATACCTTTCTTTGTTAGGTGTATTGAGACTTATGGATACTGTATCAATCAATCCGCTTAAGGATGCAGTAATATCCTTTTGATTGACAAGATTGCCAAGACCGTTAGTATTAATTCTTGTTTTAATATTGAATTTATCCTTTGCATATTTTGCAATTTCAAGCAATACATCAATTCTTTCGGTAGGTTCTCCGAAACCGCAAAATACAAGCTCGCTGTATTTATTCATGTCAAAACTTTCAAATTCAGCAATAATTTCTTCTGTTGAAGGTTCGTGCTCCAGCCATAGGGTGCCGGAATTTTCCATATGGTCCCTGGTCTGTCTGAGACAAAAAGTGCAGGAACAAGGACATTTATTTGTTAAATTTACATATAAGTTATTGTGAACTTCATATAGAATGGTCATATCAATACCTCGCTATTTTAATATGTGTAATATTTCTTCAAAACATACACCATCCGTGGGCGGTGTGTCAAATCTTTCGGTTACCTCGATACATTTTTTTACAAAGGATGAGGCTTTTTTGACTGATTTGATAAAATCAACATTGTGAACGGCATCCGCAGCAATTACCGATGCAAAGACATCACCTGTTCCGGAGCGTTCGTGACCGATTCTGCGCTGGGTTAGGATAACAGGTTCGGAACCCTTCACATATACTATATTTGAGAGAGATGCAGATTTCTGTATTCCTGTGATAACAATTTTATCCGCACCGCATTCCTTGAGTTTGTCCAGTATTTTATAATAATCCTTATTGGTAAAGTTCTCCGGGGTATAAGGGGTATCCGTAAGGATGCAGGCTTCCGTAAGGTTTGGAGTAATGATATCCGCATGTTTGATTAATTCACGCATTCTGTGGCACATATCCTCCGTGTAGGTTGGATATGGTTTACCATTATCACCCATAACCGGGTCAATGATTACGATTGTATTCTCACTGCGAAAACTGCATATTATATCACTTACGATTTCGATCTGTCTGGCAGAACCGAGAAAACCGGTTAAAATGCCGTTAAACTTCAGACCGAGCTGTTTCCAGTTGTCGGTATATTCAAGCATTTTATCGGTATAATCATCAAAAAAGAAATTTTTGAATCCGGTATGGTTGGAAAAAACGGATGTCGGTACGGGACAGCACTGTATTTTCATCTGGGATATAATCGGAAGAGATACTGCTATTGAGCACCTTCCGAAACCGGAAATATCATTTATGACGGCTATTTTGTTTTGTCTGTTATGATCTGTTAAATTCATACTACAATCTCCTTCCTATGTACTATAATACAATTTGTTTGCAAATTAAAGCATATTTTGAATTTTTATTGGAGTTTTCAAGTATTGACGAAAGAAATCAATAGTTGTAAAATACTGTTTAATGCTATATGCAGAAAGACTATTTATAGGAGGCACACAAAGTGGGAAGAATTTATAACTTTTCAGCTGGTCCTGCGGTTTTACCGGAATCAGTATTAAAGGAAGCAGCTGATGAAATGATGGACTACAGAGGAAGTGGAATGTCCGTAATGGAGATGAGCCACAGATCCAAAGTCTATGACACAATTATTAAGGAAGCAGAAGCTGACTTACGCGAGATTATGAATATACCTGACAATTACAAGGTATTATTTCTTCAGGGCGGAGCATCACAGCAGTTTGCCATGATTCCGATGAACCTTATGAAGAACAAGAAGGCCGGTTACATTGTAACAGGACAGTGGGCTAAGAAAGCATATCAGGAAGCAAAGATTTACGGTGAAGCAATTGAACTTGCTTCTTCGGCTGATAAAACTTTCTCTTACATACCTGACTGTTCAGACCTTGATATACCTGAGGATTGCGATTACGTATATATCTGCGAGAACAACACAATTTACGGAACCAAATTTAAGACATTACCAAACACTAAGGGACATGTGCTTGTAGCGGATGTATCATCATGTTTCCTTTCAGAACCTATTGATGTATCGAAATACGGTATTGTATACGGCGGCGTTCAGAAAAACATCGGACCTGCAGGTGTTGTTATCGTAATTATCAGAGAAGACCTGATTACTGAGGATACCCTTCCGGGAACACCTACCATGCTTAAGTACAAAATCCATGCTGACAATGATTCTCTTTATAATACACCACCTGCATATGGTATTTACATCTGCGGTAAGGTATTTAAATGGATTAAGAGCATGGGCGGACTTGCTGCAATGAAGGAACACAACGAAAAGAAGGCAAAAATTCTTTACGATTTCCTTGACGAAAGCAAGCTTTTCAAGGGAACAGTTGTCAAGGAAGACCGTTCACTTATGAATGTTCCTTTTGTAACAGGCGATGAAGAACTCGATGCTAAATTTGTAAAAGAAGCAAAAGAGGCCGGATTTGAGAATCTTAAGGGACACAGAACAGTTGGAGGTATGAGAGCAAGTATCTACAACGCAATGCCAATCGAGGGCGTTGAGAAGTTAGTTGAATTTATGAAAAAATTTGAAAAGGAAAACGCTAAATAGATTCCCCTGTTCCGTGACGTATGCTCCGGGATAGTTGAGAGTCTCTTGGGAATTATTTGGCAGGAGGATATTATAATGGTAAAATATAATTGCTTAAATCCAATTTCTAATATTGGATTGGAACGTTTGACAGGAGAATATGTTAAGACTGAAAATTTTGAAGAAGCAGAGGTTGCTTTCGTAAGAAGTGCGGCAATGCATGAGCTTGAATTATCAGACAATCTTTTAGCAGTAGCAAGAGCGGGTGCCGGAGTCAACAACATCCCACTTGACAAATGTGCCGACAAAGGTATCGTGGTATTCAATACACCGGGTGCAAATGCTAACGGTGTAAAGGAGCTTGTTATTGCAGCTATGATTGCAGCATCAAGAAATATTGTTGCAGCAAACGGCTGGGTTGAAGAGAACAAAGACGATGAAAACATTGGCAAAACAATGGAGAAAGCAAAATCAAAATTTGCAGGAAGAGAAATCAAAGGAAAAAAACTTGGCGTTATAGGACTTGGTGCAATCGGTGTACTTGTTGCCAATGCTGCAACACATCTCGGAATGGATGTAATTGGCTGTGACCCTTTCCTTTCTGTTCAGAATGCTCTTAATCTCTCAAGAAAGGTTACTCTTGTGAAGACAAGGGAAGAAGTATTTAAGGAGTGTGATTATATTACAGTTCATACACCGCTTCTTGATGATACAAGAGAGATGATTAACAAAGATACAATAGCAATGATGAAGGACGGAGTAATCATTCTTAACT
This sequence comes from Butyrivibrio sp., assembly GCA_016297265.1. Lineage (GTDB taxonomy): Bacteria > Bacillota > Clostridia > Lachnospirales > Lachnospiraceae > Eshraghiella. Next base: position 35,222 of record JAEDHB010000013.1, read on the forward strand.
TTGCAAGAGATCTTCTTGTATCTGCCAATGATGTGGCAGATGCTCTTGAAAGCGGAAAAATTGCTGCTTATGCAACTGATTTCCCTACTCCAAGACTTGCAAATACAAAGGGTTGTCTTGCATTTCCTCATCTTGGTGCTTCAACTGCTGAATCTGAAGACAATTGCGCAGTAATGGCCGTTGATGAAATCAGAGATTATATCGGGAATGGTAATATCAAGAATTCAGTTAATTTCCCAGCCTGTGACCTTGGCGAATGCCACACAGCCGGAAGAATTGCCGTATTACATAAGAATGTTCCTAATATCATCAGCGGACTTTCAGCAGCCTTTGGTGAAGTTGGAATCAATATTTCCAAGATGATCAACCAGAGCCGCGGAGAATATGCATATTCACTGCTTGATGTTGATGCAGCAGGATGTGAGGAAATAGTTAAGAAGCTTTCTGACAAAGAGAATGTACTTAAAGTCAGAGTAATAAAATAACAATTTAACAGGGCTGCCGGTGTTATGCCGGCAGCAATATACAATAAGTTAGGAGTATTATGGCTGACATAAAACCGTTTAAATGCATCAGACCGGATGTGAGTGTTGCTGATAAAGTAGCAGCATTACCTTATGATGTGTACAATAGAAAAGAGGCTTGTGAGGAAGTTAAGGATAAGCCATTATCTTTTCTTAATATTGACAGGGCAGAAACACAGTTCGATGATTCCATGGATATGTATTCGGACTGCGTATATGAGAAAGCAAAAGAATTGCTCAATGCAAGAATTGCTGACGGAACATTTATTCAGGATGATGATGAAGCTTATTACATATACGAGCTTACAATGGAGGGACGCTCACAGACAGGTATTGTAGCATGTTCATCCATTGATGATTATCTGGAAAACAGAATTAAAAAGCATGAGAAAACAAGAGCGGACAAGGAGCTCGACAGAATTAATCATGTTGACAGAACAAGCGCACAGACAGGACCGATTTTCCTCGCCTACAGATCTAACGAGGTTATCAATGGAATTGTTGCAAAAGCTAAGGAAAGCACACCATTGTATGATTTTGTTGCGGATGATGAAATCAGACATGCAGTTTGGAAAATAAGCAGTATTGATGACAACAGAGCAATCAGGGAAGCCTTCAATACAATTAATTCGATATATATTGCGGATGGGCATCACAGAGCCGCATCAGCAGTTAAGGTGGGACTAAAGAGAAGAGAGGAACATCCTGATTATACAGGGGATGAGGAATTTAATTATTTCCTTTCCGTTCTGTTCCCGGACGACCAGCTTATGATAATGTCCTACAACAGGGTTGTAAAGGATTTGAACGGCCTGGATAAGGAAGAATTCTTTAATCAGGTATCAAAATATTTTTGCATAGAGGAAAAGGGAACAAAGGCCTTCTATCCGGAACAAAAGGGATGCTTTGGCATGTACCTTGATGAAGAGTGGTATCTTTTATCAGCTAAGGAAACTATTATGTCGGATGACCCGGTGGACGGATTGGATGTTGCAATCCTTCAGGATTATCTGCTTACACCGATTCTTGGAATCGGTGACCCGAGAATTGATAACAGAATTGCTTTTATTGGCGGTATCAGAGGACTTGAGGAACTGGAAAAGAGAGCGGCTACTGATATGAAAATAGCCTTTTCGATGTATCCTACATCAATCGGTGAGCTGTTTGATGTTGCTGATGCTGAACTTTTGATGCCACCTAAATCAACCTGGTTTGAGCCAAAGTTGAGAAGTGGTCTGTTTATCCACAAAATAGAAGAATAGTGTAAAATAATTTCTCCGGCAGTATTATAAAATTATATCTGCCGGAGTTTTTCTATGTTAAGTTTCCTTTACCTTTACCGGTGATGTGTGGTATAATTTACGCAGAAAAGATTCGCTGTTTGCAGTAATGAGACGGCACTGAAATTATTTTGAGAGGACAGGATAATATGAATAGAAAATTATACAATTTGATGGACTGGCCGGAGATTGAAGGAATTATATATTCTGATACAGCACACCCAAAGAAACTGCTGGGTATGCATTCCGTAAAGGGAGGTCAGCTTATACAGACATATTATCCGGGGGCAGTTAAGGCAGTATTGACCAATACGGAGACTAACGACAATTACAAGATGGATTTGGCGGATGAAGAAGGCTATTTTGCTGCGTTAATCAGTGAAAAGAAGCCATTTAGATACAATATCACGTATTTTTTTGCAGATAAGACTTCATTTACCACGGAGGATGTCTACAATTTCCCTTTGTTGCTCAATGACAAAAAGCTCGCTGCGTTTAATGCAGGCACATGTGTGGATGCATACAGCTTTCTTGGTGCACATGCGACGAAAGTCGGTGGCGTAAAAGGTGTTCTTTTTGCGGTATGGGCACCAAATGCGATTCGTGTAAGCGTTGTCGGGGATTTCAATAATTGGGACGGCAGGGTGCATCAGATGGAGCTTCATGAGGACTCCGGTGTATTTGAGATATTCATTCCGGGTGTTAATGCCGGAGCAATATACAAATATGAAATCAGATGCAGGGGCGGCCAGATAGTTCTCAAGGCTGATCCATATGCTTTTCATGCTGAAAACAGACCAAACACGGCGTCGATAGTATATTATGACAATTTTAAATGGAACGATAAGGATTTTGTGGAAAACAGGGATCCGGACAAATTCAAAAAGAAACCAATATCGATTTATGAATTACATATGGGCTCCTTCAAAACCCCGGATGACGAAAGGGAATACTATAATTACAGTGAACTTGCGCCATATGTTATCGACTATGTGAAAAAAATGAAGTATACACATGTGGAATTGATGCCTATTATGGAATATCCTTTTGACGGTTCCTGGGGATATCAGGTTACAGGATACTATGCTCCAACCTCCAGATATGGCACACCGGCTGATTTGAAGTCCTTTGTCAACCAGTTGCACGAAGCAGGAATTGGTGTGATTCTTGACTGGGTGCCTGCACATTTTCCAAAGGATGCATTCGGACTTGCGCGATTTGACGGGACATGCCTTTATGAACATTTTGACCCAAGACAGGGGGAACATCCTGACTGGGGTACATTAATCTACAACTATGGCAGACCGGAGGTAATATCCTTCCTTGTGTCCAATGCGATTTTCTGGGCAAAAGAATTTCATATGGACGGCATCCGTATTGACGCGGTGGCTTCCATGCTCTATCTTGACTATGGTAAAAAGGATGGCGAGTGGGTTGCCAATATGTATGGAGGCAATGAGAATCTTGAAGCAGTCAGTTTCCTAAAGAGACTCAGCTTACAGTTTGAAAAGCATTGCCAAAATGTCCTCCTTATTGCGGAGGAGTCCACAGCATGGCCAAGGGTAACCGGGGATGCCGGTGAAGATTCTCTGGGATTTGATTACAAGTGGAATATGGGATGGATGAATGATTTCCTTGATTTTATGTGCTGTGATCCGCTATTTAGAAAGGGAAGATATAACGAACTTACCTTCAGTATGATTTATGCATACAGTGAGGATTTTATTTTGACAATTTCCCATGATGAGGTAGTTCACGGGAAATGTTCAATGATCAACAAGATGCCGGGAGATACAATAGAACAGAAAATGGCAAATCTCAGGGCGGCATATGGATTTATGTTTACACATCCGGGCAAAAAACTTCTGTTTATGGGACAGGATTTTGCTATGGAAAATGAATGGTGGGAGGCAAGACAGATTGACTGGGAATTGACCGGACACAAGCCAAACGCAGAACTTATGGATTATGTCAGAGACCTCAATGAATTATATCAGAGTGAACCGGCGTTCTATGAACTTGACCATTTCCCGGATGGCTTTGAATGGATTAATAACATTTCTGCAAATGAATGTATTGTGGCATATATGAGAAAGGCATCCAACGGGGACCAGTTTTTAGTTGTGGCCAATTTTACGCCTGTTACAAGGGTTAAGTATAAGGTTGGCGTGCCACAGATGGGCAAATATAAGGAAATATTCAACAGTGATTCCTCAAAATATGGGGGAACTGATATGGTTAACAAACGCGTCATTCCGTCCAAGAAGGATGAATGTGACGGCAGGGAAGATTCAATCAGGCTTACGGTTCCACCGATGGGAATCAGCATTTTGAGATATATCGAGGCGGATACCACGCCGGTAAAGAGAACAACAAAGAAGGTGAAGTAATATGATCTTAGCAGCAATAAACTGGGATAATATATGGAACACGGTCACACAGTGGTGCATGAGTGTGGGAAAAAACCTGCTTATTTCCATTCTTGTTCTTTTTGTAGGAAGTAAACTGATAAAATTTTTGATAAAAAGAATTTCCAAAAGTCTGCATAAGAGCAGTATAGAAGAGACTGTCTGCAGATTCCTGGTATCACTTATCAAATTTGCACTTTATTTTGTACTGATAATTATTATAATAACAATACTTGGAATTCCTACCACTTCATTTATTGCGGCGTTGAGTGCTGCAGGACTTGCCATCGGACTGGCGCTGCAGGGCAGTCTGGCAAATTTTGCCGGTGGCGTTCTTATTCTTTTGTTCAAGCCCTTTACTATAGGGGATTATATCAAAGAAGATACTCATAACAACGAGGGAACGGTTGTGGGAATTGATTTGTTCTATACCAGAATACGCGGAGCGCAGGATAAAATAATCCTTATTCCAAACGGTGTTCTGGCCAATTCAAGTCTTACCAATTTTTCCAATGACGGCAAAAGAATTCTGTTTGTGAATGTCGGAATCAGCTATGATTCAGATATCAAGAAGGCCAAAAGCCTGATTATGGATATTTTGAACAGCAACGAGCATATTATTGAAAAGGAGAATGCGGGCGTTGATGTTGTGGAACTTGCGGACAGTCAGGTTACGCTGAGGGCAAACTGCTGCACCAAGGCGGAGGATTATTATGCCGCAAACTGGGAATTGAATGAAAAAATTAAGGAAGCATTTGATGCCAATGGAATAGAAATACCATTTAATCAATTGACGGTGACATTGAATGAGCGAGACAAAAAAGAAGCCAATTAGGAAAAAGAATAAAAAGAAGCCGGTGGCAGAGATTTTGCTTGTAATCAGTGTGCTGATTATGGGAATTCTTGTTGTTTTGTTTGTATATAAGGGCAAGACTAACAAGCTTAAGAATGCCGGTCGTACATTGAGCGGCGACTACCCTATGCCTTCGGAATTAATTCCTTCGGACAAAAGGCTATATTTTGCATATATGGATATTCCTGATATGATTTTTGAAAAGATGAAGGGTAAATCTTTCAAGGAAGACTGCCCGGTTAAGAGAACGGATTTGCGTTATCTGCAGGTGCTGTACTGGGGGACGGACAATCAGCCGCATAAGGGAGAACTCATTGTAAATGTCAAAATCGCGGATAAGGCGGTGGACATATTTTATGAGTTATATAAGGCAAAATATCCTATTGAGAGTATTAAGCTGGTGGATGAATTTGGCGGAAATGATGAGGTTTCCATGGGTAAAAACAATACGAGTTGTTTCAATGCGCGCAAGGTCGAAGGCTCAAATGAATGGTCGATGCATGCATACGGGCTTGCGATAGATATCAATCCTCTGTATAATCCGTGTGTGTTTGAAGACGGAACATATCTGCCGGTGATTGCAGAGGCCTATATTGACAGAAATAAGGCATTTCAGATGAAGATTGATGAAAATGATTTCGGATATACGACTTTTGTTAATAATGGCTTTGAATGGGGCGGTTCCTGGGAGAAGACAAAGGACTACCAGCATTTCGAATTTGTAACTGAATAATAGAGAGCTTAATAAGGGAAATACTGCAAATATTATTATGCCGGCATATATCTATGACATTCTTAAGTTTTGACTTAGCTGGTCAGATATAGAAGGAGTAGTAATTAATCCATTTGGCAGGGCATTTACAATGAACAAGAACTTGCTTGAAAAGTTCCTGGCCGATTATGAAGAATGGGCATCTAAGAATGGAATTATTCTTCCAGAAGGACATGGTGAAGAAATGAGAAGGGAAGACGATATTGCTGATTGCGGCGGCATTGAAAAGCCTGAAATATCTATGCTTGATGAAGATATGATTTTTCAAGTAAATAATGCAATGCTTTCAGATGATGTGTTTGAAAATGTTGCCTTCTTCATGTTTGCTGAAAGTGGAGCAATGGGAGAAATGGGATGTTTAACCTGGCTTACTGATGATGGAAGCAAGTATCATGGTAATTACTGTTTTGGAGACATTAATCTTGCAAAGGTTGAAAATTATTCCCTGTATTTGGTAAGTGTACATTTGGAATGTTTGGTCATGGCAGCAAAGTTCCAAGAGGTTGGAAGTATGTAAATCTTGGTATGGGTAATCATCTTATTGTTAATGCGAAGTATTATGCAGAATTTGAAGAGGCTACAAAAGAGCTAGAAGATCCGGCTGAGTATTATCAGAATTGGCAGACTGTAGCAGATAAGATTTTGGGAAGATAATTGCAAGTACCAACTTTTGACAGATGAATAATGCATAATAATAGTGTAAGGTGCCAGACACAAGATTGGAGGTATTTATGAGCGATGTGATTATATTGGATGGAGATGATTTCTATCCAGAAGCAGAAATAGAAA
>JAEDHB010000071.1 GCA_016297265.1 Butyrivibrio sp.
GCTGTTTGATTGCAAGGAAGTCCGTTATGTCCTGACCTGTAAGCTGGCTGTAATGCTTCCCGGTCTCCCGGAACAGCTCCTTTACAGCTGCCACGTATGCCTTAACTGTTGACTCCTTCCTGTCCGCTGCCAGGCTGTCAATGACATACCTCTTTAGTATCCACTCGTTGTCATGTACGTCCATAGCCGGCAGAAGTCGCATCTCCGTAAGGTCAAAGTCGTGCATCTTTACCAGAAAAGTTATCTTAAGCCTTTCCTGCTGTTCTTTTGTAAGCTCATTACTCATTTCCCACACAACTGAATTGATGATATCATTTTTTGTCATAGTGTTATCCTCCACAATTATCTTGCCTAAGGATTCTAGCTATGATATACTGTCCTTAAGCAGTTGAGCGGTACAATCTACTTTGGTCGGTGGGTGTACCGCTATTAATTTGTTACAGATACCTTGACAGTAACAATCTATCATGGTATATTTGTTTTGCTACGAACAAGCGTTCTGTATTTGGAGCAATCCATTGCAGGGCGTTTTGTTTTGCCTGCTTTTAAAATTCTATGACTAATTCTAGGAATTTTAATTACTAAATTTCAGTTTAGTTAATTGAATTTTTGCATTAATGTAAAATTCATAGTTCCATATTTGTTCTTTTCCAGATATTGATATGCATATTCAATCAAAGCACCAAACAAAGTATTTCTGTAATAATAAAATGGTTGTCCTTGGCAACAAACAACAACTACAAATTTATAATTCTTCTTTCTCTTGCCCATATATTCCTCCGCTAAATACTAATTTAGTCACCCTATGACCGCTTGCTCCCAAGTGACTCGTTGCTCGACTTCCACCCTGATTCCAACACGAACAATTCCCCGATGCTAATTTATTTACAGAATGCCAACCAAGCTATGTAGTTTCTTAATCTCCACCAATCGTCCCTGTTATGTATTCTGTAAAATAATTTATAAAATTCCATTTCGATACCTCGATGTTAATTTACATCACCTGCAATCGCATCTATGCAGTCATTCCAACCTTCACAATATCCATGCTCATTATTAATTATAAGGTATGTAGGTTTCTTCTCCGGAATAGGAATAAGAGGACACCAATCTGGCTTAGCTTCTTTCTCCAAATCAACAGGTCTTGCAGTTTCTTTTGCTTGGCAGATTTCTTCGCTATTCTCCATATCACAATACATGAAATTGCATCCCATACAGCTTTCCGGCATATCCATTACCAACACAGCTTTCCTCATTTATTGTCCTCCTTCAAATCCTGTAATCTATCCAATGTATCACAATGACAGATAATCTCTGTAGCCCACTTCCTCATTACCGAAGTTACCTCTTTATCACTTCCAATCCGTTCATGTGCCGTATACATTGATATGGCATCTGCAAGGTATTTAATTCTATGTGGTAGCACGTACCATTCAGGGCTTGCTCCTATAGGTGGTTTATTCATGTAATGGCACCTCCTGCACTGTAAAACGGTATCTCTTACCGTCAATAACTGCATACGCTTCACATGATGTAAAACCGTCAATATATCCTTCATGTTTCCATTCATCAAAAATCTTCTTTTCTATGGAATTTACTATTGTTTCTGTAATATCACATTGTTTCATCTCTTTCCTCCCATTCTTCACAACTGTCATCGTACCCCGTCCAGTCAGCGCAATAATCACTGTCGCCGTTTACGCATACCCCTCCGTCACTTATATTTTCGTTCTTATGCCATTTGCACGTACCACAACACTGCTCCATGCTATTCCTCCACTTCTAACTTGCTGGTAATTTGCCAATCACAAACGCACTCGTGTGTTTTTCGTGCGTTTCCGTGCGTTTTTAACTTGCCGGTAACTTGCTACTCCACTTCTGACTGTAGCCACTTAATAATCTCTTCCCTTGTCCACCCACATTTCGCAATGTCGATTACCTGCGCCATGTTTTCAACGCTTTCACAGCAGATGTCAAAATTTGTCTTTGGCTTATCGCATACTCTGGACTCCATCATTTCTTCTACTTCTTCCTCTGTGAATGTTCTCATGCTTCTCACTCTCCAATCTGTTTTTTTACCCTTTCATAACACTTCTGTGACATATAAATCATGCCGTTGAACATTATGCATTTTCCATCATCTGTAACAGATTTATATCCGTACCGTTTCTCCCATTTCTTATCTATCCTCTTTTTCCT
>JAEDHB010000045.1 GCA_016297265.1 Butyrivibrio sp.
GCTTCCGTCTGAATTCTGTTCCCAGTTACTGTTTGCACCATCTAAAATTTCATAATCTCCTGTTGCATTAACCGCATAAATCAATTCATCCGTATCTGTGATTTCCAGCCAGATTTTGCAGGTTGATAAATCGATTGATGACGGTGTATTTGATTCTGCTACAATATCTGATACCTTCACAGTCTCTGTTCCTGTAATCTTTTTACTGTAATACCAGTCTTTTTCTTCTCCGTTTACAGTTCCTTTACCCTGCACGATAAGTGCCACGGTTTGTGATGTACTTCCCTTCGCCACCTTAATATTACCTGTTGTGGTGTTATATGTCACTGTACCAATATTTTTACCTGTTCCATCAAATCTTAAGGTCATCGCCGTTCCCCACGCGATTGTGTCTGCCTTTACTGTATCAGATGATGCTGCTGTCGCAGCAGATGCGAAGAGAACAGATGACAGATTCAGATTGGAAGCGGGCTGAATAGGGTATTTCCAGGTAACATAGACGTTGTTGACACGACTGCTCTGATAAGCGGACAACACACATTTACTATCATCATCGTAAGGCGAGCGCAGGCCGAACTTTAAACCGTTGGTGTCCCAGTAACTATTCTTGGCAAGTACTGTACTGTCACTGCTTCCTGCTTTTATGGTTGAAGGACTAGAACCGTCTGCCGCCAGTGCATACAGCTTGTCTGTGGTGGTATAGTATACACTGTTCATCGTGTCCTTCGTTGTCACTGTGGTGGCATTCATCAAGCCCTGCTCGGCTGTGGTGAAGTAGGATGTATTCTCAGCCATACCCTGCAATGTCTCACGAAGGGAACTTGCTCCGTAGTGGTTTGGGAATACAGTTTTAATGCCTGCAGTCTCTCCATAATTATATGTCTTATTGTCTATAGTTGGATTAAACTTCTTCTCTGGTGCTATCGGGCTTTCGGCAAAGATGATGGTATTATCCCCTGATACACCGCTATCCTTTCCTAAGATGTACCATTTCTGTGCATCTCCACTGCTGTTCTTACCAAAAACCAGCTTGCCGATAGTCGTAGCATTACCATCTTCATTCGGGGCAAATGTACCATCCATCAACTGTGTCTTTGTGGCATAGGCTGACACACTTGGTTCCGTTCCCGGATTATCTGCTGCCTGCACCTTATTTGCTCCTCCTGACATAGCAGAAACCAATCCTGCCACCATGGCAAGGGAAAGAACAAACGCCATTCCTTTCTTAAAATTATGCTTTAATCTTTTCATCTGAATCCTCCTTCGATTTTGTAAATATAGTATTGGAATAGATATGTTTTCTTAATTTCCATGTATGTCCATGCTTTAAATATCCATCGTCTTAATGCATAGCCGATAAAAAATTATCTCCGGCATACCTATGAAATTATTCATCTTTCGTATACCTTTTGGCATCGCTTTTTACCCACGCTCCCAAAAGGTTCTGACAGTCGTACAGCTTATTTGTTATCTGTTCATACTGTTTTGGTAATATACACTGTTGTTCCATTGATACCTGTGTAATATAAGATTTTCAATTATGGTAAGGGAATAATTCTGAAGACGACTTACCGGTGTAAATCGGAATCTTTTTGGCGACTTATCTGTTTATTCAAATCACCACCTTTATTAGTCAGAAAAAAGCGCAGCCAGAGTGCTGTGCTGTTAAAACCCATTTCATAATCTGACACACCTGTCAACCTCCCCTTAAACATAATTTAAATAATTATACCAAAAAAATTGGAAAATGTCATCTGTTTTTTTATATCATTGGAAGCAGTTTTTAAAAAAAGAAAGCCGTGAACTGAATTCACGGCTTAGTGCAGTCGGCGGGACTTGAACCCGCACCCAAGCAATATGGACTAGATCCTTAGTCTAGCGCGTATGCCAATTCCGCCACGACTGCTGAATGCAATTATTAAATTAAACAGTGCAGTCGGCGGGACTTGAACCCGCACCCAAGCAATATGGACTAGATCCTTAGTCTAGCGCGTATGCCAATTCCGCCACGACTGCTTCTATTTGAGCGCTATCACTAGCGCCGAAAATGATAATATCATATTATTGTTTTTATTGCAACCCCCAAATTCAGTTTTTTTGAAGTATTGACATATGCGCGTATCAATGATATTATTAACCCGCTTGCAGTCGTGGCGGAATTGGCATACGCGCATGATTCAGGTTCATGTTCGCTTACGCGAGTGTGGGTTCAAGTCCCATCGACTGCATCAAAGCCCCTGATTACTCAGGGGCTGTTTTTATTGCTATTCGCACTATTCTGGCTGTGTAACTATCATACTCTCATCAAGATATTTCAACACAATATTTTCCAATTCTTCAAAATTAATCGGCTTGGAAATAAAGTCATCGAAACCCTCGCCAAGATACTGCTCCCTTGCTTCATTGGAAGCATTGGCAGTAAGCATAATAATCGGGGTGTCGATATTAACATTATCAGCGTCCGCCCTCATTATCTTGAAGGTCTCAATACCATCAATTTCCGGCATAAGATGATCCAGGAAAATAATATCGTATTTCCGTTTTTTCGCAAGCTCTATGCACTTCTTTCCGCTGTCCGCCTCATCCATCTGCATATTGGTATTTTTGAGGAGTCCCACAAATACCTTTCTGTTGATTGCATTGTCGTCAACCACCAGGATTCTGGCATCAGGTGCCATGAAGGATTTGTAAGACTTATGTTCAATATTTGCATTGATTTCAGTAAATCTGCCCATTGGCTCAGGCTCGGCAACACCCTGCTCTATTTCAAAATAGAACATACTTCCCTTGCCGTATTCACTGTATACATTCAAATTACTGCCCATTATCGAAAGCAGCTGGTAAGTGATAGGAAGCCCCAGCCCGGTTCCTTCAATGCCCCTGTTTTTCTCTTCGTCGATTCGTCCGAATTCTTCAAAAAGAGCATCCTTATCCTCGTCTCTTATTCCGATACCCGTATCATTTACAGATACCTTGAGAATCACTTTATCACCCTTACTCGTGCCCCTTATTTTAAGCTTGACATATCCCTCACTTGTATATTTTATCGCATTGTTGATAAGATTGATAAGTACCTGCTTAATTCTTAAATCATCACCGACACACATACGCGGCAGATTTTCATCCACATCAAAAATCAGCTCCAGTTTCTTTTCATCCGCCTTTACAAGCATCATCTGATAGACATCATTTATCATTGCCGCCGTCCTGTAATTTACGTTGGCGATTGTAAACTTTCCTGATTCTATTTTGGAATTATCCAGAATATCATTAACGATTCCCAACAGGGAGTCTGCTGATGTCTTAATATCTGCTGAATACTGCCTGATGGAATCTTCACCGGTTTCCCTGAATATCAATTCGTTCATACCAATAATTGCATTGATTGGGGTACGGATTTCATGGGACATTCTTGCAAGGAAGGTCGTCTTTGCACGTGAAGCCTTTTCCGCCGCCTCTTTGAGTTTTTCCATCTCTTCGAGACGTTTTCTCTCCTCAGTCAAGTCAACCACTGTAATGCATATGCCTATTTTTTTATTTCTTTTGACAATATCATCCATACATATTTTGCAGATATTATCGCCAATCACAATTTCCGTATCGGTTCCTTTTCTAATGATTTCCTCAAGTTGAGGATTGCCGAGTTTCTGTCCCATCATAAGCGATTTTAAAGTCGGAAACCATTGCACGGCATAATCATTGGCACTTATAAATTTATAATCGGTATCAACAACAATTACGCCCTCTTTCATGTTAAACAGAAGCTTCTCATTAGCAATTCCCGTCACCTCAAATACTCTCTGTCTGAAGGCTGCAACGCACAATAATGTCAATCCGATAACTGTTGAAGCAGGCATCAGATCATATCCGCCCGTTAGTTTTGCCATCTGTAAAGGAAGCATCATAAAAGGAATCAATGATGCAATTGATATAAGCAGGCAGGTCTTTCTGAGTCTGCGGTTCTGGTTCTTGTATGCACCTCTGAAGCCCAGAAAAGCGCATATCAAAAGCTGTATAAGCACCAATCCGATATGGATTAAATATACTATTCCTGCTTTAAATTTGAGAAAAATATGGTCACTGCCGTCCACAATTCTCACACCCAGGTCCTTGTAAAACAACTCATGAAATTCGCAGCTCCATACACATGTAACGGCGAATAAATCCCACAGCAGCATAAGTGCAAAAAAAGACTTCGGCAGCTTAACCTTACAAAAACCGCTGCAGAATATCATAAATGCCGTAGTAAAGAATGCAGAACCAATATATTCAATTCTCACGGAATTAAGTTCCGCATCCAGGCTATGTGCAAAACATGCCAGAAAATAACCTGCATTCTGAATAAATGTCAGAAAAGAACATATAAGCAATCCCTTTGAGTAGTCGTCATTCTTTTGTACTGCAAAAAGAATGACATATCCTGCACATATTGCAACTAAAATACCCTGAATTACATCAATAACTGTTGTCATGACAAATCCCTTATCTGAGCATCCAGCTCATCCCATTCTGCCATATCGGCTAGTGTTTCTTCCTCGATTTCGTCTATCAGAGTCTGAATTTCACTTAATTTCATATAGTCAGACTGAATATCCGGATTGAGAAGCTGATCTTTAAGTTCGCTGATACGGTTTTCCTCCGCTTCCAGCTTCTCCTCAAGTTTTTTCTGTTTTCTTTCAAGCTTTGAGCGTTCTTTGCCCGGATTATTATTAACCCGTGGTTCACTCTTTTCCACTGTAGTAACAATATTATTTGCGGCTTCGGCGCTTTGTTTTTTCTCAAGATATTCCTCATATCCGAAATTGAATATGCTGGTATTTCCATGTTCAAAGGCCATAATCCTTTGCGAAACCTGCTTAATAAAATATCTGTCATGGGATACAAAAATCAATGTTCCCTTGTAATCCTTAAGCATGGATTCCAAAGTTTCTTTTCCGACAATATCCATATGGTTGGTAGGCTCATCCAGAATAAGCACATTCGGCCTTCTCTTGAATATTTTGCAAAGCGCGAGCCTTACCTTTTCTCCGCCGGAAAGCATATTAACCTTTTTGAAAACATCATCACCACTGAACAAAAAGGCCCCAAGCATATTTCTGATCTCCGTCTGAGTCAGTGACGGAAATTCATCCCAAAAATCCTCCAAAACCGTTTTGTCACTTGAATACATTGCCATTTGCTGGTCAAAATATCCTATTTCAATGCCGGTTCCGAACCTGTATTCCCCCTGCAGCGGCGGAATATTGCCGACAATAGTCTTCAGAAATGTCGACTTACCCAGTCCGTTTCCGCCAAGAATACCCAGCTTGTCTCCCTTTTTAATATCAATATTAATTCTTGAAAGTTCATGGTCATATCCGATGGACAAATCCTTTACAAAAAGCACGTCATTGCCGGTCACGCTTTCAGGCTGGAAATTGGTATGAAAGGTTTTATTGTCATACTCATCCGGTCTGTCAATTTTGACCATATGTTCAATCGCTTTAAGCTTTGAGCGCGCCATGGAGGCCTTGGTAGGCTTATTCTTGAACCTGTCCACAATGGCCTGCAGCCTGGCAATTTCTTTCTGTTGTGCGCTGTAATCCTTTAACAGCTTTTCGTGGTTTTCCCTTTTCATTCTGACAAAATCAGAATAATTGCCCTTATATCTTTTGGTGGTATGGTATTCAATTTCATAAACCACATCCACAATATTATCAAGAAACATTCTGTCGTGGGACACAATTACCACAGCCTTCGGATAATTCTTGATGTATCCCTCCAGCCATTCAATGGTCTCCACATCAAGGTGGTTGGTCGGTTCGTCCAAAAGAAGGATGTCGGGCTTGCTTAGGAGCAGCTTTATAAATGCGATTTTTGTCTGCTGTCCACCCGAAAACTCTTTCAAAGGTTTATTTTTATCCGCATCACAAAATCCGAATTTGTGAATTAATGTCTCATATTCCTTCTCATAATAATATCCGCCTATCGAGGTAAAATAATCCTCAAAATCCGTGTATTCCTTAATCGCACGTTCCGAGTGGTCCGTTTCCAGCGCAATCGCCATACCGTCCAGTTTTTTCTTCATATCCTCTATGGAACGGAATACTTTTCTAATCTCCGACTCCATGGACAATTCCGGATCTTCAAAAGCAATCTGCTTAAGATATCCTATCTCCGGATTACCGGATTTTGCGATAAAAACATCCTCATCACTATCTCTCTTTGTAAATTCAATCTCTCCGGAAATGAGCTTGAGTAAGGTTGTCTTACCACAACCGTTACGGCCAACAATTGCTATTTTTTCTCTATCCCTGATTTCAAAATTAACGCTATCCAAAATGTCCTCGTCCCCAAAGGAAACAGAGGCATTACTAATCTGATACAACATAAAAAAAACTCCTTAATTACTATCAGAATTATATAGGAGTTTCATTATTAAGTCAAATTATACTGCATTAACCATACAGCAATTATAAAGCTGAAAATGGGACTCGAACCCACGACCTACTGATTACGAATCAGTTGCTCTACCAACTGAGCTATTCCAGCATACAAGATGCCCTAAGGCACCTAGTTATTATATTGTAATATTGCAAAAAAGTAAACACTAATATATTATTTTTCAAAATATTCTGCAACTTCTTTGAGATTTTCAATAATAGGCAGATGCTGAGGACATACCTTTTCACACTGTCCGCAGGCGATGCAGTCGCTTGCCTTTCCGAAAATGCCTGTAAGTCTCTCGTAGTATTCCTGCTGAGGAGTCCAGCTTTTGGTTGCGATTTCCTGTTTATCCGCATTGTACAGGGAAAAATATTTTGGAATCGCTATTTTCTTAGGACATCCGCCCGTACAATATGAGCATCCGGTACAAGGAATGGCAATATTGCTGTTAATTATGTCTGTTACCTTCCTGATAATCTCAAGTTCCTCATCTGAAAGCTTGTCAAAATCTGCCATATAACCCGTATTATCAAGCAGCTGTTCCATATTGCTCATTCCACTTAACACCATCATGACATTATCAAGCCCTGCCACAAATCGTATGGCCCATGAAGGAATTGACATATCAGGGTTGTAAGCCTTCATTATTTTCTCAGCTTCCTCAGGAATCTGTGCAAGCGTGCCACCCTTAACCGGCTCCATTACGATTACCGGCTTGCCGTGTTTCTTTGCAACCTCATAGCACTTTCTGGACTGAATTCCCTCACTGTCCCAATCAAGGTAGTTAATCTGCAGCTGAACAAATTCCATCTCAGGATGTTCGGTAAGCACCCTGTCCAGCATATCTGCATTATCATGAAACGAAAATCCGATAGTCTTAACCTGTCCGGACCTCTTCTTTTCCTGAAGCCACTCAAAGCAGCCCAATTCAGTATATTTCTTGTAGCTGTCGTGACCGACATCATGAATAAGATAATAATCAAAAAATGTTACGCCGGTCTTGGCAAGCTGACCTTGAAATACCTTTTCCACATCCTCCCTGGTTCTAAAGAATCCGGAATGTAGTTTGGTTGCCAATGTGAATTTATCCCTTGGATACCTGTCAACCAGGGCTTCCTTAACAGCAGCTTCGCTCTGCCCGTCACAATACATTAATGCAGTATCAAAATAGGTAAATCCCCTCTCAATAAAGGCATCCACCATTTTCTTGGTCGTTTCAATATCAACGCTTGCAGCATTGTTTTCATCAGTTAACGGAAGACGCATCAATCCAAAACCAAGTTTCTTACTCATCCTTCAACTCACTCCTTGTGCTTTTCCTATATTCTTCCACAAATCTTTCTTCCAGATTTCCGATTAACACCTCCAGCCTCTTACTTCCGAGGTTGTTGCTAAACGGAACAAATCCGCCGGCCATCTGGGCATGTCCACCTCCCGAACCAATTCCCTTCAGCGCATTGTTGGTAATGATTCCCGCATCCACATTGCCGATACTTCTCACCGAAAGCTTAATTCCGTCAACGCGGATGGAATATACAACCGTAAAATCAATCTCAACAAGGTCGAGCATAAAATCCGATATAGAAGCAATCAGTGCCTCAGGGCAGTCATAACCCGTATTTGCAAAACTCATTCTGTCATAGACCTTAATGCTGTTGAAAGCCTGCGCATACGCCTTCAGATCCTTAAATTGAAGGGAACAGTGTTCCAAAGCCCCCAGAATATTCGCATCACTGAGATTGAACAGCTTATAATACACCTCCACATCTTCCTCTGTGGCACCTCTCGAAAGTGCCATGGTATCACTCTTTATACCATAAAGCAAAGCCGTGGCGGTCCTTGTGTCAATTTCAATATCATTCTCAAAATAATAATTAGCTATTATGGTTGAACAGGCTCCGATTTCAGGTCTGATATCAGCATATCTGTAGTTGACATTGTCCGTGACAAAAGTTGGATGATGGTCAATACAGATAATCTCATCCCCATCCGTATCAATTATGTTGGCATTGCCCTTCTGGGAATCGACAAGAATAATCTCATCGGAGGTGTTAAAGTCGATATCATTCAGGTCAATCAGCTGAATATCCAGTCTTTTGATAAAATCATTAGTGCTGAAACGTTCTATTTTTCCCTTATAACAAATTGATGAAGAAATATTAATCTTTTCCAATAGTCTCGACAGTCCGTAGGCACTTGCTATTGCATCCGGGTCAGGAAAATTATGAGTCTGAATATACACATGTGACCCTTTAATATGTTCAATTAATTCCATAAACCTATTCATAATTCAACCTCAAAAAATTACTTAACAGTATTATATCAACAATCGTGAACTTTTTTCAATAGAAACCATAAAATAATATATCTATTAATGTCGGGAGGAAAATATGTCAAAAATACTTGAACTGTATGATATAAATTACTCTTATCACACTCCTAAGGCTGAGACCAAGGCTTTGGAAAATATAAATTTTCAGATTCCTTTAGGAAGCTTTACTGCCATAGTCGGGCCATCCGGATGCGGCAAATCCACTCTCTTATACATTATTTCTGGAATAATAAAGCCTGACAGCGGTCTGGTAACCGTCTGTGGCAACGCAAACATCGGATATATGCTGCAGCATGATTATCTCTTTGAATGGCGCAGTGTTTACAGAAATATTCTTCTGGGGCTTGAGATACAGAAAAGAAAATCCAAAAGCTGTCTGGAATACATTGATTATCTTCTGGAAAGATACGGTCTTAAGGATTTCAAATATTCCAGACCCTCTGAATTGTCAGGCGGCATGCGGCAGCGCGTTGCCTTAATCAGGACTCTCGCTCTCAATCCGGACATTCTTTTGCTGGATGAACCCTTCTCCGCCCTTGATTACCAGACCAGATTAACAGTGTGCGACGATATTGCATCAATAATTAAAGATGAGAAAAAAACTGCCATAATGGTCACACATGATTTGGCAGAAGCCATATCGGTTGCGGATACGGTAATAGTTCTTTCAAGAAGACCCGGAAGGATTAAAAGCACAATGGGTATTTCTTTTCCGGAATCAATTACCCGTCCCATGGAGAGGCGCAACAGCCCGAAATTCAACGAATATTTTAATATTTTGTGGAAGGAGCTCGACGAACAATCATGACACAACAACACAGACAATACTTATCCGGACTGAAAAAGGAACGGATACTTCTGCTTATCAGCCGGTTTTCCATTGCATTTCTGATTATCGGACTATGGGAGTTAACCGCACGCCTCGGAATTATAGACAGCTTCATATTCAGCAGCCCGACAAGAATAATAAAATGCTTCAAAACACTGCTGCCTGACGGCTATCTGCCAAAGCAAATCGGAGTAACGCTTTTGGAAACTCTCTTAAGCTTTTCAATAGTAATTACCCTCTCAATGTTTTTTGCCATAATTATGTGGCGTTTCAAAATTATATACAAAATCCTGGAGCCCTATTTAATTCTTTTGAACAGCCTGCCAAAGTCCGCTCTGGCACCACTTCTCATCGTATGGCTTGGCAACAATATGAAAACCATCATAGTCGCAGCCGTTTCCGTTGCGGTATTTGGTGCAATGATGAGCATTTACACCGGTTTTTCCGAGATAGACCCGGACAAAATCAAATTAATCCGCACCTTTGGCGGTCAGCAGAGGCATATTCTGTTCAAGCTGATAATCCCGTCTTCCGTGCCCACAATTATCAATACCATCAAAGTCAACCTTGGGCTTTCCCTTGTGGGTGTAATAATAGGTGAATTTCTTGCAGCGAAGCAAGGCTTGGGATATCTCATAATATACGGCAGTCAGGTATTCAAGATGGATTTAGTACTCCTGTCCATTGTAATACTGTGTATAATATCCATAATACTATATCTGGTTATAAACATCATAGAAAAAAACATTCTGAAATCCGGAAATTGATATGCGGGATTTTCGCAAAACCAAACAGGGCATCCGTCCACTTTCGTGAACGGACGCCCTGTCTTATGGCTGTTTTTCGCAGCTCCTATATACTAGTTTGAACCTGTTGTTTCAGGTGCAACAACGCTGATTGAAACATTGTTATCCATATCCCTCAGATATGACTTAGCTCTATCAACTGTTGTCTGGTCAGGAATCATTACATAGTTGGCACTCAGCG
>JAEDHB010000001.1 GCA_016297265.1 Butyrivibrio sp.
GATAAGGTGTCGTCGCAATACATCCAGTTTTCGGGATAAAGCATTTCATCTGCCGGGAAAAATCCTGTTTTAGAAATAACGTCCAGATGGAGCTTGCGGATTGTTTTGATACCTGCCACCATATCCGGTGCTTTCTCAGGGTCCGGCTGGTGTAACATTCCCTTGTAGCCCTCGCCGGTTGTACGTGGCTTATTGGTATAGACTCGAGGAATAACAATCACTTTATCCCTGATTGTCTCGTATACCTTGGCAAGTCTTGTTACATAGTCCAGAACAGCTTCTTCGTTGTCTGCTGAACAAGGACCTATTACTGCGATGAATTTATCAGATTTTCCTGTAAAAACATCACGAATCTCGCTGTCAACTGCTTTTTTCAATTCAATCTGTTCCTTAGTGAGCGGAAATTCAGATTTAATTTCTTCCGGTGAAGGAAGTTCTTTAATTAATTCGATACTCATATCTGCCTCCTGGATTAATATCTGAATACGATTCTAACATTATTTTGAATATAATTCCACCTTTTTTATTATTGAAAAATATCTTGATATAATATGTGGGGGAATAAGGTAAATCAGCCAAACTTTTTGCTGCAATCGGTTGAGTTAAATAGCATAAAATGGTATAATTTTATTAGTGATTTGGCAATATTTTAAAAAAACAGATGCGGAGGCGGTTGTTTTGAGAAGAGTAATTTGGATTGTATTGGATAGTGTTGGTGCGGGGGAATTGCCGGATGCAGGCGACTTTCATGATGCCGGAGCAAATACATTGCTCCATACCTGGCAGGCAAATGACGGTCTTAATATTCCCAACCTGATAAAGATGGGGCTTGGCAATATAGATGGAATGAAGGAAATTCCCAAGGTGACAAAGAGTATTGCCGCTTACGGAAGGGCGAAGGAACTCTCCAACGGGAAGGACACAACAGTGGGACACTGGGAGATGGCCGGAGTGATTTCAAAATCACCGTTTCCGACATTCCCTGAGGGATTTCCTGAGGAAGTAATAGATGAATTCATTAAACTGACCGGCGTGACGGGTGTGCTTGCAAATTGTGTTGCATCAGGAACTGAGATAATCAAACAATATGGGGAGGAACATCTGAAGACCGGTAAACCAATCGTATATACCTCTGCCGACAGTGTTTTTCAGATTGCCATGAATGTAGATGAATTCGGATTAAATGAATTATACAGACAGTGTGAAATTGCAAGAAAAATTCTGACAGGAAAATACGAAGTTGCAAGAGTAATTGCAAGACCTTTTGTAGTTAATGAGGGCATATATACAAGAACCTCGGATAGAAGGGATTATGCCATTGTACCACCGCCTAACAATCTGCTTAATGTATTAAAGGGCAGAGGCTATCGAGTGATGGCAGTGGGCAAGATAGAAGATATTTTTGCAGGCTCAGGAATTACAGATGCTGTTCATACCAAAAACAACATAGATGGCGTCGATAAGACTATTGAATATATGAAATCCGCTGAATCAGGACTGATATTTACCAATCTTGTGGAATTTGATTCCACCTGGGGACACAGGCGCGATGCTGCTGGTTACGGTCGGGGGATTGAAGAATTTGACAAAAGAATTCCGGATATAATCCGCTGTATGACTGAGGAGGATATACTGATTATCAATGCGGACCATGGCTGCGACCCAACATTTAAGGGCACCGACCACACCAGAGAATATATTCCGATTTTGATATATGGGGAAAATGTTACACCGTACAATTTCGGTACAAGGGATTCTTTTGCAGATATCGGACAGACCGTTGCAGAATATCTTACCGGTGAGCCGATAGATAATGGTAGTGCAATCAGACTTTAGGGGGATTTTATTATGAGAATTTATGACATTATTGCAAAAAAAAGAGACGGAAAGAATCTTAGCAGGGAAGAAATTGATTTTTTCGTCAAGGGATATACTGCCGGCGAAATACCTGATTACCAGGCGTCCGCACTTGCGATGGCAATCTTTATCCGAGGTATGAATGAGGAAGAAACAGCCAATCTGACACTTGCAATGGCTCACAGCGGTGATGTGCTTGACCTTAGTGATGTAGAGGGTATCAAGGTTGATAAACACAGTACCGGTGGCGTTGGAGACAAGACGTCACTCGTGCTTGGCCCGATGGTTGCGGCTCTGGGGGCACCTGTGGCAAAGATGTCCGGCAGGGGGCTCGGCCATACCGGCGGAACAATTGACAAGCTGGAGAGTTTTCCCGGATTTGTTACGGGAATCAGCAAGGAAGAATTTATACGCAATGTCAATACTATCAAAATAGCAATAGCCGGACAGACAGGTAATCTTGCCCCGGCGGATAAAAAACTGTATGCCCTCAGGGATGTCACTGCAACAGTTGAATGTATACCGCTTATTGCGAGCAGTATAATGAGCAAAAAAATTGCGTCAGGTGCAGATGTCATTGTGCTTGATGTAAAGACCGGAAGCGGTGCTTTCATGAAGAAAGAGGAAGATGCTCTTAGGCTTGCAGAAGCGATGGTTAAAATCGGCAGTAATGTCGGACGCAAAACAATGGCAGTGGTAAGCAACATGGAGGAACCGCTTGGATATGCGGTGGGAAATGCAATAGAAGTTGTTGAAGCAATTGATACACTAAAGGGACAAGGTCCATCGGATTTGCTTGAACTGTGCCTGTGCCTTGGAAGTTTTATGGTGGTGGGAGCCGGAATAACAGACTCGGTGGAAGAAGCAAGAAATATGCTTAAAAAGACAATTGAAGACGGAACCGCATTGGAAAAGCTTAGACAGTTTGTGTCTGCTCAGGGCGGGGATGCCACCTGTATAGACAATACGGAACAGCTTATGCATGCAGCAATTGAGTATGAGTTCAAAGCTGAAAAGAACGGCTATGTAAAGCAAATCATATGTGATGAAGTAGGAGTTTCGGCAATGCTTTTGGGCGGCGGAAGAGAGACCAAAGAAAGTGAAATAGATTTGAATGTGGGAATCCTTTTGCACAGCAAGGTTGGCGATTATGTTAAAAAAGGTGATGTGGTTGCAACATTTTTTGCCAACGACGAAAAGAAACTTAACAATGCAGTGAAAAGATTTGAAAATGCCTACATTATTGATGACAAAGATATACAAAAAGAGAGATTAATCAGATATATCGTCACGGATGAAGGAGTGAATAAGGTTGAATAAACTTGATGAATTAAAGAATATTATTGATAACAGCGATAATATTGTATTTTTTGGAGGCGCAGGCGTAAGTACGGAAAGCGGAATACCGGATTTCAGAAGTGTGGACGGGCTTTACAATATGAAATACGATTATCCGCCCGAAACAATTCTCAGTCATTCGTTTTTTATGAGGAATACGAAGGAATTCTACAAATTTTATAAAGACAAAATGATTTGCGAAAATGTTGAACCCAATAAGGCACATTATGCACTTGCAGAACTTGAGAAAGCGGGCAAGCTTAAAGCCGTGATTACGCAGAATATTGACGGATTACACCAGCTTGCAGGCAGCAGGGAGGTTCTTGAATTGCACGGAAGCGTTCACAGAAATTACTGTATGAGATGCAGAAAATTTTATGACATCAATGCAATAATTAATTGCGACGAAATTCCAATGTGTGACTGCAAAGGTATAATAAAACCTGATGTTGTACTCTATGAAGAGGGCCTTGACAATAACACCCTCACAAAAGCGGTAAATTATATCTCCAATGCAGATGTATTGATAATCGGAGGCACATCCCTCACTGTATATCCGGCGGCAGGACTTATAGACTATTTTGCAGGACGCAAACTTGTGCTTATCAACAAGAGCGCTACAACAAAAGATTCCAAGGCGGATCTGGTAATCAACAGCTCAATAGGTGAGGCGTTAAGCTATGCAGTGGGCAATATTGACTGATTAAAAGGTGTCAAGAAAAAATACTTGACATACATTCCGCGGTGTTGTATTATACTCAAGGTGTTGTTTTATGGAAAAAATATTTGAGCAGGCAATTTTGTATGATTTCTATGGCGCATTGTTGAACGAACACCAGAGGATGATTTTTGAAGAATATGTTATTGACAACTTTT
The DNA here is from genome assembly GCA_016297265.1 of Butyrivibrio sp. GTDB lineage: Bacteria > Bacillota > Clostridia > Lachnospirales > Lachnospiraceae > Eshraghiella. Next base: position 4,072 of record JAEDHB010000001.1, read on the forward strand.
CTTTAAGCGAAATTGCTGAAGAACACGGAATAAGCAGACAGGGAGTTCATGACCTTATTAAGAGAATAAGCAGAATTCTGGAAAGCTATGAAGAGAAACTTCATCTTGTCAGTAAATTTATGACAGTTAAGGATAAAATCAATTCTATTAATGAAGTTGCCCGATCCATGACAGGCGAGGACAGTACAAAGTCTGCAAGAATAATAACACTTAGTGAAGAGATAATCGACGAATTGTAGAATATTCAATGGTATAGAGGTATTCGATGGCTTTTGACAGTTTATCAGAAAAATTACAAAATATTTTTAAAAACTTAAGAGGCAAAGGTCGCTTATCCGAAGCAGATGTTAAGGCTGCTTTGAAGGAAGTTAAGATGGCGCTTCTTGAGGCTGATGTTAACTTTAAGGTAGTTAAACAATTTGTTAATACCGTTACGGAAAGAGCAATCGGACAGGATGTAATGAAGAGTCTTACTCCGGGTCAGATGGTTATCAAGATTGTTAATGAAGAAATGGTTACCCTTATGGGGAGCGAGACCACCGAGATAGCACTTCGCAAAGACGGACAACCGACCGTAATAATGATGGTTGGTCTTCAGGGTGCCGGTAAGACGACTACTACCGCGAAGATTGCAGGAAAATTCAAAGAAAAAGGCAAAAATCCTTTGCTGGTTGCCTGCGATGTGTATAGACCTGCGGCTATCAAACAGCTGCAGATAAATGGTGAGAAACAGGGTGTACCCGTATTTGAAATGGGAGATAATAATACACCGTCAAATATAGCAAAAGCTGCAGTTGCCCATGCACAGAAGAATGGCAATAAGATTGTTATCCTCGATACAGCGGGACGTCTTCATGTGGATGAGGATATGATGCAGGAATTAAAAGATATCAAGTCAAGCGTTGAAGTGTTCCAGACAATATTGGTTGTCGATGCGATGACAGGTCAGGATGCGGTTAATGTTGCAAACACATTCAATGAATTGATTGATATAGATGGAGTGGTACTTACCAAGCTGGATGGTGATACACGAGGCGGTGCTGCACTGTCCATCAAGGCTGTAACAGGAAAGCCAATACTCTATGTTGGTATGGGAGAGAAATTATCAGACCTTGAGCAGTTCTATCCTGACAGAATGGCATCCCGTATTCTGGGAATGGGTGATGTGCTTACTCTTATTGAGAAGGCAGAAGCCAATATTGATGAAGAAAAAGCAAAAGAACTTGAGAGAAAGCTTCGCAAATCAGAATTTGATTTTAATGATTATCTCGAATCTTTCAGGCAGGTTAAAAAACTTGGCGGACTTGGCAGTGTGATGAATTTTATGCCGGGTATGAACAGTCAGTTGAAGGGCGCAGTTGATAATGTCGATGAAAAACAGATTGACAGAGTTGAAGCAATAATTCTTTCCATGACCCCTAAAGAAAGAGCCAATCCACATCTTCTTAATCCGTCAAGAAAGAACAGAATTGCTAAGGGCGCAGGCGTTGATATAGCCGAGGTCAATCGTCTTGTAAAGCAACAGGAGCAAATGAAAAAAATGATGAAGCAGATGCCCGGTCTGCTTGGTGGAAAAGGTAAAAAAGGTAAATTTAGATTTCCTTTTTAATAAATTAAACAAATAATATTATTTTACGGAGGTAATTGAAAATGGCAGTTAAAATCAGATTAAAGAGAATGGGACAGAAGAGAGCTCCTTTCTATAGAATCGTTGTAGCTGATTCAAGATCACCAAGAGATGGAAGATTTATTGAGGAGATTGGAACATATGATCCAAATACTGATCCAAGTACATTCAATGTAAATGCTGAACTTGCTAAAAAATGGCTTGCAAACGGAGCTCAGCCAACAGAAGTAGTTGGTAAGATCTTTAAGCTTGCCGGAGTTGAGAAATAGTAAATTCTTAATTATACCGGTCAGGAGGTAGTTAGATGAAGGAGTTAGTTGAAATCATTGCAAAAGCACTTGTCGATAATCCTGATGAGGTTGTAGTAACAGAGACTGAGAAGGAAAAAGCAATAATTATTGAACTTAAGGTGGCTCAGTCCGACACCGGTAAAGTTATCGGAAGACAGGGCCGTATAGCCAAGTCTATTAGAGCTGTGGTAAAGGCTGCGGCAACAAAGGAAGACAAGAAAGTAATTGTTGATATTATGTAACTTATCATAGCTGTCCTATTTTGGGACAGCTATTTGATATATTTGAACCCACTATCTATATGAAAGAGGAAGATTATGGATGATTTATTGAGGGTTGGTGTGATTACATCAACACACGGAATTGCCGGTGCAGTTAAAGTATATCCTACAACAGATGATGTAAAGCGCTTTAAGAAATTAAAGAGATGTATTCTTGTCAACAATAAAGAACAGCTTGAACTGGACATTGTTGAGGTAAAATACTTCAAAAATATGGTGATACTTCGTTTTAAGCAGTTTGATAATATAAACCAAATAGAAAAATATAAGAATTCAGAACTTTATGTAACCCGTGAAAATGCTGTCGCACTTGAAGAGGGAGAATATTTTATCTGTGACCTTATTGGACTTGAGGTCGTGGACGAAAATAATAACAAAATCGGTACTATAAGCGATGTGTTACAAACCTCAGCAAATGACGTATACGAAATTGATAACGGGAACGGTAAGAAATACTTGTTTCCGGCAATTAAGCAAGTGATAAAAAAAGTCAACCTTGAAGAGGGTATTATGACTGTTCACGTTTTGAAAGGATTGTTGGATTTATGATTAATTTTCATGTGCTTACTCTTTTTCCCGAAATGATAATGCAGGGAATCAACACCAGTATTACGGGAAGAGCGATGGAAAAGGGATATATTAATATTAATGCTGTTAATATCAGGGATTTCAGCAATGACAAGCACAACCATGTTGATGATTATCCATATGGCGGCGGCGCAGGTATGATAATGCAGCCCGAACCTATATATAAGGCATATAAATCCATTACAGATGGCGTGGAAGGACAGCCCAGAGTAATTTATCTTACACCACAGGGAAAAGTGTTTAATCAGGCAATGGCTGAAGAATTTGCCGGAGAAAAGGAACTCATATTTCTCTGCGGACATTATGAGGGTGTGGACGAGAGAGTTTTAGAAATGATTGTGACGGATTATGTATCCATCGGTGATTTTGTGCTTACGGGCGGAGAACTGCCGGCAATGGTTATGATTGATGCCATATCAAGAAAGGTTGAAGGCGTGTTGGGAAATGACATTTCCTCCGAGATTGAAACATTCTATGATAATTTGTTGGAATATCCGCAATATACCAGACCTGAAGAATTTATGGGTATGAGAGTCCCGGATATATTATTGTCGGGACATCATGGTAATATTGAAAAGTGGAGAAGGGAAAAATCCCTTGAACGAACATTAAAAAACAGACCTGATTTATTAGAAAATGCCAATCTTGACAAATCAGATATTGAATATTTGAGTAAATTGAAGAAAAAATAAAAAACACTTGCAATACATGAATTATTATGTTAAACTATCAACGTTGCGTAATGCGCATTAGTAGTGGTGGTCCGCTGTTACGATAGGAGTATTAAGAACACCATATATCAGGAGGAATATATAATGAACGACATCATCAAGAACATTGAAGCCGCTCAGATGAAGGAATCTGTACCGGAGTTCAGCGTCGGAGATACTGTTAGAGTATCAGCAAAAATCAAAGAAGGAACACGCGAGAGAATTCAGGTGTTCGAAGGAACTGTTATTAAAAGACAGGGTGGAAGTAACCGTGAGACATTTACTGTCAGAAAGCTTTCCAATGGTATCGGCGTTGAGAAAACCTGGCCATTACACTCACCATTTGTTGAGGGTATTGAGGTTGTTAGACGTGGTAAGGTTAGAAGAGCTAAATTATTCTACTTAAGAGACAGAGTAGGTAAGGCAGCTAAGGTTAAAGAAATCGTTAAATAATTGATTTCATTCAGGCATATAGTCTGATGAGAAGAACCGGTCATATATGTGACCGGTTCTTTGTTATATTAGGTAAATAAAGCGTCCGATATTTGTACTAAAAACAAATGACAAAACCCTTTTTTTTGTTTGGATTTGTAAAAAAATGAGTATTATGATAAAATATAGAGAATTAACTTGAAGCGGGGTATTACACGATGATTGCTTACAAGAAAAGAGAAATAAAAGAAAATCCATACAATGCCATTGTTGTATTTGTAATTAATATAATTCTTTTTGCCGCACTTGGTTATTTTGTTGTGGTTAATTTTTTTGGGAATGCAAGAACAGTTGGACATTCCATGAATAATACACTCATGGATGGGGATGTTGTTCTGATTAACCAATTTGTATATCAGCTGAGGAATCCGAAGAGATATGATGTTATTGTATTTAAACCAAAAGTCGAGACGGTTTCAGAGAAATATATTAAGAGAATAATCGGCCTTCCGGGTGAGACGGTTCAGATTATTGACGGCAGGGTATATATAGATGGTCATGCGCTGGAAGATGATGTGATTACTACCAGGATTTACAATGCAGGGCTTGCCAATGAACCAATCAAATTGGGTGATGATGAATATTTTGTATTGGGAGATAACAGAAACAGTAGTGATGATTCCAGATATGCCAATATCGGCAATGTCAGGATGCGTGAGATTATTGGAAAAGCCTGGCTTGTGGTATATCCATTTAAAGATTTCGGAGGAACTGCTGCCAACCAGATTGAGGAAGAAACGGAGGCAAAATAGTGAAAATACAGTGGTATCCCGGCCATATGACAAAAGCAAAGCGCATGATGGTCGAGGACATTAAACTTATAGATTTAGTAATTGAATTAGTGGATGCAAGAATTCCGTACTCCAGCCGTAATCCCGATATTGACAAGCTGGCGCAGGGAAAATCAAGAGTAATCCTGCTTAACAAATCGGATTTGTGTGATGACAGGAAAAGCGATGAATGGATTGATTATTTTCAATCAAAAGGATTTCTTGTGGTAAAGCTTGATTCCCGTAACAAATCCAATATGAAGAACATTAAGACAATTATTGCAAAGGCATGCGAGGAAAAGAAAGCAAAGGACCGCAAAAAGGGGATTATTAATCGCCCGGTTCGAGCTATGGTCGTTGGAATACCCAATGTGGGCAAATCAACTTTCATTAATTCCTTTGCCGGAAAATCCTGTGCCAAAACAGGCAACAAGCCGGGAGTTACCAAAGGTAAACAGTGGATTAAACTCAATAAGGATGTGGAACTTTTGGATACTCCGGGAATCCTGTGGCCAAAGTTTGATGACGAAATGGTTGGTACTAATCTCGCATATATTGGCTCAATAAATGACCAGATAATTAATATGACGGAACTGGCACTTGAACTTATTGAATTTTTGCAGACGAGATATCCCGGCAGGCTTGCAGAAAGATACGGAGAAAATATTGATTCTTCGGAAGCACCGCAGATTATCGGGGAGATAGCAAAAGTCAGAGGATGCCTCAAAAAAGGCGGCGAAATTGATTATGATAAAGCGGTTTCAATACTTTTTGATGATTTCAGAAGTGGCAAAATCGGTAAAATAACAATTGAAACACCTGCTGATATTTCGACACAAGGAGATAATTGATATGACTAAGGAAGAAAAATTAAAAGCAGAACTGGACCGCACATACAATATGCAGAAATATGAAAGAGAATATTCTGACAGACAGTATATTTGCGGTATTGACGAGGCAGGAAGAGGTCCTCTTTGCGGACCTGTTGTAGCCGGAGCTGTAATTCTGCCTAAAAACTGTGATATTTTATATATTAATGACTCCAAAAAGCTAAGTGAGAAAATGAGGGATGTTCTATATGATGAAATAACCTCAGGTGCCATTGCATGGGGAGTGGGAATTGTATCTCCTGAAAGAATTGATGAAATCAATATTTTGCAGGCGACTTATGAAGCAATGAAAATTGCTATTGATAATTTGAAGGTAACACCCGATATATTATTAAATGATGCAGTTATTATCCCCGGAGTTGATATTGAACAGGTGAAAATAATCAAAGGAGATGCAAAGAGCCAGTCCATTGCAGCCGCCAGTATCATTGCAAAAGTAACGAGAGACAGAATGATGGCTGAATATGATAAGATGTATCCCGGCTATAGCTTTGCCCAGCACAAGGGATATGGTACCAAAGCCCATGTTGAAGCACTCAAAGAATATGGACCAAGTCCTATTCACAGAAAATCATTTTTAACCAAAATATTAAAGGACAAATAGTATGAATATTTCCGGCATTAATTATACTTCAGGTGTAGATAATAATATTGGCAATAACAGACCCGGCATCCCCGTTGTGGAAACCGGTTCTGCAAATGATGCCGGAATTACTCTTTTGAGGCAGATGAGTGAAGGTACTGTTTTTAGCGGTACAATTACGGATATTACACAGAACAGAATAACAATTGCCCTTTCTGACAATGCCTCAGTCACAGCAACACTTTCTAATGCACTTTCCTACAATATCGGAGATTTTGCGTCTTTTTCCATTAAGGAAAATCTTGGAGAACAGATAATTCTTCAATCCCATGACAATGCACAACCCAATCTGATGAATGACCAGACAATAACAACTGCGTTGAAAAATGCCAATGTTGAAATTAATCCCACAACGGTAGAGCTGGTAAAAAATCTTATGAGTCACGGTCTTCCGATTGATTCCAACACCGTTAATCAATATGTACATATGCTGGATTCCGTGCCTACGGCAACTCCTTCGGAGATTGTTTATTTAAGCAGGCTTTCGATACCGCTAACGGAGGGAAATCTTCAGGCTTTCAGGGATTTCAATGATTTTAATAACGGAATCAGCAATAAACTCGATAATCTCAACAACGAGGTTTTCAATATAATCAGCAGTTTGTCAGAGAACAGTACACAGGAAGCTGTGGGATTTATAAGGGAATTTGTTGACTGCTTTTCTCAGACAATGGGGAATGTTGAGACTCTTAAGGATACAATACCTGAAAAAGTGTTAAATAAGCTTGCCGCTGATATTGAGCAGCTTGTAAATATGCCGGAACAGAATATTGAAGAGAATGTGGCGAAGGATAATCCAAAGCTTATTCAAAGGGAGGCTTTGCTCAATCTTGCGGACAAGGTTAGGACAGGGGATGTAACTGCGGAGAAATTTTTGAACAGCTTTACGGAGCTTAGTGCTGCTTTTGATGATGCTGACAAACCATTGAAGGAATTACTGAAAAGCGATGGCTTCAAAAAGCTTTTGGATAATTTTACCCGTCAGGAAATGCTTCTTAAACCGGAAGAATTCAGCAAGGATAATCTGAAGCGTCTATATGCAAAAATAATAAATGACAGCAATAATATTGCTTCAAAATTCTCGAATGGCATAACACAGGGGCTTGCAACCGGCAGTACGCAGATTGCAAATGAAGCCGTATTTATGAATGAATTGAACAACTTCATGTCCTTTATCCAGATACCGCTGAAGCTTTCGGGACAGAATGGTCACGGAGATTTGTATGTGTATTCCAATCGAAAGCATAATGCGCAGGATAAGGATGAACTGAAGGCGATGCTTCATCTTGATATGGACAATCTGGGACCGATGGATATTTTTGTAAGATTACAGCAAAATAATGTAAGCACCAGTTTTAAGGTGGAGAGTGATGAGGTGTTAAACTTTGTGGAAGCCCATATGGATGAACTCACAAAGGCATTGAATAAAGCAGGATACAATGTCAGTTCAGAGGTTAAACTGTCGGATGGAAAATATAATTTTACTGAAAAGGTAGTCAATGAAGAATTGAAGCCTGCCAAGATTAAGAGATTCAGTTTTGATGTCAGAGCATAGCAAAGGAGGCTGATTATGGCGGATAAGAAAAAACAGGCGATTGCGCTCTCATATAATCCGGGAGATGAAGCTCCATCAATTGTTGCATCGGGAACAGGAATCGTTGCTGACAGAATCATTGAAAAAGCTAAGGAACATGATGTTCCGCTCTATGAGGATTCAAAACTTGCCAATACTCTGTCAAAGCTGGAAATCGGAGATATGATACCGCCTGAGCTTTATGGCGTTGTCGCACAAATTCTTGTATTTGTGGATAATCTTGATAAACTGAAGGGAAAGATGGATGCATAACAGAGAAAAAGGAAATGTCTATGAGCAGTATGCTGTTAATTATCTTGAGAGCAAGGGACATCGGATTCTTGCAAGAAATTATCGAAGCAGATTTGGCGAGATTGACATAATTTCGCGTCAGGATTCATATATTATTTTTCATGAGGTAAAATACCGTAAAAATAACCAATACGGCTATCCGGCTGAATCAGTCACTTCTTCCAAACAACAAAAAATCCGTAAGACGGCAGAACTGTTTATGTATCAGAACAGGATTGATTTGTTTTCAAGATTTGATATTATTGCCATTGACGGAAATAATAAAATTACGCACATTGAGAATGCTTTTTAAAAGGTGAATTATGAAATATATCAATGATACAGGGACCACGACCTATCAGGACGGAGCTGTTCCAATAATCAAATTTAATAATCTCAGCAAATTGGATTTTGTTGATCATGCTTTTTCGACCAGACTTGGCGGAGTGAGCACGGGCGAGTATTTCAGCATGAATCTTACTCATACGAGAAATGACATTCCGGCCTGTGTGGACAGAAATTTTGAAATAATTGCACAACGGCTGGGCGTAAGAACTTCCGATATGGTTTATGCCAAGCAGACACATACCACCAATGTCCTTGCAGTGGATAAAAGCAGGGCAGGAATGGGTGTTACAAGGGAACGGAATTTTGATAATATTGACGGACTGATTACCAATGAACCCGGAGTGGTTCTCGTCACTTCCTATGCGGACTGCGTACCGGTGTTTTTTGCGGACCCGGTTGCACATGCTATAGGGCTTTCGCATTCGGGCTGGCGGGGGACTGTGGGAAATATTTCGAAATCAACCATAGAACTTATGTGTTCGGAATACGGCTGCAAACGGGAAAATATTATCTGTTTTATCGGTCCATCAATATGCAGGGATTGTTATGAAATAGGTGAAGATGTTGCAAAAGAATTTGCAGCCGTGTATTCGGACGATAAGGTGCTCACCAAATCAGAAATCACTGCCGGGAAGTATTATCTTGATTTACACAGGGCAAACTATCTCAATCTTATTGATTCGGGAATACCTGATAAAAATATCGGAATTACAGATATTTGCACTTGTTGTAATCCTGATATCCTGTATTCCCATCGCGCATCAAAGGGAAGAAGGGGAGGCCTGTGCGGCTTTCTGTGGATTAAGTAAATGATATAAAAATCCCCGCCTGTGCGGCGGGGATTGATTGGATTTACATTTTGTTTTCATTGTTATATTGTTCAACCAGGGCGCGGATTTTTTCTGTCGGATCCATAATTGACGCGATGGAAGCATCATGGTTGAGATAGTCAATAATGGTTGCCAGGAAAATACTCATATCTGCCTCGTAATAGTATGGCTTTGATTTGAGTTCAGGGCTTCTGTATGTAAGGTTGGTAAGAATTACTCCATCAAACATTCCCTGCTCATAGTATTCATCAAATTTATTGCAGCCATCCGTGAAAAGTCCGAAGGTGGTGCATATAAATACTCTTTTGGCTTTCTTTTCCTTAAGCTCCCTTGCGGTATCCAACATGCTTTCTCCGGAGGATATCATATCGTCCATAATGATAACATCCTTGCCCTCCACATTGGTACCCAGAAATTCATGGGCAACAATAGGATTGCGTCCGTTGATTATCTTTGAGTAATCCCTTCTCTTGTAAAACATACCCATATCAACGCCGAGTACGTTTGCAAAATATACTGCACGGTGCATAGCTCCCTCATCAGGGGAAATAATCATAAGGTGGTCATTATCTATTTTGATATCATTATGTTTTGCAAGCAAGGCCTTAATAAACTGATATGGTGGTAAAAAATTGTCAAATCCATTGAGTGGAATTGAGTTGTTAATTCTTGGGTCATGGGCGTCAAAGGTGATAATATTGTTTACTCCATATTCAATCAGCTCATTGAGAGCGAGAGAACTGTCCAGGGACTCAAGACCGGTTCTTTTGTGCTGACGGCTTTCATACAAGAATGGCATAATAACCGTGATTCTCTTTGCAAAACCTGAAGCTGCTGCAATTATTCTTTTTAAATCCTGAAAATGATTGTCCGGAGACATATGATTGATGTGCCCGTTGACACTGTAGGTGATGGAGTGATTCATTACATCCGTAAGAATGTACATATCACTACCGCGCACGGATGCTTTGATTGAACCCTTGGCTTCGCCGGAACCAAAGCGGGGACAGCTCACAGGAACCTTGTAGCTGTCTTTGCAATAACCCCTGAAATGCAGGCTTGACTCCTCATCATGTTCTCTTTTTGTTCTGATTTCTGAAATATATCTGTCAACTGCATCCCCCAGTTCCTCACAACCGTTCATAACTACAAGGTTAAGAGGACCTACCGGAATGGAATTGGAAAAAATAGATTCGTTCATTGCGTGGATTTCCTTTCTGATTAATAGTCAATTAAAGTATAGTAGGCAGAAAATACATAGTCAAGTGCTTCTTTACAAAGCTGATTTTTATTGTTATTATTTAAGTAATTATGAAAATATAGACAAAACCACCCGTTTTCGGGTGGTGGATGGAGAATATATTATGAGTAAACCAATTGTAGCAATCGTCGGAAGACCGAATGTGGGAAAATCCACTTTATTCAATGCACTTGCCGGCGGACAGATTTCCATTGTCAAGGATACTCCCGGTGTGACAAGGGATAGAATATATGCCGATGTCAACTGGCTTAACTATAATTTTACACTGATTGACACCGGAGGTATTGAACCGGATTCCAAGGATATTATTTTGTCCCAGATGAGGGAACAGGCGGAAATTGCTATAGCAACAGCGGATGTAATTATGTTTATGACGGATGTCAGACAGGGACTTGTCGATTCCGATTCCAAGGTTGCGGATATGTTAAGGCGTTCCGGCAAACCGGTGGTTCTTGTGGTTAACAAGGTGGATAATTTTGATAAGATGATGGCGGATGTATACGAATTTTATAATCTCGGCATCGGAGAGCCTTATCCGATATCCTCTGTCGGCAAGCTGGGACTTGGCGATATGCTGGATGAGGTTGTCAAATATTTTAGTGTTGATGAGAATGAGGAGGAAGAGGATGACAGACCAAGAGTTGCCATCATCGGTAAACCAAATGTTGGTAAATCCTCCATTATCAACAGACTCAGCGGTGAGAACAGGGTTATTGTATCCGATATTGCAGGTACCACAAGAGATGCCATTGATACGGAGATAAAATATAATGGCAGGGAATATGTTTTTATTGATACCGCAGGTCTCAGAAGAAAGAACAAGATAAAAGAAGAAATAGAAAGATATAGTATCATCCGTGCCGTATCAGCTGTGGAGCGCGCAGATGTGGTGCTGATGGTAATTGATGCCACTGAGGGCGTTACGGAACAGGACGCAAAGATTGCAGGCATTGCGCATGAAAGAGGTAAAGGAATTATCATTGTTGTCAACAAGTGGGATGCCATAGAGAAGAATGATAAAACAATATATGAGCATACCCGCAGAATAAAAGATGTTTTATCCTTTATGCCTTATGCTGAAATAATGTTTGTGTCAGCACTTTCAGGACAGAGGCTTGTAAAGCTTTATGATATGATTGATATGGTGGTGGAGAACCAGAATCTCAGAATACAGACAGGAGTGCTTAACGAAATACTTACTGAGGCTGTTGCACTTCAGCAGCCACCATCTGATAAGGGAAGAAGACTCAAGATTTTCTATATGACACAGGTGAGTGTGAAACCGCCTACATTTGTTCTTTTTGTCAATGATAAGGAACTGATGCATTTCTCGTATACCAGATACATTGAAAACAAGATAAGGGAGGCCTTTGGTTTCAGGGGCACTTCCCTCAAATTCATCATCAGGGAACGCAGCGAAAAGGAGTAATATATAATGGAGAGACTTTATTGTTTGTTGATAGGATATGCATTTGGATTGTTTCAGACGGGATTTATCTACGGAAAGTTACATAATATTGATATCAGACAGCACGGTAGCGGTAATGCAGGAACCACCAATGCCCTAAGGACACTGGGCTGGAAAGCAGGCTTTATTACATTTTTGGGAGATGTTCTCAAGGTTATTTTTGCAGCCCTGCTGGTCAGATTGCTGTTTTTCGACAGATGCGAGGATATGTTCAGCCTGTTATTGCTGTATTCCGGCATCGGTACGGTATTGGGACACAACTTTCCGTTCTATCTCAAGTTTAAGGGCGGTAAGGGTATTGCAGCCACCGCAGGCGTAATTATTTCACTCGGTAGCTGGCAGCTTGTGGTACTCGGCCTTTTTGTTTTCATTGCAACACTTTTTATTACCAAATATGTGTCGGCTGCTTCATTGATGATGCTTCTTGCTGTATTTGCAGGATATATTGGATTTTCATATTTGGGGTACGCAGTGGACTGTACAGTGGGACCTATATGGTATGAATCAATTGCAATGATGTTTTTGTTTGTGGTACTTGGATTTGTAAGACATAGTGCCAACATTAAGAGACTGTTCAACGGAACAGAGAATAAATTCAAAATCAAAAAAAATATGACGGAGGAATCTAAGTAATGAAAATTGGTGTATTAGGAGCCGGCGGCTGGGCTTTGGCTATTGCCATTCTGCTTAACAATAACGGTCATGAAGTTACGGTATGGTCCAAGGTTGAAGCAGAAATTGAAGGTATCAGGAGAGACGGTGAAAATAAAAAATGCCTTGCAGGAGTTAAGATTCCCGAGAGCATTAATCTTACATTGGATATGAAGAAGGTTGCAACAGAGAGTGAACTGCTTGTAATGGCTGTTGCGTCCCCATTTGTCAGAAGTACATCAAAAGAGCTTGCAGAGCATGGAATACCGGGTCTTAAGATTGTCAATGTGGCCAAAGGAATTGAGGAGGCAACACTATATACAATGACACAGGTTATCAAGAGCGAGATTCCGGATGCCACACTTGCGGCTTTGTCAGGACCAAGTCATGCGGAGGAGGTAAGCCGCGGAATACCAACTACATGTGTTGTGGGTGCCGATAAAAAAGAATTTGCCGAGTATGTTCAGAATGTTTTCATAAGCGAGGTTTTCAGGGTATATATCAGTCCTGATGTTCTTGGAATAGAAATCGGTGCCGCCCTCAAAAATGTTATCGCGCTTGCTGCCGGCGTTGCTGACGGTGTTGGCTATGGTGATAATACAAAAGCGGCATTAATAACCAGGGGTATTCATGAAATCGCAAGACTTGGCGTTGCGATGGGCGGAAAACTCCAGACATTTTACGGCCTGTCAGGCATTGGCGACCTTATTGTTACATGTGCAAGTATGCACAGCCGAAACAGAAGAGCGGGAATCCTTATCGGTCAGGGTAAAACAATGCAGGAAGCAATGGATGAAGTGCATATGGTAGTGGAGGGCGTTTATTCTGCCAAGGCGGCATATGCTCTTTCACAGAAGTACAATGTTGAAATGCCGATTGTATATGAGATAAATCAGGTTTTGTTTGAAAATGCAGATGTTAAAGAATCAGTCAGAGATTTAATGCTCAGAGTCAAGAAGATTGAGAATTCGGATTTACCTTGGGAATAAATAATGAAAAAAAATAGTAAAGAGATTTACGTTAGCAGTGAAATACTAAACCAATTAAACACGATTGTTGAATACGGTGTCAGTTTTATTTTTTCGCCATCTTCATACGGTAAAACCACGATAATGCATGAGTATGAGGCCCGTTGCGGTGAGAAATTCAGCTGGATTAATGTTTCTTATGACAATCCAAGAATGTTCTGGGAAGATTTTTGCGATTTGATTCCGGCACCATGGTGCGATGAACTAAGAAATACAGGATATTCACCTGATGAACATAAGTTTGAGGAGATTCGCAAAATCTTCAAGAAAATAAAATGCGACAAAACTCATTTTATTGTAGTGGACAATTATCAGCTGATATGCGATGAAAAGCTGGATGATTTTTTTGCAATGATTTCAAATGCGGTTCCTGAAAATATGCATATTGTCATTCTCACACAGAAACTTGCGTCGGAAAAGCTCGTGGCGTTATTGAAAAACGGACAGATTAATTATATCAGCAAGGAGGCTTTTAGGTTTAATGCTGATGATATCATCAGGCTTTTTGCCGTGAATGATTATAGAATATCCAGGAATGAAGCAATATACATCAAAGAAAAAACGGAGGGCTGGATTGCTGCAGTTCTTCCTTTTCTTGATATTTTTGCCGCCACCGAGTCAGTTGAGGGGGAGTATCCAATCGATAAACTGATTGATATTACGAGATGGAGTCTTATTGATAATATCGGGCGCAATAAAATTTCTGCAATGGCACTCCTTGACAGCTTCAGCATCATCGATGCCATGAAAATCAACAATATTCCGGAAGTACAGTTGGTTATGACTCTCAGCTCTTCTGAATTTTTTAGCTACAGCAGGAGTGAAAGATTATACCGGATTAACCGCGTATTCAAAAAATTCCTGACTGATGAATTTTACAGAATGAGCAGGGAAAACAGAAAGTATTACTCGGATATTATTGCAGAGATTTTTATCGAAAGAAAGGATTATCTCAACGCCTATCGGATTTATATGGAAAATGGCGAATGGGATGCAATCTACGCTTCCAGACCGGAGTACTATGATATTTATCCATATCTGAACATTGGGAATCGTGAAATTTTTACAAGTATTATCAAACATTTCCCTGAGGAGATTAATGAAAGCAATTTCAAGTTTGCTGCCATCATCTGTATGGTTCTGTTTGTGTATGGCGATAAAAAAAGAAAGCTCAAATGCATTATGGATATTGTGTACTCCCTGGAGGAAAATGAAAGTATATCCGAAAGAATTAAGGATAAATTCCTTTCATACATATATTTTATCAGAGGATATACGGAGTTTAACAATCGTCCGGCAATGAGTAATTTCTTTATAAAGGCTCTGGAATACACGGATGCACCTATCATTGAAATTAACAAAAATATCCCGATTGCACTGGGATGTCCGCTTATTATCTGTCCCCTTCTAAGGGAGGACGAGAGCGCAGAAGATGCAATAAGCGGTACCAATGAAATGCTGAAATATTATCATGCCCTTGTGGGAAATCAGGGAAGTGGTGTGGGTGCATTGCTTGAAGCGGAGATTAGATTTTATCAGGGGGATTTTAAACAAAGTGAAATCCTGTGTCACAAAGCCCTGTATCAGGCAGAATTGTTTGACCAGACTTCACTGATTATTTCTGCCAGACTTCTTCTTGCGAGACTTTCAATCGCCAAGAATGACGGCAAAGATTATGACGCTTTCAAAGATGAACTTCTCGCCATGAAATTCATGGAATCCCGTCCGCTTATCAATGAATATTACAAGATGATAGGAATGTGCGAGGCATTTTTGAATATTGTAATTGAAAACAGAAATTATATTAGCGAATGGCTGTCCGGCAAAAATTTATTTTACAAGAATATTAATGTCGCCGCTGCCGAATTTGTATATATATTCTACGGAAAGCACCTGTATATCAACGAGACCTACGGAGAACTTATCGGAGTATGCGAGCAGCTGGTTGAAAAAAAGAGTGATTTGGGTACATTTGTATATAAAATATATCTTTTAATCTACCTTTGCATTGGCAATGTTGAGGTGGGAAGTACTACAAAGGCATTAAAGTATCTTGATAGGGCCTTCAAGCTTGCAAAAAGGGATGAATTTGTAATGCCGTTCGTTGAAAATTTTGACCTCATCAAGGATTTGATTTCTAAGCTTGACTACTCTGATGAAATGTACAAATTTGTAAGAAAAGTCAGCCGTGTAGCACAAACCTATGAGAAAAACATGAAAAATATCAGGCGGGTTTCTTTTAACAAGGATTTCCTCGGTCTTTCAAAAAGAGAACTGGATGTTGCACTGCTTGCCGCCAAAAAATATACCAATAACGATATTGCGCATGAGCTGTCAATAAGCATCAATACCGTAAAATCGGCGCTAAAAACAGTTTTCAGTAAGCTTAATATCGATAATCGAAAAGATTTGCAAAAATATCTTGATATTGAAAAATGATATTAGTATTATATTTATTCCCCTTGCATATACTTTACAAGAGTATTATGTGAGGGGTGTTTTTATGGATAAATTTAAATTATACAATGACATCAGATCCCGCACGGATGGGCAGATATACATAGGAGTTGTGGGGCCGGTGCGTACAGGGAAATCCACATTCATCAGAAATTTCATAAAGGCAATGATTCTGCCTGCAGTCAAGGATACTAACGAATATGAACGAATTGTGGATGAGATGCCGCAGGCTTCCAAAGGACGCACCGTTATGACAACCGAACCTAAATTCATACCCAAGGAAGGTGTGAAAATTGATATTGGTGATGGCATCAGTGTTGCCTTCAGACTTATTGACTGTGTGGGATACATTGTTCCCGGAGCGCAGGGAATATATGAGAATGAGAATGAAAGACTGGTGAAAACACCCTGGTTCGAAGAAAGTATTGAGTTTTCACGTGCGGCGGAATACGGAACGGGCAAGGTTATTAAGGACCATTCCACCATCGGCATAGTTGTTACAACCGACGGCAGCATCGGCGAACTGGACAGAAGTGCATATTTGCAGGCAGAAAATAAGACGATTGACGAGCTAAAAAGAATAAGAAAGCCCTTCGTGGTTATAATTAATACTAATGATCCGACGGGTGATGCCTGCCGCAAAGCTGTTCAGGAAATCGAAGAAAAATATGATGTTAATCCGATTCCTTTGGATTGCGAAAAAATGACTGTGGATGACATTAATTTTTTGCTTGGCAGAATTCTTAGGGAATTTCCGATTTCCGCAGTGGAATTCTATATGCCGAAATGGATTGAGATGCTAAGCATTGATAGTCCAATAAAAAAAGCAATGATTGATAAGGCGAGAGAGATTGTTTTTTCATTGGATTACATCAAAAATATTGATGAGGTGAAAAACAATCCTGTTGAGGATAATGAGTATATCAAAAAGATTAACTACGACAAATTTGATTTTTCCTGCGGGGTTCAGCGAATTGATATGATATCCTACGAGGATAAGTATTACAGCTATCTCAGTGAGATGACGGGTGAGTGTATTGAGGATGAGTACGACCTTATCGGACTGATTAAGGATATGTCGGAAATTAAGCATGAATACTCAAAATACATTGATGTCCTTGACGGCACCGTGGCTAAGGGTTATGGTATTGTTTTGCCGGATAAGGAACAGATTGTTTTGAAGGAACCTGAATTGTTTAAAACCGGCAACAAATATGGTGTAAAAATAAAAGCGGAGAGTCCTTCGGTTCATATGATAAAAGTCAATATCGGCACGGAAATATCCCCGGTTGTGGGTAGTGAGGAGCAGGCTAAGGATTTGATGGAATATATTAATTCGAGCAAGGAAAAGGGCGAGATTTGGGACACCAATATATTCGGAAAATCCATTGGACAGCTTGTGGAAGACGGAATCAGGGGAAAAATGCAGACTCTCAATGATGACTGCCAGATTAAGCTTCAGGATACAATGCAGAAGGTTGTCAATGAATCAAGCGGAGGCATTGTCTGTCTGATAATATGATTCTTGAATTTTAGTACATTTTAGGTTAGAATATCTTTGTGATTCTATGTCGCGAAGATATTTTAACTTAATTTTTTTATAATATTTTTTTAGGAGACATTATGGGACCAATTGACATTGCACTTATTGTTGTTGCCGCGATTGCAGTATTAACAATAATAGGTTTACTGGTGGCAAGAAGCGCACAGAATAAATTATATTTTCAATTGCTTGGTGCATTTGGGCAGCCACGCAAAAGGAAATATACCTATGAGGAGTTTGAGACAATTTCTCATTATTTTGCCAATACTTTGAAGGAGGATGAGTTCGCTCTGGACGATATTACCTGGAACGACCTTGATCTTGACAGTATTTTTCTGATGATTGATAATACCAATTCCTCCGTCGGCAGGGACTACCTTTACAAGCTCTTGAGAACACCCGTGGCCAGCGAGGAAGAATTGAAAAAGAGGGATGCATTAATTGATTATTTTAATGCACATGATTTTGAAAGAACCAGAATACAGATGCAGTATTACAATATTGGATTTTCGCGTAAGATTTCCGTATCGGATTATATGCGCAATCTCTTTGAACTAAAACCGCAATCCAATATTTTTCACTATCTGGTGTGGGTGCTCTATATCTGTTCAATAGTAGGAATGTTCTATTCTGTTGCATCACTTTTTCTGCTGATTTTGGCAATAGCTATCGGTGTGATTTCGTACTATAAGATTAAGAGCAGAATCGACAGCTATTTTGAATGTGTAAGACAGCTGGTTGCGATGGTTAAGACTGCTAACAATATCAAAAAGCTTAATATTCCTGAACTTAAGGAATTTAATGATTATTTTGCAGAAGTCAATAAAACTTTTGCGAAAATAACCCGCAATTCATATCTTGTTGTTGCCCAAAAGCAGGCTGCAGGTTCATTGATGGATATTGTTATGGAATATATCAAGATGATTACTCATATTGATTTGATTAAATTTAATTCCATGATAAAACATTTTGACAGGAATTACGAGGCGGTGGAAGAGCTGATGGAAAGACTCGGATATCTTGAGTCCATGATAAGTATTGCCGGCTTCAGAAGAACATTGAAATATTATTGCAAGCCTGAATTTAACCGCACAAAAGGACTTGAGACCAATGATTTATATCATTTGCTGGTGCAGGATAATCCGGTTCCGAATTCGGTTAATGAAGATATGCCGATGCTTATTACAGGCTCCAATGCTTCAGGTAAATCAACCTTCCTTAAATCCGTTGCAATCGGTTCGATACTGGCGCAGTCCATCTACACCTGCCCGGCGGCAGCTTATGATGCTCCTATGTACAGAATGTATTCGTCAATGGCGCTTACGGACAGCATCGAATCAGGGGAAAGCTACTACATTGTTGAAATCAAATCCCTTAAGAGAATTGTGGATGCCACAAGAAAAGCGGGGAAGGATGGCATAAAAGTAATGTGCTTTATAGACGAGGTATTAAGGGGTACCAATACGGTTGAACGTATCGCGGCATCCTCCGAGATCTTGAAGAACCTTGCAGATGCGGGCGCAATGTGTTTTGCCGCAACTCATGATATTGAGCTCACGCATATTCTTGAAAAATATTTTGCAAATTATCATTTTAATGAAAAAATTGAGGATAATAATATTATTTTCTCATATGAATTGCAGAGCGGAAGAGCTACCTCAAGAAATGCAATTAAGCTTCTTAGCATAATCGGTTATGATAAGAATATAATACGCAACTCTGAAAAAAGAGCTAATGATTTTATGGAAAAAGGAGCATGGGATAAGGCCTGATGAAAGTAGAAATATATACGGATGGCGCGGCCAGAGGCAATCCTGAAGGACCCGGCGGATACGGAACAGTGCTTCACTATGTGGATGCTGCCGGTCAGGTGTTTGAAAAAGAACTGAGTCAGGGTTACAGGAAAACAACCAACAACAGAATGGAACTGATGGCTGCAATTGCAGGCATCGAAGCGCTTAAGAAACCCTGCGACATTGTTTTGTACTCTGATTCAAAATATCTTGTGGATGCCTTCAACCAAAACTGGGTTGATACCTGGCAGAGGGAGAACTGGAGAAGGGGCAAGAAAAACGAGGTGAAGAATCAGGATTTGTGGAAACGGCTGCTTGCGGCGATTGGTACACACAATGTTGAATTTGTGTGGGTAAAGGGGCATAACGGACATGCCTTTAACGAGAGATGCGACAAACTTGCCACAACGGCGGCGGATGGCAATGAACTGATTGATGACATTCAAATTTTTGATTAGTGTTGAAAAGTATTCAATGATATGATACTATAAAATCTGTGTTAATATGCCATCTCATATGGAGAAGGAGGTCTATACATATGATACTTGGATTAAGTTTATTGGCAGGAGATATAATTTTTGAAGTTGTTAGGGCGATTGCCTTATTGGCAATAATTGTTCTTGCTATATTTTTAGGTGCAAAACTTAGAAAAATTACAGACAGAAAGAAAGCACAAAAGGAGGATTAACGCCATGCAGAAATTGGGCGTAAACGAACTCAGACGAAAATATCTTGAATTTTTTGAAAGTAAGGACCATTTGAGGATGAACAGTTTTTCACTTGTTCCACAGAATGATAACAGTCTTTTACTTATAAATGCGGGTATGGCTCCCCTCAAACCATATTTTACGGGACAGGAGATTCCACCGCGCAAAAGGGTGACAACCTGTCAGAAATGTATCAGAACAGGGGATATTGACAATGTGGGCAAAACCGCAAGACATCTTACGTTCTTTGAGATGCTGGGCAATTTCTCTTTTGGCGATTATTTTAAGCATGAAGCTATCAACTGGTCCTGGGAATTTCTCACCAAGGTGGTTGGAATGGAGGAGGACAGGCTTTATCCTTCAATCTATGCGGACGATGATGAAGCTTTTGAAATCTGGACAAAAGAAGTTGGTGTTCCTGCTGACAGAATAACAAGATTCTATCGTGATGAAAATGGCGATTGTGACAATTTCTGGGAGCATGGTGCAGGTCCATGCGGACCATGTTCAGAGATTTATTATGACAGGGGCGAAAAATACGGTTGTGGAAAGCCTGACTGCAAAGTTGGCTGCGACTGCGACAGATTCATGGAGGTCTGGAACAACGTATTTACCCAGTTTGAAAGTGACGGACATCATAATTATACAGAATTAAAACAGAAAAACATTGATACGGGTATGGGACTTGAACGACTTGCAGTTGTTGTTCAGGACGTTGATTCCGTATTTGATATTGATACAATGAAGGCAATCAGGGACAGAATCTGTGAGCTTTCCGGTGCGACATATCAGACTGATGAGAAAAAAGATATTTCAATCAGACTCATCACGGACCACATCAGGTCGGTTACATTTATGGCTTCTGACGGAATCACTCCATCCAATGAAGGCAGGGGCTATGTATTCAGAAGACTTTTGCGCAGGGCTGCAAGACACGGAAGAATTCTCGGTATTGACGGCCTTTTCCTTGCAAAGCTTGCACAGACAGTAATAGATTGCAGCAAAGATGGTTATCCTGAACTGGATGAAAAGAAGGACCTTATCTTAAAGGTGCTCACCACCGAGGAAGAGAATTTTAATAAAACAATTGATCAGGGTCTTAAGATCCTTGCAGATATGGAATCAAAGCTTGGTTCCGGAAAAACACTTTCGGGTGAGAATGCATTCAAATTGTATGACACCTACGGATTTCCTATTGATCTTACAGTGGAAATTCTCGAAGAAAAGGGATACAGTGTTGACATGGACGGCTTCCAAAAGGCAATGGACAAGCAGAAGGAAACTGCAAGAAATGCCCGCAAGGAGACCAATTACATGGGTGCGGACGCAACTGTTTATGACAAAATCGACACATCCATCACAAGCGAATTTGTTGGATATGACAATACGACATTTGATTCAGTGATTTCTGTTATGACCTCGGTTGATGACCTTGCGGATGAATTGTCCGAAGGCATGGAAGGTACAATCATAGTTGACCAAACTCCTTTCTATGCCACAATGGGTGGTCAGCAGGGCGATACCGGCATTATTACTGCAGGAACTGCCAAGTTTGATGTTGTTGACACCATCAGGCTTAAAGGCGGACGCGTGGGTCATTTTGGCAAGGTTGTCAGCGGCTCCTTCAAGGTTGGAGATAAGGTTTCTCTTTCCGTCAATGAGGAACTTCGTGCTGACACATGTAAGAATCATTCCGCAACACATCTTCTGCAGGAGGCATTAAGAATTGTCCTTGGCGGACATGTTGAGCAGGCAGGTTCTCTGGTTACTCCTGACAGACTGAGATTTGATTTTACACACTTTAATGCAATGACAGCCGAAGAAATCAATAAGGTTGAGACAATTGTCAATGAGAAAATCAGTGAAAATCTTATAGTTGAAACTAAGGTTCTGCCAATTGAAGAAGCCAAGAAAACGGGAGCGAAGGCCCTTTTTGGTGAAAAATATGGTGAGACCGTCAGAGTTGTATGCATGGATGAATTCTCAAAGGAATTCTGCGGTGGTACTCATGTTGGCAATACAGGTGTAATCGGTTCGATTAAAATCATATCCGAAACCGGTGTTGCAGCAGGTGTCAGAAGAATTGAGGCACTTACAGGCAAGGCGGTATTTGATTATTACAAAAATATTGAGCAGCGCTTCAATGAGGTATGTAAGCTTCTCAAAGCAAACAGCAACAATGTTGAGGACAAGATAACCCATCTGTATGCGGATATTAAGCTTCTTCAAAGCGAGAATGAGTCATTAAAGAGCAAAGCCGCAAATGAAGCTATGGGAAATGTTTTGGACAAGGTTATTGATGTCAATGGAGTAAAATACCTCGGTATTTCAGTTGATGATGTTGAGATGAATGAGCTTAGAAATCTTGGGGATGAGCTCAAAGCAAAGCTTGGCTCAGGTGTTATTTTTATCGCATCAAAATGTGGCGAAAGGGTCAATCTTATGATTACTGCAACGGATGATGTTGTAAGTAAGGGTGTTCATGCAGGTAATATTATCAAAACAGTTGCTCCCGTTGTGGGCGGCAAGGGCGGCGGAAGACCGAACATGGCTCAGGCCGGCGGAAATAATGCTGCAATGATTAATGAGGCAATTGAGGCAGCCGGAAAAACATTGGCTGATCAGTTATAATTTTTTTAAGAAAGGGATATTTATGGAAGAATTAATTGAAATTTTGGAAGAAATCCAACCGGGAGTAGACTACACAACATGTAAAACACTTATCGATGATCATATTCTTGATTCATTCGGAATTCTGTCACTCGTATCCGAGATTGAGGATGCTTTTGATATTGAAGTCGCTCCTGCAGAATTGGTAGCTGAGAACTTTAATTCAGCAGAAAGCCTTTGGGCAATGATTACACGCTTGAGAGAGGAATAATCTATGTCATACAACTTTTTGGCATATTTTGCTCTTTTCCTGCCAATAGTTATACTCATCTATCAGGTAGTACCGCAAAAATTCAGATTTGTGGTACTACTTATTGCTGATTACGCTTTTTTTATTTTAATCAGCAGATTTTTAATAGTATATCTGTTGTTTGCAACGGTCCTGACCTTCCTGTTCGGACTCTGGATTGAGAAAATATCGCTGATGGAAGATTTGTCTTCCAAGGAGAAAACCAAGAAAAAAAGAAAAGTACTTGCTTTAGGTATTATCATTAATATTTTGATTATACTTGTTTTGAAATATACAAATTTCTTTGGCGGAGCTGTTGTTGATTTTATTCGCATTTTTAATAAAAATGTTGAATTCAGACCTATCAGATTTCTCGTTCCTATCGGTATTTCGTTTTATACTTTACAGATTATTTCGTATCTTACCGATGTGTACAGGGGAACTCAGAAGGCGGAACACAAAATCGTTAAAATTGCATTGTATCTCAGCTTTTTTCCACAGATTATGGAGGGACCAATTGCAAGATACCACGAAACGGCAGACGCTTTATTTGAGGGAAAACCTATTCAGTTCAACAACCTGAAATTCGGTTATCAGCGAATTATATGGGGTTTGTTTAAAAAGATAGTTATTGCGGACAGAATTTTTCCGGCTGTAAAGTATATTTACAGGGATTATTATATGCTTGACGGTTCCATTGTATTCTTTGGCGCCGTAGTATATACATGCCAGCTGTATATGGAATTTTCCGGTGCAATGGATATTATTATGGGTTCGGGCGAGATTTTCGGTATCAATCTGCCGGAGAACTTCCGACAGCCGTTTTTTGCAAGAACCGCCGGTGATTTCTGGAGAAGATGGCATATTACGCTGGGAACATTTTTTAAGGATTACATATTTTATCCGGTTTCCCTGGCAAAGCCTGTCAAGAAAGCAGCTAAAAAAATCAAAGAGAAGTGCGGTAAGACTGTCGGCAAATTTGTGGCACCGACGGTTGCGCTTTTCTGCGTATGGGTATGTAACGGTCTCTGGCATGGTGCCAACTGGACCTTCCTATTCTACGGAATGTACTATTTTGTGATTATTTTTATTGAAAATATCACGGAGAACCCTATTAAAAAGCTTAATGAGAAATTACATATCAAGACCACAAACTGGCTTTACAGAGGGCTTAGAACAGTCAAGATTTTTGTGATTATCGTCATCGGCGAGATGTTTTATCGCGCGGACACGCTAAAGCAGGGTTTCCAAATGTTCGGTCGTATTTTCAGCGATTTTCACATAACACAATTGTTCAGAAAATTTGGCACACTGCGAGTGGATTGGCTTGATATTTTTATTGCCGTGCTGGGAATTATTGCAGTTACTGTTATTGGTGTATTATGCGAGAAAAATATTAAGGTACGCGAAAAAATCGATGGCTGGAAACTGCCTCTTCGCTGGGCTTTGTGGCTTGGACTTATTATGTTTATTGTAATTTTCGGTGCTTATGGCAGTGGATATGCTGCTGTGGACCTTATTTATGCAGGATATTAGGAAGGGGAAGAATATGACTAAGAAAAAAATTTTAGGCTCAATAGGTTTCCTTCTGATTCTTGCTGCATTACTGCTTGGCAGTTCCTTTTTGCTCAAATCGGACAAGGATATAGATAATGTTGTTGCATTTGAGAGAAAGCAGAATGATTTGAATAAGGAAAAAGAGAATAGCATTGATGTTGTATTTTTGGGTGACAGTGAAAGCTATTCTGCGTTCATTCCACTCAAAATGTGGAATGATGAAGGCTTCACATCTTATATCTGCGGTACTTCATTACAGCGTTTGTGTGACAGCTATGCATTGATTCAGGAGGTATATTCAAGACAGAAGCCGGGAGTAGTTGTAATTGAAACCAATTGTCTTTTCAGAACGGCAAGTTCTCAGAAGGAAGAAAGCAGCAATGTGGACAGGCTTTATGCTAAAATATTTCCGATATTAAAATATCATACCCGCTGGAAAGCATATTTAGACGTGGAAGGCGGCACCGGTAAGGATCATGACAAAGAGCGCAAAATGAAGGGTTTTAAGTACAGAACCGGTATTGAACCATATATGAAAGGCCCTTGGATGCATAATACGAGTGAATCCGAAAAACTCGGAAATCAGGTTGAAGAATACCTGTGCAAAATCAAGGATTATGTTACCTCGAAGGGAGGAGAACTTCTGCTTGTCAGTGTTCCTTCTCCAACCAACTGGAGTACACAGAAACACAATGCCACCAGTGAATTGGCGGACAGACTTGGGCTTGATTTTATTGACATGAATCATGATGCCGATGAAATCGGAATAGACTGGAACATTGATACTAAGGATGGCGGCAACCATTTGAATTTTGAAGGTGCATTTAAGCTGACCGAATATTTTGAAAAAATACTTGTATCAAAGTATAATCTGCCAAATCATAAAAATGATTCATACTACAGTGATTGGAATGAAGCCTTAAAAAACAGCAAGATTAATTATGATAAAAATAAAAAAGGGTAATTTCGATAAAAAGTAAAAATGTATTGACGAAACAAAAATATATGGTATAATTGTAGTCGTGCAAAACTTAGAACAGTTTGTTTTAAGATCAAATACCCAGACAGTTGTCTTGCACAATCCACAACTGGAGGGAGGTCGAGTAAGAATGTCTAATGTAATCGTTAAAGAGAACGAATCACTTGATAGTGCATTACGCAGATTCAAGAGAAACTGTGCAAAAGCAGGAATTCAGCAGGAGATTCGTAAGAGAGAACATTATGAGAAGCCTAGCGTAAGACGCAAAAAGAAATCAGAGGCTGCAAGAAAACGTAAATTTAATTAATTTAATTGTAAGAGTTGTCCAATGGGCAACTCTTACTTGTTTTTTCGGTCACATATTTTAAACGAAGCACTCATATAATTGTTAAAAAAGAGTGCAGTTATGTCCCTTATTAATTTCAATGAACTGATTGAGGATTATTCAATTATCACCCTGCACGGTTCGTTTGAACTATATATTCAAAATTACATATCCATAACGGAACTTGTTCCCGACCGCATCAGAATAAGGACCGGACGGGAGATTTTGACAATTGAAGGAGACGGGCTGGTTGTTGAATATATGGATGAAACAGGCATAAAGGTATTGGGATATATACACAAGCTGGAGTTGACACGATTATGAAAAACAGGTTTGCATATATCCGTTTTGAGATAACCGGCAATAAGTACGAAAGATTTATTAATCTGTGCAAAAACAGAAATATAAGCATATATAATATTAAGCTTGAAGACAATAAGGTTACCGCAGATATGACTGCAAAAGATGTCTTCAAGATTAAGGAGATAATCCGCATGCTCCGGTGCCATTTCAGGATAATATCCAAAAACGGGCGCTATTTTACCCTGTTAAAATATAGAAACAGGGCATTTTTTATATTGGGGATAATCATTCTTTTTACAGTAATATATCTCTATGCCATCAGAATCTGGCAAATCAATATTGAAGGCAATCTCTATTATTCTGACGAGACAATCAACAGATTTCTTGAAGAAAAGGGTATTAGAAAGGGGATGATCAAATCACATATTTCCTGTGAGACGCTTGAAAAAGCCATCCGTGAGGAATTTGACCGGATTTCTTTTGTCTCTGTTGAACAGAAAAACTGCCGTCTCAATATTGATATAAGCGAATTAAACAAGGTTGAATATCTTGACAAAACATCCATGAAGGATATTGTAGCTACAAAACCGGGCATAATCAAATCAATATTGACAAGAACCGGCACACCCCTTGTCAAAGCAGGGGATGAGGTGAAGCAGGGTGATATTCTTGTAACTTCAAAAGTGGAATCCATGGATGAATCAATGCAGTTGCATGCAACACATTATTTTGAGGCGGACAGTGATATTCTGATTGAGACAATTCAGAAATATGATGAAAAAATACTTCGAAAATACAGCAAAAAAATATACACCGGTCGCAAAATGGTCAAGACAAGTACCTCCGTAAGCAGCCTGATATTTGGCTACAGGCTCAACAACAGCAGATTCGAGCATTATGATGTTTTTGTGGAAAAATACGAAAAATCGGGCATCATCAATTATATAATCACCTTCAGGGAATATGTATATGAGGATGCATTTTACACGGACGGGGAACTGCGGCAGATGCTTGAGCAAAAACTTAAGAAATACTCTGAAAAATTAGCAGAAAACTCTGTGCAAATAGTGTCCGATAGTGTTACAATAAAGATTGATGAAAATATGGGAAAAGCCGTTGGAGACATTGTCCTTCTGGAAAATGCCACTGCGAAGGTGCCACCGGCAATTGTAAAGGAAAATTAGATGGGCGTATTTGAGAGAATAGTTGAAGTACCGGCAGAGCACTGCGGAAATATTTTTGGCAGTTGCGATGCATATATCAAAAAAATAGAAAAGACCTTGAGAGTTACCATCGTCATGAGGGATTCCCTGATGAAAATAATTGGCGGCGAGGTTAACTGCAAACAGGCGGAGGATGTAATAAGGGAATTAATCAAGCTTTCGGAGCGCGGCAATACAATTACCGAGCAGAATGTAGATTACGGTATTGCTCTTGCAATGGAAAACAATGCGGGAGCAATTACGGAAATTGACGAAGACATCATCACCCGGACTATTCAGGGCAAACCGGTTAAACCAAAGACACTCGGTCAGAAAAACTACATTGACCAGATTCGTAAAAAGACCATTGTGTTCGGTCTGGGACCGGCCGGCACGGGTAAAACATATCTGGCAATGGCAATGGCAATACAGGCATTTAAGAACAATGAGGTGAGCCGTATTATTTTGACAAGACCGGCAATTGAAGCAGGGGAAAAACTTGGTTTCCTCCCGGGGGATTTGCAAAGCAAAATCGACCCGTATTTGAGGCCTCTTTATGACGCATTGTATCAGATGATGGGTGCGGACTCTTTTGCACATAATGCAGAAAAAGGACTGATTGAGGTTGCCCCATTGGCATATATGCGAGGCAGAACCCTTGACAATGCCTATATCATTCTGGATGAAGCGCAGAATACAACCCCTGCACAGATGAAAATGTTCCTGACAAGAATCGGGTTTGGCTCAAAGGTAATTATCACCGGGGACCTTACCCAGAAGGATTTGCCGAAAGATACCAAATCAGGACTTGACATTGCACTCAAGGTTCTTGAAAAAATAGACGACATCGGGTTTGTACACTTATCCAACAAAGATGTTGTAAGACATGCTCTGGTACAGAAGATTGTCAAGGCTTATGACGAATATGAGAACCGTACAACCAGAAAGAATTCGGGCACAAGGAGACAGGATAAATGACGATTGATTTTACTGCGGAATACGATTTAAATCTTGATATTGATTATCAGCAGATTGCGGACAAGGTCATAAACGGAGCCTTGGACTACGAAAAATTCCCGTATGAGTGTTATGTGAGCCTGACCCTTGTCGACAATGCTTCGATTCATTCCATCAATAGGGAATTTCGTGAGACGGACAGGGCTACGGACGTGCTGAGTTTTCCCATGGTTGACTATGATACTGCCGGCGAATATGATTTTCTTGAAGATAGGGAGGACTGCTTTGACCCCGAGAGTGGCGAGCTGGTTCTGGGGGATATAGTTGTATCCCTTGACAAGGTGAAGGAACAGGCCGAAGCCTATGGTCATTCATATCTGCGTGAATATGCGTTTTTGATTGCACACAGCATGCTGCATCTCATGGGATATGACCATATGGAAGCTGAAGAAGCTGTGATAATGGAAAAAAAACAGGCCGAGATTCTTGCCGGACTTGGCATTAACAGGTAGGTGAAAAAATGACGGATGAGAGATTAGTATCACTGGCAAAAGAAGCAATGGAAAGAGCATATGCACCATACTCAAATTTTAAGGTTGGCGCAGCACTTCTTACTTCAGACGGATTTTATTTTACGGGATGTAATGTGGAAAATGCTTCCTATGGTGCAACCAACTGCGCTGAGAGGACGGCAATGTTCAAAGCTGTATCGGAGGGCTTTACACATTTTTCAAAAATTGCGATAGTATCCTCCTCGGGCACGTTCACACCACCCTGCGGAATCTGCCGCCAGGTTATGACAGAATTTTTCGACAGGGACGGATATGTGATTCTCAATGACGACATGCTCGGAATAAAGACAATTCCAATGCAGGATATTTTTCCGTATCCCTTTGATGAAACAGGTTTAAAATAATTTGATTTGGCAATAATATCATCTATGAAATGTAGAATGATAATTTTGTCGGGAATGATGGTTTGTACCATCGCATTAATTATAAGTTTCAGTCTGGATATTGTGCATTTGCAGAATAATTCCGTAAAGTCCGTGGAGCGCGAATACACCACGGAGGAAAGGCTTGCCAATCTGCGTCCGGTGGCCGCCGAACAGAGTGCCGGCCCCACATGGCTAATTATGAAGGCGAAATCAGGCTATATTGTTGTGGAAGACAGCGATGGCAAAATAGTGCACGAAACCAATATTAACTTATCGGATGTTCCGCGGGAAGTGAAAATAAAAATTCTCAACGGACATAAAGTAAATAACATATATGAGGTTTATGATTTTCTGGAAGCATATTCCTCATAGACGGAGAAAATATGACATATGACATCATAGTAATTGGTGCGGGAGCAGCCGGGATGGTTGCGGCTATTGAAGCAGCAAAACTGAATAAAAAAGTGTGTATTCTGGAGCATAATGACCGTGTCGGTAAAAAAATACTTTCAACAGGCAACGGCAAATGTAATCTTACCAATCTGAAAATTGATAAGGATTGCTATTACTCTGATTCGGGAGAGGATTTTTTTAAGGTCATCGAGGGCTTTACACCGCAGGATATAATCGCATTTTTCAATGATTTGGGGCTTTATACAAAAAATAAAGCTGATTATATCTATCCGCTTAGTGAGCAGGCAGGGGCAGTGTTAGACTGTCTGAGATACGAAGCGGAGCGCTTACATATAGATGTTTTCACGAATTTTGTCGCTGAAACCATTACAAAACGCATGGATTATTTTGAAATAGAAGGCACCGGTAAGCTTTGTGCACAAAGAATTATTCTTGCAACGGGTTCCAAGGCAGCACCAAAGACAGGAAGCAGGGGAAAAGGCTATGACATAGCCGCAGGATTCGGTCATTCAATAGTACCGGTTATTCCTGCCCTGGTGCAGATAAAATGCAGCGATAAATTTTGTGTTGCACTTCATGGTGTAAGGTGCAACGCAAAGGTAACTCTCTGCACGGACAATGAAATAATAGGTGAGGAGAGCGGTGAATTACAGCTTGTTGACTACGGAATATCGGGCATTCCCGTATTTCAGCTGAGCCGCAGTATAAAAAGAGCAATTGACAGCAAGATGAAGCTCTATATTCTGGTGGATTTCCTGCCTGAATACAGCATGGATGAGCTCAAGGATTTGCTTTCCCATATTTTGACAAGGAACCCGGAATTGTCCGCTGTGGCGGCATTATCCGGTATTCTCAATAAAAAAATAGCAACCGTGATTCTAAAATCTGCGGGCTATTCGCCGGCAACGGAGTGTTCGGAGTTATCCGGCAAATCTACCAGGGAGCTGGCAAGAACCATCAAAAAATTCACCTTCCATCCCCTGGATACCAAGGGCTTTGACAATGCCCAGATTTGTGCCGGAGGCGTAAGTCTTGCGGAAATCAATCTGGATACGATGGAATCCGTCAAGGTAAAGGGCCTGTATTTTGCGGGCGAAATTCTTGATGTGGACGGAAAATGCGGCGGTTACAATCTTACCTGGGCATTTGCAAGCGGACATCTTGCAGGCGTGAGTGCTGCCCTTGACTGATTTTTGGGAGAAAAATATGATAAAGATTAACCAGTTGAAGGTGCCGGTCACGGACAAGTCTCCGGATGATGACGCTGCTTTAAAATCAGCTGTCAGAAAAGCGTTAAAGCTTCCTTCAAAATATGATTTTAATTACAAAATTGTGAAAAAATCCGTTGATGCAAGGAAGAAGGACAAACTCTTATACATTTACAGTGTTGAGGTTTCATTAATTAACTGCAAGGAAACAGTGGTTCTTAAGAAGCTGCATGACCATAATATCACTACGGCAAATGACAGAGTATATGAGTTTCCTGAGCCT
Source organism: Butyrivibrio sp. (assembly GCA_016297265.1). Taxonomy (GTDB): domain Bacteria; phylum Bacillota; class Clostridia; order Lachnospirales; family Lachnospiraceae; genus Eshraghiella. The sequence goes on from JAEDHB010000001.1 coordinate 35,377, forward strand.
GTATTATCTAAGGAACACAGAATATGCATTGTGGGAAGCGGACCTGCGGGACTGTTTTGTGCATTGTTTTTGGCAAGGCAGGGTTACAGACCCGTTATTTTTGAAAGAGGAATGGCGGTGGAGGAACGCATTCAGGCTGTTGATGAATTCTGGGCAACCGGAAAGCTTAATATCAACTCAAATATACAGTTTGGTGAGGGCGGCGCAGGAACCTTTTCCGACGGAAAACTCAATACTGCGGTTAAGGAAAAGAATGGCAGAATCCGCAAGGTGCTGGAAACCTTTTGCGAATATGGTGCGCCATACGATATAATGTATACCAACAAACCGCATATCGGCACAGATATACTTAAGATTGTAGTAAAAAATATCCGTGAAGAGATAATAAAGCTTGGCGGCGAAGTTCACTTTAATTCCTGTGTCACAGACATTGACATCGTCAATCACAAGGTTGCCGGAATCACCATCAATAACAAGGACAGCTATGATTGTGATATACTTGTCCTTGCAACGGGCCACAGCGCCAGGGATACCTTTGAAATGTTAAAAAACAAGCAGGATGTCATTATGGAACCAAAGGCTTTTGCGGTGGGACTCAGAGTGGAACACAGCCAGCAGATGATTACCAAACATGCCTACGGCAATACATTTTTTGCATCGCTGCCGGTTGCAGATTACAAGGTGACTGCACAAACAGCGGGCGGCCGTGGCGTATATTCCTTCTGCATGTGCCCCGGCGGCTATGTTGTAAACGCCTCCAGCGAGGAGGGATATACCTGTGTCAACGGCATGAGTTATTCAAAACGTGACGGAATCAATGCCAACAGTGCAATCATTGTGACAATAGATTCAAAGGATTACGGCGAAAAGGATGTTCTCGACGGAATGTATTTTCAGAGAAAACTTGAAAAAGCTGCATATATGCAGGGAATGGGTGCCGTGCCGTACCAGCTTAATGAGGATTTTCAGCGCGGAATTAAGAGCACGGGATACGCAGGCATTGTACCGCAGATTAAAGGTCTATCAATTCCGGCAAATTTGAGAGAGGTATTGCCTGATTTTTTGTGTGATTCTATCATTGACGGTATGAAATCTTTTGATAAAATAATAAATGGGTTTAATACGCCTGATGCTGTATTTTCGGGCGTGGAAAGCAGAACCTCTTCACCGGTCAGAATTTTGCGTGGCGATACCCTGCAGAGTGCGGGCGTTGCGGGATTATATCCCTGCGGTGAAGGTGCAGGATATGCCGGAGGAATTACCTCCGCTGCCGTGGATGGGATTAAGGTCGCTGAAGCGATTGCATCATTAACATAACCGGGAAGGAATGTGTATTCATCAATGAATAATTATAGAGAGTTACTCAAGGATAAGAAAAAAATTGTTGTAAAAATCGGTTCTTCATCAATAACCCACGAAGAGACCGGCAATATTAATTACAAGAAGCTTGATAAGCTGGTAAGAATATTATGTGATCTGAAGAACAGGGGTAAAGATGTTGTTTTGGTGTCGTCAGGGGCAATTGCCGTGGGAAGACAGGCCGTGGGAATGAAGGAAAGAACCTCTGTTCTTGCCGAAAAGCAGGCCTGTGCTGCCATTGGACAGTGCCGGCTAATGATGACATATCAGAAATTCTTCTCTGAATATAATCAGATTGCTGCTCAGGTTTTGCTTACAAAATATACAATGATGCATGATGACAGTTTTATCAATGCGTCAAATACCTTTGAAGAATTGTTTAAGCTGGGAGCAATTCCCGTTGTCAACGAGAATGATACTGTAGCTACATATGAAATTGCATATGGTGACAATGATAAGCTTTCAGCCTTGGTAAGCGCAATGGTTGGCGCTGATTTGCTTATTCTTTTGTCCGATATTGACGGATTGTTTACGGACGATCCAAATATCAATCCTGAAGCGGAATTTATTGAAATTGTAGACAAAATTGATGACAAATACAGGGATATGGCAAAAGATTCCAACAGCAAGGTTGGTACGGGCGGAATGGCCGCAAAGCTTGCCGCTGCCACCATTGCAACGGATGCAGGAGTGGATATGGTCATTGCCAACAGCAGGGACATCGATGTTATCAGCAGAATTACCGACGGCGAAAATGTGGGAACCCTTTTCCTTGCACATAAGGTTGATGGCTATAATATACAGGATTATCTTGAATAATTGAAAGGATTCACTATGGAAAGAAGAGATAAGAACAATTATTATCTTGATATTGCAGAGACAGTTGCAGCGCGCGGTACCTGTCTCAGAAGACTTTTTGGTGCTGTAATAGTCAACAATGACGAGATTATTTCAACAGGATATGTGGGAGCGCCCCGCGGCAGACAGAATTGCTCTGATTTGGGATACTGCGTGCGTGCTAAACTAGGCATCCCGAGAGGTGAACGCTATGAATTATGCAGAAGTGTTCATGCGGAATCAAATGCAATTATCAGTGCCCCGCGTAATTCCATGATTGATGCAACACTTTATCTTGTCGGACTTGAGGTAAGTGACGGTTCCTATGTCAATAATGCCTCTTGCTGCTCAATGTGCAAAAGACTGGTAATTAATGCAGGAATCAAAAATGTTGTCATCCGTGATGATAAACAGAATTTCAGAATAATTGATGTGGAAGACTGGATTAAGGATGACGAGTCCGTAATGGGAGCATTGGGATATTGATGATAACAAAAAAAGATGCCAGACGGAGCATTAAAATGCTTAGGGAAAATTATGACATTGATTTTGTGACAATTAACAGTAAAATAATTTGTGACAAAATTATTGAATCTGCGGAATACTCTGCTGCACAGAATTTGTATGTCTATATGAGTTTCAATAACGAAACCGATACGTCATATCTTATTGACAGAGCTGTATCCGACGGCAAAAATATATTTATTCCCAGGGTTGTTGCCGATGACATGATTTTTTACAGGTATTTTCCGGAAAATGTTATTTCAGGTTATATGGGAATTATTGAGCCTGATGCGACAACGGCAACAGGGGACGGATGCGAGGGCCTGCTTATTGTGCCGGGGGTTGCATTTGACAGAAAATGCAACAGAACCGGCTACGGCAAAGGATTTTATGACAGATATATTATGACACATCCTAAGCTTTTTAAGGCCGGAATTGGCTTTGAACAGCAGATATTTGATGAACTGGAGGTTGACGAATACGACCAACCACTGGATGTTGTTTTCTCAGAGAAAAAAATTTATAGGAGACTGACTATATGACAATTTTAGAAAGCATGGGAGAAAGGGCTGTCATCGCTTCAAGAGATGCAGCAAAGCTTACAATCAATGATAAAAACAAGGCTCTTGAATTAATTGCAAGGGCTTTGACAGAAAATGCGGATACAATCCTTAAGGCCAATGAGATTGATATGGAAAATGGTAAAAAGGCCGGAATGAAGGACAGTCTGCTTGACAGACTTAAACTCACAAAGGAGCGTATCGAAGCCATGGCAGAGGGTGCGCTTAAGGTCATGGCTTTGGATGACCCTACCGGCGAGGTTATCAGAATGTGGGAGAATCCAAACGGTTTAAGAATCGGTCAGAAAAGAGTTCCAATCGGTGTCATCGGCATCATCTATGAATCAAGACCTAATGTAACCGTGGATGCATTTGTGCTTTGCTTTAAGGCCGGCAATGCCGCAATTTTGAAGGGCGGAAGTGATGCGATTAATTCAAATATAGCAATTACCTCCGTTATCAGAAAGACTCTTGAAGAATGTGATATTAATGCGGATTGTATTCAACTTATTGAAAAAACTGACAGGACTGTTGTCGATGAATTACTTAAACTCAATCAGTATATTGATGTTGTGATTCCAAGAGGAGGTGCCGGACTGATTAATTTTGTTGTCAACAATTCAACAATTCCGGTAATTGAAACCGGTACCGGAAATTGTCACATATTTGTTGATGCTTCGGCTGATTTTGACATGGCACTCAATATTATCGAAAATGCCAAAACACAGAGAACCGGAGTTTGCAATGCGTGCGAATCACTTCTGGTACACAGGGATATTGCCGACAAATTCATTCCTCTGCTTGCAAATCGTCTTTTCGGACATAATGTCGAGATACGCGGTGATGAAAAATCAAGACTGATTGTGCCTGAAATCAAGGCTGCCACGGATGAGGATTACGGCACTGAATACCTTGACCTCATAGTATCACTTAAGATTGTTGAAAATGTTGATGAAGCAATTTATCACATTAATAAATATAATACCGGACATTCGGAAGCAATTGTTACCAACGATTACAATAATTCCGAAAAATTCCTTAACGAGGTTGATGCGGCAGCAGTATATGTCAATGCTTCAACAAGATTTACTGATGGTTTTGAGTTCGGCTTTGGTGCGGAAATCGGTATCAGCACACAGAAAATCCATGCGAGAGGTCCAATGGGACTTAAGGAATTAACTACCACAAAATATATTATTTATGGAAATGGACAGATTAGATAAATGAATGCATTAAATCAATTTATACCTGATACAGAACCCGAAAGACAGTTTTATTTTATCGAGAAGGCTTCAGAGCTAATTAAGAGGCAGGCCAAAGAGAATGGCAAACCTCTGACATATTTTATTCAGACTTTCGGATGCCAGATGAATTCCCGTGATTCGGAAAAGCTTGCCGGTATACTGGAAAAGGTAGGTTATGTTCCTTGCGAGGAGGAAGATAAGGCTGATTTTGTTATATATAATACATGTTCCATCAGGGAAAATGCGAATACAAGAGTATATGGCAGACTGGGTCATCTCAATGCGATTAAGAAGAAAAGAAAATCCTTAAAAATTGCACTCTGCGGCTGTATGATGCAGGAGCCTGATGAAATCGAAAAGGTCAGAACACAATTCAAATTTGTTGATATTGTTTTCGGCACACATAATATTTTTAAACTTGCCGAGCTAATCTTCAACAGCTTTGAGGCGGAGGGCACGATTATTGATATTTGGAAGGATACTGACAAAATAGTTGAGGATATTCCAAATGTAAGAAAATATCCTTTCAAATCAGGCGTCAATATCACCTTCGGATGCAATAATTTTTGCACATACTGCATAGTCCCATATGTCAGGGGGCGTGAGAGAAGCCGTGAGCCAAAGGAGATAATCAGGGAGGTTGAGAGATTTGTTGCGGACGGTGTCAAAGAGGTAATGCTTCTTGGCCAGAACGTTAATTCCTACGGCAAAAATCTTGACAATCCAATTACTTTTGCCGAACTCATCAATGCCGTTGCAAATGTGGAGGGCCTTGAAAGAGTCAGGTTTATGACGCCGCATCCAAAGGATTTGTCGGACGAACTGATAGATGTAATTGCTGCTAATAAGAAGATTTGCAGGCATATTCACCTGCCTTTGCAGTCAGGAAGCAGCAGAATCCTTAAGGCAATGAACCGCAGATATACCAAAGAGGGATATCTTGCCCTGGTTGATAAAATAAGGACAAAACTCCCTGATGTCGCGCTTACAACCGATATCATTGTCGGATTTCCGGGCGAGACGGAGGAGGACTTTAATGATACCATCGATGTTGTAAGGAAAGCTGAATTTGACAGTGCGTTTACATTTATTTATTCCAAGCGAATCGGCACTCCTGCGGCAGTAATGGATAATCAGATTCCTGAGGAGGTTACCAAGGAGAGGTTTAGCCGTCTTCTGGCTGTGGTCAATGAATGTGCTACAAAGCGTTGCGGACTTGACAGGGGCAAAACACTGCCGGTGCTTGTGGAGGATGTAAATGAACAGAATCCTGAACTGCTTACAGGCAGGCTTTCCAACAATACGTTGGTACATTTTGCGGGCAGCAAAGAACTTATAGGACAGATTGTCAATGTTAAGCTCAATGAAAGCAAAGGATTTTATTATTTAGGAGAAAAAGAATAGCAAGATGAAAGTTAACTTAAATGATTACAAACCAAAATTATTTTCCGTAATGAAGGATTATAATAAGGAGCAGCTGATTAAGGATATTATTTCCGGAATTATTGTTGCCCTCATTGCATTGCCTTTGTCCATAGCATTGGCAATTGCTTCCAATGTTGATCCCCAAAAGGGAATATATACTGCGATAATCGCAGGTTTCTTTATTGCATTTTTGGGCGGAAGCAGGGTACAGATTGGCGGACCGACTGCCGCATTTGTAGTTATCATATGTGGAATTATCAACAATTTCGGACCAAACGGTCTGCTTATCGCAACAATAATGGCCGGAATAATCATGATTATATTCGGTATCTGTAAGGCCGGCAATCTCATCAAATTTATTCCGTATACCGTTACCACGGGATTTACGGCAGGAATCGCCGTCACTCTGGCTGTGGGACAGGTAAAAGATTTTGTAGGCTTAAGTAATGTAAGTCTTCCTTCGGAATTTATCGAAAAGGTAGGTGAGCTTGTTAAGCATCTGAAGGATACAAATCTTTCTGCCTTGTTTGTGGGACTTGGTGCGCTGGCAATACTTATTGTCTGGCCTAAATTAATGCGATTGTTGCCGGATAAGCTTAAATACATAAAGCTTATTCCGGAGTCCTTAATTGCGATTCTTATTACAACCGCAATCGTCAAAGTAGCTGAACTTGATGTGTTTACAATAGGTAAATTATATGATGTATCTTCAAAGTTACCTTCACCTGAGGTTCCTAAGATAAGCTTTGATATTATCAGAAAGCTATTAAGTCCGGCCTTCACAATTGCCATTCTTGCAAGCATTGAATCCCTGCTTTCTGCAGTGGTTGCGGACGGCATGATAGGAAGCAGGCACAAGCCAAATGCAGAACTTATCGCACAGGGTGTGGGAAATATTGCTTCGGCAATGTTCGGTGGAATTCCTGCAACAGGCGCTATTGCAAGAACCGCTGCCAATATCAAGAACGGCGGCAGAACTCCGATTGCAGGTATTGTTCATTCAATTACACTGCTTATCATTCTTGTGGTACTTATGCCATATGCAAAATGGATACCGATGCCGACTCTTGCGGCCATTCTTTTCATGGTAGCATACAATATGTCGGGAATCGGCAAATGTATAAGACTTTGTAAAAAAGCTCCAAAGAGCGATATCATTGTATTTGCACTTACATTTTTACTTACAGTATTCTTCGACCTTGTGGTTGCCATTGAGGTGAGCCTTGTGGTTGCGGCAGCACTGTTCTTAAAGAGAATGGCTGATACGACGGATGTCAAGAGCTGGAAATACATAGATGAAATTGATGAAAATGAGGACCCTGACAATATCAGACTCAAGGAGGTTCCTAAAGGAGTACTTGTATATGAAATCAGCGGCCCGATGTTTTTTGGTGTTACTGACAAATTTTTAGAGCTGGTTAATGATACCTCTGCTGATGTTGTAATTCTCAGAATGCGAGGTGTTCCGGCCATCGACGCCAGTGCACTGCATGCAATGACTGATATACTCAACAAATTCAAGAAGGATAAGGTTACCCTTGTGCTTTCACATGTTAACGAACAGCCACTGCATATGATGCAGAAAGCAAAGTTTGACGAGGATGTGGGAAAAGAAAACTTCTGTGCAAATATTGATGAAGCATTACTGAGAGCTCAAGAGATTGTAAAGGGAAAATAATATGGCAGAATTTAGTCCGATGATGCAAAAATATCTGGAGACAAAGGAAGAATATAAGGATTGCGTGCTTTTTTACCGCCTGGGGGATTTCTACGAAATGTTTTTCGAGGACGCAATCAATGTTTCCAGGGAATTGGAATTAACTTTAACAGGAAAAGACTGCGGTCAGGAGGAAAGGGCACCCATGTGCGGTGTTCCTTTTCATGCTGCGGAAACATATATTAACAGACTTGTTGAAAAGGGCTACAAGGTTGCAATCTGTGAGCAGGTTGAAGACCCCAAAACAGCAAAAGGTCTGGTGAAAAGAGAAGTAATCAAGGTGGTTACTCCAGGTACTAATTTTAACCCGGGTGCCCTTGATGAAGGTAAAAATAATTACCTGATGTGCATCGCCTATATGGGAGATGGCATTGGCATTGCCTCCTGTGATATTACCACAGGAGCATTTCTCGTTAGTGAGGTAAGCGGTGAAAAAGAACTTCTGGATGAAATCAATAAGTTTGCACCTTCGGAAATAATATATAATGCTCCCCTCGCCATAAGCGGAATTGATTTCACCGACATTAAAAACCGTCTCAATATTTCAATGTCCGAGATGGACGACTGGTATTTTGATAAAAACAGTTCCATTGAGAGAATTAAGGAGCATTTTAAAGTCAGCACCATAGATGGTCTTGGACTTAAGGAATATCCGAACGGAACACTGGCCTCGGGAGCTCTTATGAATTATCTCTATGAAACCCAGAAAAACTCCCTGCCGCATCTTACAACAATCACCACCTATACCACGGGAAAATTCATGGTGATTGACAGCTTTACAAGACGCAATCTGGAATTAGTGGAAACAATGCGTGAAAAACAAAAGCGCGGTTCACTTCTGTGGGTTCTTGACAAGACCAAGACTGCCATGGGCGCAAGGAAACTTAGAAGTTACATAGAGCAGCCTTTGGTCAATCGTGATGAAATCATAGAACGCCAGGATGCCGTGGCTGAATTGCTGGATAATTTTTGCTCCAGGGAAGAAATCCGCGAATACCTCAATCCCGTATACGACCTTGAAAGACTTATAAGCAGAATCAGTACCAAATCAGCGGGGCCAAGGGAAATTATTGCTTTCAAAAGCTCCCTGCAGATGCTTCCGTATATCCGCTCCGAGGTTAATAACTTTAAGAGTCCGATACTTCGCGGAATATATGACGAACTTGATCCTTTGAGCGATATATATGATCTGATTGACCGTTCTATTGTTGATGAACCGCCTCTTCAGGTTAAGGAGGGCGGACTCATTAAGGAAGGCTTCAACGAAGAGGTTGACAGATTGAGAAAAGCCAAAAACGAAGGAAAAAACTGGCTTGCCGAGCTGGAAGCCAGCGAACGCGAAAAAACCGGTATCAAGAATCTTAAGATAAAATATAACAAGGTTTTCGGATATTATTTTGAAGTTACCAATTCCTTCAAAAATCTTGTCCCGGACAATTATGTCAGAAAACAGACCTTAACCAATGCCGAAAGATATACGATGGACAAATTAAAGGAATTGGAAGATATTATTCTTGGGGCGGAGGATAAACTCTTTTCCCTTGAATATGATATTTTTGCTGAGATTCGCGACAGTATATCCAAAGAAGTCAAACGAATTCAGAACACCGCACAGGCTATTGCAAGACTGGATGTTTTTGCTTCGTTAGCCGTCGTTGCAGGTAATAATAAATACATAAGACCGGAAATCAACGAATCCGGCAAAATCAGTATTACGGGCGGAAGACATCCTGTTGTCGAGCAGATGATGAACGGAAATATGTTTGTCGAAAATGACACACTGCTGGACAATAACAAAAACAGAATTTCAATAATTACAGGACCGAATATGGCAGGTAAATCCACCTATATGCGCCAGGTTGCACTTATTGTACTGATGGCTCAAATCGGTTCCTACATTCCCGCATCATCAGCATCCATAGGGATTGTGGACCGTATTTTTACAAGGGTAGGTGCCTCGGATGACCTTGCCAGCGGACAGAGTACCTTTATGGTGGAAATGACGGAGGTTGCCAATATTTTGAGAAATGCAACCCCTGACAGTCTGCTGATTCTCGATGAAATCGGGCGCGGAACCAGCACCTTTGATGGTTTATCCATTGCCTGGGCAGTTGTGGAATACATCAGCAATACCAAATTGCTTGGTGCAAAAACACTTTTTGCAACACATTATCACGAGCTCACCGAGCTTGAAGGAATGGTTGATGCCGTCAATAATTACTGCATTGCGGTAAAAGAACAGGGAGACGATATCGTATTTTTGCGTAAGATTGTCAAGGGCGGCGCCGACAAAAGCTACGGTATTCAGGTTGCAAAGCTTGCCGGAGTGCCTGATAGCGTAATTAACAGGGCAAAAGAAATTGTTACAGAGCTTGCCAATAATGATTTATCTCTTAAGGCAAAGGAAATTGCCAATTCCGGCTATGCTTCGGAAGCCTTTAAGATTCCGGACCATGTTGGTAAGGAAGAATATGTTCAGATGTCCCTTTTTGATACGGTGAGCAATGATGATATTATCAATGATATTAAGAAGCTTGACCTTTCAAGACTTACTCCGATAGAAGCTCTCAATGAGCTGTATTCTATTCAGGATAAAATTAAGAACAGGTGGTAATTTTATGTCTATCCGGCTTTTAGATCAAAGCACAATTAATAAAATAGCTGCGGGCGAAGTTGTTGACCGCCCGGCCTCCGTTGTCAAGGAACTGGTGGAAAATGCCATAGATGCCGGAGCAAACGCAATCACGGTCGAAATTAAGGACGGTGGGATAAGCTTTATAAGAATAACCGATAACGGATGCGGAATTCCGTCCGAGGATATCGAAATTGCTTTTAAGCGCCATTCCACCAGCAAAATCCGAACCGCTGCAGATTTGGCTTCCATATCAAGTCTGGGTTTTCGTGGCGAGGCTCTGTCAAGCATCAGCGCGGTGGCGCAGGTGGAACTGGTTACAAAGACGGCAGACAGTTTTTTTGCAACAAGATACAGAATTAACGGCGGCGCAGAAGAGGGTAGGGAGGAAATAGGCGCACCGGAGGGCACTACCTTCATTGTACGCAATTTGTTTTACAATACCCCCGCAAGAAAGAAATTTCTCAAAACACCGGCCACGGAAGGCAATTATATCAGCAATGTAATTGAGCAGCTCTGCCTTAGCCATCCCGAGATTTCTTTCAGATACATAGTCAACAATCAGCCCAAAATACAGACTATGGGTAACAATAATCTCAAGGATGTTATTTATGTGATTTACGGCAGGGAAACCGCCGCAAATCTGATTGAGATTGAGGAGAGCTTTGAAAAATTTTCCGTAAAGGGATATATCGGCAAACCCTCCGTTTCCCGGGGAAACAGAAGCTTTGAAAACTATTATATCAACGGAAGATATATCAAGAGCAATATTATTTCGAAGGCAATTGAGGAGGCGTATTCCGGCTTTCTCATGCAGCATAAATATCCGTTCTGTGCTTTCCATATCACTATTGAACCGGAACAGCTGGATGTGAATGTGCATCCTTCAAAAATGGAATTACGATTCGCCAACGGAAATTATATTTTTGACTGCATCAGACAGCTTGTATATGACGCATTGTCCCACAGGGAACTTATTCCGAAAGCATCCGTGGATTCACATATTGAACACAAACCCGACACATCTGTGAATTATACTAGGGTTCATGAGAATATCCAACCGGATTTGACGGTAAAAGAAGAAAAAACAGACTTCAAAAATACCAGAATGCCGGAGCCTTTTGAGACAAAGAGAAGCGAAGAATACAGTAAGAAGGTGGAGCCCGTAGTATATAAGCAGGCGGAGCTCTTTGATGATAAAATGCTTCTTCGTGAAGAAAACAAGGCGGATATCAGCGTGATTGGCCAGGTATTTGACACCTATTGGATTATCCAGTATGAAGAAAATATGTATATTATAGACCAGCATGCTGCCCATGAGAAGGTATTATTTGAACGTTTTATGAAGGATTACAGGGAATGTGCGATAACAACGCAGTATCTGAGTCCGCCTTCAGTTATATCCCTTACCGGACATGAGGAGGATCTTATCAAAAACAATATGCAGTATCTTGAAAATTGCGGCTTCGCAATTGAGCCTTTTGGCGGCAACGAATATGCTGTCAGGGGAATCCCTGCAAGATTTTCAGCTGCCGATCCAAAGGATATGCTTTTTGAAATACTGGATGCCCTTGATGAGAATGACAGAAAAACCACTTCCGAAGTAATCAGGGACAGAATTGCGACAATGGCATGTAAGGCTGCAGTTAAGGGCAATAACAGAATAAGCTATGCGGAGGCAAAAAGTCTCATAAGCGAGCTTATGAAGCTTGACAATCCATACAATTGTCCTCACGGCAGACCAACTATGATCTCCATGAGCAAATATGATATAGAAAAGAAGTTTAAAAGAGTTTTGTAATATGAATAATAAACCACTTGTAATAATAACCGGTCCGACGGCCGTGGGCAAAACTGAATTATCAATCGAGCTTGCAAAGCACATCAACGGAGAAATAATAAGCGCTGATTCCATGCAGGTGTACAAAGGAATGGATATCGGCACTGCAAAAATTACTGCTGAGGAAATGCAGGGAGTTACGCATCACCTGATTGACGTACTTGAACCCACAGAGGATTTTAATGTTTTTTTATTCAAGAATATGGCAAAAAAGGCAATAGAAAATATATATTCCGAAAATAAAATTCCCATTATCGTTGGCGGTACAGGATTCTATATTCAGGCCGTATTATATGACATTGAATTTTCTGAGGGGGAACAGGATAATTCCTACCGCGATGAATTGAGACGGATTGCCGATGAGAACGGTCCGGAATTCCTCCATAATATGCTGCACGAGGTGGATCCCGATGCAGCTTCCTCAATACATTTTAACAATGTGAAAAGAGTTATCAGGGCCCTGGAATTCCACAAACAGACCGGAGAACAGATATCCAAGCATAATACAGATCAGAAGCAGCGAAGTTCGCCATATGATTTCTTGTATTTTTGCCTTAATGACAAACGCGAAAGAATATATTCGCGAATTGATGCCAGAGTGGATAGCATGATTGAGAACGGCCTTGTGGATGAGGTAAAAAGACTTATGGATGAGGGCTGTACTGCGGACATGGTTTCTATGAAGGGGCTTGGATATAAGGAGATTATTGAATATCTTGATGGTAAAATAACCCTTGAGGAAGCAATTTATATTCTGAAAAGAGATACCAGACATTTTGCAAAAAGACAGCTGACCTGGTTTAAGCATGAGCGGGATGTGACGATGATTGATTACAGTTGTTTTGCGGACAGGAAATCCGCCTGTAATCATGTTATTGACACAGTCAGCAGAAAATTTTTGATATAGGAGAATTTAAAAAATGAATCGTGCGACATTTGATTTATACAGGGAATCAGGCATTAACGAGAAGCTTATTCAACTGTCCGTACTGACAGAAGAACGCATAAAATCAAGATTTGATGAGATTGACGAGATTGCTGAATACAATCAGCTGAAGGTTCTCAAAGCTTTCAGAAAAAACAGAATCAGTGAAAGTCATCTGGGAACTTCGACAGGCTATGGTTATAATGATTTCGGCAGGGACGGACTGGAAGCGGTTTATGCGGATGTTTTTCATACGGAAAGCGCATTGGTGCGTTCCCAGATAACCTGCGGTACCCATGCACTGACAATAGCTCTGGCAGGCAATTTGAGGCCGGGTGACGAATTGTTTTCACCTGTAGGACTTCCATATGATACGCTTCAGGGCATTATCGGAATAAGAGAAGAAAGAGGTTCACTTGCTGAGTACGGAATAACTTATGCACAGGCTGATTTGAAGGAAAACGGGGATTTTGACTATGATGCCATAAGAGCCGGAATCAATGAAAAAACCCGTCTTGTAACCATTCAGAGGTCAAAGGGATATGCCACAAGACCTACCCTTTCAGTGGAAAGAATCGGAGAGTTGATTAAATTTGTCAAATCGATTAAACCGGATGTTATTTGTATGGTGGACAATTGCTACGGCGAATTTATAGAAAAAACAGAGCCTTCGGATGTGGGCGCGGACTTAATTGTTGGTTCCCTGATAAAAAATCCGGGCGGCGGACTTGCACCAAGCGGCGGATACATCTGCGGCAAGACTGAGTATGTTGAGAATGCTGCTTTCAGACTTACTGCACCGGGACTGGGAAGCGAAGTTGGTGCTTCCCTCGGAGTTAATTCCTCCTTTTATCAGGGATTATTCATGGCGCCGGTGATTGCCGCGTCGGCTTTAAAGGCTGCCATTTTTGCAGCAAATCTCTATGAAAGCCAGGGCTTCAAGGTTGTGCCTGACAGTGTTGAAAAAAGATATGATATTATTCAGGCCGTTACGCTTGAGAAGCCTGAATATCTTATTGCTTTCTGCAAGGGTATTCAGAATGCATCACCAATCGACAGCTTTGCAACACCGGAGCCTTGGGATATGCCGGGATATGATTCAAAAGTAATTATGGCTGCAGGTACATTTGTATCCGGAGCCTCCATTGAGCTTTCTGCCGACGGTCCGCTTAAAGAGCCATACAATGTGTATTTTCAGGGCGGCTTAACCTACCAAAGCGCAAAATTCGGCATAGTAAACAGCCTCAACGAATTATGTAAAGCAGGATTTGTATTGAAATAAATATATACATAAAAAACATTTTATGGTAATATATATTGTGGATTGCAATCGCAACAGTGTTGTTTAGCAAAACACCACATTCCCTTGAGCACATAGATGCTCTTTGTAGATTTCCAGTCTGCCGGATATGGAGTGTGAATGTCAGTAATAAATAATTTTGATGGCACATTGATGCCATATGAAAAATGTTTGCGTTACGGAGCCCAAGCTCTCAAAGATGAGGAACTTGTGGCTGTTTTGTTGCGCACAGGTACCAAAAACCACAACTGTATCGAAGTGGCAAGAAATCTTTTGTTAGAATTTGGAAATCTGGGTATACTTGGCTTTAGGCATATCAATATGGAAATGCTGAAGAAAATAGAAGGCATCGGACAGGTGAAAGCAATTATGCTGTCCTGTGTCGGAGAACTCGCATCCAGAATATGCAATTCGGACCGCAAATTCCTTGTGGAATATGACAGCCCCGAGAAAGTTGCAAATTATTTTATACCGCAGCTTAAGCATCTGGATAAGGAGCATATGATTCTTCTTTGCCTGGATACAAAGTGCAGAATTCTCAGAGAATCTCTCATAACCGTGGGCACGGTCAATTCGACCCTGGTTTCTCCGAGAGAGATCCTTATTGAAGCCGTTCAGAACGGTGCAGTTAACATTATTTTGATACATAATCACCCAAGCGGGGATCCGAATCCAAGCGTGGAAGATATTGAGACAACAGAGAGAATCCGCAAAGCGGCAGAAATTGTCGGAATAGATTTGTTGGATCATATCATCATCGGTGATAATAAATATATAAGCTTAAAAGAAATAAATTGTATATGAGAGGATATAAAATGGCTCGTAATATTTTTGGTCTGGATATTGGTACCAGCAATATTAAGATATACTCAAAGGATAAGGATTATATTCTTAATGAAAAAAACATTATTGCAATAGCAAATAAAACAGAGATTTTTGCTTTTGGCGATGAGGCATTTGAAATGCACGAAAAAGCACCTGACAATATTAAGGTTTCTTTTCCGATTAAGAATGGAGTTATTGCAGATTTTGACAATATGCAGACTCTTTTTATTGAATTTATTAAAAAAATTACGAAACAGAGCAGAAGATTGCCTTCAGCCGATTATTATATTGCCGTTCCTACAGGAATTACGGAGGTTGAAAAGAGGGCATTTCTTGAGCTGATAGACCATATGAGTGTTCATGCCAAGAGAATTATGGTAATCAACAAGCCGGTGGCAGACGCAATCGGCGCAGGCGTTGACGTTGTTGGTGCAAAGGGCATAATGATTGTCAACATCGGCGCAGACACAACGGAAATATCAGTTCTTTCCCTGGGCGGAATTGTTTTGGGAAAATCCGTTAAATTTGGCGGCAATAAGCTTGATGAGCAGATTATCAATGCCGTAAAAAAGGAATACAGATTAGTTATAGGTGCAAAAACCGCAGAATATATCAAATGTGAGCTCGGCAGTGCCATCAGGCAGGCTGAGAGTTTTGTGGAAGTGTACGGACGTCATGTTGTTACCGGTCTTCCTACCAAATGCAGGATATCTTCAAACATCGTATATGAATGCATAATTGATTTCATAAATCAGATTGTTGATTCCATCAAGTCAATTTTGGAGAGAACTCCGCCTGAGCTTTCCGCTGATATCATTGATACCGGAATTTATCTGACAGGCGGCTCCACTGCAATAAGGGAGCTTGACACACTTATCAACAACCAGACGGATTTACATGTCAATATAGTGGATAATCCTTCTGAATGTGTGGTAAACGGCATCAGAGAGATTATTGAAAATGATAAATATTCAGAAATCGCATATGTTCCTAAAACACGAATAATTAACTAGTCAGGATGTAAATACCATGAAAAACAAGTTAAAAAAATATTTTACAGCCAAGGTCTGGTTGACAATTTTTACATGTCTTTGCTTCTTTTTTATAGGGCTTACCTATTTTACCGATGTACTTACCAAGCCCTTGCAGAAAGTAACTTCTGCCGTTGTTATTCCCTTGCAGAAGGGCGTCAATGGTATTGGTCTCTGGCTGACCGAAAAAAAAGATATGTTTGAATCTGTAGAGAATCTGCAGCAGGAAAATGAAGACCTTCGTAAGCAAATTGAAGATTTGAAGCAGGAAAACCTGCTAATGAAAGAAAACAAGGTTGAACTCGAGAGCCTGAGAAAGCTTTACGAGATTGATAATGCATATTCGGATTATGAAAAAACAGGCGCTACCGTAATCGGTCGAAGCTCTGATAACTGGTACAATACTTTTACCATCGACAAGGGCTCAAAGGCTGGAATTGAAGTTGATATGAACGTTCTGTCAGGCAACGGCCTTGTGGGTATTGTTACGGATGTGTCAGAGAATTATTCCATTGTAAGAGCAATAATAGATGATGCAAGCAATGTCAGCGCAATGGTGCTCAATACATCGGATGTATGTACACTCAGCGGTGATTTAAAGGTTGCGTCCGAAGGTTATGTTAATCTGAAATATCTTGATCGCGATGTCAAGGTCAGGGATGGTGATATGATTGTTACTTCCAATATCAGCGAAAAGTATCTGCCGGGCATATTAATTGGTTATGCCCAGGATGTCACTCTTGATGCGAACAATCTTACCAAATCCGGAAAAGTAATAACTGCTGTGGATTTTAAACATATTACCAACGTTCTGGTAATCAAAGAAAAGAAAACCAAAATTAAGGAATAACGGGTTAGAACATTGAGACGATTTATTATCAGTTTTTTTACAATTATTATACTGTTTGTTCTCCAATGCACTGTTTTTAAGGGAGCATTGGCAATCGCCGGAATAGCACCTAATCTATTACTTATGTTTACCTGTATTGTTGGATTTATGCGCGGCAGAACATCGGGCCTCATGGTGGGTTTTTTCAGTGGAATGCTGATTGACGTGCTCAGTGGCGGCATGATTGGTTTTACAGCATTGATATATATATTTGTCGGTTATTTCAACGGAATGTTTTACAAGGAATATACCAAGGAACAGATGCTTCTTCCAATAAGCCTTGTCGCCATGTGTGATTTTTCTTACGGCCTTATATATTATGTTATTACATACGTTATGAGAAATAAGCTTCATTTGAGTTTTTATGTATCAAAGGTAATTCTACCCGAAATGATATACACTGTTTGTGTTACTATTTTTGCATATATTTTTGTATATTTCATCAACAGATGGCTGGATTTGCTTTCGAAGAAGAGGAATAACCGAAATGTTAAAGGAACGACTAATTGACTTTTTCAAAGATGTGGGCTTCATTGTCCGCAAAATAACAAAATCAAGAATAATACCATTTGTAATTTTTGCAACTGGTCTTTTTCTTGTACTCTTTTTCAGACTTTTTAATCTTCAGATTGTTAAGGGCGATTCCTATTCCAATTCATATCAGCTTAAAGCTGAAAAAACAATAACCACGCCGGGAGTTCGCGCAAATATCTATGACAGAAACGGCAAACTTCTCGCATACAGTGATTTGGCGTATTCCGTAGTTATTTCTGACAGCGGATATTATGACTCCGTCAATATGAAAAATTCTACCCTCAACAATATTATAGATAAAATGATTAGCATAATCAATGATAACGGGGACAGTATAATTTTTGATTTCGGTATCAGCTGCAATTCCAAAAACAATTACTATTATCTGCAGAAGGACAACTCCCTTTTGAGATTTTTGAGGGATATTTACGGCAAGAAAAGTATCGCAGAATTGTCAGAGGAAGAGAAAACCGCAAATGCGGATACAACTGCAAAATTCATTATGAAGCAGTTTGGAATTTACACAGAGGATATCAAAGCCGAAGCCCTTGAAAACGGCGCAACGGAAGAAGATTTTAAGGACATAACACTTTATGACAAAAAAAGAGCAATTGAAATTGCCTATATCAGATATAATCTCAATACAAATTCCTATAAGAGATATGTTACTTTTGAGGTAGCACAGAATGTTAAGCCGGCAACAATGGCTGCAATCCTTGAAAACCAGGATGTCCTTACCGGCGTAAACGTAGAGGAAAATACAATCAGGCATTACAATGAAGCCGTATATATTTCACATATCGTGGGATATACAGGAAAAATAAGTGCCGAGCAGTTGGATGAATTCAAGCTTATTAACGAGAATTACGAGGCCAGCGATGTTGTAGGCAAAGTTGGTATTGAAGAGAAATACGAAACCGTTCTTGCAGGAGAAAAAGGTGAGAAAAAAGTCCTCGTTGACAATGTTGGACGAGTTGTCGAAATAGTCGAAGAAACACCTGCAACAGTGGGAAAAGATGTATATCTGACAATTGATATAGACCTTCAAAAAGAAATATACAATCTTCTGGAACGAAGACTTGCAGAGATGGTGGCGGCATTCTTAACTACTAACGAGGAAGCAATGGATAATACCGGTTTCATTCGTATTCCGGTAAAGGATGTGTGTTTTGCACTTATTAACAATAATGTTATTGATATTGACGCAATGGCGAAAGCCAAAAAAGGCGTGCAGGCACAGGTATATTCACAGTTCAAAGCAAAGAAATCTCAGGTGCTGAAGGATATGAAGAAATATCTCAAATCCGAAACTGCATTCAATGATGAAAATGAGGAAATGCAGGAATATATCAAGCTCCTCAGAAGACTGCTGATGAATAATGATATTCTTAACGCCGATAAGATTGATACCAATGTTGAAGCTCAGAAAAAATGGACTCTCGGAGAGATATCCCTGAGAGAGTATTTCAGAGCCGCCATTGATAACCAGTGGATTAATATCCATAATCTTAATCTGGATTCGGAATACCCTTCAATTGATGAAGTCCTCAATGTGTTAATAGCAGAGGGAATAAACGAATTTAAGGACAGTTCCGATTTTGACAAGCTTGTATACAAATATTTAATTGACAACCATTCCATAAGCCAGAAAGATATATGTCTGATTCTTATGGACCAAAAGGGAGTGGAATTTACAGAATCCGAATACAGAAATATCGAAAACGGCGGTTCGGTATACGAGTTTTTGTATGATAAAATAATAAACCGTAAAATCACCCCTGCGCAGCTTGCCCTTGACCCATGTTCAGGTTCCTGCGTTGTGGAAAACCCAAATAACGGCGAGATACTTGCAATGGTCAGCTACCCAAGCTATGACATCAACAAATTCTCCGGCACTATCGACAATGATTATTATCAGATGCTGCTCAACGATAAATCAACCCCTCTGGTTAACAGGGCATTATTTACAAAAATTGCACCGGGTTCAACCTTCAAGCCGCTTGTAGCCGTTGCAGGGCTTAACGAGGGAGTAATGGGCGAATACGAGACAATTCAGTGCGATGGTATTTTTGACAGAATCAGTCCAAATATCAAATGCTGGTGTTATCCAAGAAGTCATGGTATGCTCAATACATCCGACGCGCTGATGAAGTCATGCAATGATTATTTTTGTGAAATTGGATACAGATTAAGTACAACACCATCCGGAAAGCTTTCCATGGATTACGGTCTTAGCCGATTAAAAGAATATGCAGAGCAGTTTGGTCTTGCAACCAAATCAGGAATTCAGTTAGATGAGGCAACTCCTCATGCATCTGATTATAACTCGGTTGTATCAGCAATCGGACAGGGAACACATGCATACACATCAACCAATCTTGCAAGATATATTTCTGCGGTAGCTAACCGCGGTACCGTATATAATTCAAGTATTGTAAAGAGTATTCAATCCCAGGATAAGACAGATATCACACTGATTGAGCCTGTGGTTGCCAACAAGATAGAAGTTTCGGACAATATATGGAGCGCGGTTCATCTGGGTATGGAAAAGGTGGTTCAGGATTGCGCCCTGCATCTGGTTACGGATACAATCGAAGGAGTTACAATTCATGGTAAATCCGGAACCGCACAGGAAGATAAGAATCGAGCGGACCATGCTAACTTTGTTATGTTTTCTACAAGGGACGGCAAACCGGAAGTCGTGGTTTCAAGTATGATTCCGTATGGTCACCAGTCCAACCAGACCGGATTTATGACATATTATGCATTAGCTGCTTATTACAAAACCAAAATGCCAACCAGAGTTATATATGGTAATGGTACTCATATTATTTATGATGAATAGGAGGGCTTAAAGTGAAAAACTCGGTTATAATTAAGGGCAACAAATACGGAATAGTCGTTGTTCTTGACAAGGAATTACCATTCGATGAACTGAAGAAAGAAATTGCCGAAAAATTCAGCAGTGCTGCCAAATTTTTCGACAAAGCCAATATGGCTGTTTCCTTTGAAGGCAGAACTCTTTCTACTGAAGAAGAGCAGGATATTCTCAATGTAATTACGGAAAACAGTGATTTGAATATTGTATGCATCATCGACAACGACGAGATGAAAGAGCAGTATTTCAAAAAAGTTGTGGAAGAAAAAATGGAAGAATTATCCGCGCACACCGGTCAGTTTTATAAGGGTACACTTCGCTCTGGTCAGCAGCTGGAATCGGAGAGCAGTCTCGTCGTTCTGGGTGATGTTAACCCGGGAGCAAAAATAATTGCAAAGGGAAATATCATTATTCTCGGTTCCCTTAAAGGCAACGTATATGCCGGTGCAAACGGCAATGAGGATGCCTTTGTTGTTGCACTTGAAATGGCTCCGATACAGATAAGAATCGGTGATACAATTGCACGAAGTGTTGACGGGGGTAAAAAAAATAAAACCATCGGCAGCGGAACGATGATTGCTTTTGTTGAAGACGATAATATATATATCGAAAAGCTTGACAAGGATACGCTCAACGATATCAGATTATAAATTAAAAAAATTTTTTATTGATTTACAACAGAAAAAAAAGCATAATAGTAATATATGAGTAAAAGGAGAAAATATAATGAGTGAAGTAATTGTAATTACCTCTGGTAAGGGTGGAGTTGGAAAAACAACAACTTCTGCCAATGTAGGAACAGGTCTTGCGAAGCTTAATAAGAAAGTAGTTCTTATTGATACAGATATCGGACTTAGAAATCTTGATGTTGTTATGGGACTTGAAAACAGAATTGTATACAACCTTGTTGATGTTGTTGAAGGAAACTGCAGAATTAAACAGGCATTAATTAAAGATAAAAGATATCCTAATCTTTTCCTGCTTCCATCTGCACAGACCAGGGATAAGACAAGTGTTACCCCTGAACAGATGAAAGTTCTTATTGAAGAATTAAAGGAAGAATTTGATTACATACTTCTTGATTGTCCGGCAGGTATCGAGCAGGGATTTAAGAATGCAATCGCAGGTGCTGACAGAGCACTTGTTGTAACAACTCCTGAAGTATCTGCAATCAGGGATGCCGACAGAATTATCGGACTTCTTGAAGCAAATGAAATTAAAAAGACTGATCTTATCGTAAACAGAATCAGAATGGACATGGTTAAGAAAGGGGATATGATGTCTATTGACGACGTTGTTGATATTCTTTCCATCAATCTGATTGGTGCTGTACCTGATGATGAAAATATCGTTATTTCTACTAACAACGGCGAGCCATTGGTAGGTTCAAATGCACTTGCAGGGCAGGCCTATATGAATATTTGTAAAAGAATTTTAGGCGAGGATGTTCCACTTCTTGATCTTAGTTCAAAGAGTGGTTTATGGTCAAAATTATCAAACATCTTCAAAAAGAACTAGGGGGTCTGTAAAGTGGGAATTTTTGATTTATTTAAAAAGAAGAATTCTGGTGACGTTGCAAAAGACAGACTTAAGCTTTTGTTAGTATCTGACAGAGCAAATTGTTCTCCGGATGTTATGGAAATGATAAAGAATGATATTATTAACGTAATATCAAAATATATGGAAATTGATGTAAGCGGACTTGATATCCAGATTACACAGACTGAATCCGAAGGAAATAACGGTTCAGTACCTGCATTGTTTGCTAATATTCCTATTAAGGACATGAAGAACAGATCAAGTAACTAGAATTAGGTAGTATTATGTTTAAGAACTTTCATTTCAAATTAAAATATGTGAATATTAGAATGATTCTGTTGGTTATGGCTTTGACAATTCTGGGTATTGTTGTAATAGGCAGTGCCGTGCCCGGTGCAGGTTTTCAGAAAAAACAGATTATCGGTGCCGGTGCAGGATTCATTATAATGATGGTTATGATGTTGGTGGATTACAATTGGATTCTAAAATTCCACTGGGCGATTTACGCTCTTTGTATTTTGATGCTTGGTGCCGTGCTTGTACTTGGTAAAAATGTCAAGGGTGCTACCAGATGGATTGCCGTATCTGACGGCATTAGTATTCAGCCTTCAGAATTTGCAAAGATTCTTTTAGTTCTTTTTTGGGCATGGTTATTTGGCAAAAATCAGGATTTTATAAAAAAATGGAAGTTCTTCTTTATCGGACTGGCATTGACGCTGGTTCCGGTTCTGTTAATAGTCAAGGAACCTGACTTATCAACAACCTTACTTGTCATGGGGGTGTTCGTTACAGTATTGTTTGTTGGCGGGTTTTCTTATAAAAAATTCGGAATCATTCTGGCAGTGGTGGTTCCTGTTTTGGCAGGAGTTATTATATATGTGCAGGCCGTACCGCCTCCTAAAAATCTGATTTTGCATGAATATCAGTATAATCGAGTTATGGCATTTCTTGATCCCGAAAATTATGATGACGCCAGATTGCAGCAGGATAATTCTGTAATGGCAATCGGTTCAGGCAAGCTTAACGGCAAGGGATTATATAATAACAGTGCCCAGTCTGTAAAGAACGGCAACTTTATTCCTGAGCCTCAGACCGACTTTATCTTTGCCATTGTTGGCGAGGAAATGGGCTTTGTCGGTTCGTGTCTTGTATTAGGGTTGATTTTTTTGATTATTGTTGAGTCGGTAATAACGGGGGCCAGGGCCCCGGATATGTCCGGGCGGATAATTTGTTTTGGCTTTGCAGCAATAATGACTTTGCAGACATTTATCAACATAGGAGTTGCAACGGAATTACTTCCGAATACAGGTATTCCGTTACCTTTTGTCAGCTATGGATTAAGTTCATTGACTGCTATGTTTGCCGGTGTGGGTCTTGTATTAAATGTAAGATTCAGAAAGAAGGCACTTTTGGAGGAGGAAAACCATGAACATAGGTTTGATCGCGCATGATTCAAAAAAGAAATTAATGCAGAATTTCTGCATCGCATATAGAGGTATCCTTAACAAGCATGAATTATATGCAACCGGTACAACCGGAAGATTGATTGAAGAGGTTACCAATCTTAGTGTACACAAATATCTGGCAGGACATCTTGGAGGGGAGCAACAGCTGGGTTCCCAGATTGAAACCAATGAAATAGATCTCGTCATATTTTTGCGTGATCCATTGACACCAAGAATGCATGAACCGGATATTACCAATATTTTCAGATTGTGTGATATTCACAATATTCCGCTCGCAACCAATCTGGCTACAGCTGAATTGATGGTCAAGGCACTCGAGAGAGGGGACCTTGAGTGGAGAGAAATAATAAAATAAAGGATAGATTTATGAAGAAAATATTCTCTATTATCCTTATTTTGTCCGTATGCCTGTTAACCGCATGCGGAAAGAAGAAGGATAGTGTTGAAACATATAGAACCGAGGAAATCACATCCGGTGCACAGGCTGCCGACAATAAGGCAGTGGGCGCATCGCAGACTATTGCGATTCTTGCAAAGGATGCACCCAACTCTGATAATGCTGATAAAATATCATCTGAAGCCGCTTTGCTGGTAGATGCAACGACCAACAAAATTATTTTTAACAAGAATGCACATAAAACGGAAGCTCCTGCAAGTACTACCAAAATCCTTACTGCTTTGGTTGCATTAAAATATGCTGACCAGAAAGCAACAAGAAAAATAGGGGACGAGGTTATTATCGATGAAGACAATATCGTAATGTGCGATTACCGAATCGGGGACGATGTCCCATTTGACGTGCTTTTGCATGGTGCACTTATGAAATCAGGAAATGATGCGGCGGCCGCTCTGGCTTTATTTACATCGCCTACCATGGATGATTTTATTGCAAAAATGAATGAGGAAGCCAAAAGAATCGGTGCAACCAATTCTCATTTTATGAATCCTCACGGACTTGACCAGGATAATCATTATACCACGGCATATGATTTATATCTTTTGTTTAATGAGGCAATCAAAAATCCGCAGTTTATTGAAGCAATAGGCTGCAAGGAATATAACAGTACCTTCAACCGTTCGACGGATTATGGTGATTATATTATCGAATGCAGTTACAGCAACGGCAATGCATATGTCAATGGCAGCAAAAAAGCGCCTTCCTATGTCAATGTAATCGGCGGAAAATCAGGTTATACCGACAATGCGCAGAGATGTTATGTTATGTTGGCTGAATCGGGCGGACATAAATATATTTTTGTAACCATGAAATGTGCTACAAGGGATATTATGTATGATGATTTATCATATCTGTTAACCCTTGTTCCTGATATGAATGCAAATTAGTACAACCGGCTCATAAAGCCGGTTGTTTTATCATCCGCTCCAATAGCAGAGCTTTCTTAGTCGTATGCTTTTCCCAAGGCGCGAATTCTACCAAAAACAGTTGTCAGATATATACCTGCTATACCAACAATTGCATAGACTATACGAGACGCAATACTCATTTCGCCGAAAAGAAAAGCAACTAAATCAAACTTGAAAAAACCGATTAGTCCCCAGTTGATTGCACCGATGATTACTAAGGACAAAGCCGTGTAATCAGCTATTCTTGAATCCATATAAGCCTCCTTGACAATTTCTTGCAATTTGAGAAATGATATCTCATACATATATGATTTTCATATTGGCATTAAATTATAATGGTATTTTTATGTAAATAGTGATAGAATAGAAAAGGTTGATAATACGTATTCAGATCCTAAGGAAGGATATTATATAAATGGCAAAGAAAAGTAATATAATCAAAATGTTCAGACGCCCGTCTTTTAATATCGGATTTCTTATTTTTGCTATTATTTTCATATACTTACTTGTATCAGTCATTATTTTTGCAACGACTAAGAAATCCAGCATCTACACCGTCACAGACGGCTCGCTGGCTGTCGAGAATGTATATAACGGCTTGATTTTAAGGGATGAAACCGTATGCACTTCATCTTATGCCGGCTCCGTTAATTATTTTTTGAAGAATAAGCATAGAGCAGGCAAGGATACAATGATTTGCTCTGTGGATGAGAGCGGACGAGTTTTTGAATTAATTAATCAGTACAATGTTGAGCTCTATAATGAAAATGACCTTACAGAATTAAGAAAAAAATTCATTAAAATGAGTTCGGAATATGACAATAACAGGTTTTATGAGACCTATACTCAGATTGAGGCATCAAAGGGATCCCTCTATGAAATGCAGGCCGCAAGTATTGCTGAAAATCTTGATTCCTATGTGGAGCAGACCAATAATGATGCTTTTTTTCACAAAATATATCCTGAAATCACCGGACTTGTGGTGTACAATATTGACGGCTACGAATCCATAGGCCAGAATGACATTACCGCTGATTTGTTTGATACCGGTAAATACCAGCCAAAGAATCTTCAGGCAAATACCTTGATTAACAAGGGTGACAGCCTGTACAAAGTAATCAATAATGAGATTTGGAATATATATGTCAAATTTGATTCTGCCGAGGTTGATGCATATTCCGGACGTGACAGTGTTAATATTTGTTTTCCTGAGAAAAATATTGAAACCATAGCCAAGATTGAGGTTGTTGATGTCAACGGCGAAAGCTACGGAAAACTCACTCTGGACAAGTATCTGCTTAGTTTTGCGGACCAGAGGTTTGTCAATATAGAAATTACGCAGGATAGTCCGTACGGACTAAAAATTCCTAATTCCGCTATATGTACAAGGAACTCATACTCAATTCCTAAGGAATATATGACCGATTCAAAGACATTTATTATACAAAAATATAATGCCAATGGTGAAATTGAACTTGAATCTGTTAATCCACACATTTACTATGCAGACGAAGACAATTACTATGTGTCGATTAATGATTTTGAAAGCGGAACCCTTCTTTTGAAAGCAAATTCCACAGAGACCTTTGTTGTCGGTATTATCAAGGAGCTGGAAGGTGTATATTGCGTAAACAAGGGATATACTGAGTTTAAGGCTATTTCAATTCTGGATAAAAATAATTCGTATTCAATAGTCAAGAGCAAAACCGAGTATGGTCTTGCAAAATATGACTTTATTATACTAAATCAGAATACTGTTAAGGATTATGAATTGCTTAACTAGTTCAAATATTTGTGGAGGAAAAGATGCTGGCTGCTAATTTGGAAGAAGTTGAACAGAGAATAAAAGCCGCTGCTTTACGTGCGGGCAGGAATCCTGAAGATATCACACTTATTGCCGTAAGCAAGACCAAGCCTGTCGAAATGATTCAGGAAATATATGACTGCGGTATCAGGGAATTCGGAGAAAATAAGGTACAGGAAATTTGTACAAAAAGCGAGATTTTGCCGAAGGATATCAACTGGCATATGATTGGCCATTTACAGCGTAACAAGGTAAAACAGGTCATTGACAAAGCCTGCCTCATTCATTCCGTTGATTCCCTCAGGCTTGCTGATGAGATTAGTTCTCAGGCAGTTAAGAAAGGGATTGAGGTTGATATTTTACTTGAAGTCAATATTGCTAACGAGGCAACAAAATATGGTTTTATGAAGGAAGAAGTGTTTGATGCCGTTGATTATATCCGTGAACTTCCCGGAATAACCATAAGAGGCTTGATGACAAGCGCACCTTTTGTTGCAAATTCTGAGGATAATCGTGAATATTTTCACGATTTAAAGCAATTATGTGTTGACTTGAGAGCAAAAAACATTGATAATAGTACTATAGAGTTTCTTTCTATGGGTATGACTAATGATTATGAGGTTGCCATTGAAGAAGGAGCAACACATGTAAGAGTCGGAACCGCTATTTTTGGTGAAAGAGAATACAGTATATAAGGAGTTAGGAAAATGAGTTTTATTGATAAGATGTTAGATAAAATGAAGCTTGGTGCAGATGATGACTATGATGATGATTTCTATGATGATGGCGATGATGAAGTAGTAGCTAAGCCTAAGAAAGCAGCTCCTGCGCCAAAGCCTGCCACTACATATAAGGAAGATGATTATGAACCTAAGAAACCGGTTGCCAAACCTGCCAAACAGGCACAGGCAAGACCTGTAGTTAAATCATCAAAACCGGCAAATAATGGTGGAAGGGTAGTAAATATGCAGGGAAGGTATAATCCAATGGAAGTATGTGTTATCAAACCTACAACAGTAGAAGACAGCAGGGAAATTGCTGATACGCTTCTTTCTGAGAGAGCAGTAGTACTTAATCTTGAAGGAATTGATGTTGAACTTGCACAGAGAATAATCGATTTCACAAGTGGTGCCTGTTTTGCTATTGACGGAAAACTCAAGAAGATTTCAAATTATATTTTTATTGCAACACCTTCAGCAATCTCTATTTCAGGAGATTTGTTAGAACTTTTCGGAACAAGCGGAATAAATGGAGATAGTGTATCATACAACACTGATACAACAACATTTTAATGGATAAAGACAAATTAGTTATTAACAGAATTCTTGATTTGGCAAACACCTGCTATAATCGCGGAATTCCAGTGGCTACGGATTTTTTGGATTTGAATAGCCAGACAATTTTTTGTAATAGTATTTCAAAATTGCCACCTGTGAGTTATGTTCTTACAGGTGGTTATAGTTTTGCGGAAAGAAAACAGATTGTATTCTTTCCTTCCCTTTCCGATGAGCAGCAAGGCTGCGATAGAAACTTTACTTCACATTCCGAATTTGGAGAGAAAACGCGTTTTTTTGATATTATTAAGATAGAAAGTGCGGATACGAGATATTCCGAGCCCTTGAATCATAGGGATTACCTTGGTGCAATAATGAATCTTGGAATCGCCCGTGAAAAATTCGGTGATATTATTGTTAACAGGAGAGAGGCCGTAGCAGTAGCATATTTGTTTGCTACAAAGAAAATCGGCAGCTACATTATTGATAATCTTATCAAAATCAGAAACACCATCGTTACATGTTCAATAATTAATGAGCTCGATTTTGACATTGAAAACAATTTTGAATCTATTCAGGGAACGATTGCATCAATACGTCTGGATTCGATTATTGCCCTTGGATTCAATTCCTCCAGAAGTCAGCTTATTCATTTTATCGAGGAAGGAAAAGTTTCGGTAAATGGTAAAATAATTACCACAAATGCTTACAATATCAACAATGGGGATATCATCTCTGTAAGAGGTATGGGCAAAATAAGATTTGACAGGGTTATTTCTTCAACAAAAAAGGGGCGAATCCTTGTTAGCATAGATAAATATATTTAAGAGGAGACAATATGAAAAAGAAAATCCAATATATTATCGGCATAATTGTAGTTGCAGCTCTGATTGCATTGGATCAGATATCAAAAATACTGGCACACAATGCATTTGCTTCAGGCGATGACAAGGTTATTATCAAGAAAATCCTTGAATTTACTTACCTTGAAAACAAAGGCGCTGCATGGGGCATGTTTGCAGGAAAGCAGTTCTTTTTCATTGCACTAACAGTTATACTTATATTTGCTGTAATATTTTTATTGATAAAGCTGCCTGAAGGAAAAAGATATACCCCCGCAAGAATTATTTCCTGGGTGCTTCTTGCCGGAGCGGTTGGCAACATGATTGACCGTATTGCATTTGGCTATGTCAGGGATTTTATTAATTGCGTATTTATTGATTTTCCTGTATTCAATGTTGCAGATATCTATGTATCTTTATCCATGGTGGCACTGGTAATTTTTATTTTGTTCTTTTATAAGGATAAGGATTTTGATTTCCTGAAAAGAAAGAAAAAAAAGGAGCCGGATAATAATAATGAATAATAAATCTGATTTTTTAGATATTATTGATTTATCGACAAATGAGGATGACAAGGGAAAGCGTATCGATAAATATATATCCGATATGCTTTATTCTTATTCCCGTTCATATATTCAAAAGTTAATTGATGAAGAATTGGTTCTGGTTAATGATAAGCTTGTTAAATCTAATTATAAGATTTGTGCAGGGGATGAGATTGTTGTCAAAATACCGGTTCCCGAAGAGCTTAAGATTGAAGCTGAAGATATTCCTCTGGATATTGTGTACGAGGACGAAGATGTTATTTTGATAAACAAGCCTAAGGGAATGGTTGTTCATCCTTCTCCCGGGCATTACAGCGGGACTCTTGTCAATGCATTAATGTATCATTGCAAGGACGGTTTATCGGGCATTAACGGCATTTTGAGACCAGGCATTGTTCATCGTATTGACATGGATACAACCGGGATAATTGTTGCATGCAAAAATGATGCGGCCCATATTTCTTTGTCGGAGCAGCTTAAAGAACATTCCATTACAAGATATTATTTTGCAATATGTCACAATTGCATCAATGAAGAAAGCGGCGTGATAAATGCACCAATAGGAAGGCATCCGGTGGACAGAAAGAAAATGGCTGTCAATTACAAAAACGGAAAAGATGCAATTACCCATTATGAGGTACTAAATAATTTTTCAAAGTATTCTTATGTCCGTTGCAGACTTGAAACCGGCAGAACCCATCAAATAAGGGTTCATATGGCAAGTATCAATCACCCTTTATTGGGAGATGATGTATACTCGTCTATTAAATCACCATATAAGTTGCAGGGACAGACGCTTCATGCCGGAATTCTGGGGTTTGTTCACCCTCGTACGGGGAAATATATGGAATTTTCCGCACCACTTCCTGAATACTTTGAACATTTGCTGGAAATCCTTAAATAATGATTTCTTGATAAGAGTTACATGAAATGATATAATTTATATATACGTACATTGTTAAATTATAACTTATTTTGCAGCCAATGATTTTTTCATTGTAGGATTATTCTTGGGAGGTGTTGTTATGGACGCAAAATATGTAATTACGATAGGAAGAGAATTCGGTAGCGGCGGAAGAGAAATTGGTATGCTCCTTGCTGAAAAATTGGGGATAAAATGTTATGACAAGGAATTGCTTGGATTGGCAGCAAAGGACAGTGGAATTGCAGAAGAATTATTCCACAACCATGATGAGAAACCGACTAACAGCTTTTTGTATTCTTTGGTAATGGATACATATTCCATGGGATATTCAACAGCTTCCTTTGTTGATATGCCGCTTAATCAGAAGGTGTTTTTAGCACAGCATGATTCAATAAAAAAACTTGCCGAAAGTGAAAACTGCATAATTGTAGGCAGATGTGCTGATTATGCATTGAAGGATACGCCTAACGTATTCAATATTTTCATAAATGCACCTATGGAGGATAAAATCGCCAGAATTAGTAGGAAATATGACTGTTCGGCTTCAAAGGCAAAAGATTTAATTGTTAAAACGGATAAGAAACGTGCAAATTACTATAATTTCTATACCAATGCAAAATGGGCTGATTCCAGAACATACGACCTGTGCGTTGACAGCAGCAAGCTTGGTATAAATGGCACGGTTGATATGCTTGCCGATTATGTTGCAATGCGAATTAAGGCTATTTCTAATCCCGTAGAAGGAATTTAAGATATGGTATATAACTCAAAAAGAAGTCGAATGGATTTCTTTAAAACAAGAAACATGAAGTATTATGTGGCATTTTTAGCCATGTTGATGGTTATTATTGCCACGATTTTACTTGTCAAAAAAAACACTGCCAACAGAAAAAGTAACGAAACCCCTAAAGTTAGTGTTGCTGAGGAAGAAAGTACCACAATTCCAATAATTAGCAGTAAGGGAAAATACAAAATATGTGTCAACAAGGCTCTTTTTCAAGTGACAATATATCCGTATGACAACAGTTCGGGAACATATTCGGCTTCGCCCGAAAAAGTTATGATGTGTTCATTCAATGAGAACCTTGAAGAAGCAAAACTGACGCCGGAATATTCTGATTCCATAAAATCCACCTGGGCAAAGGTGGAAAATGGTGATGGATACACTCGGTTCTATACCTATTTTGACAACAACTATTCATTTCACAGCAGCAGATATGCAAAGATTTCCGACTCCAATACTCTGAATACCAATGACTATAATGCAATAGGCACATCTGTCAACGACCTTGAGGGTGTTACTTTATTGGTTGCCGACGCAAAATGGATATTTGAGAATTGTGCTTTCAATTCAGAAGTTATGGTGTACAGCAATGAAAATGAGCAGAATTTGTTAGAAAATATCAGTAAAATTGAGATTCCGGGAGGAATAACCTGGGAACCTACGGATGACTCGGAGGGTACAATTTGGTGTGATACTAAAATTGAGAGTATTTCGAGTCCGGATACAATCAAATTGACAGAAGGTGCATCCTCTGAGGCCCTTATTAGTCATGTCAAATCACTTAATTCTGACAACGAAAATGTTAACAGATTTGTATTTGTAAGCGGAAAATATGACCTAAGTAAGGCCGGAACATATTCAATTTCCTTTAATCTTATTGATAAGCTGGGAAATCATTTGTCCTGCGAGTGTAAATTGATTATTACATCAAAAGAAACTGAAACCAAGGATGATAACAAGAAACCAACTGAAACAGATAGTACAACAGCCGAGGAGACATCTTCTGAAGAAACCGGTACAGAAGAAACAACTGTTCAAGAAACTACGGAAGATGAGTCGGTGCAGGAAGAAACAACAGCAGAAGAGTAGTATAACAAGGCAGAAGAAATTTCATTCTGCCTTGTTTTTCTTTGAATATTAATTTTCTCTGAGTTTGACTTTATTACGGGCTGAGATTCGTCTGTTATCTTCAATTGCAGCATAGTGCTTTTTGGTAGTATTAACATCGTGATGTCCCAGCACATCAGCAACCAGATAAATATCCCCTGTTTCCTGGTAAAGGCTGGTACCATAAGTGCTTCGAAGCTTGTGAGGCGTAATTTTTTTGGTTGGGGTAACAATTCTTGAGTATTTTTTTACCATAATTTCAACATTTCTAACACTTATGCGACTTCGTCTGTTTGACAGGAAAAATGCATTTTCATGTCCCTCGATGCCTTCAATTTCACGTCTTTCAAGCATATAATCCATTAATGCGGCTTCAACTTCATCGCCAAAATATACAAATGCCTCATAGCCACCCTTGCGAACAATTTTGATTCTACCATTGTCAAAATCTATGTCGTTCATATCAAGTCCTACACATTCCGATATACGGATTCCTGTGCCAAGCAGAAGAGTAAGTATGGCTAAATCACGAACCTTTAATCCATCATGTCGTTCCAGCTGTTTTTTGGTCAATCCATCGCCGTTTTCAACTGTATCCAATAAATCAGCCACTTCATTGGCTTCAAGCCTTATTATAGCCTTAGAATGGATTTTAGGCATACTTACCTGTAAAACCGGATTTTCATCAATTATTTTATTTTTATGAAAATAATTATACATAGATCTTAACGCGGATAATTTGCGCTTAATGGCACGCTCGTCATTTGTAATGGTTTTACCATCTTTTTTATACAATTTCATATAGTCTATATATTCTTCAATATCAAAAGATTTTATCATTGTAAGAACATCTATCGGCAAATCGTGAATTTCATATCTTTGACAATATGAATTATTTTCATGCAGATAATCAAAAAACGATTTCAAATCAATTGCATAGGCAATTCTTGTTCTTGGTGCATTGACATATTCAATTCCCCTGAAATATGTAATTAGAAATGCCGGCAGTTCCTTGAGTAATTCACGCAATTTTAATGTTGCATTCTGTTTTTCTTTATCATGGTATGTTAATTCGGACATGAAATCCCTCCAAAATGCTGGTGTAGTAGTGTGGTGGGGATATATCTATTATTTCGCTAAACTCAGGTTTAACGAAATAATACCCCTATGAGAGTACTATACCATATGCAACCCATATTGTCAATAAAGCCCTGTAAATTAAGAGCTTCCCTGCATATTAAATTATTTTCTCACAATTTTTCCTTGATATAATTTCTTCTGCAACATATTTATATTGTAAGTTTTTTGAATTTTTTTGATTCTATCAATTTCTGATTCTGTAATTATTGATACGCATATTGCCTGAGAGCCGTCACGACCACAGCGTCCGCAACGGTGCAGATAATCCACAGGTTTATCAGGTAATCCTATATTTACAACCAAATTTACATTTCTAAAGTCCAATCCTCTTGATACTAAATCAGAACAGATTAAATAATGCGTTTTTCCGGTTTTAAAACGGTCAGTAATTTGTCTTCGAAGATTCTTATCGCATGCGGCATTCAAGCATTCTGCATCATAATGATGATAAATTAATTTCTGCGTTATTTCTTCTGTATCATATTTTGAACCCGAAAATACGATACAGTGTTTATCATTTAATGCGCTTATTACCTTACGTGTCATCTCAATTTTATCGCGCTTATCCACAACAAAATAATAATGTGAAATATTAGTTGGAATTTGAATCTTATCATTTGTTAATATTTTAACAAAATCTCCTGAAATAGATTCTGCATTTTTCAATGTGCTTTCCTTAATTGATGCTGATACTAAAATGACCTGAATGTCACGCATAAAGCACTTTCTAAATGAGATTATTTCTGACATATTATCCTTGGTCAAAATTCGGTCTGCCTCATCTATTACTAACGTTTTAACATTGTGCACGGATATTTTCTTATCCTTTATAAGCTCATATATTCTATCATAAGTACCTACAACAATATTAGGTTTACTTTTAAGTGTCAGAAGCTGTCTTTGTCTGTTAACACCACCAAATAATGCTGCTGCTGTTACCGGAATACCGGAATTATTAGATATTTTATTAATTTCAGAGCATATCTGTATGCATAATTCCTTAGTTGGTGCAAGAATAACGCTATATAAAGTATTATTTTTAACCACATCCTGATGTGAATTGAGGGAAATATCCCTCTCGGATTTGCTGTTCATTTGAATTGCTTTGCTGATTATCGGGAGCAAGTATGCCAATGTTTTACCGGTTCCTGTTCTGGAACTTGCAACAACATTCTTCATCTGCATGATCGGCTCAAAGCATTCCTTCTGTACATCTGTTAATTCCTTAATATTGTCCTTGTTAAGTCCGGTAATTAATCGCTTGTCAAGATTATTAATATTCATAATATTCCTCTTCAATTTATTCTGAATCTACCCGTTAAACAGCTCTGCTGCAGGAGATTCGGTTTAATCATTATTACACATAAAGGATAATAATTTTCTTTTACGATAATATCATATATATACCAAATTAACAATACGATCACGTGATTAAGCCCATTCGTATTTATGGGGCGATGTTGATGTAAAAAGCCAGGAATTATCCTGGCTTTTGGTATGTGAATTCCGGACCCACTTCATTATGAAGTGAAGGGTTTTCCCTATTAAATCCGGTAAGGGGTGGCTAAGAATTATTCATAATATGTAATTATTATATTCTGTCCCGAATAAATGTTATTGCTTGTCAATCCATTCAATTTCTTTAACGAATCCATATATTCGTAAATCGAATCAAATTGAGAATTATCAATATGTTCTTCTGCTATATCCCAAAGTGTCTGACCATCTTGTACAACTATATTGGAATATTTTATCTGTCCACGGTTTGCATTATGATTATTCTGAGCCTTAACTATTATGCTTCCTAATATAAATGCAATAAACATAATAATTAAAAGAAAACCTGTAATTAACATCTTTCTTGATCTTGTAAAATTAATGCGTGAAACCATATTATTCAACCTCCTGAGTAAAATTCGTATTATATCTTCATTAGGGCTTCATTCTTGACCTGTTATTATATTACTGTAAATACTGTCCAAAAATCTGTACTTAATACAAATCTTTGTTCGATTTATTAGTATAATACCACCCAAACAAATGTTTGTCAATACAAAAATCGAACATTTTTTCGGAACTTTTGTTTGCTTTTTTCTTCGTTTCGTGTTATTATTTTTTTAACATACAAATTGCTATATATAGGAGGCATTATGGGTAACGGAAAGATAAGTGCAAAGCAGGAAGAGATTTTACATTATATTAAGGATACTATTTTGATGAAGGGATACCCTCCTACAGTAAGGGAGATATGTGAAGCTGTTAATCTCAAGTCAACATCCAGCGTTCATGCCCACCTTGAGACTTTGGAAAAGAACGGATATATAAGAAAAGACTCTACCAAACAGCGTGCCATAGAAATTGTTGATGATGAATTCAATCTTACAAGACGCGAGGTTGTTAATATTCCTATTGTCGGAACTGTTGCTGCAGGACAGCCATTGTTAGCAACAGAGAATATTATGGATTATTTTCCTGTTCCGGTCGATATGCTGCCAAATACTGAGCTTTTCATGTTAAAAGTACACGGGGACAGTATGGTTAATGTAGGAATTTATGAAGGCGATACAATAATTGTATCCCGCCAGAACACTGCATCCAACGGAGAAATTGTTGTTGCACTTGTTGATGATTCGGCAACTGTTAAAAGATTTTATAAAGAAAACGGCCACTTCAGACTTCAACCTGAGAATGATTATATGGACCCAATAATTGTTGATAATTGTGAAGTATTGGGCAAAGTAATCGGTTTATTAAGAATGAATGTATTCTAAAATATTTAAGGGCTGAATAGCTATTATGCCCTTCAGCCCTGCAAATAATCTTTTTATTAATATTACATCTTTTACTTAACGGTTATTTTACACTGTTCTTTCTAAATCGGTCTTTAACATCTTGGCAGTCTTGCATAGACGCGGATTATATGCATATGGAGCGATTTCGCATAATGGCTCAAGTACAAACATTCTGTTATGCATATCATAATGCGGAATAATCAACTTCTCAGAATTAATAATTTCATTTCCAAAAAGAATGATATCAAGATCAAGCGTTCGTGGACCCCAATGAATTTCACGTTTTCTGCCTGCTGCATTTTCTATCATGTTCAATTCCTCAAGGAGTTCCTCCGGAGAAAGCAATGTTTCAATTTCAACACATCCATTATAAAAATCATCCTGATTCTCGTAACCGTATGCTTTAGTCTTAATTATTGA
The DNA here is from genome assembly GCA_016297265.1 of Butyrivibrio sp. Lineage (GTDB taxonomy): Bacteria > Bacillota > Clostridia > Lachnospirales > Lachnospiraceae > Eshraghiella. The sequence continues at coordinate 71,880 of JAEDHB010000001.1, forward strand.
AGACTCTTTTATCAATCTAATATATTTATTGTTTCTGATACTATCAATAGCTGTCTGAATCAAATTAAGGCTGTCGCCCATATTGGAACCGTATGCAACGAATGCAGTTGTCCATTTCCTGTGGATTGTTACAGAAACATTATCAAAAGGCAGTCCGATTGGAGCTTCAGGTTTACTTATTGTCAGCTCAATCTCCTTAACAGACTCAAAATTGCTAAAAATCATATATGCAAGATTTTCGGCAACTGCTTCTATAAGATTATACGTATGTGTCGTCATATATTCCGTAATTTTATGACATACATCTGCATAATTAACCGAAGCATTGATGTCATCTGTTTTTCCCGCAAAACCTGTGGACAAAAATAATTTTGCACTCACATAAAAATTCTGACCGTTAATATTTTCTTCTTCGTATACGCCATGATATGCAAATACCTGTAAATTTTCAATTGAAATATAGTCCATTTGTTTTCTCCATACAATACAGCCTTGCAGTTTTTTTGAATTACCATATCATACCATAAAACCACTTTGCAATTAAGATTCTAAGCATTCATAATTGCTTCAGTCATTTTAATCGCACGAACATTTTCTTTTACATCATGCACACGAACAAACATACAGCGGTTCTGTGCCGCAATAACGCTTGTTACCAGGGTGCCTTCCACTCTCTCATCTTTTGGCAAATCAAGTGTAAGACCAACCACGGATTTTCTTGATGTACCAAGTAATACAGGATATCCAAGCTTACAGATTTTGTCAATTTGCTTTATTGCAATAAGATTCTGTTCATAGGTCTTTGCAAAACCGACACCCGGATCAAGGATTATTTTATCCTCAGTAATTCCGGCTTTTAAACCGATTTCAATACTATCCCTGATGTCAGAAATCATATCCTTTACAAAACTCGTATAGAGCGGTTCCTTGCGATTGTGCATAATACAGCATGGTATTTTCGCATCAGCAATAACCGAGGCCATTTCGCTGTCATATTTTAATCCCCAGATATCATTGATTAAATCCACGCCTGCCGCAATGCCCGCCATTGCAACCTTGCTTTTGTATGTATCAAGGGATACCGGAACATCAAAATTATTCTTTATCGCTTCAATTACCGGCAAAACGCGTTCGATTTCCTCATCATCGCTAATCATCGTATAACCGGGTCTCGCAGATTCGCCGCCTACATCAATTATATCCGCGCCGTCCTTCAACATTTGCTCGGTATGCTTGAGTGCCATATCCGGATTATTCCATTTTCCGCCGTCAGAAAAAGAATCCGGCGTTACATTCAATATGCCCATAACATAGGTATGATTATTGGTATATGTTCTGTTTCCTATCTTCATTAGTTTACTCCGGATAGTTTAATAAATGTATCTTGCAGTAATTTATCTTCTTCAAAAACACCCTTGGCAGAAAAAGTAATTGTTTTGCTGCCCGGCTTTTTTACACCACGCATTGTCATACACATATGTTCAGCTTCAAGAATGACCATTGTGCCCTTACAATTAAGGTTTTGCATCAATGCATCCGCAATCTGTACAGTCATTCGTTCCTGGAGTTGCGGACGTTTTGCATACACCTCCACGGTACGTGCCAATTTACTAAGCCCCACAACCCTGTCATCAGGTATATATGCAATATGTGCTTTACCGTAAAATGGGAGTAAATGGTGTTCGCACATTGAATAAAAACAAATATCTTTTTCAATAATCATATCAACTGCATTGTAGTTGGAGGAAATAGCATTATTCTGTGCAAGTGAGCCGGTATTACAATTTTTGCCTTCTACACTGAAAGTTTTGCTAAGCGGAACCGCCGCATCCTCAGTCAATCCGGCAAAAATTTCTTCGTACATTCGGGCAACTCTGTCGGGAGTTTCGATAAGCCCTTCGCGGGTAATGTCCTCACCCATGCCCTCCAAAAGCAGTTTTACACCCTGCATAATTTTTTCTTTATCCATATCGACACCTTTCCAGCCATTAGGCATAATATTCATTGCCGTTCCCACCAAATCTCAACGCATTGAAGGGAGGCATTCTTTATATTTATCAGCAATTAGTTTCAGATGTGAAAGTGAGCCGAAAGCAACACATATATCATCCTTGTCAATTTCCTTAATAACACTTGAAATTGCCGCGTCGATGCTTTCATATGCAACAACAGGTATATCATAATATTTTTTGATATATTCTGCAAGTGTTTTGGAATCCAGAGCACGTACATTATTCGGAGTTGCAACGGTTACAAAGGATTCTGCAATCGGTGATAATATTTTCAAAATAGAATCGTAATCTTTATCGGCAAAACATCCCATAATGAATTTGATTTTTTCATCCGGAAAATATGTTACCAATGTATGATAAAGTGCCCTTGCACCATCCGGATTATGAGCTCCGTCGATAATAAAATACGGGTCCTCGCTTAGTACTTCAAACCGACCGAACCATCTGGTTTTAATAAATCCCGATTTAATTTGCGTTTCATTTATCGAATAACCATGAGAATTAAGATAATCAATACATTCTAAAGCGATGGCGGCATTGACCGGCTGGTATAACCCGGATAATTTAATCTCAATTTCATTATGTGCTCCATAATTTAAAATAATACCGTCAGCAGCCGCATCTTCTATATCTATATTATGGGGATCGACTGCATACAATTCGCTGTTTTTTTGAACTGCAAATTCACTGATAACAGTAAACTGCGGTTCCTTCTTCAGACATATTGTGGCGCATCCATTCTTGATTATTCCGGCTTTAGCTCTGCTGATTTCTTCGATATTTGAACCGAGAAATCCTGTATGATCAAGAGAAATCGAAGTAATAACAGAGCAAAGCACACTGTCCATAACATTAGTTGCATCTTCGGCGCCGCCCATTCCGCATTCGATAATACAAATATCGCATTTTTCTTCTGCAAAAAACATATATGCGGCAGCTGTTTCAATTTCAAATCTGGTTGGATGTGTTAATCCTTCATTTAACATTTCGTCGCAGACCACCTTGATTTTTTCAATGGATGCAGCAAAATTATTTTCCGGAATATTATTATTGTCAAGTGTTATTGTCTCAAGGTATTCTTTTACTGCAGGGGATGAATACCTTCCTACTTTATAGCCTGCTTCAATAAGTGAATATGCCAAAAAGACACCTACGGAGCCCTTTCCGTTAGTGCCTGCAATATGAACTATTTTTAGTTGATTCTGAGGGTTGCCGAGCCGACATAACAATTCTCTGATATTGTCAAGTCCCGGCACGCTTCCCAGTGAATTTAGCGAATCAAGATATTCGATAGCCTTACAGTATGTCATTACAAATCCTCGATATTAATTAATTTTGCATCCTGCCATATTCTGTCAAGATCATAGAAAAGGCGGTCTTCCTTGTTAAAAATATGAACAACAAGTCCGCCGAAATCCATAAGAATCCAGTTTGCCGTGTTATATCCCTCCGTCTGAATCGGTTCAACACCAATATTATGAAGCTTTTCGACAACATTGTCTGCAATTGCCTGGACCTGATTCTGATTATTGCCGTTTGCAATGACAAAATAATCCGCGATAACGGAAATATCAGAAATATTGAGAATGTTAATTCTTTCGCCTTTTTTGTCATCAATGGCATCATATGTTGTTTTTATTATTTTATTAAAATCCATATTATATACCTCTCCATCCCGCCGAACAGCTTAGCTGCGAGGGGGGCTTACCTCTCCATCCCGCCGAACAGCTCCATAGTAATCCCTTGTTGCAACAGTTGTTTCGTCGACAGGCATATTATGCTCATTAAGATACATAAGCGTATCCTCAGAAATGCGATAGATGCATTTGTCAATGTCAGTGAACGCCAGAGCCCGTAATTCGCTCAAATTCGGCTGTTTTGTTCTGTTTGGCTCAATATAATCTGCCACAAAAACAATCTTCTCCAGAAGGCTCATATTCGGTCTGCCGGTGGTGTGCCAGATTATGGAATTGATTATTTCCTCATCACTGATATTATATTCCATCCTGGCATAATATGCCCCAAGCGGACCATGCAGTAAAAAAGGATTCTCTTTCTGAGCCTTGGACACCGGGATATTATAAAGAATACATTTGTCGAGTAACTCCGCAGAATCCATACATTTTGCATTGTCATGCAGAAGTCCTGCCACAAAAGCCCGATTCATCATGGACAGACCGTCCTTTTCATCCGCATAACGCATAGCCAGGGACGCGCAGGTATATGCAACACCCATTGTATGTTCATATCGTTTCTGGTCCATTACCGCAAAAATTTTGTTTTTTATATCATTAATGTCATACAAACTCATGCTAACTCCTGTATAATCCGTGTCCATCAATATAATTGCGAACCTCTAAAGGAACAAAATCACTGATATCTTCCCCGGATAAAATCATTTCACGCAGCATAGTGGAGCTTATGTCCTGTCTACCCATGTGAAGCAAATCGGTTTTTCCATTATATTTTGTCATAAAATAATCCGATTTTGCCGAAAGTGCATCCAAATCCACATCATCACGAACGGCGCAGGCAATGCGCGCTTTTGAAAATATTACTTCCGGATGATACCAGGTATCCAGCGCCATATAGGAATCCGCGCCCACAATAAATACCATATCGTCGTATTTTTCATTCAATATTGTAAGCGTTCTGGCCGTATATGAGTTACCCTGTAACTCATATTCCAGTTGGGAAACATCAAATTGAGAACAATGACCTATCGCACACTTCACCATATTATATCTGTGAAAATAATCCGCCGTGCCGTATTTATTTTGCTTGTGCGGCGGAATGTAGGCAGGCATGAAAATAACTTTTTCTAACGAAAGTTCCTCCAATGCCTGTTTTGCCAGGTCAATATGTGCGTTGTGAACGGGATCAAATGTGCCGCCAAGTATACCTACTGCTCTGCCTTTTTTCATGTTATTTACCGGCCTTCGGAAGAACTATTTTGCGGTTTTTCTCATCCTTTGCCTCTTTGTAAAGAACGATTTTTTTGCCGATAACCTGCACCACCTGCGAACGGGTTCTCTCTGACAAAATAACGGCTAACTCCTTAGGGTCGTCAGCGCAATTCTGCAGCACACTGATTTTGATAAGCTCTCTTTTCTCCAGTGCCTGGCTGACTGCCGTAACAAATTCAGGTGTAATGGATGCTTTACCACATTGAAAAATAGGTTCTGTTGTCATTGCTATACTTTTTAAATATGCTCTCTGTTTTGTTGTCATAAAATACATCCTCTATTTATAATAATCAAATTCAAGGTCTCCAAGGTAAACCGTGTCACCCTCTTCGATACCCAGTTCCTCCAGTTTCTCAATAATGCCCTGCTCCTTCATAAATTTCTGGAAGAAAGCAAATCCCTTCTCATCATCAAGATTGGTATAGCCGAGCATTCTGTCAACTCTCTCGCCTTCAATAACAAAAGCATGTTCGTCTGCTTTGTACACTTCGATAGGCTCGCTCTTGTCATACATCTCCTCAGGAAAATATTCCCGTTCAAAAACAGTCGGTTCAGAATCCATACTGTCCAGAAGATGACGAACCTCATAAAGCAGTTCTTTTAACCCCTTCTTTGTAGCCGCAGATATTGGAAAAACCTTAATTCCCTTTGGTTCAAATTCATCCCTTAATCTCTGTACGGGATCTTCATCTCCGAAATATATCAAATCAATTTTATTGGCAGCAATAATCTGTGGTTTTGAAGCCAGCTCAGGATTATATGCCTCAAGCTCTGCATTGATTTTCTGAATGTCATCCAGTGGGTCCCTGCCTTCAGACGATGCAACATCAACCATATGAATGATTACCTTTGTTCTTTCCACATGCTTCAAAAATTCATGGCCAAGGCCAATTCCCTCCGAAGCGCCCTCAATAAGTCCCGGAATGTCAGCGATTACAAAGCCATCCGCACCTTCAAGGTCAACAACACCCAGATTTGGATTAAGGGTTGTGAAATGATAATTTGCAATCTTTGGTTTTGCATTGCTGACCATGGACAGTAATGTCGATTTGCCCACATTCGGGAAACCAACCAGACCAACGTCCGCAATCACTTTTAGTTCAAGTCTTACCCAGAGCTCCTTTGCCTGCTGTCCCGGCTGTGCATATTTGGGAACCTGCATGGTTGCTGTGGCATAATTCTTGTTGCCTTTTCCGCCTCGGCCTCCCTTTAAAATAACCTCACGCATTCTGTCACCGCTCATATCAGCGATAATTTTGCCGGAGGTATCATCTTTGATAATTGTTCCTTCGGGAACCTTGATGATTAAATCCTTGCCGTCCTTGCCGTGACAGAGGCGTTTTCCGCCGTCCTCACCGCATTCAGCGACATATTTTCTCTTCTGTCTGAATTCACCAAGGGTATTGAGACCTTTGTCCACTTCAAAAATGATATCGCCGCCACGACCGCCATCGCCGCCGTCCGGGCCACCTGCCGCAACAAATAATTCACGACGAAAACTGACATGGCCATCGCCGCCTTTGCCTGATTTTATGAAAATTTTCGCACTGTCTGCGAACATATTATTTTCCTCCTGATATAACAAAAAGTGGCTCCAAACCACAGGATTTGGAGCCTTGATAATTTACTCTTCTGATGCTACCGGATAAACAGAAACCTGTTTTTTGTCTCTGCCTTTTCTTTCGAATCTTACAACACCGTCTACTGTTGCGAACAATGTGTCATCACCACCACGGCCAACATTTACACCTGGATGAATCTTTGTTCCACGCTGTCTGTAAAGAATGTTTCCGGCTAATACGAACTGTCCGTCAGCTCTTTTTGCGCCTAATCTCTTTGATTCTGAATCTCTACCGTTCTTAGTAGAACCAACACCTTTTTTATGAGCGAAAAACTGAAGGTTAAGTTTTAACATGAGAGTTACACCTCCTTGTATATTATCGATACATTACCGGGATAATCCTTGGCAATCGCTGTGAGTCCCTTTTCCATTGACTTGAACAATAAAGCTGACTCCTTACTTACGATGCCCGTTATCTCGAACTTAATAGTTGCTCTTTTCTCATTAACCTCCTCCTGATATTTGTCAGAAGTAAATTCTTCTATCGAATTGATAGTGTTAATGATCAATATGGAAACGGATGCACAAACTACATCGTTTCCCCACCTGCCCATTCCGGCATGTCCTTTTGACTCCAGACCGATTATCGTATTATCTGGTTTCACATAAAAAGTTATCCTTGTCATAAATCAATTATGCGTTGATCTTTTCGATCTTAACCTTAGTGAACATCTGTCTGTGACCGTTTTTCTTGTGGTATCCTGTTTTTCTCTTGTATTTGTAGACAATGACTTTTTTATCCTTGCCTTCTTCTACAACAGAAGCTGTAACTGAAGCGCCAGCTACAGTTGGATTACCAACAACTGTCTCTCCATCACTAATGAGAAGAACATTGTTGAATGTTACTGTCTCGCCAACAGCAACTCCTAATTTCTCAACTTTGATAACATCGCCTTCAGATACTTTGTACTGCTTGCCACATTCTGCAATAACTGCGTACTTCATCTCTTGGTTTCCTCCTATTATCAATACTCGCCAATTACGGTGGCCAAAACGGCACTTAAAACCTCATTGTGCGGCACACTAGAATATAATAATACATTGATTCTCATTTGTCAAATGTTTTATTGATTTTCTCCGGTCATATTAAACATAAGTCCCGAATTGTCCCCACCAACGTAAGTTGGGAGTTTACCATCCCATTTTTCAATATATTTTTCTCTCAAAATTGAATCTGTCAGAGTTTTTGTTTTAAGGGCGTTGGCATCCTTTTCAGCCTGTGCCTGTATCTTGAGGGTTTCAGCTGCTATTTTTGCGGCATCCTGCTCAGCCTGCGCCTCAACAGATTTCTGTTTTGCTTCAGTCTTTGTCTTCAAAAGCTCCTGTTCCGCAGTTTCAACGGCTTTTTTTGCAACTGCTTCCGCAGTGATTGCCTGTTCGATTTCAGCTCCCGCATCCATATCCGTGATGGAAATACTGTAGAATTCCACACCGTATTTTGCCAGCTCCGTCGTGAGATTCTTTTCAAGGCTTGAATATATATCAGGTCTCTTTTCGCCGAGTATGTCCATGACATTATATTTTGTTGTGATAAGCTCCAAAACCCTCTGGGTTGTAGGAATTATGAGGGAATTGGACATATTGTCGAGTGTTTTGTACTGTTTGTAAATCAGGTGCGCATCCTTTGTATTAACCCTGTATTTGATGTCGAGCTGACTGTTTACAAACTGCGAATCCTTGGTCTGTGTTGTTAGATTTGTAACGGATTTAGTCTGTACCTCAGTGCTTATCATATACACCTGGTCAAAAGGACTTTTTGAATGAAATCCTTCTGATAAAACACTTTCCGATGTGCCCTTAAATGGCGAATACACGATACCCACGCAGTTTGCAGGCACCTTGGTGATAAAGGCAGGAATTAATGCTGCAAATCCAACGATTGACAGTATCTGAAGAGGAGAAAAGAATTTCTTTCCTCTGCTTTTATTCAGAACTCCGAGTCCGATAAAAATAATAAGTGCTAAAATAAATCCTAATGCTAAAAATCCCATAAATATCCTCCTGTGTTATTCTTTTAATAAATCCCTGAGCGGGCGTTTTATTTTTTTTCTTGTGATTTCCATTAAACCAAGCTTTGTATATCCGAGAACATTGCATTTAACATAATCCTTGTCCAGATATTCCTTCATTACTCTCTCAACTTCGATTATGTAATCTTTGCCGGTCATATTGATAAAATCAACAATGATTATTCCGGAAATATTGCGAAGAATCAGCTGTCTGGCAATCTCTCTGCATGCTTCAACATTGGTTCTGTATACAGTGTCATCCTTAGCTTTGAGATTCCGGCTGAATTTTCCCGTATTGACATCAATTACCGTAAGGGCCTCAGTAGGTTCAATGATTAAATAACCTCCTGAAGGGAGCCATACTTTTTTATCCAAAGCTTTTCCGATGCGTCCTTCAATATCATAAGCCTTACAAAGTGTCCAGTCATCCTCATACAATCTCGTAAGATTTTTTAACGGAGTCATCAAAAAATAATCATACACCTCTTTTACATCGGTGACTATCTCATCCCCCGGCTCCAGCTTGCATGACAGGGCGTCCGCATATAAAGGCGACTCACTTTGCCTGATTAAGGAAAATGCCGTTCTCGTTGCAGCGGTCTTAATCATATCAAAATATTCATCGCACAAAGCATTTGCCTCGGCAAGAATATCTTCATTATCAGCTTCTTTGCTCTCTGTTCTCAGAATAAAACCGAAGTGTTTATTAACCATCGGCAGAAGCATCGAACGCAATTCCTCGCAGCGGTTTTTATTGGTGATTTTTTTGGAAATACCCACATGCCCCGTATTTTCCCCTGTAAGGCACAAATACAAGCCGTTAAGGCTTATGTTACAGGAACACAGAGGTGCTTTGGTATCGGTTCCCTCTTTCTTGATTTGAACCAGTATCAGATCCCCCTGACATACGGCATTGTTGTTTTTCCTGTTTAGAAAAATCGGATTTCTGTTATCCGCCAGCGAAAAAAAGCATACAACCTTTGGTGCTATTTCAACAAAGGCAGCACCAATATTTGCAACCACATCGCGGACTCTTCCGACATAAATATTGTTGATAATATTGCTTTTTTCTGCGTCATATAATTCTATGCGGTTTTCCTTATTTTCATTGAAGAGCATAGAAACTGTTTTGTTATTATATTTTGTTATTACAAGTTTTTTCATAATTCACTAGATAATTGTCCGGAAAAAACATGAGTGTGCACCGGTATGACATGCCGCTCCAACCTGTTTTACGGTTGCGAGAATTGTGTCACTGTCACAATCAAGTTTAAGGCTCTTTACATATTGCATATGTCCTGATGTAAGGCCTTTTACCCATATTTCATTGCGGCTTCTGCTGTAATAGGTCATCATTCCCGTATTTAGAGTAAGGTTGTACGCTTCCTCATTCATATAGGCAACCATAAGTACCTCGTTGGTATCTTCCTCCTGAACCACTACAGGAATCATTCCGTCACTGTTAAGCTTGAATTCCGAAAACGGAATCGGTTCTTTCTCGACCTCAAGAACTGCCTGACGCACATCAATTTTTTTCTCATAGATGGCCTTGCCCATAATTGCTCCGGAAATACCGGCGTTCTTAAGTGCTATAAGGTCCTTTATTGAGGATACACCGCCGGATGCAATCACATCAAGGCCGGTTTCTTCCGTGAGTTTTTTTGTCATTTCAATATTGGGACCGGCAAGCATGCCGTCCTTGGAAATATCGGTATAGACAATATGTTTTACGCCCATTTCCTTCATGGCACGGCACATTGATGTGGCAGTTTTATCGGAGAGCTGCCCCCAGCCTTCAACCGCAACCATGCCATCCCTGGCATCCACGCCAACAACAATATGATTTGCTCCAAAGCGCTGTATTGCTTCCTTCACAAATCCAGGATCGCTGACCGCTTTTGTTCCGATGATTACTCTTGCAATGCCATAAGAAAGAACTCTCTCGATGTCGGCAAAGCTTCTGATTCCACCGCCCAATTCACATGGAATATCAACGGAATCAACTATTCTTCTGATGGTGGCTTCGTTCACTGAACGCCCCTTTAATGCACCGTCAAGGTCAACAAGATGGATAAAGGATGCTCCGCATCTCTCAAAATCCTTTGCAATATTCCAAGGTTCATCGGAATATACGGTGATTTCCTTGAATTCACCCTGTTTCAATCTGACACATTTTCCATCCTTTAAATCTATAGCCGGATATAACTTCACTATAATGCTCCTTTCGTAGAAGGCAGGCCTTCAACTCTTGTATCAATTGCTGTTGCTTCATCCAAAGCTCTGGCAAAAGCCTTGAACATTGCTTCAATGATGTGATGTGCGTTTTCGCCGTACATCTCTTTGATATGTAAATTCATACCTGCTGAATAGGATACTGCATAGAAAAATTCTTTTGCCATCTCAGTATCAAAATATCCCACTCTGTCAGTCTTAAAATCTGCATCATATACAAGATAAGGTCTTCCGGATAAGTCTATTGCACAAAGAACAAGTGTCTCATCCATAGGGAGCATAAACGAGCCATATCTTCTGATGGATTTTTTAGTTCCGAGTGCTTTCTTAATTGCCTCACCAAGGACAATTCCCGTATCCTCGATTGTATGGTGGCAGTCCACATGCAAATCACCTTCAACCTTGATATTGAGGTCAAAAAGCCCGTGTCTTGCAAAGCTGTTCAACATATGGTCAAAAAAACCGATTCCGGTATCCACATTTGACTTTCCTGTTCCGTCAATATTGATGCTCAATTCAATATTGGTTTCTGCCGTTTTTCTCGTAAATTTCGCTGTTCTGCTCATAGCGTTCCCCCTTTATTCAAATCTGACTTTGATTGAATTTGCGTGTGCTGTCAAGCCTTCTGCCTCTGCAAAAGCTTCAATATCCTCATGAATCTCTGCAAGTGCTTCACGCGAATATGAAATAATGCTTGATTTCTTGACGAAAGCATCAACCTCAAGAGGTGAAAAGAATTTTGCCGTACCATTGGTAGGAAGAACATGGTTAGGTCCTGCAAAATAATCTCCGAGAGGCTCTGATGAGTATTCCCCAAGGAAAATAGCACCTGCGTTCTTTATTTTTGTCATAGTCTGGAACGGATCCTTAGTAACCAGTTCAAGATGTTCCGAAGCAATTTCATTGACTACATCAATAGCTTCATCCATATTCTTTGCAATAAGAATATATCCATAGTTTTCGATTGATTTCTCCATTATTTCTTTTCTGGAGAGTTCATTCAGGAATTTTGTTATCTCATCATTGACTGCGGTTGCAATTTCCTTTGAAGTAGTAACAAGAATTGCTGATGCAAGCTCATCATGCTCCGCCTGGGACAAGAGATCAGCGGCAACAAATCTTGGATTAGCACTTTCATCCGCAAGAACCATAATCTCACTCGGTCCGGCGATGGAATCAATACCAACCTGTCCGTAAACTGCTTTTTTTGCAAGAGCAACATAGATATTGCCGGGACCTACAATCTTGTCAACCTTAGGAATGGATTCAGTCCCGTATGCCATTGCCGCTATTGCCTGTGCGCCGCCCACCTTGTAGATAACATCAACGCCTGCTTCATTTGCTGCAACAAGTGTACCGCAGTAAATCTTTCCGTCCTTTCCCGGAGGAGTACACATGATAATCTCTTCCACACCTGCAATCTTTGCAGGCATAACATTCATAAGTACTGATGAAGGATATGCAGCTTTACCACCCGGTACATACACGCCCGCTCTTGACAGCGGGGTGATTTTCTGACCAAGAATTGTTCCGTCCGGAGTTGTATCAAACCAGCTGTTTCTTTTCTGTTTCTGGTGATAATTATTGATATTAACCAGAGATTTTCTGATAATTTCCACAAGCTTAGGGTCAATCTCACGATATGCCTCTTCAATCTCCTCTTTTGTGACAACGATATTGTCCTTATTCAGATTAAAGCCGTCAAATCTGGCGGTATAGTCAAATACAGCCTTATCCCTGTTAGCCTTGATATCCTCGATTATGGCATTAACCCTGCCCTCAAATTCTCCGTAACTGTTTGGATTTCTCTTAAGAAGATTCTCCAGAATGTTATTTTTTGTATCTTCATTTAACTCAAGTATTCTCACAATTATACCTCCAAAGCATCCGCTTTCTGTCTCAACTTACTGATAATATCCGTAATTCTTGTTTTTTCCATCTTCATACTGACCTGATTGACAACAATTCTTGCCGAAAGGTCACAAATTTCTTCAAGAACCTGCAAACCATTTTCCCTCAATGTTGCGCCCGTCTCAACGATATCCACAATAACCTCTGAAAGACCAACAATCGGTGCAAGTTCAACAGAGCCGTTAAGCTTGATAATCTCAACAGTCTGATGTTTTACATTGTAAAAATAATCCTTGGCAATATGAGGATATTTTGAAGCCACTCTGATGAGCTCATGATTCTGTAAAAGTTCTCTGGCACTTTCCGGACCGCAGATACACATTTTGCATTTGCCGATTCCCAAATCATAGACCTCATAAAGCTTTCTGCCCTCTTCAAGAATTGTATCCCTTCCCACGATTCCAACATCTGCAGCCCCGTATTCCACATAGGTCGGAACATCGCTGGCCTTTGCAAGGAAAAATTTAAGTCCCAGTTCCTCGTTGACGAAGATGAGCTTTCTGGTCTTCTCGTCCTTCATCTCTTCACAGGTAATTCCTATTTCTTCAAGCATAGCCATAGCCTTCCTGGCAAGCCTTCCCTTGGCTAATGCAAAAGTAATATATCTCATATCAATACCATGCCTTTCAATTTACTCTACAGAAATAATTTCATCATATTTATCAGCACTGTCGGCCGGAATATTTTTCATCATTTCAACGGCAATTCCCCTGCTTCTCATATCCTTTGCAATGGAAATTGCCTTCACAAGATTTTCACTGCCATACACAAGCAGTTTAAGCTGCTTTCTGGAATCAATGTCAATATTCTGTCTCATAACTGCCTGATGCAGAAAATCAATTGTGATACAAAAACCGATTGATGCACATTCCTTTCCGAACTGTCCGATAAGCTTGTCATAACGACCTCCGTTTGCTATCGGCTCGCCCACATCATAGGTATACGCCTTGAAAATAACACCTGTATAATAATCAAGTTCGCTCAACATTCCAAGGTCAAAGGTCACATACTTTTCAAATCCGTAAGCCTTAATTATCTCATATACCTTGAGCAGATGTTCAATTGCATCAAGTGAAATACTGTTGCCGGCAAGGAGTTTTGCTTTTTCAAGCACATCAATGTCGCCAAAAAGTGTAGGCAGCATATTGAGGCATTCCTCAACATTCTCGGATACATTTGTATTTTTAAGTACATCACTGATGCGAAAAATATTTTTGTTAAGAATAACCTCTCTGAGAACGCTCTCACCTTCCGCGTCAAGACCTGCTTCATTGACCAGGCCCTTGAAAAAACCGATATGTCCAACCTCTACCTGAAATTCAGTAAGTCCTGAACTCAATATGGACTCAATCAAAAGAGCAATCATCTCAGCGTCCGCCTCGATTGATGCATCGCCAATCAACTCGCAGCCCGCCTGGGTGGTCTCCTTAAGTCGTCCCTGATACCTCGAATTGTTGATATATGTGTCTCCCAGATAACACAATCTTATCGCATCCTCCGTATTTGCAAAATATTTTGCAGCACATCTTGCAATTGAAGGTGTCATATCCGGTCTGAGCACCAGCGTGTTGCCCTCCCTGTCAAAAAACTTGAACATATTCTTGGAAGCAACGGAACCTCTTTCTTTATTAAAAATATCAAAAAACTCAAATCCCGGAGTCTTGATATCCTGATAGCCGTATGAATTAATAACTTTTCTTAATCTGTCCTGAAGCACCAGACGATCTGAGTATTCCTCATTGTAGATATCCCTGACACCTTCCGGCGTATGTAATAACTGATTTTTCATAATTACCTCGCTTTTGCTTTATTGTGGTAAATCACTAACTTGCTAACACACGAAACTATACCATACCTGGATTTATATGTCAACAGCTAATCTTCTCTTGTTTCAAGGTCCATCTGCAGTTGTTCAAGATAATGAAGCACCACACCTTTTTTCTGCCGGATGATATAGTCCCTGTTAATTTCTTCATATTTGAAATGTTTGATGCCTCCGTTTTTTGCCCTGCTGTAGAACTTATCAACATCACAGAAGGGAATATAATATTTTTCATCGCGATGCGTGTAAAATATTATCAAAAATGCTATTCCGCCCTGTTTTTCAAAATCCCGCATAAAACTATACTGATGCTCATGAAGATTCTGTAATGCAAAATTGTCCCGGTTGCACTCCTTCGCATCAAAGCATACAGGAATCCCCTGAACATTTCCGATGTAGTCGACGGTACTCTTCTGGTCAAAATATGCCAGGGTAATATGTCTCGACTCCTTATCTATTGTAATTGGTGTTATTGGCGTCGGCACCTTCTGAATCAGGGCAAGTCCTTTTTCACGATAAATCTCATTGCTCATATTTATCATTTCTTCCAGAACCGAGCCTCGCAAACCTCTTGATTCCGCCATGTCATACCTCGTTGAAAAATTTTTTGAAGGCCTCAGGATAATCTGTCCTGAAGGTCTTTCCGCTTATTCCTTCATAACCGTCTTCCATCTCAGGAAAAACAAGCTCATAGGAATGTAACATCTGATATTTTATTCTGTATTTTGCATTAACCCCTGTGTCCCCATATTTTGGGTCCCCCAGGATGCTGTGTCCGATGGAAGCAAGATGTGCCCTTATCTGATGTGTTTTACCGGTGATGAGTTCCACCTTGAGAAGGGTGAACTCTTCATTGCTTTGCAGCGGAAAATAAGCCGTCTCAATCCCGTCCCGGTTTGCATCAGTGTTTTTTTCGGTAATGCTGACTATGTTGGTTCTTTTATCCTTGAAAAGATAGCCATTTATCCTTGCAGGCTCATCTATTTTTCCATTGACAATTGCAAGATAGTATTTGTGCAGGGTACGATTTTTGAGTAATTCTGACATCTTCTGAAGGCCTTTTAGGGATTTGCCGGCAATCATCATTCCGGAGGTATTTCTATCCAGTCTGTTGCAAAATGCCGGTTTAAAGGTGTTGTATGAATTTGCGTCAACTCCGCCATCAAGAAGATAATTCAATAGAATTTCATTCATCGATATATCGGAAGGTTTTGATTTCTGTGACAGTATACCATAGGGTTTGTCAGCCAGAATGATATTTTCATCCTCATAGATAACCTTGAGTTTCTGTGAAGTTTCGGTTATGCTGCAGATATTTTTAGCCGAAAACTTATCAATGGTCTCCTCAGACATGAATATTTTTACAATGTCATCGCAGTTTAAAATTTCATTTCCCTTCGCTTTATGGTTGTTAAGCGTTATATTTTTGTTGCGAAGCTGTTTGTATATAAGCGAGGTCTGTGCGTTTTTCAACAGCTTGAAAAGATATTTGTCCAGCCTCTGACCTGCTTCGTTATTGCCTATTTTGTATTCTCTCATAATCAGATACTCATAATTGATATTTTTTCAAAAACAGTCTGTACATGTTCCAGCTGTTCTTCGCTTAATTCGGAATTCCTGCCGGCAAGATATACTGCTTTCTTTTCAAACTGCTTTAAATCAGTATAAAGCTTGACTCTTGCATCATAATCGTAATAGTTTAGGAAATTGGTTACACCCTTTTCGAATTTATCTGTGTCGACCTTTTCCTGTTTTTGTGTATATGCAATTATATTCTCATCCTTGTCAATCAAAAGGTACAATATTTCAAAGCTCTTTTCCATGGCTGTGATAACAAGCTCACAGTAAAGGGGAAGCGGATTGACCTTTTTGCTGAGTGCTTCAAATTCCTCGGGAACCACATTGTTTTTCCAGGATACCATAAGATATTGCACAAATACCTTTGCAGTCGGAAGAACAACAATTACCGCAGGTATTGTAAAATAATTCTTTGGGGTCTGGTAAATCGCATATCCGATGATAAATATAATCGCCATAAGAAGAAAACCGCTGAGGGATGCAAATCCCAATTTCAGCTTGCGGCTTCGCATATATCCCGGCTGGCCTTTGTATATTTTTTTCATAGTTTACTCCTTAAATATCTTCATAATCAGTTTGTCAGGTAATATCTTTGAAGCAAGATGAGCTGATTTCATTGCAGCACCGTAGACGCTTATATCATTGCCCAATGCCGCATCCTTGATTGCCTGCGCAACCACCTTTGATGGTTCGGATAAGAGCTTTTTCTTGCTGTCAGACACCATGAGTTTTCCGGCCGCATGGAAAAATTCCGTATCCACGGGACCCGGGCACACCGCCGTAACAGTTATCTTACGGTTCCTCAGCTCTGCATTGAGTGCTCTGGAATAATTGAGTACATACGCCTTTGTTGCTGCATAAACATTAAAATATGGCTGGGGTGCAAAGCCTGCGGAGCTTGCCACATTGATAATTCTGCTGTGGTTTGAGATATACGAAAGGCAGAGACCCGTAAACAACGTTAATGCCTTACAGTTCGTGTCTATCATCTCTCCCTGTCTCCACACATCCAGTTCATCGAACCGGCCAATCATGCCAAATCCGGCACAGTTTACAAGGAGTTTTATCTCAGGATTAAGGTCTTTTAGCATGGTCTCAAAATCCTTCATGTCCTCCATATTCGTCAAATCCATTGAGATTACCCTGACAGGCAGTCGCATCTGCCTTTCCAGTTCCATCAATCTTTCTTTTCTTCTCGCCACAATCCAGATTTCATCAAGCTTACCGTATTTTTTGTCAATCTGAATTGCAAACTCCCTTCCCATTCCGGAGGAAGCACCTGTGATAACTGCTATTTTCATTTTCCGCTCCTTAAATATCTGTAAAACTATCTATATAGTAATCCGCAATACGTCTCTTTTCCTTGTCTTTTGCGGCTGAGTATTCGTCATAAACTGCACAGGTTTTCATTCCGGCATTGCGTCCTGCCTGCAGACCCGCAACTATGTCCTCGAACACCAGGCATTCCTCAGGTCTTACATCGCACGCCCTTGCGCAGGCAAGGTATATATCCGGCGCAGGCTTTCCGTTGATGACATCGTCCCCGGTAATTATGGCATCAAAATATTCATCAATCCCATGTGCCTTAAGGCAGCTCATAGCCAGCAGTCTTGAATTTGAAGTGGCGATTGCCGCCTTGATTCCTCTCTGTTTGAGTTTTGAAAGGAATTCCTTCACTCCGGGCTTGAGTTCGATTTCATTCTGATATTTGTCAAGTGCCATCTGATTCCATATTTCAATAAGCCTGTCCGCCGTCTCATCGACATCAAATCTTGTCAGAAAATATTCAGCCACCTGTCTGAAATTCATTCCGTCAAGTTCCTTCTGGAAATCAGGGTCAAAAGGAAGTCCCCTTTCCTCCAGAAAGGTCTTATCAATATCCGTCCAAACCCAGACAGAGTCTATTATTGTTCCATCCATGTCAAAACAACATGCTTTTATACCATTTAACATAAAATCCTCGCTATCGCCATAAAACATCCTAATAATTGTCCTTCAAAAGATTCAATTCCTCCGGAGTAAGCGGTCTCGATTCTCCCGGCATTAATTCCTCCGGCAGGTTAAGTCTGCCCATACTAATTCTTTTCAAATATATCACAGTACATCCAACCGCCTCCATCATTCTTTTTATCTGATGAAATTTCCCCTCGCTGATTGTGATGTATGCTTCGTTATTGCCCAGTAGTTCAAGTGTCGCCGGAAGTGCCGTAAACTCCTCATCAACCACAAGTCCCCCGGCAAATTTTTCTGCTGCAGCAGCATCAAGTCTGCCCTCAACTCTTACAAAATATTTTTTGTCCACATGTTTTTTCGGTGATAAAAGATTGTGTGACAGAGCTCCGTCATTTGTAATTATCAGCAATCCCTCGGTATCCTTGTCCAAACGTCCAACAGGGAATAAATCCCTCCTGCGGCAGTCAATCAAATCCAAAACGGTCTTTTCATGCTTGTCCGTTGTGGCAGTAATTACTCCGGCAGGTTTATTGAGAATATAGTATTCGTATTCAACATATTCGATAATTGTATTATCAACCATTACCTCATCCGCTTCAGTGTCTGCTTTTTCTGAGGCTGTGGCAACTGTTTTTCCGTTGATGGCCACCCTTTTTTGCTTAATGAGATTTTTGATTTCCTGACGGGTACCGATGCCCATGTCGGAAAGGAATTTGTCGATTCTGTATTTCATTACATTAATCTCCATCCCGGAAGATATTTATTCTTGATTGTCAATCCGTTGAGTTTGCCCCATCCAAGACTGAAATTGTCTACGGCAATAAGTACATTTTTGCTGTTGCCGCGCAGTGAAGCCTCCTCAATTTCAATGGTTTCACCCTTCAGATACTTGATTGTGTTGATATCGTCAGGACTAAGATTAACAACAGTACTGTAGTTTTCAGGCTTAATGTACATTGCCAGAGCCTGACTCGGCTCAAAGCGGTCCTTTTTCAATTCTCCTAACAGCAGTCCGTTGCGAAGAATCCTCAACCCCTTAAGGTCTGTATTGCAATCACATTGCGAATATATTTTATCATTTATGATATGTATCGGACCGGGCAGGTTTTCATAATCAAATTCCCGCAAAAAATCCTGCACAACGGCCGGCAGCTTTGAAATGTCAATATCGCGGGGCATATTGTTTTCCTGTAAAACTCCGTTCCTTCTAAGAAGCGCAACAAAATGTCCCTCGCCGTCAAGGTGATGCGGAAATAATCTGATTGCCTCTTCCATTCCGAATGCCCGCACAAAGCCCTCGTAATCATATATTTTTTCAAGGAAAAAATCAGGATGGTTATCCAGAAAATCCCTGATATTATCCTCATCCTCAAGCCTTGAAAAAGTGCAGGTGGAATAAAGTATTTTTCCTCCGGGCTTAAGCATATTGGCAGCGCTGTCCAGGATATTTTTCTGTATCGGTGCAAAATATTCCGGTCCGTTTGACTCCCATGCTTTAATCAGCTTGGAATCCTTGCGGAACATTCCCTCCCCTGAGCAAGGCGCATCCACCAGTATTTTATCAAAATATTCTTCAAAGCTGTTCTCGAGTTTTTGTGGATATTCGCAGGTAACAATAACATTGCCGATACCGAAGACTTCAATATTTTTAAGAAGAGCCTTGGCTCTTGATGCGCTGATGTCATTGGAAACCAGAAGTCCGGTATGCTTTAGTTTTGCACCAAGTTCAGTGCTCTTGCCTCCCGGTGCGGCACATAAATCAAGAACTCTTTCGCCCTCGTTGACATCCAGCACATAAGCCGGAGTCATGGCGCTTGGTTCCTGCAGGTAATATAATCCGGCAAAATAATACGGATGCTTGGAAGGCGTCACATTGCCCTCATAGTAAAATCCGTTTGGTATCCACGGAACAGGCTTTAATTCAAAAGGACTTATTTTCAAAAAATCCTCCACCGAAATCTTTTCCGTGTTGACTCTCAACCCATAAAGCCTCTCCTGCCCGAAACTCTCAATATATCTGTTTGTCTCTTCCTCGCCTAACAAATCCTTCATGGATTCCAGGTATTTTTGTGGTAACTGCATATTAACCTCTATTGATTCTGAGCGCGATATCCCTCAGCAATAATATCAAGCTGTTTTGCAAAGCTTATAAGCTGCTCCAAATCATTTTGCTTGTATATTTCAAAAAATTCATCCTGAATCTTAACCACCTCACGCTTGTTGGCAACCTTATAAAGATTCTGGATATTGTTAAGTATCTCGGATACAATATTTGCCTGAATTATGAACGAGCTTTGGGCATCCATAATCTCGTCATGAATTGAAGACATTTCTTCATCCAACTTTAAGATTGCATCGGCGGCGGCATTAAGTCTTTTCTTGATATGTTCAGGAATGTTATGACGGTATTTGTACTGCAATGAATGTTCGATGGTTGCCCAAAAATTCATCGCAAGAGTTCTTATCTGGATTTCCGCAAAAATTTTACGTGTCCCCTCCATAGTCTCAACATTGTATGTAACAATCAGATGATAACTTCTGTAGCCACTTGGTTTGACATTTTCTATATAGTCCTTTTCCTGACGGATTTCCATGTCCGAACGGTTCTTAATTATCTCAACCACCTTGTAAATATCTTCAACAAACTGGCACATAATTCTGATACCCGCTATATCCTCAATCTCATTGGTAATATTCTCAATCGCAATATTTTTCTTGCGACATTTTTCAAGAATACTTGAGATGCTCTTAACTCTTCCGTTGACCGTTTCAATCGGAGAATACATATTTCTTGATCTGTAATCCTTGATAATGTGATTGAATTTTACCTCTAATTCCTGAACTGCCAGTTCATATGGCATCAGGATTTCTTTCCATAATTGAATTTCCATATAACTTACCCCTATAAATTTTCTAATAATTTAATTGTGAAATCATATACCCTTTTTGCCGAATCCAGACAAAGATTCTCATTGCAGGTATGCACATCGTACATATCCGGACCGTAGGAAATAATATCAAGATTTGGGTTGCCTTCAAAAAACAGACCGCATTCAAGCCCGGCATGAATAGATGTAAACTTAGGTCGTGTATTGAACATATCACTGTAAACCGACTCAATAACTTCCCTGAGTTTGGATTCCTGCTTGTATTCCCACGCCGGATAGTCGCCCGACTCCTCACAGTAGCCGCCAAGATATTCCGTCAGAAATTCTATCTTATCGACAATATCTTTTTTGGCGCCGGATATCGAACTCCTTACGGCATAACCGAGTCTGAAATGTCCTGCTGAATACCTTAACACTCCCGGATTCAGGGATGTGATAACCAATTCAGGATTGTCTGCCTCACGGGCTGTTACGCCGTAAGGAAGCAGCCTTAACATACACAATATTTTTTCCCTGGTAAAATCATTGGCCACACCAAAAGTGCCTTCCGACATCCGGGCAACCGAAATATATATATTCGAATCAATATTCCGATATTCCAAAAGATATTCCTTATTCTCTTTCTCGCATGCAAGAACAACATTGTCATAATCCGACGGGTCAATAACAATCTCAGCTGTACATTTTGGGCAGATTGCATTGTCCACATCTCCGCCGTGCAAATTACTGATGTAATAATCAACAGTTTCGTCCAGCTTTGCCAACAGCCTTCCCATTAAAATATTGGCTGATGCCCGTCCCAGATGGATATCCGAGCCGGAATGACCGCCATTAAGCCCATCAATGCACAAAGAGATTTTGAGGCCCTCAAAATCGGTCTCCTCATTGTCCAGACAGAGGTCCACCCTGACACCGCCCGCACAGGCAGTCAGAAAATATCCCTCCTCCTCAGAATCAAGATTAATCAGATATTTTCCCTTAAGTCTGCTCGCATCAAAGGCTTTGGCTCCCAAAAGTCCAACCTCTTCATCGACTGTAAAAAGAGCTTCAATCGGAGGATGTTTAAGAGAGTCGTCCTCAAGAATTGCAAGCATATAAGCAACGGCAATTCCGTTGTCTGCTCCAAGGGTTGTCCCGGCAGCTGATATATAGCCCTTCTTCGGTTTATCAAAAATTATTTCAATAGGATCCGTCAAAAAATCGTGCTCCGAACCCGAAGCTTTTGCCCCGACCATATCAATATGTCCCTGAAGTATTACACCCTCATGCTCCTCATAGCCCTCGGAGGCCTGCTTACTAATCAGCACATTACCTGCCCCGTCAGAGTAATACTCAAGCTTCATATCTTTTGCGAACTGAATAAGGAAATCACTCAGTTCTTTTGTATTATGTGAAATGTGCGGAATGCCGCATATTTTTTCAAAATAGTAAAAAACACGGGAATTTTTCAACTGCTTTTCACCTCTGTTTCAAATTGGTATCTGTCTGCAAAAATACAAACTACACCAAATAATATAATGCCACAAAATCCCGAAAAAATCAATCGAATAAAGCACTATCCGCCTTAATATATTGAAATATGAACAGAAAAATAATATCTTTTGCGCTGGCAGGATTATTTATTCTGCTTTTTATCAAGAACGACATAGTTGCCAAAGGGATAACTGATGGTTTTGAGTTGTGGTACAGGGCTGTAATTCCCGCGCTGTTCCCCTATATGCTCTTAGGAAGTATTGTCATAAACGGAGGTTACGGATATGCCTTCAGACTCGTCGGAATCCCACTGTGCAAAATACTGAGAACCGGCAGGGACAATTCCTTTTGTATTGTTGCAGGAATGCTTTTTGGGCTGCCGGCAGGTTCTGTTTTTGCAAATGAAATGTATGAAAACAAAATGTCAGACAGGGATAATGCCGAATTTATCGTATGTTGTTTTAATAATATCAGCCCGGCCTTCATAATAGGTTATCTCTGCAGGTATATCATACAAACCGAGAAAACAATAATTATTATGACACTCTATTTTATGACAATTATTTTCAGTGCAATTATTATTCGATATACAATTTTCCGTTCCATTAAAATACCGACTTCCGACAATTCCCGGACAATGATTTCAAAGCCCGACTATCTCCATATTATCAGAAAAACTATATGGAACCTTGTCAAAATCGGTTTGTGGATTGTGCTGTTTTCTGTTCTTGGTGAAATCCTAAGACATTCAGAACCCGGTAAATATCTATCAATGCTTTTGGAAATAACAACCGGACTCAGACGTGGTAAAGATGTAATAACAGACGAAAAATTACTGGTTGCAGTAAGCTTTGCAGTCAGTGTTTTCGGCGGATTCTGTGCAATATTCCAGACCAAAACCGCAGTGTCGGAAAAGATTTTCTCAATAAAAAAATACATATACAGCAAGCTCATAGCAACCTTTGTTGCTATAATCATTATTGTGCCTGCGGTATATGTATTAGAAATTATATAATATTAGTCATCATCTTCTTCGGAAATAACTTCCTTAACTGTTGCTGCAAGATTCTCCTCAACTTCCATTGATTCTTCAGGTTCGCCCTTAAGCTCTTTGCGGTTTGCCGCAACAATATTGAGGTCCTTCTGAAGGGAAGCAATAAGGGAATCAAACTTACTCTTGGAGCTCTCAAGGGAATGCTCGATAATCATTTGAAGATTAGCCAACATATCATCCGTATATTGGATGGCTCCCATTCTGATATTGTTAGCATCCTCCTGCGCATTATCAACAATCATCTGAGCCTGTGCTCTTGCACTTTCGATACATGCATTAGCTTGTTCATAAGCTCTCTGCATAATCTCATGTTCATTGATAAGCTCCTCAGTCTGAATCTTAGCCTCGCGAATCATCATATCCGCCTGTTCTTTCGCATCAGCTAAAATCGCATCCTTGTTGCTGATTAACTTCTGGTATTTCTTAATCTCATCAGGTGTCTTCAATCTGAGTTCGTCGATGAATTCGGTAATTGTCTCTTTGTCAACACTAATCTTGGAGCCTGAAAATGCAACTGCTCTACAGCCTGCAAGATAATCCTCCAATTCATCAATAATATGTTCTAATCTGCTGCTCATAGTCGTTCTCCCTCTAAGCCATCCCCCAAAAATAACGATTAAAGGCGGGACATACTAAACTTTTCAATTTATAATATCACTTATATTGATTTCTGACAATATTTTTTATATAAAACGGATAAAAACATGCTGATTTGTCTTGTATTTTTTGGTTCTGTACACCTCCATGCCAAGGTCTGCAACAAAGTCAAATCCGGTGTCAAGTGCCGCTTCAACAATAATAATGGTATCTTCGTGGGCTATATTATTTTTGGCAATTGTTTCAAGCACACGTTCCTCAAGTCCTGCCTTATATGGTGGGTCCATAAAAATAATATCAAACGAATATCTGCCCTTAAGCTTGGGAATTGCCGTAAAAACATCCTCTTCAAGGCATTCAGACTCATTCTCAAATCTCGTGAATTTGATATTTTCACGTATGCAGGCAATCGCATTTCTGTTTTTTTCGATGAGCACGGCTCTACCCGCGCCCCGGCTCAATGCCTCAATGGCGATGCCTCCGCTTCCGGAAAAAATATCAAGAAATGTACAATCATAAATATTATTATTGATTATATTGAATAAAGTCTCCTTGGTTCTGTCCTGCGTAGGTCTTGTATCCATCCCTGTCGGGGCTTTCAAGGGCAGGCTTCGTCTGCTTCCGGCTATAACTCTCATATCCAACCTCGTCTAGTAATATTTTTTTGCATAATCAATTAATTCGAAATTACCGCCATTGATTTCATAGCTTGAAATACTGCAATTTTTAGGGAATGGTCCATCCCAGTAATCCTTCAGTTCACGATGCAAAAGAATGAGTGCGATCGCATTATTCATCGAGCCATGTGCAACAATCATCATTGATTCGTATTTCGCAGAGTTTGGAATTACTACATCATCAATAAAGGATTGTGCTCTTTTTATCACAGCCTCAAAGGTCTCTCCACCCTCCGCCGGAACATATTTTTCCGGTGCATTAAAAAAATTAAAGAAATCTTCGGGTATTCTTTCCTTTGCAACACCCTCAAGTACTCCAAAACCCATTTCCTCAAGCCGGTTGTCGATAATGATGTCCGCATTTCTTCCCTCACGGATGATTTCTGCCGTGGTTATTGCCCTCGTCAGCGGACTTGAATAAATCACATCAATAGGAATATCCTTAATTGCTGCAGCGGTGATTTTTGCAAGCTCTATTCCGTTTTCATTGAGGGGAATATCATGTTTTCCCTGAAGTTTTCTGGCTTTATTATAATCTGTTTCGCCATGTCTCATCACATATAAAATCATAACAATCACAGATTCAAGTTATTCATTCTTGAATCAACATACTCCTTCAATTCTAAAATCAAACCTTCATCCAACCCCATATCAATGGATTCCTTTGCACATGCAGATGCTTTTTTGAGAGTTTCACTATCCACAAAAATATCAGCTAACTTAAAGCCGAATTCTCCGCTCTGCCTTTCGCCCAGAATATCTCCCGGTCCCCTCAATTTCAAATCCTGCTCCGATATATAGAAGCCATCATTGCTTTCTTTCAAAATATTAAGTCTTTCTTTGGTAACTGCATTATTACTGTTGCTTACAAATATGCAATAAGCCTGGTCATCCTTTCTTCCCACCCTGCCTCTGAGCTGATGGAGTGCCGCAAGTCCGAATCTTTCAGCATTCTCAATCATCATAACCGTGGCATTGGGAACATTGATTCCCACTTCAATAACCGTGGTTGATACCAGAATATTTATTTTACCTTCGCTGAATTCTTCAATGATTCTGTTCTTTTCCTTTGCCGGCAATTTGCCATGGAGGTATTCAATCACAACCTCCGGAGGAAATTCTTTTCGAATTTTATTGCTGTATTCCACAACATTTTCAAGTTCCGAATCTTCCTCTTCATTTTCTGACGGTTTTGCCATCGAACATATGATATATGCCTGGTGTCCTTTATCCAGTTCTCTTTGAATAAATCGATAGGCATTCGGTCTGTAGGTGTCATCGACCACACAATTCTTAATTGGCAGTCGCATCGCAGGTTTTTCGTCAATAACCGATACTTCCAAATCCGCATACAGAATAAGAGCTAACGAACGCGGAATAGGAGTTGCACTCATTACCATAATATGGGGGATTCTGCCATCCTGTTCGCCCTTTTTATGCAGTGCTTCACGCTGGCGGACTCCAAATCTGTGCTGCTCATCCGTGACAACAAGTCCAAGCTTATGAAATTCAACATTGTCAGTAATAACCGCATGTGTACCAATTATTATCTGCACTTTCCCTCTTCGGCATTCCTCCTTAACATTATTTTTTGCCGATGCCGTCAGCGAACCCGTGAGGAGTGCACATTCTACGGGCAGATTGTTTTTTTCGATAATATCACAAATCGTCTCATAATGCTGTCTTGCAAGGACCTCCGTAGGCGCCATCATTGCACACTGGTATCCCAAATAACAGCAATCCATCATTGCAAGTATTGCAATAATTGTTTTGCCGGAACCGACATCACCCTGAACAAGGCGGTTCATTGTCTGTTTTCCCGACATATCCCGAATAATTTCATCATACACTCTTGCCTGGGCTCCGGTGAGTTCGTACCCTAAGTTTGCAAGAATTGTTGCAGAATACGGACTTTTCTCCACATGTATAGAGTTATTTGCAATAATTGATTCATTTTTAATGTTTCTGATTGCCAGAGAAAATAAGAAGAATTCCTCAAAAACAATTCTCTCCCTGGCTTTTTTCAATGTCTCAAAATTATCAGGAAAATGCATTGCACGGATAGCTTCTCCGTGGCTCATCAAATTCTCACGCTCCACAAATTTACCCGGTATAGACTCCTGTGGGTCTCTATATTCATCAATAACCTGCTTTATTGTCTTTTTTACAAGATTATTGGTCAGACCCGCACAGAGATGGTATATTGGCTGCAATGAATCCATCAGCTTATCATACTCATTATATGTATACATCTTAGGTTGTTCCATTAAAACGAGGTTGCCTTTAAAAGCAACCTCACCTCTGAATACATATTTACAACCGGGTTTAAGCGTATTCTTCAGAAATGGCATATTAAAAAATGTTACTGTGATTTGCCCGCCGCACTCATCCGCAATTCTAACTTTAAGAATGGATAATTTGCCGTGTTTTGTGAGTGTGCAGGAGGAACAAACGGTTCCCCACAGACTGTAAACCCTGCATTCTGTCATATCCTTGACAAAAACAGGTTTCTCAAATATGTCATATTTTCTAGGGAAAAAATTAAGCAAATCATCCGTGGTAAATACACCAATCTTATTGAAAAGCTGTTCAGTTTTAGCGCCGATACCTTTCAATCCGCTTAACTTCATCAATACGCTCCCTCTGTTTTATTCCACTGATAAAATATAGTAATAAATTGGCTGTCCGCCATAATTTACCTCTATATCAACATCAGGATATTTTTCCTCAAGTTTTGAAGAAAGCTCGTTCGCAGCCTCCTCCGTCACATCCGCACCAAAGTACAGACTGATTAATTCAGACTCATCATCCATAAGCTGATCAATCATCTCAGCAGTAACGCTCTCGATATCGTTGCCAACCGCAAGAATCGTTTTATCTCCTATACCGATGATATCATCCTGCTTAATCAATTTATCATCTATTTCTGTATCTCTTACAGCATAAGTTACGGAACCGGATTTAACCCTTGCAATCTCTTCCTTCATGGTTTCAAGGTTATCCTCCGGACTGCAATCCTCTGCAAAATTAATCATTGCAGTAATACCCTGAGGAACAGTCTTCGTTGGCACAACGATAATATTCTTATCTTCAACAATTGATTGTGCCTGCTGTGCAGCAAGAATAATATTGGAATTATTTGGTAAAATAAAAATATTGTCAGCATATACCTTATCGATTGCATTAAGCATATCTTCGGTACTTGGGTTCATTGTCTGACCGCCCTCAATAATATAATCAGCACCGAGGCTCTGGAATATTTCGCTTAAGCCTTCACCTGCGGATACTGCGATGAATCCGTACTTTTTATTCTCAACAGGTTCTTCTTCAACAGGTTCTGTAGCAGGAGATTCTGCCTTTCCCTGTGCGATTGCAGATGCGTTTGCAATCAGTCGCTCTTCGTGCTCTTCACGCATATTATCAACCTTCATGCGTGTAAGTGAACCAAAGGTTAAGCCCTTCTCAAAAGCAAGACCCGGATGATTCGTATGAACATGCACCTTGACAATTTCATCATCCGCAACTACAACAATCGAATCACCGATTGATTCAAGATAAGCCTTAAATTCGCTTTCCTCGCGGGAACCGAATTGTTTTTCCAGCATAACGATAAATTCAGTACAATAACCGAATTTGATATCTGCTGTATCGATTTCTTTTTCCTCTGAAAAAGCTACATTCGTCTTAACTTCAGGGCCGGCAGTGAAATTGATTTCCTTTCCCATCAGCGCATCGTATGCGCCCTTCATAACCTGCATAAGACCCTGTCCGCCCGAGTCAACAACTCCGGCCTGTTTTAATACAGGAAGCATCTCAGGCGTCTGTTTAAGGACTTCATCGCCATATTTAATAACTTTTTCAAAAAGGTCTTCAAGGTCTGAAATACTGGTGCAAAGCTCCAGTATTTTATCCGCCATACCCTTGGCAACAGTAAGGATTGTTCCTTCCTTAGGCTTCATTACCGCCTTATATGCAGTTTCTACTGCCTTGTTAAATGCTGTGGCAAGAATAATGGAATCCACTTCATCATGCTCACGAATTACCTTTGTAAATCCACGTAACAACTGAGAAAGAATAACACCGGAATTACCGCGTGCGCCTCTAAGCGAACCGCTTGAAATAGCCTTGGAAATACTTTCCATATTAGGTGAAGTAAGATTATTCACTTCCTTAGCTGCTGACATAATTGTAAGTGTCATATTGGTTCCTGTATCACCATCAGGAACAGGAAAAACATTCAGTTCATTAATCCATTCTTTTTTTGCTTCAAGATTGGCAGCTCCTGCCAGAAAACATTTCTTTATCTCACTAGCTCCAATAGTTTTTGTAGCCACTTTCAAATCCTCCTTACAATCCCGGAATATGCAACCGGGAATACTATTCCCACCAAGCAATTACACTTCATGGGCAAAAGCATCAGTCTAAGATTCTTACACCTTCAACATATACATTTATTTTAGAGACCTTAAGTCCACTGAATTCTTCGATTTTATATTTTACTGTCTGCACAAGATTCTCCGCCACTGTCTCGGCAGCAATTCCGTATGCAATAATTACATGAAAATCAATTGTAATCTTATCATCTTTAATCTTAACTTTAACACCACGAGAAAGTGATTCCTTTTTAAGAAGTCTTCCAAAACCATCCTTAACATTTGTGGATGTCATTCCAACAATACCAAAACATTCTATCGCAATTGCGCCGGCGTATTTTGCAAGAACCACCTTGTCCACACAAATATCACCGTATTTATTAACTTCCTGTCCCATAATGTTTACCTCCTACATCGCGACTTAAAATATATTATACAATAAAACATAATAAAAATCCACAAAAAATTAAAGACCGAAAGGATAGCCCTTCGGTCCTATATCTCCGTAATAATTAAGCTCTCTCTACAGCGCCTGATTTTAAACAAGAAGTACATACATACATCTTCTTAGCCTGGCCATTAACCTTAACCTTAACAGATTTAACGTTTGATTTCCACATTTTGTTGGATCTTCTATGTGAGTGACTTACTTTGATTCCAAAGTGAGCTCCTTTATCACAAACAGCACATTTAGCCATGTTTGCACCTCCTTTAACTTATTGAATTCAACGCATTGAATCCACAACAAAAATTATGATAACAGATACTTGTCTGTTTGGCAAGTATTTTTTTAATTTATTTGCATTTTGCACTCATAAAAAGATTATATCCTACCAGCAACAAAACCAAAACTATGCATACGCCCGGAAAGATCTTTTTGACAAACATCTGCAAAATCATACCTATTCCAATAAAAAATAGAGCAAATCCAAATATTCTTTTCAATTCATCACTCTGACAAATATGGATATCTGTACATTATATGAAAAGAAAAGCTGCTTTATTCTTATTTGGAAGCCTTCTCAACGGCCTCCTCCACTTCAGGGTCCTCATCATTCTTTTTGCTTGTAAATTTGTTGATGATATCCGGAACCATATCCACAAGCTTTGTGATTGTATCCTGATTCTTCACATTGACAAGTCTTGTGATGCCATCATGAATAACCAGCACTGCACTTGGGCTCATCTTGCCGCCCATTCCGCCTGCCGCCTTATTTTTCTTATCATTACTTCCTGCACCTGCAGCAATACCGAATGATACATCTACCAAAGGAAGGATAATTGTATCGTTAACAGTAATTGGCTCTCCAACAACTGTTTTTGCTGACAAAAATCCATCCATACCCTTGAATAATGATGCTACTGTTGATTCAAATTTTGTGTTATCTGACATAATAACCTCCAATGCTAAATATAACTACTGATTTTATCAATCAATGCTCTAAGTTGTTTGTGTCTGAATACTTTGATAATCCATATAAGAATAATCAATACACAGAGCCTTCCGCGAAAAGGAATATCACACTCAAAAATCTTGTTTTCAAAATCCGGAGTGATATTGACATTCAGGCAGAACATACTGCTGAGTGTATATGCCAGTCCGACAATTTCACCCGTCGTTGCCGCGTTACCCGCCCCAAGCTTAATATTAATCACATATTTTCTCGGAAGCGAATGTTTAAGGAATTTCTTAATCATCCCAATGGCAAAAGAAAATGCCTCCCTGTTGTCCTTGTCATTGTATTCTTTTCTGATATATTCAAATTTTTTACGTATATTAAGGAAAATTCCCTTTACCTTATTATACATATTTTTGAGTTTTTGCAAAATACTTTTTTTGCTCTCATCACCGGAATCAGTGCTTGTGTACTTTTTCTTATCACTTTCAAAGTACTTTTTGGCACTTTTGGTTGACTTCAAAGGGGTGTCATTCTTCTGTTTACCGGCTGACGTCTTCACAGACGCCGTTGAGCGCTTCTTCTTATTGCGATTTTTACTCTTCTTCGCCTTTTTTTTCTTATCTTTCCCAAAAAGCCACCTGCATATTATCACATAGTCAAGTACTTTTTCATTTTCGTTAAGGATATATTTTCCTCTTACCAGATTAAAAAGATATGAAACCTTTATCTTGATATCGGGCTTGTTGTCCTTGAATCTGATTCGCCCGCTATATCTAACCGGGTAAAATAAAACAAGAAGCATCAAAATAAGAATTAATGCAATAATGCCGGCAAGCGCAAACCCGATAATCTGAAGAATTTTCAATAAAACTGTTAAAAAATTCATGTTTTACCTCGTCAGGTATGTTTTAAGGTCTAAATCACCTGTGTTCTTATACACGTCATCCACTATTGTCTTGACCAAAAGAAGTGCCTCGTCATACCCTAAAGCAATGCCAACCACTGTGCGCTTTGTCTTTTTAAAACGTTTATATGGGTATTTAAATGCATTATATATTTCCAACAATTCGCCCTCTCTATCCGATACCAGGACCAGGTATACCCCGTCAAAAAAATGTCCATGTTGAATGGATTTGATTTGGCGCTTTGTCAAATTGATTGCCGTATTGCCCAAGTATAGTTTTTTATACCAAAACATTATTAATCACCGCACATCAATAAATTGATTAATGTCATGCAGGCCTGTCTTTCAGCCTCATCACGACACTGTGTAAGAGATACATGTACATATTCCATAAAATCTTCAAAGCTGTTAAAAAATACAGGCAGATTCTGCAAGACTGATGCCATAATGGCGCGCTTTGTCATCCTGCTGCATTTTTCAAATGCTTTATTAAAACTCTCAATTACTTCGTTGGCTGTCTGTTCCACATACAAATCATCTGCCGCATCAGCCAGTTCCTCCTGCTCAAGTTTTGCAAAAGCACTTGAGGATTGTAATTTCGCAATCTTTTTGAATATATCGACTTCATCCATAAGTCCGAGTTTTACAAGTTCTTCATAATTGGCAGTCTCTATGTCCGTCAATGCAGCTTCAGGATTATATATTTTCATCCACAATTTTTCCTGCATTCCTTCAATTTTTTCAAATTGCATTTCCACGGACACATCCGGCTCGGAATTCTCTTCAAGTGCAGAATATGTTGATTTGATTATATCAAGGATAAATGTCTCGATTTCATCACAGGAATCGCCGCACAGGCATATTGAATAGAGGGCGTTGACCACCTCTGTTATCATCATATAAAGGTTGGCATATTCTTCAAGATATGATGACCACATTGCATATTCTTCAGTTGCGTTGATATATGCCTCCCTATCCATATTCTCATAGTCATATGAAGCATATTTTTCATCGGCTTCTTTGATTTTCTCAAAATCTGCCAAATCATAATCAAGGGAATAAATTCCGCCACAAGTTTCCACCATGTATGAAAAATCCTTTACAGAGGATTTTTCACTTCCCTTATAGAGGGAAAAAGTATTTAAAATTATGTCATAAAACTTGTTCTTAGAAAGCCTCATCGGAAGCTGGCCTATCATTTCAGACATCTTGGCAGAAATAATTGAATTATCCCTCTCACTGATTACATAATTTCTTATCACGCTCTCAAATTCATTATTGTAATACTCGTTGCTGTATTCCCCGGCATCAAATTTGAATTCAATGCGGTTAAGACAATATTCATAAAGCTGGAAACGGTCCATATATATGGTAAATGTTTCCATTATTCTGATAATTTCATTTCTGAATCGGTCAATTTCACTGACGCAGTCGGTATTTTTGTCCAGAATCACTCGTTTCACAAAATCCTGCAGCTTACTAATACAATCCATTGCGGTTTTGTTGAGATTTTCAGACTCGCTGAGTATCTGACACAAAGTGAAATAATTCATGGACAGCTGAATCCCGGCATTCGCTTTATACAAGGACTTCAAACCATAACTGAAAACAGCAAAATTCTCATTGATGTTTTTGCCTTTAATTAAGTCAGCTGTAGCTGAATCTAAATTTGTCATTATTTTGTACACCATACCACCATAAGATGGATTCCTTATTTTAATATTGGGTTAAGAATATCAAAGCAATCAAATGTTGCAAAATAATCCTTTGGAGTCTCAGCTCTTCTAATCATCTTAAAGCTGCCGTCCGACTGCAAAAGCACCTCTGCGGAACGCAATTTACCATTGTAATTGTATCCCATGGAAAAACCATGTGCCCCCGCATCATGTATGAACAGATAATCTCCATTGTCAATCTTTGGAAGCATCCTGTCAATTGCAAACTTGTCATTATTTTCACAAAGCGAGCCGGTAATATCATATTTGTGATCGCAAGGCTCGTTTTCTTTTCCCAGCACAGTGATGTGGTGGTAAGCCCCGTACATTGCAGGTCTCATGAGGTTGCATGCGCAGGCATCAACTCCGATATATTCCTTGTAGGTGTGCTTTTCATGAGTTGCCTTTGTAATCAAAGCTCCGTAAGGACCCATCATAAATCTGCCCATTTCGGTATAGATTGAAACATCGCCCATACCATTTGCGGTAAGCACCTCGTCGTATACTTTGTGAACACCCTCACCGATTTTGAGAATGTCATTTGGCTCCCCGTCAGGTTTGTATGGGATTCCGACACCACCCGAAAGGTTGATAAACCTGATATCACAACCGGTTTTATCCCTAACCTCCACTGCCAGTTCAAACAAAATTCTGGCAAGTTCCGGATAGTAATCATTTGTTACTGTATTGGATGCAAGGAAGGCATGAATTCCAAAATATTTTGCACCCTTTGATTTGAGGATTTTGAAGCCCTCAATAAGCTGTTCTTTTGTAAAACCGTATTTTGCATCTCCCGGATTATCCATGATGGAGTTGGCAATTTCAAAATATCCGCCCGGGTTGTATCTGCAGCTTATAGTCTCGGGAATTCCCACAAGCTTATCAAGGAAATCAATATGAGTGAAATCATCAAGATTGATTGTTGCGCCAATCTCGGATGCGTATACAAATTCTTCAGCCGGAGTATCATTTGACGAAAACATAATGTCGCTTCCTTTGCAACCCAGCGCATTGGAAAGCATAAGTTCCGTCATTGATGAACAGTCACAGCCGCAACCATATTCTCTAAGAATGTTGATAAGAAAAGGATTTGGATTTGCCTTTACCGCAAAATATTCCTTGAAACCCTTATTCCATGAAAATGCTTTTTTTACATTTTCAACATTTTCCCTAATTCCTTTCTCATCATATAAGTGGAAAGGCGTAGGAATCTCATTTGCGATTTCCTTTACCTTCTCAAGTGTTACAAAAGCTCTTTTTTTCATTGTAGTTCTCTCCTTGTGCATTATTATGTCTAGCTTACTAAAGTTACATATGCAATTTCCAAAGCTTTCAGGGCTGCCTGGAACCGTATTTGATTTCTGTCCCCTTCAAATTTGTACTTGAAGGCCTCAGCTTTGCCCTTGTAGGCGCAGCCTATATAGACAAGTCCCTTTGGCTCCAACGCTGTGTCCTCCGGACCGGCAAAACCGGTTACCGATACAGCTATATCACTCTTTGCTGCTTTTTGACAGCCCTCCGCCATCTCTGCCGCGGTCTCACTGCTGACCGCTGTATATTTTGCAATAGTTTTTTTACTCACATTAAGTACATGTATCTTGGCATCATCATTGTAGGTGATATATCCTTCGTGAAATACGCGTGACGCTCCGGGTATATCAACAATATGTGCCGCCAGCATACCGCCGGTGCATGACTCTGCCGTACTTATTGTGATATGGCGGTCAATCATTAAATCAATTAATTTTTGTCCAATTCCCTCTGCCATAATATCGCCTCCTACTAGCTTTACATATCCGAAATAACTTTTCGATTTTTGATAAGATAATCAGCAAGTGAAATCAGTGCAAGTGCCAGTGATATATATACAAATACCATTTCAATTACATCCATTACACAATTATTGATATTGATTATAAGCAAAATGCACATAATCATCTGAAAAGCCGTCTTGAATTTGCCCCACCAGCTTGCTGCCAAGACAATTCCGGCGTCCGATGCCACAAGTCTAAATCCGCTTATGATAAACTCTCTGGCAATCAGAATAATAACAATCCATGCAGGCAGCAGACCCATCTGCACAAATGCAATAAATGCTGATGAAACTAAAAGCTTATCAGCTATCGGGTCCATGAATTTTCCGAAGTTAGTAACCAGGTTGCGGCTTCGGGCTATTTTCCCGTCAAGGAAATCAGTAAAGCTTGCTAACGCAAATATCGCTAACGCAATATATTTTGACGAAGCTCCTGCAAAATCCGTTAATAAGAATACAAGAAAAAACGGTATCAATATCACTCTGAATAAAGTCAGTTTATTTGGTAAATTCATTATACTAATTCTCCTATCAAATCATATTCTAACGCTTTTGTAATTCTGACATTAGCAAAATCACCACTCATCAGCTCATTATTTGTGTTAATGAATACAAACCCGTCGACATTTGGTGCGTCCATATATGTTCTTCCAACATATACATCCTCATCCGCCGCCTTGCCTTCAATAATCACTTCCATGGTTCTTCCAACCAGCCTGCTTGATTTATCCAGCGAAATTTCCTGTTGGAGCGCCATGATTTCTTCCTGACGGTCAAGTTTGGTATCGTCATCAATCTGATTATCCATAAGCGATGCAGCGGTACCTTCCTCTCTCGAATAGGTAAAAACACCGAGTCTGTCAAATTCTATTTCGTCAATAAAATCAAGAACATCCTCATGATCCTCTGTCGTCTCACCGGGGAAGCCCGTAATAAGCGTTGTTCTGATACACATATCAGGAATTTCTCTTCGGATTTTGCTAATCACATCAACCAAATCACGGCGAGTTGTCTTTCTTCCCATAAGCTTAAGTATTCTGTCCGACGAATGCTGTATCGGAATATCGATGTAGTGAAGAATCTTTTTCTCTGTCATGATTGTCTGTATCAATTCGTCAGTTATCTCTTCAGGATAGCAATACAAAAGCCTGATCCATTCAATTCCGCTAATACGACACAATTTCTTAAGTAATTCAGGAAGTTTGTTTTCTCCGTAGATATCCGTACCGTAAACGGTGGTCTCCTGCGCCACAAGAATCAATTCCCTGACCCCGTTGTCAGCGAGATATTCAGCTTCTTTGATTAAATCCTCCATCGGTGTACTTCGATATTTTCCCTTAATCATCGGAATACTGCAATAAGTGCAATGCTTATCACACCCTTCAGCGATCTTCAAATATGAATAATATCCGCCGGTTGTGATTATTCTTTTAGAATCAGCTCTGCATAATTCATTAATATCCCTGAATTCATTGTGGCTCTTATTTGCCAAAACATCATCCACAACCTCACAAATTGTATCAAATGCGGTTGTGCCAACTATTGCATCAATCTCAGGTATTTCATTCAATATTTCATCTTTGTATCTCTGAGCAAGGCAGCCGGTAACCACCAACGCCTTAAGATTACTCTTCTTAAGCTCTGCCATATTAAGAATTGTATTAATACTTTCTTCCTTTGCCGAATCAATAAAACCACATGTGTTTATTACAACAACATCAGCAAGGTTTTCATCATCTATAAATTCGTATCCCTTGTCTCTCAACAATCCCATCATCATCTCTGAATCGACAAGATTTTTGTCACAGCCAAGGGAAATAAAAAGTATTTTCATGATATTCTCCTCATAATTATCCATATTTGATTTTACCTTTTTGGGATATAAAATGCAAGTCGTTTATTAAAAAAGGATTGAATCCATAAAAATATGTGAATTCAATCCATTAATTGTATTACTCTGTTGCTTCTGTAGTATCTTCGGTTGTTTTTTCAGTAGTTCCTTCGGTTTCGCCATCCGAAGTCTCATTTTCAGATGAATCTTCCTCGGTTTCACCCGCTGTATCTGTCAAGAAGGATTGAAGCGCATCCTCTGCACCTTTCTTCTCGCCTTTATTGTATCCGGTTCTATAGCAAACAACACTGCCAAATGCACCTGCAACAATAAGCAATATTGCGATAATCAATGTCATATTTCTCATTCTGACCTTGGTGCTATGTAATAAATCTCCTTTACTTTTCTTTCTTGCATCAACTTTTTCCTGACTCATAACGTCCTCCTAAAATCTTACTGAATAATAATATATATTACAAGTTCAAAATGGTCAAGTATATTTAGCTTGTCCGATAAAAAATCCCCCGGTCGAAAACCGGGGGGAATTTTATTTTGCGTAATCCGTTACTCTCGACTCTCTAATCACATTAACTTTAATCTGACCCGGATACTCTAGTTCAGCTTCAATCTTCTTTGAAATATCCCTTGCGAGTACTACCATATCGGAGTCACTGATAACTTCAGGAACTACCATAATTCGAATCTCACGTCCTGCCTGGATGGCGAATGATTTATCGACACCCTTGAATTCATTAGTAATATCTTCTAACTGTTTAAGTCTGTTTGTATATGTTTCCAGAGTTTCTCTTCTTGCGCCCGGTCTTGCAGCTGAAATTGCATCAGCAGCCTGAACGATAACAGCGATAAGTGATTGTGGCTCAACATCTCCGTGATGTGCTTCAACGGCATTGATTACTATTTCAGATTCTTTGTATTTTCTGCACAAATCTGCGCCAATCTGAATATGTGAACCTTCCATCTCATGATCAACGGATTTTCCGATGTCATGCAATAATCCGGCTCTTTTTGCAACTCTTACATCTAAACCGATTTCAGATGCAATTAATCCGCTTAATAATGAAACTTCAATGGAATGCTTGAGAACATTCTGACCATAACTGGTTCTATATTTCATTTTGCCGAGAAGTCTTACTAATTCCGGATGAATTCCGTGAACGCCGGCTTCAAGCGTAGCAGCTTCGCCTTCTTCACGAATCATTGTCTCAACTTCTTTTTGAGCCTTTTCAACCATTTCTTCAATTCTTGCCGGATGAATACGTCCGTCAATAATCAATTTTTCAAGAGCGATTCTGGCAACCTCTCTTCTAATTGGATCAAATCCCGATAAAACAACCGCTTCAGGAGTATCATCGATAATAAGATCAACACCTGTCATTGTCTCAAGTGTTCTGATATTTCTTCCTTCTCTACCAATAATTCTTCCCTTCATCTCATCACTTGGAAGCTGAACAACTGATATTGTTGTCTCAGCAACATGGTCGGCAGCGCATCTTTGAATGGCATTAACGGTATATTCCTTAGCCTTCTTATCCGCTTCCTCCTTAGCCCTTGTTTCCATTTCTTTGATTAAGACTGCAGTTTCATGTTTTACTTCTTCTTCAACAGTTTTTAATAGATATTCTTTCGCCTGAATGGAGGTAAGTCCTGAGATTCTTTCTAGTTCCTGTACTCTCTTTGTACTAAGCGCCTCTACTTCCTGCTTCTTACGATTGAGTTCGTCCTCTTTGCGGCCAAGTG
Organism: Butyrivibrio sp.; assembly: GCA_016297265.1. Taxonomy (GTDB): domain Bacteria; phylum Bacillota; class Clostridia; order Lachnospirales; family Lachnospiraceae; genus Eshraghiella. The sequence goes on from JAEDHB010000001.1 coordinate 110,467, forward strand.
CAGCATCACGCTTCTCGACTGCATCGAGTTTCTTATCAAGAGTTTCTTCCTTTGATAAAACACGACGTTCAAACTTCTGAAGTTCTGCACGTCTTTCTCTTGTTTCCTTCTCGAGCTCATTCTTAGACTTTATTGACTCTTCTTTAGCTTCAATAAGAATTTCCTTCTTACGTGTTTCAGCAGTTCTGAGGGCTTCGTCTATTATTTCTCTTGCTTTACTTTCTGCACTGCCAAGTTTCTTCTCTGCAACATTCTTGTGATATGCATTAGAGATAAACCATACAACAGCAGCTGTTACAACGAAAGTAGCAACGCCTGTAATAATCGTTACCAATGTACAGGAGCACCTCCTTATTTAGTTTTCATTGTACAAAATACAACATACTAATGTTATACTTTTTTTATAAAAATGTCAAGAAAATTTGAATAGGGCTGTTATCATATTTGAAACAAAACGCCAAAAAAACGCCTTATTTTCTGATAATATTCCGGATTATTGAAGAAGAAAAACCTTTTCTGCATAAATATGCATATAGCTTGCCAATTTCTTTATCATCCAATTCAGCAATCTCTTCAATATGGTAACCCTTCTTACGAATTGCAGATTCAATCTGTGAAGCTTCATCTATCTCAATTTCATCAAGAACTTCATCAATTATCGTTGCTGATATACCTTTTTCATAAAGCTTATTCCTGATATACCGCTTACCGGCATGCCTGTTGTTAGCTAATGATTCAGCCAAATTGCATGCATATCTTCTGTCATCAATATAATGGTATTCTTCCAAATGTCTGATTGCTTCATCAACAATTTCATCCGGATATCCGGCATCAAGAAGTTTTTGCCGGATTGCTTTCTTCGGTCTGTCATAATCCGATATTATATAGAGTATTCTCTCCCTGATTCGTTTGAATAAAACATCTCTCAATTCCTCGTATTTATCAGGAGAAATATCATTATTCACTGCTAAGCCGAATTTTCTGATTTCTGACCTATATAGTGGGAATGCATACTCTGAATCAATATAAACTCTCACTTTCTTATTATCCATGGGTTGCAATTCTGTAACAATCATAAATACTCCCCGTTTCATATATAACATAACGCCCACAACATAAGCCACGGGCGTTATTGGTAGATTTTAATGAAATAAAAACAAATATTTCAAAAACTCTATTCTTCTGTCACAGCAGGTGCCGGATTAATAGCATAATGTTCTCTGACTTTGTTTTCAACCTCTTCCATCACTTCAGGATGATCAGTTAAATATATCTTGGCATTCTCCCTGCCCTGACCAATCTTCTCATCATTATAAGAAAACCACGCACCGCTTTTATTAATAACATTACAGCTTACCGCAAGGTCCAGAATATCTCCCTCTTTGGAGATTCCCTTTCCAAACATGATATCAAATTCAGCCTCCTTGAAAGGCGGAGCAATTTTGTTCTTGACAATCTTGACTCTTGTTCTGTTACCAATCATCTCACCATTGCTCTTAAGCGTCTCAACCCTTCTAACATCCATACGGATTGATGAATAAAACTTGAGAGCTCTTCCGCCTGTGGTAGTCTCCGGATTACCGAACATAACTCCTACCTTTTCACGCAACTGGTTAATGAAAATAACAACACAATTAGTCTTACTGATAACTGCAGTAAGTTTACGAAGTGCCTGGGACATAAGTCTTGCATGCAAACCCACATGTGAATCTCCCATATCTCCGTCAATCTCAGCCTTAGGCACCAGTGCCGCAACAGAGTCAACAATAATAATATCCACAGCTCCCGAACGCACAAGTGTCTCAGTAATTTCAAGAGCCTGTTCACCGTTATCCGGCTGGGAAATATAGAGTTCATCAATATTGACACCGATTGCACTTGCATATACAGGATCAAGGGCATGTTCCGCATCAATAAAGCCTGCGATTCCGCCTCTCTTCTGCACCTCTGCAACCATATGTAATGCAACAGTTGTCTTACCGCTTGATTCAGGACCATATACTTCGATAATTCTTCCCTTAGGCACACCGCCCATACCCAGTGCAATATCAAGGCTCAGGGAGCCTGTAGGGATAGTCTCAACACTCATTGCTGCCGCAGGATCTCCGAGCTTCATAACAGCACCTTTACCAAAATTGCGCTCTATACTTGATAATGCAGCATCCAATGCTCTTAATTTGTCTTCTTTTGCCATAGATAGTCAATCTCCTTAAATAATTAAATATGTGAACAAATGTTCGTCTCTAAACTAACTATATACTACTAATTCCCGTATGTCAATATTTTTTTACAAATTCAGACACCGGGATTTTGGTTATAGTCAAGAAGGATGTTGATGTAATTTCCGGGAAAAATATAAGGTTAACCGATTATTTCATAGGGAATAAAATGTTTAGAATCTGATAACGCGATATTAACACATTTTTTCAAAAAATAGAATAAAAATCCAACATGAATTTTATGACATATTTTTACGCAGGTATTGATTAAAATAATTAAGTAATCATACCTGTTGCTTCATATTTTCAGTTGTTTTATAAAAAATAAGATAGCAACACCTTTACTTATTCCACCCTGATATCTACGGATTACATTTCCTGCATGCCTTATAACCCATATTAATAACCTCATCCCTTGTGCCTGAAAATGCTTTTTTATTGCTTTCTTTCATAAGCTTAACACTGCTGCAGCCGGACAAATGGAACAATTTCGAATTAGTATTGAGAATATATGAAACACGCTCCTGTTTTTGCGTATTTTCCTGCGTTGTACTTTCCTTTGTCGTCTCTGTAGCACCGCCCTCTGCAACAGCATTACCGTTTGCATAATTAATTTTCACACCGGGCTGAACATTGAACACAAATACATTGAAACATATTCCTTCTCCTTCATCCTCCACCGAAAATGCTTCCATAAGCACTCCATCAGCCACAAGATTACTATTTTTGTAATATGGGGTCACGCGGTAAAGCACATGATTGCCGCTTTCTTTTACATAGTCGGCCACCATATTTTCAAACGGAAGCATACCCTTAACATTAAAATACCTGGTTCCTGTAATCAGGTTCTTATAATTTGCATTCTCGCCGGCAAGCTGAAATCCAATCAGATGGCATCTGTTATACAAATATTTTCCGTCAACAAAATCAAACTTAAGTGTCTGCCAGCCGGAAGGCTTTATCATTCCTATCGCCTCACGCTCCTCAGTCGGCATAAGCTCCTTGCAGATATTCGCATATGCAACACCGCATCTTCCAAGTTCGTCAGTTTCGGAATATTTTTCAAATACCTTTGTATTCTTTTCCGACAGCTTAAAATATGGAATATTACCGTTAATTGCAACATATGGCTTACCGGAATAAGAAGGAATCTTTTCCATTGATGTGCTCGCGAAGGTTTCCGGTTCGGTTTCCGGTATTGTCTCGAGCTGTGGAATGGTTTCCTGTACAGTTTCATCTGTCTGCGTTTTGGTCGAAGTCTCTGAAGGCGGTTCCGTAAGATTCTCCGACTGCAAATATGTATCCGAATAGCTTTCCGCAATATCTGTAGTAGCATTCTGCGAATCATTTTTTCCCGAACATCCTGTGATTGAGAACAAAAGGAATAAAATCAGTACTAATTTTGATATTTTCTTAATCATTTGTAAATCTCCACTGTTATTTTCTCATGGGAATTTCCGACAAATTCCGTTGTAAAAGCCAATTCCATAGCCGAATAATCAAAGTTAAAATGCACATCAGAAGGATATGCCCTGTTCCATCTGACAACCGTCAACCCGGTGATGTCAAGCATGGAATAATCAGGGTTATTCTTTTCAATAAAAAAATAATCTTCATCCCCGAGCATCTTCACATCATTTTCATCAATCTCAACAAGTCCGTCAGCAGTCCCGTCATATTGTTTGAAGGAATAATCCGACATATATATCCTGCCGGTTTCCAGAATCTCCATCAAGCAAGGAAACAACGCTTTATCAGAAGACTGGCGCCTGTTATTGAATGCAAAGCCACCATCATCATCAACACATATTATCAGTTTCATCTTTTCTCCCTTTGGCATGTAATATAAAAATTATCACAAATAAAAGAAAAGAACCTGTAAATAATACAGGTTCTTAAGTAGCCAATAGGGGAATCGAACCCCTGTTTCCGCCGTGAGAGGGCGGCGTCTTAACCTCTTGACCAATTGGCCATCTGTCTCGTACTTGCATATAATACTATATCGAAATACAAAATGCAAGTACTTTTTTTATTTTTTTAATAAATCATATATTATTTAAATACCTTGTCACACAGTTCCACATATTCCTGCCATTGCACGGTATTGGAAAGCTCTTTTACCGCATTGGATATCTCCCTGTGATACCACTCATGCTGCGATTTGTCTTTTTGATTAAAGCAATCCCAAAGCCTGTCTCCCATATGTTGGATATCCGTATACATTGACCTTAAATTGGACAATTTGTCGGCCAGCGCTATTATTTTAACATTGGTCGATGCCAGCTTCAGATGTTCTATCGTCTCCAGTTTGCGAAGCTTCCAGGTCTCGCTTGCCAGTTGATTGCGCCTCTTATCTTCGCTTTCCTCAGCAACCAGGGCAGCTACCTTGTCACCAAACATTTTGCTGATATCTTCCAGAGTATAAGCCGTATCTTCAACGACATCATGCAATAATGCCGCAATAATCACATCCTCATCACTACTCATCTGCGCAACAATTTCAGCCACCTCAATAGGATGGGTGATGTACGGAGTGTCGGATGTTTTTCTAACAATGCCCTTATGTGCTTCTTTTGCAAATTCAAGTGCTTTGGAATAGCGTTCTGTTAACATAATCATTCACCTGCCTGACCATTTTACCGCACAAGGCGAATTATCCGTCATTGTGCGGGGCTTTCCTCAAAATATTATTTGTTAGTATCAATACCAAAGCCTTTGGCAATTTCTTTTACATCGTCAATGGTTGAGTCACCGGTAGCCTGAATAAACACAAAAGTATTTCTGTCACGAAAAGCGACATATTTGTAAGTGTCATTATGAGCAACCAGCAAATCATCCTCATAAACTTCGTATTTCTCGTAATAACCGATTTTCTGTGCAAGTGTATCCTTTACACCGCCATAGTACTTGTCAGCGACAACCTGCTGTTCGCATCTGAAATACAAAACACCGATGTCAGGATGGGTCTTACTGATTGCACTTGCAGATTCAATACCTGCAGCCTCAGCTTCCTGATGGGATACATTAAATTCAAACTTATCCATATCATCACAGATGTTTTCAAACTCCTCAGGGGTAATAGGATCATCAATTTTTTGGATTATTTTTTTACAACCGGTAAAACAGAAAACAATAACTATTGATAACAGAGATAATATCAATCTCTTTGTAATTGTTTTTTTCATAATGAAACTCCTTGATAAAAAAAGTATTTTATATATTATCGTAGTTTATATTAATAATGTCAAGTCAATGAAAAAACATTCTACTCTCCGCCACCCATATAATCAAACAACGAAATCTGATTGCTGTAATTCATGCTTCCAAGTATTCCCAGGTCTTTCATTAGGGTTGCGTTTACGCTTGAAACCTTGCTTCTGGACATAAAATCCTCCACAGACAGGAATTTGCCGTTTTTTGCCGCCTCATATATGCCGTCGGCAGCAACTTCGCCAAGTCCGTCAATGGATTTGAACGGTGGTAAAAGCTTACCATCCACAATCTGGAAATTTCTGGAATGGGACTTGTACAAGTCAATTGGCAGAAAATCAAAGCCACGGGCATACATTTCCTGAACCAGACGCATGTCCTTAAGCTGTCCTTCCTCCTTTTTGCTGATTGTTTTGAGTTCTAGTTTTTTCTTATATTCAGCAATATAATAATTCAGTTTTTCCTTGCCAAAACACATTAACTCATAAGAAAAATTGTCGGCACGGATACTAAAATATGCACAATAATACTCCAGAGGGTAAAATACTTTGCAATATGCAATTCGCCAAGCCATCATAACATAGGCCGCGGCATGTGCCTTCGGAAACATGTATTTAATCTGTTCACAGGACCAGACATACCAGTCGGGAACGCCGTGGGCAAGCATGTCCTCCTTCCACTCCGGCCATTTATCACATTTCTTCTTTGCGACTACGCCCTTTCGCACATTTTCCATGATTTTGAAGGCTGTTCCTGCCTCAAGTCCTTGGTTGATAAGATATACCATAATATCATCACGGGTACAGATAGCTGTTGAAATAGTTGCTTTTCCTTCCTCAATAAGCGTCTGGGCATTGTTAAGCCAAACATCAGTACCATGGGACAGTCCCGCAATACGCACCAGATCGGAAAAATGCTGCGGTTTGGTATCAATCAACATCTGCATGGCAAAATCCGTACCGAATTCAGGTATTCCGAGACAGCCAAGTTTTGTTCCTCCTATATCCTCCGGCTTGATTTTCAGGGCATCCAGGCTCTGGAACAAGGACATAACCTCAGGGCTGTCCAAAGGAATTGTCAAAGGATCCACCCGGGTTAAATCCTGCAGCATCCTAATCATCGTAGGATCATCATGTCCAAGGATATCAAGCTTAAGAAGGTTGTGGTCAATACTGTGATAATCGAAATGAGTTGTCACAATATTGGATGTCATATCATTTGCAGGATGCTGTACCGGTGTAAAAGAATCAATTTCCTCACCATAAGGCAAAACAATGATTCCGCCCGGATGCTGTCCTGTCGAACGCTTAATGCCCATGCCCCCCGCAACAATCCTGTTAATTTCGCAATCCCGCTTTCTGGTGTTTTTCTCCTCAAAATAGTTTTTCACAAAGCCATACATTGTTTTCTCAGCCAGAGTACCTACGGTTCCGGCCTTAAAGGTCTGACCCTCGCCAAAAATAACTTCTACATATGCATGGGCTTTCGCCTGATATTCACCGGAAAAATTGAGGTCGATATCCGGTTCCTTATCTCCGTCAAATCCGAGGAAGGTCTCAAACGGAATATCAAATCCTTCCTTGCGCATTCTGGTGCCGCATTCCGGACAGTCGCAGTCCGGCATATCACAACCTGCACCACCTGCAAAAGCCCTGACCTCAGGGCTGTCAAAATCACAATAAAAACAGTTCGGACACAGATAATGCGGACTCAGCGGATTTACCTCGGTAATTCCTGCCATGGTCGCGGCAAAAGAAGAACCTACGGAGCCTCTGGAACCAACCAGGTATCCATCCTCATTGGATTTCCAAACAAGCTTCTGTGCAATAATATACATTACCGAATAACCGTTTGAAATAATGGAATTCAATTCCTTCTCAAGCCTGTCATTCACGATTTTAGGCAGATTTGGCCCGTACATTTTGTGGGCATTGTTGTAGCAGATTTCCCTCAATGTATTGTCGGAATTCGGAATAACCGGTGCGCATTTATCCGGCCTTACAGGCTTGATTTTTTCGCACATATCTGCTATTTTGCGGGTATTTGTTATAACAACCTCATATGCTTTTTCCTCGCCGAGATAATCAAATTCAGCCAGCATTTCCTCCGTAGTCCTAAGATAAAGCGGAGCCTGGTTGTCAGCATCAGGAAAGCCCTTGCCCTTCATAATAATACGACGATAAATCTCATCCTCAGGATTGAGAAAATGCACATCGCAGGTTGCAACAACCGGCTTGTTGAACTCAGTACCCAGTTCAACAATTCTCTTATTAAGCTTAATCAAATCAGCATTGCTTGTAACATTCGGATATTTGGGGTCATCAATCATAAATCGGTTGTTGCCCAAAGGCTGTATTTCCAGATAATCATAGAAATTGACAAGCCTTGCAATTTCTTCGCTGGATGCATTTTTAACTATCGCCTGGAACAACTCACCCGCTTCACAGGCAGAACCCAAAATAAGTCCCTCCCTGAGCTTTAAAACCTCGCTCTTAGGTATCCTTGGTTGTCTGTTAAAATATGTCAGATGCGATTTTGAAATCAGCCTGTAGAGATTAACCCTTCCCACTTCCGATGTTGCAAGAATGATGGCATGGAAGGATTTTCCCTTCTGAACTGATGTAATATTAAAATCTTCAATTTCATTAATTGATGACAAATCATTGATTCCGCGCGCCTCAAGTTTTGTAATAAGCTCTGTAAAAATATTGGCGCAGGCATTTGCATCATCGACCGCTCTGTGATGATTAAAAGCCGGCAGTTTCAAGGCCTTAGCTACATGGTCAAGCTTAAACTTACCAAGCGCCGGCAACAGAACCTTGGACAATCCCACCGTATCAACCACAGTATGTTTAAATTCAATGCCCAGTATTTTTTTCGCCTTTTCCCTGATAAATCCCACATCAAAGCTCGCATTATGGGCAACAAGTATTGCATCACCGCAAAATTCAATAAAGCGCGGCAAAACCGTTTCAACGGTCTCCGCATTTTCAACATCGCTGTCCTGAATGCCTGTAAGCTTCTGAATTTCAAAAGGAATAGGGATTTGAGGATTAATATATGATGAAAATCTGTCTACAATTTTCCTGTTGCACATCTTTATTGCACCGATTTCTATGATGCAGTCATTTTCAGGTGAAAAACCGGTTGTTTCTATATCAAAAATCACATATGTATCATCAAAGTCCTGTCCCTTTGCATCCTCTACGATTTTTACCGTATCATCAACAAGGTAGGCCTCCACTCCATATATTATTTTGAAATCAGGATTACTCAATTTGGTATGAGAAGCCTCCGTAAAGCCCTGCACAACACCATGGTCCGTAATGGCAATCGCGGGATGTCCAAATTCCTCCGCCTGTTTGACTATTGCGCTCGCATCGGAAACTCCGTCCATCTCGCTCATCTTGGTATGGCAATGAAGTTCCACACGTTTTTCCATGGCCAAATCCACACGTTTCACCCTGAAGTCATTTATTTTCATAATTCCGGTAACCGAACCAATTGTAAGCTCTCCGGAAAACTTGTCCACCGTCGTCATACCTTTTACGGCAATAAACGCACCGGTTTTCAAATCTTTTTCAACTTCCTCAAATTGTTCCGAAGTAAAGAAAAGCTTGACCGTGATGGTGTCGGTAAAATCAGTCACATCAAACATATATATTATTTTGCCATTCTTCAATTCACGCGTCTCCGCAAAGCGAATCTGACCTCTGAAGGTGATTTCGCCCATCTCACCCACAACGGTCTCAAGCAAAATATAATCGTCGTCAAATTCGCGTCCATATATAACATTCTCATTGTCCGAACGCTTCACGCTACGCCTGTACTCCCCTGCGCCGGATGTCGTCTTCCTTGTGAAACCATCCTTTGTCTTGAAGTTTCCGGCAGCAGATTTCTTATCTTCTTTGTTGTTTGAAGTGGCATTGTCGGCATTGCTTTCCTTAGCATTCTCTGCCGTAGCATTGTTACTTTTTTCAGCCTGATTCTTCTCGTATTCTGTTGAAATATTACTGATAATCTGGTTCAGCCTGTACTCGGCCTCAAGACTCTGCCTGCTCGCCTCTTTCGTGACAAACTCAGGCACAACACTAACTTCCATGCAAAATCTGTTGAGGAACATATCATCAAGCATACGAATAATGCTATCGGCATACTGATGAGTTATGAAATTGTCATCAAAAACAATTTTTATCGTATTTTCATCAATAAAAATAATATCCGCATCCTTTAACATCTGATGCTTCATTTTGCTTTCAAAATCAAGCTCATACAATATGCTGTCAAGATACTCATCAAAAATGGTTTTGGGTGTATGAAGTGATGATAATTGAAAGCGTTCCAGTATTGTGACATCCATATTGTTAAAAGGCAAAATCTGTTTTTTAACTTCAGCTTCTGCCTTTCTGATTATCTTTCTTGCAACAATTCTGCTAAATTTTACTACTATCTTAACCGAGGTTCTTTCTGAATTCATGACAAGCTGAAGTACATCAGCATCCTCAAACGCAGTTGTCAATTCCCTGTTGAATTTTATTGTGGGAAAAACCTCTGTAAATCTCTTAATTTCCAAATTATTCACTCCAATTATCTAATTCTTCCTTCAGACAGCTTAGCAATTCGCTTTCCGGTACTTTTTTAATAACCTCACCTTTTTTGATAAGAATGCCCTCTCCGATTCCGCCGGCAACTCCCAGGTCAGCCTCCTTTGCTTCCCCGGGACCGTTAACAATACAACCCATAACGGCAAGCTTGATATTGTAATCATAACTGCTTGCCAGGTTTTCGACCTTGTTGGCAAGGTCAATCAGATCAATCTGTGTTCTTCCGCAGGTCGGACACGATACAATTTCAATTCCGGATTGTCTGAGCCCCAACGTCCTTAATATAATTTTTGCAGATTTGATTTCTTCCACCGGGTCTCCTGTGAGGGATACTCTGATTGTGTCACCGATTCCCTGATTAAGAATTATTCCCAGCCCCACTGCGGATTTAATGTTACCTGAAAAAACAGTGCCGGATTCCGTTATTCCCACATGCAGCGGATAAATACATTCTTTTGCAATCAGTTCATGTGCCCTGGCGCACAAAAGAACATCCGACGATTTTATGCTTACCACAAGATTGTCATATCCCATATCTTCGATAATGCGGACCTTATCAAGGGCACTTTCAACAATTCCTTCTGCCGTCACATGACCATATTTCTCGATAATATTTTTTTCCAGCGAGCCACTGTTAACCCCGACTCTGATAGGAATATTTCTCTCCCTGGCGCAATCTACAACAGCCCTGATTTTATCAGTCGAACCGATATTGCCCGGGTTGATTCGTATTTTATCAGCTCCATTTTCCATTGCCATAATAGCCATTCTGTAGTCAAAATGAATATCCGCAACCAGTGGAATATGGATTTGGCTTTTAATCCCTGCTATTGCCTTTGCAGCCTCCTCATTTGGAACAGTGCAGCGGACAATTTCACATCCCGCCTCCTCCAGACGCAGAATCTGGTTAACGGTTGCAGCAATATCCTCTGTTTTGGTATTAGTCATGGACTGAATCAAAATCGGATTGCCTCCGCCTATTTTGCGGTCACCGATTGTGACAACTTTAGTATTATTTCTGTACATATTCTCACCAATTAAAATAGTTTTCTTATATCATTAAACAAAATCGCAAGGGTTAGCAGGAATAATAGTATCACGCCGACAAAATGAACAATTCCTTCCTTCTCTCTTGGCACCGGTTTCCGTCTGACAGCCTCGATAATAAGGAAAAACAATTTGCCGCCGTCCAGTGCAGGGATTGGCAAAAGGTTCATAATTCCAAGATTTGCACTAATCATAATGCTGAAATTGAGCAGGTTCAACAATACTATCAATGCGCCCTCATCCTTGGTTTCTTCAACTACATTTCCAACGATGTTGACAATTCCCACAGGTCCGCTCACATCATTGATTGATGCCTTTTTGTTAATCAGCATTTTTATGCTGGCAAAAACACTCTTTGACCAGTATCCGGTATATTTGAAGGAATAACCAATTGTTTTAATAGGGCTTACCTTCTCCCAAACATTGGCAAAGCCCATGCCCGTTGTATAATATGACTGGTGCACTCTGTCAGGCTTTAGCTTTACCATAACCTGGGAGCCACCCCTGTCAACCATAATACGGATATTATATTCACCATACCTCAATAACATTGAACGAAAATGCTGATAATCCTTAATTTTCTCGCCGTTAACGCTTAAAAGGACATCGCCCTTTTTGATTCCTGCCTCCGAAGCAGGCATATCGTCTGTCACATCAGATACTTCGAGTTTATTATCTGCATTATCAGTGTTTAGCATAACGCCAATCTGATACACGTTTTCGTCGACATAGCGCGGAATAACCGTGGTTTTGTACTTTTCTCCGTCACGCACATAGGTTATTTCCATTGTTTCGCCGTCATGCTCCATTTCGTACAAGGCATAATCCTCGTAGAATGTAATGTTTTTCTTATTAATCTTAACGATTTTATCCCCCGGCTTCAAACCTGCCTCATACGCAGGTGAATTATCGGCAACTGCTCCGACTACGCATGGGTCATAGCCAACCTTTCCAATCAGAATGACGGAAAAAAGAAATGCAAGAATAATATTGAACAATGGACCGGCAACAATAATTGCCATCCTTTTCCATACGCTTTTTGACAAATACGAGCCTTCGCCCGTTTCGTCACCGTTTTCATCCATTCCGCTCATGGCACAGCTTCCGCCGAAAAGAAAAAGCTTGATACTGTACAATGTGTCTTTTCTCTTAAACTTGAGGAGTCTTGGCCCCATTCCCAGGGAAAACTCTTTCACGTGAACGCCACATATTTTTGCAACCACAAAATGGCCGAATTCATGAACAAAAATAAGTAAGCTGAGTATTAAAATTGCAATTAATATCTTCATCAATTCACCTCAAAAATTCTGCAACCCTTCGCTCGGTTTCGAGTATATCCTCAAGGGTTGGATTGTCTATATATTCTATGCTATCCAGAGCTCTTTCAATCATATCGGTGATGTCCGTAAATCCTATTTTCTCATCGAGAAATCTGCTCACGGCAATTTCATTGGCCGCATTGTAAATGGTCGGCAGATTACCGCCCTTCTTACCGACCTCATATGCTAAGGCCAGTCCTCTGAAGGTTATTGTATCAGGATTTTCAAATGAAATGTGTGAAAGTTTTGCGAAATCTAACCGTTCACTGTTCAGCGGACGCCGTTCCGGATAATATAGTGCATATTGTATAGGAAGGCGCATATCAGGGCGCCCTAACTGTGCCATAACTCCGCCATCCACAAACTGTATCATAGAATGAATAATGCTCTGGGGCTGCACCACCACCTGAACCTGTTCATATTCCACTCCGAAAAGCCACTTGGCTTCCATTACTTCCAATCCTTTGTTAATCATTGTAGCCGAATCAATGGTAATTTTTTTCCCCATTGACCAGTTTGGATGTTTAAGTGCATCGGACACCCTTACATTTCTTAATTCCTCAAGGGTTCTGCCTCTGAAAGGACCTCCCGAGGCTGTCAGAATTATTTTTTCCACCTGTCCACTGTTTTCACCGTTAAGGCACTGGAAAATAGCACTGTGTTCACTGTCAACAGGCAGAATAGATACATTATGTTTTTGGGCAAGGTCGATAATAATATGCCCCGCCGTAACCAGAGTTTCCTTGTTGGCCAAAGCAATATCATGCCCTGTTTCAATGGCTCTGATTGTGGGTCTTATTCCCATCATACCAACTATTGCCGTAACCAGTATGTCATATTCACAGCATTCGGCAATTTGAATTAATCCATCCATACCAAAACAGATGTCATATTTACAATTCGGTGTTAATTCCTTCAATTCCGAATAGTCCTTTTCATCTGCAATGCAAACAAGCTTTGGACTAAACTCAACTATCTGTTCAGCCAAAGCCTTAATATTATGCCCTGCTGCCAGAGCAACAACCTCTATCTCTCTATTTTTATCAGCTCCGTCACAACAGGAGTCCGCGTCGCCATTATTATTTCTGACAACATCCAGAGTCTGCGTTCCGATTGAACCGGTGGAGCCAAGTATCGCTATTCTTTTCATAAAAACCTCTAAAATGTAATCTCATTTTGCAGAATTGACGCGGGCAAAATGCCCACGTCATCATACTTTTTATAAATATTTCATTAACAACTGTGCACCAATATATACAATCGGTGCAACAAAAATCATACTGTCAAATCTGTCCAGAATACCGCCATGACCCGGAATCAGATTGCTGTAATCCTTAATATTGTGATTTCTCTTTATTGCGGAAGCTGCCAAATCACCAAATATCGAAATAAATGCACCCACGGCACTGATTAACATAAATGGCACCTGCGCATTGATTCCAAGTGTTCCATGCAAAATAAAACCATAGGCCAATCCCACTAATGCTGCTCCGCCTACGCCTCCAATGGCCCCTTCGATGGATTTCTTAGGACTGAGGTTGGGCAGAAATTTGTGTTTTCCGATATTGACCCCGACAAAATATGCCAGAGTATCTGCAATCCATGAACATACAAACAAAAGTATAAATACATAGATTCCGTAATCTTCAATTATCCTTATTTTGTACAGGAATGACAACGGAATTGCAACATAGAATATGCCTAAAAGTGCAAAGGCAGCATCCTTGGCCTTTCTGGTATTAAATGTGCAGACATACATAAACATTAATATAATGCCGCATGCAACACAGTAATACTGCATGTATTCCATTTTATCAAACCAGAGCAAAACATAATATGCAGCTGCCAAAACATATCCGGTAACACCTAAAACCGTCTTATGAATACCGACAACTCTATATAATTCAAACATGCCAAGGCAAGTAATTAATAATGAGAGAAGAAACATTGTAATTCTTCCCCCGGCAACCGCTCCTACCAAAATCACTGTAAGCACGGCGCCACTAATAATTCTTGTTCGCATATTATTCCTCCTTGACTCCGCCAAATCTTCTGTCTCGTTTATTATATCTCTCAATGGACTCAATCAGTCGTGATTTATTGAAATCCGGCCACAGAACCTCCGGAAAATCAAATTCTGCATAAGCATTTTGCCAAAGCAGAAAGTTTGACAATCTCTTTTCTCCGCTTGTTCTAATGAGTAAATCGATATCCGGTGCATCACCGGTGTCAAGATATTTTGAAAACATTTTCTCACTTATTGAGTCAGGTTCAATCCCTTTATCAACAACATCTTTTACAAGCTTTCTGACAGCACGGATAATTTCATCTCTGCCTCCGTAATTGAGCGCAATCTGAAAAGTAAGTCCTGTATTATTCTTTGTCGCTTCTTCGAGTTCCGATATTTTCGTTAAAATATCATCATCAAGCCGGTCTCTGCTCCCCAGAACAACTACTTTCATATTATCCTTGTTGGCACGCTTAATACATGTCTTGAGATAATTTCTCAATAAGCGCATCAACCCATCCACTTCAACCTGCGAACGGGACCAGTTTTCTGTTGAAAAAACATAAACAGTCAGATATTTTATGCCAATTTCGTCCGCATCATCACGGATTTTCTCCATGACCTTGCAGCCCTTAATATGCCCATAATTCCTTGGCATATGTTTTTTTTGTGCCCATCTGCCGTTTCCATCCAGAATAATACCTACATGGCACGGAATATTAAGGCCAAGAGACTCATTATAAATATCCATACAAATACCGGACTATACAGTCATTATTTCCTTTGATTTATTATCTACTATTTTGTCGATTTCCGCAACATACTTATCTGTCAGTTTCTGGATATCGGCTTCAAATTTCTTAACCTCATCCTCGGACAAATCTTCTTCCTTTGCGGATTTCTTAATTGAATCGTTGGCATCTCTTCTGATATTACGAATTGCAACCTTGGCATTCTCGCCCTTTTTCTTGATATCTTTAACAATTTCTTTTCTTCTGTCCTCAGTAAGCTCCGGAAAAACAAGTCTTATCGTTGTTCCGTCGTTAGTTGGAGTAAGACCCAAATCCGAAATAAGAATTGCTTTTTCAATATCTTTAAGAAGTGAGCTGTCACCAAATGGCTTAATCTGAATCATTCTTGCTTCCGGTACCGAAATATTAGCCACCTGCTGCAAAGGAGTAGGAACTCCGTAATACTCAACATGTAACTTATCAAGAATATGTGGGTTGGCTCTTCCTGCTCTGATTGTCGAAAAATCAGCAGCAAGTGCATCGCAACTCTTGTTCATTTTCTCTTCGTAGATCTTAGTATCGCTCATGTTATCCTCCTGATTATACGGTAACTATTGTTCCGTGTGATTTTCCATTATAAGTATTGATAATACTGTCCTTTTCATTCAATCCAAAAACAACCAAAGGCATTTTGTTGTCCATACACATTACAGATGCTGTAATATCGATAACTGCAAGCTTATCATTGACAACCTGTTCTATCGTCAGTTCATCGTATTTTTGTGCATTAGGATTAGTCTTCGGATCACTGTCATATACACCATCAATTGCTTTTGCCAGATAGATTGCATCCGCATCCATTTCAATGGCTCTGAGAACAATTCCCGTATCCGTTGAAAAATACGGATGTCCGGTACCACCTGCAAAAAATACAACCTTACCCTGTTTGAAATACTTATTTGCCCTGTCCTTTGAAAATAATTTGGTCATTGTTCCGCACTCAAACGGAGTGAGGATTTCGGTATCCAGACCAACACTTCTTAACATTTCAGATACATATATACAATTCATGACTGTGGCAAGCATTCCTATCTGGTCCGCCTTTGTTCTGTCCATATTTTCGCTGGTACGTCCGCGCCAGTAATTACCGCCGCCTATTACAATACCCACCGATGCACCGCTGTCACAGATTTCTTTTACCTGCTTAGCAATATCCAGAACTACTGCTTCGTCATATCCCTTTCCTTTTTCACCTGCAAGAGCTTCACCGCTCAATTTCAAGAAAAGTCTTTTCTCCTTCATTATTCAAGCCTCCAATTAGCAGTTAAAGAATTTTTTAGGGCTGTTATCAGAATAGCACTGTGAACAGTAACCTTCTATAACGGCACCGTTATTAATCTGAACAGATTTGGATTTGATATTACCCATGATAATTGCTGTTGTATCAACAATAACAGGACCTTTGACATCAATATCACCCTTGATTGCACCTGCAATAACTGCGGATGTAGCAACAAGATTCCCCTCAATCACGGAACCGCTTCCGATTTTGGCTGTTCCGTCACAGGAAATATCGCCCTTGATATTTGCCTTATCCGCAAAAAAGTCTGCGGAAGATGTATTACCGGTTATCTCACCGCTTACAACAAGTTTGCCCTTGCAGCTTACATTACCGGAAACCTTTCCAAGCAATTCAATTGAGCCGGCAGACTCAATATCACCGGATATTGTAAGTCCCGGTGTGATAATTGCAGTCTCATCGCTGATTTCGTCAGCATCTGAAGTTTCTTCTTCAATTACATCAGGCACAGCTTCAACAATGTCCTCCGCTGTTGCCGTATCCTCTGCCAAAGCCTCCTCCGGCGCAGGAATACTGTCAATGTTTTCCAATGCCTTGCTGAGTGATTCCTCAAGCACGGTATCATCAACCTCGGCATTGACATCAACTTCAATATCTTCTTCCAGGTTATTAACCATCACATCATCACTGATTGTTGCAGCAGTCTCGGTTGCCTCAGATGTAGTTTTGCCGGAAGACAAAGCCTCATCAGATATCTCGTTAACCGCCTGTGATAAATCTTCTTTAAAATCCTTAAAAAATCCCATTATATTTCCTCCATTATTTTACTTTATGATGAACCGGTACTGTATCCTCAGTTATCGGTAAAATTAACGCATTCATTGATTGAAGCTTTTCAATGAGCCTTGGCATTGCCTCAAAAGTTGTATGACGGTAATCCGCATCATGCATCAGTACCATGGATACATCGTTTTGTTCAATACCCTCCATAATATTATTGTATACATCATTGGCACTTACATAGCCTTCCCCGTCCCCGCAGGATACATTCCAGTCAAAATACTGATACCCCTTGGTCTCAAGATATTCAGTAAAAACCGTAATCGGAAGCGTTGTCTGTGTATTGCTGGAGCCACCCGGGAATCTGAAAATCATCGAATAACTTCCCGTTGCTTTTTTGATTGCATTCTGCAGACTGCTCAATTCGCTGGCAAAAGATTTAATGCCGCCGTATACTTTTTTATAATCATGTGAATATGTATGGTTACCTAAAGAATGCCCTCTCTTAACTATTTCCTTCAAAACATTCGGGTCCGAGTTAACACCATTGACAAAAAAAGTAACTTTAACATTATATTTATCAAAAATATCCAACAATTTCATGGTATTACTGCTTGGTCCGTCATCAAAAGTCAGATATACTACTTTTCTTCCGGCTTTAACAGCTTCCTCCACCAATGCCTTCTCGTCTATTTTCTCAGGTTCTTCTGTTTTGGTCTCCGGTTCTGCCTTTGTAGTCTTCTCCGTACCCGGATTCGGATTAACGGGTTTGGTCTCCTCTTCCTTCGTACTATTCTCGGCAACGGCAGAAGTTCCCTCAGGTTGTTCTTCCTTCTGGGAAAAATACTGTTCAACCGTATTCTTTAAATCCTTCAAATCATTCCTGTAACCGTTCATTCTTGCGAACAGCACAACACATAGAATCGTAGGCAAAATAATCATTGTTACAATCGTCAGCTTAATTATCCGCTTGTACAATGTAATTCTTTTTCTTCTCTTTGCCTGTTCGTCGTCTATTTCATTCATATCTCCCTACCTCAATGACATGATTTTCACAATGTATTTTTCTATACATTTTAAGAACATTGTATCACAACAACAATAATAAATAAAGAATATTTTTTAACACAAGTCGGAGTCTCTGTTTATTGCACAAAACATATCAAATCTTACACAATTATTAATATGTTAGTAATGTTAATTTTTATTTCATAATTTTTTTATTGAAAATATCTGTGTTTTGGTGGAAAATAGTATGGAATAAAGATTATGGAGGAATGATATGCTTCAGTTAAAAGATATAACAAAGAACTATTCTGTTGCTTCTTCCGATATTTTGGCATTGAAAGGTATCAACATTGAATTCAGAAAAAGCGAATTCGTATCAATTCTCGGTCCTTCCGGTTGCGGTAAGACCACAATGCTTAATATCATCGGTGGATTGGACAGATATACAGAAGGCGATTTGATAATCAACAATCGTTCAACCAAGGAGTATAAGGATAAGGACTGGGATTCATACCGCAATCACAGAATCGGTTTTGTATTCCAGAATTATAATCTAATCCCTCATCAGACTGTACTGGCCAATGTAGAGCTGGCGCTCACTATTTCCGGCGTATCAAAAGCAGAACGCAGGAAACGTGCAAAAGAAGCTCTTGAGCTTGTTGGTCTCGGAAGCCAGATTAACAAAAAACCAAACCAGATGTCGGGCGGTCAGATGCAGCGAGTTGCCATTGCACGAGCAATCGTCAACAATCCGGACATTATTCTTGCGGACGAACCGACCGGTGCGCTCGATTCCGAGACTAGCGTTCAGGTAATGAACATCCTTAAGGATATTGCCAAGAACAAATTAGTCATCATGGTAACACATAACGGGGATTTGGCAACAGAATACTCAACAAGAATTGTGAGACTCTTAGATGGTAAAATCATTGATGACAGCAATCCGTACTCCTCTTCCGAAGAAAACATTCAGACTGCCGACAGCGATGACTCTGTATCAAAGAAGAAGAAAAAAGAAAAGGTTTCAATGTCCTACACTACTGCACTTTCTCTCAGTCTGAAGAATCTGCTTACCAAAAAAGGCCGAACCTTCTTAACTGCATTTGCAGGAAGCATCGGTATTATTGGTATCGCATTGATATTGTCAATGTCTAACGGTTTCCAGAAATATATTGACAAGGTTCAGCAGGATACAATTTCAACCTATCCTATAAGCATAACTGAAGAAGTTATGAATTATACAAGTATGATGCAGTCAATGCTCGGCACGGATGATAAGGATAATTCCGAAAACGCCGATTCCGACAAGATATATACCAAACCTGTCTTAAATGAAACTCTTAAGACCTTAATGAAGGAAATCAAGGTAAATGACCTTGCTAAATTCAAAAAATATATCGAAGACAACCGAAGTAATTTAGAGCCGTATATCAACGATATACAGTATACATACGGTATTGATTTGAATATTTATGCAGCTGACACAAGCAAAGAAATCAACAAAGTCAATCCAAGTACAATGATGATGGATATGTATGGATACTCAAGCGGTGACAATCCACAGAGCAGTCTTATGACACAGTTCACAACAGTCAACCTGTGGACACAGATGATGGACAACCGTGAGCTTCTCGATTCACAATATGATGTGATCGCCGGAAAATGGCCTGAGAAATATAACGAAGTCGTCATCGTTGTCAACAAAGACAATTCCATCACAGATTTTACAGAATATGCCCTTGGTATCAGAAATGCAAAAGAACTTAAGAACATTATCAATCTTCTCGGCAGCGGCAAGGAAATCAATTCCGTGTCAAAGGAATACAGCTATAACGACCTTATGAACCTTAAGTTCAAATTAGTATTATCACCGTCATATTTCAGATATAACGAAAATAACAAGCGTTGGGAAGACAAATCCAAGGACGAAAACTATGTCAAGGACCTTATTAATAACGGTATAGACATCAATGTTGTCGGAATCATCAGACCTAGTGAAGATGCCGTTGCGACCTCAATTCAGGGTTCCATCGCATATACAAAAGAACTTGTTGAAGAAGTTCTTGAGCGTTGCAAGCAGACGGATATTGTCAAAGAGCAGCTTAACAATAAGGATGTGGATGTATTCACTTCTCTTCCGTTCATCAAGGATAACGAAGAGCTTGAAAACATTACCGTAGATGATGTAAAAAAATACATTGCCACACTTCCTGCTGAGCAGCAGCAAATGATTAATGCTTACATCGGTATGATGAATGACGAACAGTTGATTGATGTGTTTAAAAGCCAGATTCAGACTGTATCGGCAGCAAATTATGACGACAATATGAAAAAACTTGGTTTTGCCGACATAAGTAAGCCCGCAACAATCAATATTTATGCAAAAGACTTTGAATCCAAGGATGAAATTACTGCCTTTATCGACAAATACAATGATATGGTAACTGCAGCAGGCAATGAAAAGGATACAATAGAATTTACGGATTATGTTGGTCTTATGATGTCCTCAGTAAGTTCAATCATCAATGCAATTTCCTATGTATTGATTGCTTTCGTATCAATAGCATTGATAGTTTCATCAATTATGATTGGTATCATTACCTATATATCAGTTCTTGAAAGAACGAAAGAAATCGGTATTTTGCGTAGTATCGGTGCTTCAAAGAGGGATGTATCCCGCGTATTCAATGCCGAGACACTGATTGTCGGACTTGTATCCGGTTCCCTTGGTATAGGAATTACTATACTTCTTGATATTCCGATAAATTTCATTATCAAGAAAATTTCCGGCATCTCAAATGTTGCCAGGCTGCCATGGCAGGGAGCCTTAATCCTTATTGGAATCAGTATGTTCCTGACACTTGTTGCAGGATTAATTCCATCAAAAATCGCTTCCAAAAAGGACCCTGTTATCGCTTTACGTTCAGAATAGTAAAACAATATGTAAGCGCTGTGAACATTGATTCACAGCGCTTCTGTTTTTGCATTCATAGGTATAAAAAATGCCACAGAATATACTCCTGTGGCATTTTATTATTCCGTCCTTTCGGTTATGGAATGAATTATTTTACTTCTTTTTTAAGCTGTTCTGTAAGTGCAGGAACAATCTTGTTAAGGTCTCCAACGATACCGTAATCAGCTACATCAAAGATTGGAGCATCAGCATCCTTATTGATTGCAATGATTATATCTGATTCTTCCATACCTGCAACGTGCTGAATAGCACCTGAAATACCGATTGCAAAATATACGGTTGGACGAACTGTCTTACCGGTCTGACCTACCTGAAGGTCTCTTGGCAACCAGCCTGAATCAACAACTGCACGTGAGCAGGATACCTGTCCGCCAAGTACTTCTGCAAGTTCTTCAAGCATCTTGAAGTTCTCAGCAGAACCAACACCACGTCCGCCTGAAACGAGGATTTTTGCATCCATGATATCTTTGATATTGGATACTTCTTTAACTACCTCAAGGACATCTGTGTATTTATTGTTGCGTGTAAAGCCCGGATTATAATTGATAACCTCAGCTTTAGCTCCAGGATTCTTCTCAAGCTTCTGCATAACGCCGGGACGAACTGTTGCCATCTGTGGTCTGTTGTCCGGACAAGCAATTGTAGCGATTGTATTACCGCCAAATGCAGGACGTGTCATAAGAAGCTGATTTGGTTTCTGCTCTTTACCCGGCATTGGAGTAACAGGGAAATCACCAATCTCTAATAATGTACAGTCAGCTGTAAGTCCTGTTGCAACTCTTGCTGAAACTGTAGGACCAAGGTCACGGCCGATTGCTGTAGCACCAACTAACATGATTTCCGGTTTGTATTCATTGATTACTGAAGCAAGTGCATGAGCATATGGTTCAGTTCTGTACACCTCTAACTCTTTGTCATCCACTACGATAACTCTGTCAGCTCCGTATGCAGCAAGTTCGTCAACAAGTCCTGCAACTCCTGAACCGATCAATACAGCTGTTACCTGAGTGTCTAACTTCTGTGCAAGTCTCTTACCTTCGCCAACGAGCTCGAAAGAGATATTGCTTAATACATTATCTACCTGCTGTGCAAAGACGAATACGCCTTTGTACTGTGCTAATTCTTCTGCGTTCATAGCGCCCATTTTTTTCACCACTTTCCTTTACTAGATTATGTGTTTATCTTTCAATTTACCTACAATGTATGCTACCGGATCTGCATCCTCAGGTGCCATTTCGCCTGCACCTTTCTTAACCTTGTCAGATGCTCTGGCAATTTTTGTAGGAGAACCATTCAAACCGATGTTTGAATCATCTACATCGATAAGATCTGCTCTTCCAAGTGTTGTAATCTCTGCATTAACTGCATCAAAAATTCCACCCGGTGTCATATATCTTGGTTCATTTAATTCAGCAAGTGCTGTGATGAGACATGGCATCTGAGCTTTTACTCTGTGGTAGCCGTCATCATACATACGTTTAACTTCTACGCTGTCACCAACAACCTTGATTTCCTGTGCATATGAAATAACAGGAAGTCCAAGATGTTCAGCAATCTGTGGTCCAACCTGAGCTGTATCACCATCGATTGCCTGACGACCTGTAATAACAAGGTCATAATCAAGTTTTCTCAATGCGCCTGCAATTGTTGTAGATGTAGCCCATGTATCAGCACCACCAAGAACTCTGTCTGTTACAAGGATTCCCTTGTCAGCGCCCATAGCGATTGCTTCCTGAAGAACATCTGCAGCCTTTGGAAGACCCATTGTAAGAACTGTTACTTCAGCACCGATTTCGTCTTTAATGCGAAGTGCTGCTTCAAGTCCGGCTTTGTCATCCGGATTCATAATTGTGAGCATTGCTGCTCTATTTAATGTACCGTCCGGGTTGAACTGTACGCCACCCTTTGTATCAGGTACCTGTTTAATACATACAACGATTTTCACTGTTTAGTACCTCCTTAATTCAAGATGTTTGCAGAGATAACCATACGCTGTACTTCTGAAGTACCCTCGTAAATTTCTGTTATCTTAGCATCTCTCATCATACGTTCAACATCATATTCTTTGATGTATCCGTATCCACCATGTAACTGTACGCACTTTGTTGTTACTTCCATAGCAACTTCTGCAGCATATAATTTTGCCATAGCAGCTTCTACAGAGTAAGATACTTTAGCGCCTGCCTGGTACTGATCTTTCTTTCTTGCAGCTTTGTATACAAGAAGTTTAGCAGCTTCTACCTTAGTAGCAAGGTCAGCTAATACGAACTGTGTATTCTGGAACTGAGCAATTGCTCTTCCGAACTGCTTTCTTTCTTTTACGTAGTTGATTGTTGTCTCCAAAGCGCCCTCAGCAATACCAAGTGCCTGAGCAGCAATACCGATACGTCCGCCGTCAAGAGTATGCATTGCGATACCAAAACCTTTGCCCTTCTGTCCCAAAAGAGCATCAGCAGGGATACGGCAATCTGTGAAAATCAACTCATATGTTGAAGATGCGCAGATACCCATCTTGTTTTCTTTTGTACCGAATGTAAAGCCCGGTGTGTCTTTTTCTACGATAAATGCAGAAATCTCTTTCATCTTTTTACCGCGTTTCTCAACAATACCTGTTACAGCAATGATGATATATACATCAGCTTCTTTACCATTGGTAATGAAACATTTTGATCCGTTAAGTACCCATTCATTTGTTGCTTCGTCAAAAACAGCTTTTGTCTGCTGTCCCTGAGCATCTGTACCTGCACCCGGCTCTGTAAGTCCGAAAGCACCAAGTTTCTTACCTGAAGCTAAATCAGGAACATATTTTGCTTTCTGCTCAGGTGTACCATAGGTAACGATTGGGTCAACACAAAGAGATGTATGAGCGGAAACAATAACTCCTGTTGTGCCGCAAACCTTTGAAAGCTCTTCTACGCACATAACATATGTAAGTACATCACATCCCTGTCCACCTAATTCCTTTGGAACCGGAATTCCAAGGAAACCATACTTAGCCAACTTGTCAACTGTCTCACGTGGAAATCTGTGTTCTTCATCAATTTCCTGTGCAAGAGGCTTTACTTCATTCTGCGCAAAATCTTTGAATAATGTCTGCGCCATTTCATACTTCTTGTCTAAAGTGAAATCCATTTTTATTATTCCTCCATGTTAATTTTATACATGCAGTCAATGCATTTTAGAGTGCATCAACTGGAGTTTTGGTGCGATCAGCATTGTATACATAGAAACCTTTGCCGCTCTTGCATCCAAGGTTACCGCCACGAACCATCTTACGAAGAAGCGGACATGCACGATACTTGTTGTCCCCTGTCTCGTTGTAAAGAACGTCCATAATTGCAAGACAGATATCGAGACCGATGAAATCACCTAACTCAAGTGGTCCCATTGGATGATTTGCTCCAAGCTTCATAGCTGAATCGATACCTGCAATATCAGAAACACCTTCCATTTTGATGAAAGCAGCTTCGTTGATCATTGGAATCAAAATACGGTTAACTACGAAACCTGCTGCTTCATTAACCTGTACAGGAGTTTTTCCGATTTCTTCAGAAATCTTAACGATTTTCTCAACTGTTTCAGCCGGTGTATTAACACCTGCAATAACTTCTACAAGCTTCATACGGTCTGCAGGATTGAAGAAATGCATACCGATCATTGGTCTGCTGAGTCCGTTTCCAATCTCTGTGATTGAAAGACTTGATGTGTTTGAAGCAAAAATACATTCTGGCTTGGCAATCTTGTCCAACTCAGCAAATGTTGTCTTTTTAACTTCCATATTTTCAAATGCAGCTTCAACGATTAAATCGCAATCTGCACAAAGATCTTCTTTGAGACCCGGAGTAATGCTTGCAAGGATTGAATCAACAGTTTCCTGTGTCATTTTTCCTTTCTCAACTAATTTTGCATATCCTTTTGCAATTTTGTCTTTTCCGCCTTCTGCCCACTCCTGCTTAATATCACAGAGTGCAACTGTGTAACCGTCAACCATAGCGAATGCCTTTGCAATTCCCTGTCCCATGGTTCCTGCGCCAATAACGCCAACTTTCATGTTCTAGACCTCCTAAAATTTGATTATTTATTCTGAAAAGGAACAACTTTTAATTTCTTTTCCTTGTCTTTCTCAAGGAAGTTGCCCATACCAGCCTTTTGATCTTCTGTTTCAAAGCAGTCACCGAATAATTTTTCTTCGATTACGATTGCCTGATCCATATCTACCTGAAGGCCATCATTGATTGCTTTCTTGCAGTTACGAACCGCAATAGGAGCATTTGCAGCAATGATGGATGCAAGCTTCTTCGCAGCAGGCATAAGCTCTTCAAGCGTATATACATTGTTAACAAGACCGATTCTGTAAGCCTCATCAGCTTTGATATTACGAGCACCGTAAATCATTTCTTTTGCCTTGCCAACGCCGATAATTCTTGCTAATCTCTGGGTTCCGCCAAATCCAGGTGTGATTCCGAGACCAACCTCAGGCTGTCCGAAAACTGCATTATCAGAACAGATTCTGATGTCACAGCTCATAGAAATCTCGCAACCGCCGCCAAGTGCAAATCCGTTGATTGCAGCAATAACAGGAATTGGAAATGTCTCAATCATTCTGAATACATCATTTCCTTTTTTACCGAAAGCTTCACCTTCTGCCTTAGTAAGAGTGCTCATTTCTCCGATGTCAGCACCGGCAACAAATGATTTTTCACCTGCACCTGTCAAAATAAGACATCTCACTGTGTCAAGGTCAACAGCTTTAAATGTTGCGTCAAGTTCTTCAAGAACCTGGCTGTTAAGAGCATTTAATGCCTTTGGACGATTGATGGTAACGATACCAACAGCGCCTTCTACTTCGTATGTAATGAATTCCATAACGAATCTCCTTTTAAAATATTATGTTATACGGGCCACACAATTTTGTGCAGCCCAATAGATTATATTATTAGTCGCGCTCAACGATTGTTGAACAGCCCATTCCGCCACCGATACAAAGAGTTGCAAGACCTTTTTTAGCATCTCTCTTCTGCATCTCGTGAAGAAGCGTAACAAGAATACGGCATCCTGAAGCTCCTACCGGATGTCCGAGTGCGATTGCACCACCGTTAACATTAAGCTTGTCAAGATTGAAATTAAGATCTCTGCCTACTGCGATTGACTGTGCAGCAAAAGCCTCGTTAGCTTCAATAAGATCCATATCATCAATTGTAAGTCCTGTTTTAGCAAGAACTTTCTTTGTTGAAGCAACAGGTCCGATACCCATGATTGAAGGATCAACTCCGCCAAGTGCACCTGCTACCCATGTAGCCATAGGCTTAACGCCAAGTTCTTTTGCTTTTTCTTCTGACATAACAACGATTGCAGCAGCACCGTCATTGATACCTGAAGCATTACCTGCTGTAACAAATCCGTCAGGATTGATTGCACGAAGTTTTGCAAGACCTTCCATTGTTGTTCCCGGACGAGGTCCCTCATCTGTATCAACAATTACGGTCTGTTTTTTCTGTTTTACTTCAACAGGAACGATTTCATCTTTGAATTTTCCGTCAGCCTGAGCTTTTGCAGCTTTTGTCTGGCTGTTTACAGCAAACTCATCGAGTTCTTCTCTTGTGATTCCCCACTGCTCGCAGATATTGTCAGCAGTTTTAATCATATGATAGTTGTTAAATGCATCCCAGAGAGCATCGTTAACCATTGTATCAACAAGAACACCATTGTTCATTCTGTATCCGAAACGAGCGTTTGGAAGTGCATAAGGTGCTCTTGACATGCTTTCCATACCGCCTGCAACAACGATATCAGCATCTCCTGCTTCAATCATCTGTGCTGCCATATTGACACAGTTAAGTCCTGAACCACAAACAACATTGACTGTTACTGCAGTTGTCTCGATTGGAAGACCTGCTTTGATTGTTGCCTGACGTGCAACATTCTGTCCAAGACCTGCCTGGATAACGCATCCCATGTACACATGGTCAACTTTGTCAGCAGGAACTCCTGCTCTGTTAAGAGCTTCTTTGATAACAATTGCTCCTAAATCAACAGCTGGAACTGAGCTTAATGCTCCACCCATTGTTCCGATTGCAGTACGACAAGCGCCTGCTAAAACGATTTTTTTAGCCATACTAAAAAATCCTCCTTAAAATGTTATTTAATGTATTTTTCTTTAAATTTGTCAGCTACGATTGGCGGTACAAATTTTTCAACACCGGCATTGTAATACGCGATTTCCTTGGCAATTGTCGAACTAAGGAATGAATATTCCATCTTGGTTGCAAGGAACACAGTCTCGATATCCGAATCGATGGTTGCATTGACATGTGCAATCTGCATTTCGCTCTCATAATCGGATATAACACGCAAGCCCCTGATTATGACTTTGGCATCATTCTCTTTGGCAAAATCGATTGTCATGCCCTCAAAGGTCTTGACATTAACATTTGGAATGTCCTTAACGGTTTCCTTAAGCATAAGCAAGCGTTCATCCATGGAAAACATTGGCGATTTGATACTGTTATTCAAAATACCGACAATAACCTCATCAAAAATCTTTGACGCTCTTTTGATAATGTCAAGATGTCCCAATGTGACCGGATCAAAGCTTCCCGGATATATTGCTTTCATGTAAAAATTATCCTCCTGCACACAGGTTGTTCAAATATCGGGTAAATGCCGATAAAACAAGGAATAAAACAAGTATGTTAATTTTTTAACAATATTTTGAGATAAAATCCACATACTTTTCACTCAATAAAATATGATAGCATTGAGCACTCAAAATGTCAACAATTCCTGCCATAAATTTGCCTGGTTGATTTTAACTTTTTTCGGTGCAGTGCGATATACACAAAGCATAGCCCGCACTGATTAGTAGTTGACAAATGAAAACCTCTCCCACTTAATGCGGGAGAGGTCGAGAAAAGAATATACGGTATTCTGTTATTCCTTATACATGCCAGATATCTTCGTTATACTGTGCAATCGTTCTGTCCGATGAAAAGAATCCGGCTTTTGCAATATTGGTGAGCATCTTTTTAGCCCACTCGGTACGGTTTTCATAATCCGCAAGTGCAATTTCTTTTACCCTGATATAATCTTTTATGTCAAGCAATGTCATAAACCAGTCCTTCTTAATCAACTCAGCGTGGAGTCTTAAGAGTGTCTCTGCGTCGCCGACCTTCATTACAGGCGCACTGATAATGAAGTCAACCATGTTTTTAATTTCAGCATCTTCGATATAAAATTTCTTTGCGGAGTAATCCATTTTTGCGTAATGTTCAATTACCGTATCGCTGTCCTCGCCGAAGAAGTAGATATTATCTTCGCCCACCAGTTCTCCGATTTCGACATTTGCGCCGTCCTTGGTTCCGAGGGTAACTGCGCCGTTAAGCATAAATTTCATATTGCCGGTTCCCGATGCTTCCTTGGAAGCAAGGGAAATCTGTTCAGATATATCACAGGCAGGAATGATTTTTGCGGCTTTTGAAACATTGTAATTTTCAACCATAACAATCTTAAGATACGGACTTACCTCAGGGTCGTTGTTAATTACCTCCTGCAGACAGAGAATCAAATGAATGATATCCTTTGCAATAACATATGCCGGAGCCGCCTTTGCTCCAAAAATAGTTGTAATCGGTGTTTTAGGAAGCTTTCCGCTCTTGATTTCAAAATACTTATGAATAACCCACAGCACATTCATCTGCTGGCGTTTGTATTCATGCAATCTCTTAACCTGTATGTCGAAAATTGAATTACAGTCAATCTCAAGCCCCTGCGTTGCCTTAAGATAATCTGCAAGCTCTTTCTTTTTAACAGCTTTAATGTCTAAAATTTCCTTCAAAGCTTTCTCATCATCCCTGTATTTCATGAGTTCTTCAAGCTTATCCGCATCTTTTTTGAAGCCATCGCCGATTGTTGCCTCAATGAAACCGGAAAGAGGTTCATTGCAATGCATAAGCCATCTTCTGAAAGTG
The DNA here is from genome assembly GCA_016297265.1 of Butyrivibrio sp. Taxonomy (GTDB): domain Bacteria; phylum Bacillota; class Clostridia; order Lachnospirales; family Lachnospiraceae; genus Eshraghiella. The sequence goes on from JAEDHB010000001.1 coordinate 139,634, forward strand.
ATTCCGTTTGTTTTATTATTGAATTTTTCAGGATATATCCTGTAAAAATTATTGAGCTCGGTATTCTTAAGTATCTCTGTATGAAGGTATGCAACACCGTTAACGCTGTGTCCGTAATGGATATCCATATGTGCCATATGCACCCTGTCACTGTCGTCAATAATATATACTGTTTTGTCATCATATTTTGCGCGTACTTTTTCATCAAGCTTTTTGATAATCGGCACAAGTTGAGGAACTACTGTCTCCAGATATTTCAAAGGCCATTTCTCAAGTGCTTCCGCAAGTATTGTATGATTGGTATATGCACATGTATCTGTGACAATCTCCACTGCCTCGTCAAATTCAATGTCATTTTCCATAAGCAGTCTTATAAGCTCAGGAATTACCATTGAAGGATGTGTATCGTTAATCTGAATTGCAGCATAATCAGCAAGGTCGTGCAGATTACTGCCCTTCCTGATGCATTCATCGAGAATAAGGCGTGCACCGTTGCTTACCATAAAATACTGCTGATATATTCTCAGAAGATTTCCTGCTTCATCGCTGTCGTCCGGATAGAGGAACAAAGTAAGATTTTTCTCAATATTTTCCTTGTCAAACCAGATTGAATCCCCTTCAATGATGCTCTCGTCAACGGATTCAAGGTCAAAAAGATGAAGCTTGTTGGTGGTATTGTTATATCCTGTAACATCAATGTCATAAAGTCTTGATTTCACTTTAAATCTGCCGAATTCCACATCATAGCTGACATCCGTTTTCGTAAACCAGCCCTCCTTCTCCATCCATGGATTTGGAGTCTCCTTCTGAAAATTATTTTCAAATACCTGCCTGAAAAGCCCCATATGGTAGTTCAGACCGATTCCGTCGCCGTTGATTCCCAGCGAAGCCCTTGAATCAAGGAAACATGCAGCCAGACGACCCAGTCCGCCATTTCCAAGAGATGGCTCCGGTTCAACCTCCTCAATCTCATAGAGACTCTTGCCGTTTTCCTCAAGTTCTTTCTTAACGTCGTCGAATATACCGAGGTTGATGAGATTGTTGGACAAAAGCTTTCCGATAAGGAACTCTGCAGAAATATAATAAACTTTCTTCCCGGAATCGTTGGTAGCCTTGTCAGCTGCAAGCTTTTTGGTCATTTCCAAAAGTGCAAAATACAATTCCTCATTGGTACACTCTGCAATTTTTTTGTTGTATCTGTTTTCGCAAATATCTGTTAACATAAATTCCTCCCTGTGAAAATAATTCTTTGATTTACTTCTGCCCGACATCAGCGAAAGCATTCTGAGTTTCTGTCTGATTTCCGCGGAAAATTCTCCGTCGAGCATACGCCACTTCCAATTATCGCCAAGCGTTGACGGCGTGTTAATTCTTGCGGAATTGTCTTTTGCAAGCAAATCCTGCATTGTAATGATTGCCGTATCCGACACGCTTAAATATGCGCATTTTATCATGGCATCAACTATTTCATCATCCTTCTCAAGTCCAAAATAATCCTTGATGTAGGTTTTGGTGTTGCTGTCAATATTTTCAACAAATCCTGCCGTAGTCTCATTGTCATGAGTACCGATATATACCACAGTATTTTTATCAAAATTATGTGGCAAATGGTCATTCTCCGTACCGCCATCAAAGCCAAACTGCAGCACCTTCATTCCGGGATATCCGGACTGAGCAATCAATTCGCGGACCTGTGGAACCACCACCCCGAGATCCTCAGCAATCACTTTGGCATCTCCCATTGCACTGTCAATGGCTCTAATCAGCTTTATGCCGGGGCCCATCGCATAGAAACCATCCTTGGGCTCCTTTTCAAGCGGAATGTTGTAATATCTTACAATTCCGATGAAATGATCAATCCTTGTAACATCATAAAGTTTTGCGGCGGTAGCCATTCTTTTTTTCCACCACGCAAAGTCATCTTCTTCCATTGCCTTCCAGTCGTAGATTGGATTTCCCCATTTCTGTCCGTAGGATGAAAAAGCATCCGGCGGACATCCTGCTACGTTGATAGGCTTCCATTCCTCATCCAGCTGATACTGCTCATGATTGGTCCACACATCGGCACTGTCAAGAGCAACATAAATCGGAATATCCCCAATTATCTGAATGCCGTTTGAATTGGCATATTCCTTCAGATTAATCCACTGTTCATAGAACTTAAATTGCAGAAATTCGTGAAACTCAATATCCTCATTAAGCTCTCTTTCGTATCTGCTTATGGCCGCAGGACTGCGGAATTTGATATCGTCCTCCCATTTAAGCCATTCCTCATTGTTATGTGCAACCTTAATTGCCATGAACAAAGCATAATCATGAAGCCAGAAGCTGTTTTCTTCAATGAAATCCGCAAAAGCCTTTGTATTTCTGTGTCCTGATTTCTTAAATGCCTCTCTCAGCACATCAAACCTCTCGTTGTAGATGACATCATATTCAACATACTGTGGCGAGGTGCACCATTTTACGCTTTCCACACGCTCCCGCGAAAGAATGCCCTCCTCAATCAGCATATCAAGGTCGATAAAATACGGATTACCCGCAAATGCCGAAAAAGACTGATAAGGGCTGTCGCCATAGCTTGTTGGTCCGATTGGAAGCACCTGCCAGTAGCTCTGTCCCGACCGCTTCAATTCATCAATGAATTCGTATGCTTTTTTTCCGAATGTTCCTATACCGTAAGGTGAAGGAATACTGCTTACAGGGAGCAGAATACCTGCTCCGCGAGAAAGTTCTTTTCCCATTTGAATACCTCAAATTAATTAATATTAACTTAATACTATCATTATACATAATACTTTTCTTGCAAAATATAAGCAAAATATAGTACAATACTATCATCTTTATCGGAAAGGATGCCAATATGAAGACTTTTCTCAAGGAAAACTATTACGAAAATATCATACATGTAAGCAACGATTTTCCCTTTAACATATATCCCTGCAGAATTCCTGAGGATTTTATTGAGGTTCCCCTGCACTGGCACAATGAAATGGAAATAATCTACATCAAGGAAGGAAATGGGCTCATCAGCCTTGATTTTGAAAGCTTTGAAGTCACATCCGGGGACATAATCATTGTGAAGCCCGGACAGCTTCACGGAATATCCCGAAACAAAGACCACGGAATGGACTACGAAAATATTATTTTTTCGCTGGATATGTTTTTCAGCGGCTTTAAAGACAGTTTATGGATTGAATTGTTCAACCCTCTCCGAAACGGAAATATTGCATTCAAACAGATTTTAAGCAGAGGCGACAGAAATTATGACAGCTTTGCAGCACCCCTGGACCGATGCGATGAAATATGCAGCACCTTTCCAAGCGGCTACAAATTTGCCGTAAAGGGCAGCCTATACAACTTCTTTTTCGCGCTTTCGCAGAATTGCAGCATCACCAAAGCCTCATCCAACGATTATCAGGGTGAGCGCATGCGTTCAATCATCAAGTTTATTGAGGATAATTATTCACGCAAAATAACCATCGGTGATGCCGCCAGGCACTGCAATATTGCACCCTCGTCGTTTATGAGATTTTTCAAGAAAAATACAAGAATGTCCTTTGTCGACTATCTCAACAATTATCGCATTTCAATCGCATCCAAAGAACTTCTGGACAAAAACAAAACCGTAACTGAAATTGCCAACAGCTGCGGTTTTGATAACATTTCATATTTCAACAGATTATTCCGGGCAAAATATCATCTGACCCCGGGTGAATATCGTCGCAAACAACCTACTTCCTGATTTTTTTGAGAGCGGATATTCCCGAAAAAACAGCAAATACAATTATATTCGCACATACCACACTTGCACCCGCAGGTGTGGATTTCAAGAAGGAAACCGTAATCCCTGCCATAAAGCACACAATGGAAATAATGGCAGAAAGGAGCACCACCTTCTTATATTTTTTGCATATTCTCATTGAAGAGAGACAAGGAAAAATAATCAGGCTGGAAATCAAAAGTGCGCCCATCATCTTCATGCCGACAACAACGGTCAAAGCCGTCAGCACTGCCAGAATACCATTGTAAAATCCGGCTTTTACGCCTGTTGCCCTCGAAAAATTTTCATCAAAGGTTACGGCAAATATTTTATTAAAAAATACAGCAAAGGTAACAAGCACCACAGCCGACAAAACTATACAAAGAATAGTGTCGTCCCTGCTTAATGCAAGAATACTGCCGAACATATAATTATTGACATCAGTATTCATGCCCTTTGACATTGATACAATCATAACGCCGATGGCCAGTGCACCGCTACAGACAATTGCAATTATCTGGTCGCCCTTTATTTTGCTGTTATTACTTATTCTCAAAATCAGGAAAGCTGCAACAATGCATATCGGAATTGCAAATTTAATCGGTGCAACTCCTGCAGCTGCAGCCGCCGCCAAAGCAGCAAAACCCACATGGGACAGACCGTCGCCAATCATTGAAAATCTCTTGAGAACCATCGTAACTCCAAGCAGGGAGGCACACAATGACACAAGACTTCCGACAATAATGGCACGAACCATAAATCCATAATTGAACATATCGAGCAATTTATCCATCAATTCGCACCTCCTGCAAATCTTTTTCCCTCCTGTGTATCAAGATATTCCCCCGTTGTTCCAAAAAAGCATTCCGAATTCGAGAGATGCAGAATATGGGTTGAATATCTGATTGCTGCTTCAACATCATGACTTACCATGATAACCGTAATATCAAATTCCTTATTAACCTTCTCAATCAGCTCATAGAGTTCCTGTGTAACAATGGGATCAAGTCCTGCCACCGGTTCATCCAGAAGAATCACCTTCTGCGTGGCGCAAAGTGCTCTGGCAAGCAGAACACGCTGCTGCTGTCCGCCCGAAAGCTCATTGTAGCATTTGTTTCTGATATCCCAGATGCCCATTAATTCCATGTTTTTTCTGGCTTCCTTCTTGTCCGCTTTTGAAAAAAACGGTTTTATCCCCAGTCTGTTTATTCTTCCGGAAAGAACCACCTCGGACACGCTTGCAGGAAAATCCTTCTGAACATCCGTCTGCTGAGGAAGATATCCTATTTCATTACGCTTCAATTCATCACTTGTAGTTATTTTCCCGTCCATTGGTTTGATTAGATTGAGAAGAGCCTTAATAAGCGTACTTTTTCCCGTTCCGTTTTCACCGACTATGCAGAGATAGTCCTTATTTTCCAATTTAAAATTTATATCCTTTATCACTGTCACGCCCTCATAGCCAAGGCTGACATTTTCACATGAAATTAAGGCCATTAGTTGAGTGCCTCCTTTAACGATTCAAGGTTTTTATTCATAAGCGAATAATAGCTCTCGCCATTATCGTAATCATCTTTTGAAATATTGTGCATGCTGTAGAAAGTCAATATTTTCGCATTGTTCTCTTCGGCAATTGTCTTTGCCATATTCTCATTGGTAAGCTCGATTTTGAAAACAACAGGAATTTCATCCTCCCTGACCTTATCCACAAGAAAAGCAATTGTCGCCGCACTGGCTTCATTGTTGGAAGCACATCCGGGAAATGCCGCATAATAGCTAAGCCCGTATTCTTCCACAAAATATCTCAATGGAAATCTGTCGCCAAAAATAATTTCCTTTCTCTTTGAACCGGAAATCACTTCCCTGATTTGCGTATCAAGATGCGACAGTTTTTCGGAATATTCATTAAAGTTATCTTTGTAAACAGCAGCATTTTTGCTGTCAAGTCGGGAAAATACATCCATCATGCGGCTGCTGATTGCAATTGCATTAACCGGAGAAGTCCACACATGCTCATCCCATTCTTCATGTTCTTCCTCATGTTCCTCATCAGGGTTTTCTTCCTCCTCATGGTGCTCATGCACCTCCATACCCTCAACCTCTTCTTCGGCGTATTTTTTATCAATGCAATCCATAAGCTTTAGGCAGGTAATGCCGTCCGTGTCGATGGATTCAAGAATTTCCTCAACCCATTCATCATTTTCGCCTCCGACATATATGAACACATCACTTTCACTTATCGAAACAATATCCTGTGGGGTCGGCTCATAGGAATGTGCCTCTGCGCCCGGCTTTAGCAGAAGCTTGGCATCAATACAATCTCCGCCTATCTCTCTTGCAAAATCATATACCGCAAACACTGTGGTAACAATTGTCAGCTTTTCATTCTGCCTTTTTTGCTTTGAACAGGCGCACAGGGATAAGGATAAAACAACCGCTAAAACAATTGATAATAACCTTTTCATTACGCCCCCTCCTTGCATTTTTTGCATAATCCGTATAGCACTGAGGATTCACACTGAAGGGTAAAACCGTGGTGACCCATGATATGGCTTTTTATTTCTTCCATAAATCCGCACTCCAGATGAATTACCGAACCGCATCCGGTGCATTGCAAATGAATGTGATTTTTGCATCTGTCGGCACCCTGACCCACATATTGAAAAGAAGACATCTCACCCTTCTTCGCAACATATTTTATTACTTCGCCGCCATTGCAAAGCTTATTGAGGAATCTGTAAATGGTAGAAATATTGACTTCAATATTCTCCGAAATCAGATATTTTTCCACATCGCTGACAGTGACAAGTCTGTCGCGGTTTTCCTCCATATACTTCATAATTTTTGTATTACTGATAGTCGAATATGACTTTGCCATATAATCACGCTTTCTGCAATCTGTTTGCTTTTGCAACCTGTTTGCATTTTGTATGATAACATACCGCTTTTTGGGTGTCAAGAACCTGTATCTCATTGTGTATTTACCAACATAAAAAATCCCCTGAAATAATCAGAGGATTTTTATAATACATCGTCCCGTGCAGGACTCCGTCTTTAGCAATATATCACTTTGATTTCACCAAAATGTACTGAACCGCCCAACACAAGAACCGGAGCATTTTCACCGCCCCTTGATGCGTTCTGTTCTGTCACGGCACCTGCAACAACAGTCACCTGGTTTTTAACCTTCCACTCGATTGGTACAAAAATCTTAGTTTCTCCAAATGAATTGTCAATAACCAGACTTGCCGTTCCGTTAAGCAAGGTACTTCCCTCAAAGTGCACATCACAGCTTCCGAAAGTATTTTTAACCTTTGCATGTGAGAGATTTTCCTTTTTGATATACTTAATGGTTGACGCAAATTTGGAATCAATATTTATATTGTCCGAGCTGTCAAACTGTTCAGGCATCACATAATCTGCATCAATCACATTATCCGAATCATCATTTGCAGTATTGTTACCAAAATACTGTGAATATTTTTTCTTCTTGATTCCGCTGAAAATCAACGAAAAACCAATGGATACAAGCACAACAATGAGAAGAATCAGCCATCCGGACACATTTTCCATTCCCATATATTCACGGTACATGTAGAAAATAATACCGCATGGAAGAAATGTTCCGAAGAAATTAAGGTTAATCAGGTTGGTAAGTGCAATTCCTCCAAATATAACGGTGAAAACAATTTTAACTGCTCCGACATCTTCAAGATATCCTGTTTTGCTCAAAATAATAAATGCTGCGGCGGCTATCAACATCAAGCCCCATATTACTGTGTTAAGTTTATGTTTTTTCATAAATAAATTACCTCTTTCTGTTCTTTAATAATTCTACCAGATCCTTATAGTATGCTCTGGACACAAATACCTTTTTGTATGATTCGCTGAATTCGACACAACTTGAAGCCGTAATGTTTTTCGTTATCGAAAAAACCTTATCGATATTAACAATCGAGGATTTGGAAATCCTTACAAAATTGGACGATAGCATGGCTTCCAGCTCATAGAGCTTGTAGTGAGTATCAAAAACATCATCTTTAGTGTGTGCGCACACAACCTTGTTACAGGTTTCGAAAAACAGCACCTTGCCAATATCAAAATAATACTCAACCTCCCCTTTATAAAAAGTGATGCTGCAATTTCTGTCAGATGATGATTCCAACGCTTTCTGCAGTTCCAAAATCTCAGGTGTAAGAGATTTGGTTCTGATAACTACTTCTGTCTCATCAACATCAACAATGTCTATCATGATTTTCATAAGCTGATTATAGCAAAGCAGGAATAATTGTAAATAGCTTTTGACCAAGTGGTAAAAAATCAGCATTAAGTGGTCAAATTATGTGGGTAAAATATTGAAAAAAGCGCTTTTCGGTGGTATGATTGTGTGGATAGATTATTATTTTACAAGGAGATATATAAAATGGCTAAGAGTTTTGATGAAATTTTAGCACAGGTTAAATCCTGCAGTAAGAAAAAAGTTGCCGTTGCCGTTGCTCAAGACGAAAACGTTCTTGAAGCAGTCAAAAAGGCAAAGGAGGAGGGAATTGCTGATTCAGTTTTAGTCGGTGATGCTGACGAAATTAAGAAAATCGCAGACTCAATCGGAATGAATCTCAGCGATTATGAAGTCATCGATGTCAAAGATGTCACCGAAGCTGCTCTCAGAGCCGTAAAGCTTGTACATGACGGAGAAGCCGATATGTATATGAAAGGTCTCATTGACACTAAGGGATTCTTAAAGAGCGTACTCGACAAAGAAGTCGGATTGAGAACCGGAAAGCCACTCTCACATGTATGTGTGTTTGATGTAAAAGGCATTGATCATCTTCTTTTCCTTACAGATGTTGCATTTATTCCATATCCAACGCTTGAGGACAAGGTTAATATCATCAATAATACTGTTGAAATCTGTGAAGCCTGCGGCGTTGTTAATCCAAAGGTTGCTCCACTTGCAGCAGTTGAAGTAGTTAACCCTAAGATGCTTGCAACCGTTGAGGCTGCCGAGCTCACAAGAATGAATGAAGCAGGTGAAATCACAGGATGCATCGTGGACGGACCTCTCTCAATGGACCTTGCAACATGCGCTGAAGCAGCTGCCCACAAGGGTGCTACAGACCGTAAAATCGTTGGCGATGCCGATGTTCTTCTCTTCCCGGACATCCATGCCGGCAATATCACCTACAAAGCAATGGTTCACTACTGCGACCTTGTCAACGGTAATCTTATAACCGGAACAAAAGCCCCGGTTATCCTCACATCCCGTTCAGACAGTGTTGATGTTAAAATCAATTCAATCGCTCTTGGTGCGGTTGTAGCAGAAAAAATGAAAAACAATTAATCATTAAAGGAGATATATAATGAGTTATTTAAGCTTAATAATCAATCCGGGCTCAACTTCTACCAAAATCGGTGTATTTGAAGATGAGACACTTTTGTTTGATGAAACTCTTCGTCATTCAACAGAAGAAATCGCAAAATATGACAGCATCATCGCACAGAAGGATTTTCGAAAAGATATCATAGTTAATTTCCTCAAGGAAAAGAACTTCGATATCAATTCACTCAACTTAATCGTTGGCCGCGGCGGTCTTCTCAAACCAATCCCAAGTGGTACATACGAAGTTACTGATGCTCTGCTTGAGGACCTCAAAACAGGTGTCCAGGGCCAGCACGCATCCAATCTTGGCGGCATATTAGCCAGAGAAATCGCTGATATCATCGGCGTACCTGCATATATCGTTGACCCTGTAGTTGTGGATGAATTATCTCCTCTTGCAAGAATCTCAGGCGTACCTGAATTGCCAAGAATCTCAATCTTCCATGCTCTTAACCAAAAGGCGGTTGCAAGAAGATATGCAAAAGAAATCGGTAAAAAATACGAGGACTTAAACCTTATCGTTGTTCATCTTGGCGGTGGTGTTTCAGTAGGACCACACAAAAACGGAAAAGTAATTGATATATTCAATGCCCTTGACGGAGGAAGTGCAATGTCCCCTGAAAGAGCCGGTGCAGTACCTGCCGGAAGCCTTATCAAGATGTGTTTCTCAGGAAAATATACAGAAAAAGAAGTTTACAAGAAAATCGTTGGAAACGGCGGTTTCAACGCACATCTCTCCTGCAATGATATGCGCGATGTTGAAAAAATGGTTGAATCAGGCGACGAGCATGCAAGAGTAGTTCGTGACGCTTTCATCTTCCAGCTTGCAAAAGACATTGGTGCAATGGCAGCCGTATTGGAAGGTAAGGTTGACCAGATTATCGTAACCGGCGGAATTGCTCATGATGAAATCGTTGTAGGTGGTCTTAAAAAATATTGTGAATGGATTGCTCCATTTACAGTATATCCCGGAGAGGACGAGCTTCTCGCACTTGCCCAGGGCGGTTTAAGAGTTATCAAAGGCGAAGAAAAAGCCAGTGTATACTAGGAATAATAATGCAAAAGGTGATGCAATCCGCATCACCTTTTTTATATTAATCTAATTGATAATCTTATCCAAATCCCCATTTTTTGATACCACCAGGAGATATTCATTCTCATTAAAAACATATTCCGGATTGACCATCATATGGGATTTACCATCCTTTTTATATCCAATAATATTGCAATGATATTTTGCACGGAAATTGACATCTCTTACCGTCTTGCCAATGCAATCATCAAAAGGTTTAATCTCATAAATTCCGTATTCACTGTCAATTGCCATATAATCTATGATATTTTCCTTGCTGTATTTTCTTGCCATACGCTCAGCAATATCATAATCAGGATATATTACATAATCCGCACCGTTTCTGTAGAGAAATTTCTTGTGGATATCACGACTTGCAAGGGAAATAACCTTCTTTGCGCCAAGCTCCTTCACCATACTGGTAACCTCGAGTGAATTTTGAAAATTCTCACCTATGCATACAAAGCACTTATCAAAATTGCTGACGCCAAGGCTTGCAACGACCTCCTCATTGGTACAATCCCCTATTTTTGCATTTGCAACAAAGGGAAGGAGCGCATCCACCTTTTCCTCATTCTCATCAATAATCATAATTTCGATATCATCATACTTGGCAAAATTTGTAACAAGATGATTGCCAAACTTTCCAACACCAATTATCAAAAACGATTTCATAACATCCTCCTAACCAATTGAAATCTTTTCCTGCGGATAACATACCGGCGGAACCTTCTTTTTCTGAAGGAATGACAATGCAAAGGACAAACTTCCGACCCTTCCGCAGAACATAAGCAGCATAATAATGCACCTTGCGCCCTCGTTAAGGTCCCTGGTCACACCCGTACTCATTCCGGCGGTTCCCATCGCAGAAAATACTTCAAACATAATATCACTAAATGCAAGATTTGTAATTGCAAGAATAACAAACAATGCCATCATACACAGAACAAGATTCAATATAAAAACCATACTGGCCTTTTTGACTGCGCCATCCTCAAATCTTCGTCTGAATATTCCGCTCTTTCCGCCCCTCATATTCGCAAAGAGGTTAACCATAAGAACAAAAAATGTTGTGGTCTTAATACCGCCCGCCGTGGAGCCCGGTGAACCTCCGATAAACATAAGTATGCAGGTAAGCAAAAGTGAAGCTCCTTTGAGCGAACCTGTATCAATAGTATTAAATCCCGCCGTTCTTGCCGTTATGGCAGAAAACATGGATGCCAATATTCTCTCTCCAACATTCATTCCCTCCATTGTATTATCGTATTCCACAATATAGAAAAGTGTGGAACTGCTCACAATCAGGAATAATGTTGTAACAAGTACTATTTTGGTATGGAAGGAATACTTTCTGAATTTGAATTTGTTAATTGATATGTCATCCCACACCACAAAACCGATACCGCCAATTACAATCAAACTCATAATCACGATATTAACCCATGGGTCACCGGAATAATCACATAATGAATTGAATTCCCCGTTGACACCCATAAGGTCAAATCCGGCATTACAAAAGGCAGAAATCGAATGAAAAATACCGTAATAAATGCCCTTTGGCACACCGAAGTCAAAAGAAAATCTAATTGAAAGAAGTATTGCTCCGGCACCTTCAACCAACAAAGTTCCGCGGATAATTTTTCGGGCAAGTCTTATAATACCGCCGATTTTAATTGTATTAACGCTCTCCTGCATCAGTCCCCTGGTTTTAAGTCCGATTTTTCTTCTGAGTATCAGGGAGAAAAGGACACCGATGGTAATGAAGCCAAGGCCTCCAATCTGAATCAGAAAGAGAATTACTATCTGCCCAAAAAGACTCCAGTGAACATAGGTATCAACCACTACCAGACCTGTTACGCAGGTTGAACTGACAGCCGTAAAAAGACTGTCCAAAAATGGTGTAGCAGTATGCGTTCTGGATGCAATTGGTGTACACAACAACAGGGCACCAATAAGAATGATTGCTATAAACCCATATACGATAAACTGGGTCTGTGTCAGGTGCCTCCTTGTTTTTGCCTTTCCTTTCATAATTCCTCCGAAATTAGAGATTAGTCTGAATAAGCTTTGGTGAATATCCGGCCTTCTCCATCTCATCAATTATTTCATTTCTATGTTCCATGCCAAATGCCTCAAGGGTTATTTTAAGCTCAACGGCAGCATTTCTGTTAATACTTACAAACTGGTTATGTTCAAGCTTAATGACATTACCCTTCGCATCGGCAATAACCTTTGCAACCTTAAGAAGTTCACCAGGCTTATCCGGCAAAAGAACGGATATAGAGAATACCCTGCCTCTCTGGATAAGACCATGCTGTACAACTGACGACATAGTGATAACATCCATGTTACCACCGCTCAGAATGGACACTATTTTTTTACCCTTAACATCCAGCTTCTTAAGTGCCGCTACGGATAAAAGGCCTGAATTTTCAACTATCATTTTATGATTTTCGACCATATCAAGGAAAGCTACGATAAGCTCATCATCTTCTACGGTAATTATACTGTCGATGTTTTCCTGAATATACGGAAAAATAGTACTGCCCGGAGTCTTAACTGCGGTACCATCCGCAATTGTACTCACGCTTGGAAGCGTAGTTACCTTGCCGTTCTCGAGAGAGACCTGCATGCAGTTTGCATTGGCCGGCTCCACTCCCACCACCTTGATTTTCGGATTGAGCATTTTTGCAAGAGTGGAAACACCCGTGGCAAGTCCGCCACCGCCGATAGGTACAAGAATATAATCTACTGTAGGAAGCTCTTTGATTATTTCCATTGCAATGCTTCCCTGCCCTGTCGCAACATCAAGGTCGTCAAAAGGATGAATAAATGTAAGTCCCTGTTCCTTAGCAAGCTGTTTTGCATATTCGCAGGATTCATCATATACATTGCCGTAAAGTACAACCTCAGCGCCATAGCTCTTTGTACGGTTGATTTTGATGATAGGGGTTGATGTCGGCATTACGATTGTTGCTTTTACGCCATATATTTTTGCCGCATAAGCAACACCCTGGGCATGATTGCCTGCGGATGCCGTAATAAGCCCCCTTCCTCTCTCTTCCTCTGTAAGTGTGCTTATTTTGTAATATGCACCCCTCACCTTGTACGCACCGGTATATTGCATATTTTCAGGCTTGAGATATACCTTGTTGCCGGTCTGGGCACTGTAATACTCACTATATACAAGTCCGGTGTCCGTTGTTACCTCTTTTACTCTTTCTGAGGCTTCTTCAAATTTTTCAAGTGTCAGCTTATCACTCATTTTATGCATCTCCCTTTGTATCAAATAATGCGTTAACAAAATCCTCTGAATTGAACTTCTGCAAATCTTCAATCTGTTCGCCCACACCAATGTATTTTACAGGAACGCCGTACTCTGACTGGATTGCAACCGCAATACCGCCCTTGGCTGTTCCATCCATTTTAGTCAGGATAATACCTGATATATCGCTGACTTCATTGAATTCCTTCAACTGTGCCAAAGCATTCTGACCCGTCGTTCCATCGAGAACAATCAGAGTCTCCCTGTGAACATCCGGATATTCCCTGTCAATGATTTTATTGATTTTTTTCAATTCATCCATAAGGTTTTTCTTATTGTGAAGTCTTCCAGCCGTATCGCAGATAAGCACATCCGCTTTTCGGGCTTTGCTGGCCTGGATGGCGTCAAAAATAACTGCGCCAGGGTCCGCGCCTTCACTCTGGGCAATGATGTCAACATCGGCTCTGTGTGCCCATTCCTCCAGCTGTTCAATTGCGGCCGCTCTAAAGGTATCTGCAGCTGCCAGAATAACCTTTTTGCCCATCGAATGAAGTCCTGCAGCAAGTTTTCCGATTGAAGTGGTCTTTCCAACACCGTTAACGCCTATGACAAGCACTACTGACTTAGTGTTTTCAAATTCATATTCGTTTTCGCCCAGGTTCATCTGTTCCTTGATGGATTTTACCAGCAAATCCTTGCATTCAATAGGATCCTTTATTTTATTCGCCTTAACCATCTGCTTAAGGTTTTCAATAATACTTTCCGTGGTTGCGACACCGACATCCCCCATGATCAGCGTCTCTTCAAGCTCCTCATAAAATTCCTCATCAATTTTTGTGAAGCCGTGAAAAATTGAATTCAAACCCGATACAACATTATCCCTTGTTTTGGTAAGACCGGAAACAAGTTTTTTAAAAATTGATGCCATATATATATCTCCTTAATTCTTTTGCTTTTCGTCAAGCTGATTTGATACTAAATCAACTGACACAAGAGTCGATACACCTTTTTCCTGCATTGTAATTCCGTATAGTCTGTCGGCAGCAGCCATGGTACCTCGTCTGTGAGTAATAACAATAAACTGTGTGTTCTTGGTGAGATTATGCAGGTATTTTGCATATCTGTCAACATTTGAATCATCTAACGCCGCCTCGATTTCATCCAGAAGGCAGAATGGCGATGGCTTAAGATTCTGTATGGCGAACAAAAGACATATTGCAGTTAATGCTTTTTCTCCGCCTGACAGCTGCATCATGTTCTGAAGCTTTTTACCCGGTGGCTGGGAAATAATTGAAATATTAGCTTCCAATATATCCATTTCTTCATCGATTTCAATGGTTCCTTTTCCGCCGCCAAACAGTTGCTTAAATACTTTGTCAAATTCAACCTTAATTTCCTCAAATTTTTCTGTGAACTTATTTCGCATTCCGGTATCAAGCTCTTTGATTACATCAACCAGTTTTTCAGTAGCAATAATAAGATCATCATGCTGTTTCTTGAGGAATTCATAGCGTTCCGCAACCTCTTTGTATTCTTCGATTGCATTGACATTGACGTCTCCGAGTTTTTTGATATTTCCCTTCGTTTCCGTTACGGTTTGCTTTATTTCCTTTTCATCATTAATACTATCATCCCTCATCTGAGCAGCCTGATTGAGGGTTATTTCATAGGATTCCCACATGTAATCCATGCGGCCTTCCATTGCACTCTCATATTTTTCCTTCTGCTGAACAAGTCGGAATTGTTCTTTTTCAAGGTTGACAAGTTTTTCCTGGCATGCCTCTCTTGAATCAAAGAAGCTCTTAATCGATGTATTAAGCTCCTCCTTGCGGTTTTTAAGAGTCGCAACTTCTTCGATAATCGCGCTGATTTTTTCCTCAGCAAGCTTTATCGTATCCGTTATCTGCTCAATTTCACTGTTCTTTGTCTCAATTTCTTTTGCGGAATCTTCCTTGTTATCCAAAAGCATATCAATGCTTTCCCTATATCTGTCGATATCCCTGAGCGCTCTTTTTATGCTTTCCTCGATAAATGTTGATTCCTGGGTAATCTTGGAGTATTCAATATTGGTCTCTGTTGCTATCCTCTGCCTGTCAACAAGTTCAATTTTAACAGCTTCCATTCTTTCGGTCATCTGTTCAATTTCAACTGTTGCTTCATCATTGTCCTGCTCAATCTGTGCAAGCTCATATTTCAGAGAAGACAAGCTCTCATTAATCTCCTGAATCTGTTTTTCAATATCCTCAGCCTCACGCTTATTGCTGTTATACCTGTCCTTAACCTCATTCTGTCTTGTCTCCAGCTGGTCAAACTTCATTTTTGCGGTATTGAGTTTAAGTTTTTCGGTCTGAAGTTCTTCATTCAAAGCATTAACTTCTTCAAGAAGCTTTGCAGACTCAGCTTTTTCAGCGTCTGTTTTTTCCTGAATGGAAGTAACTGCAGCTTTTGTCTTTGCAATTATTTCTTCAAGTTCTTCGATTTCCCTCTTTCGGCCCAGAAGATTACTGCTGTTTTTGAAGGCACCACCGGTCATTGAGCCGCCCGGATTCAGCAATTCACCTTCCAGTGTAACAATTTTAAGGGACTGTCTGTATTTTCTGTTCAAAGCAATTGCATTGTCTATATTATCGGCAACTACGCATCTTCCAAGCAGATAACTCACAA
The DNA here is from genome assembly GCA_016297265.1 of Butyrivibrio sp. GTDB lineage: Bacteria > Bacillota > Clostridia > Lachnospirales > Lachnospiraceae > Eshraghiella. Next base: position 155,775 of record JAEDHB010000001.1, read on the forward strand.
GATTGTCATACTTTGAATCATTATCAACAAGCTCTGACGCATATCCTATGAAGCCTTTTTCTCTGCTGAGATCTTCCTTCGGAACTCTTCCGCTTACATTGTTCAACGGTAAAAAAGTAGCTCTTCCGTATCTGTTTTCCTTCAGATACTGTATCATTTCCTTTGCTGTTTTTTCATCCTCTGTAACAATATTCTGAATTGTTCCGCCCAGTGCTGTTTCAATTGCAACCTCATATTTTTTCTCGGATTTAACAATATCCGCAACAACGCCTACTATTCCCGGATTACTGTCCTTAGCTTCCATGACTTTGCGGATGCTGTTGCCGTAGCCGTCATATCTTTCTGCGATATTTTTAAGGCTTTCCAGTCTTGAGCTTGCCCTCATAGCCTGTTCTTTGGCGTCCGTAAGTTTTTGTTCATTAAGCTTTATATGTTCACGGATATCATTGCGGCGCGCAGCTTTTTTATATATCTCTTCGTTAATTCTGTCAATTCCGTGATTTATCTCATCCAGTTCCTTCTGCTGTTCGCTTATGGTTGAATCAAAGCGGCTCTCATCAGTTTTGAAATTGATAAGTCTGCTGTTAAGCTCTGCCTTACGAATTCCAATCTGTTCAAGCATTGTCTGATATCTCTGCATATTAGTTCTTATTAAACCAATCTGATTGAGATTATCATATGTAACCTGTTTTCTGCGGTCTATTTCTTCCTGAAGATTATTGGATTCATCGGTCAGTCTGCTTACTTCATTTTCAGATTCCTGATGTTTCATTCTCGCATCGTCCAGATCATTTGTCATAGCAAATTTCTGTTTGAGGAGCTTGCTCTTTTCCTCAGTTCTCTCAGCAATCTGGTCCTCTATTGCCTTGATTCGTTCTGCAAGATGCTCATCATTTGAATTTGCGGATTTTATCTGTTCCTTGAGAAGCTCGATATGGTTAACAAGCTTATTTTTATCAATTTCAGCCTGACTGTTTTCAGCATTGAGTTCATCTATTTTGTTGCTGATTGCTTCAATATCCGCATTCTTCTCGTCATAGACACTTTTTATCTTTTCAAATTCAACTCTCGTCTCGTCAATGTCATGATTAACAATCCCAAGTTTTGCTTCTACTTCTGCAATACTTTTCTTGTTGGCTTCATGCTCTATTAAAAAGAGATTTACTTCATATTTTTTCAAAATATCCCGCAGTCTGAGGTATTCTTTTGCCTTCTCGGATTGTTTTGCAAGAGGTCCAACCTGTTTTTCAAGCTCCGCAAGGATATCATTGATACGAACAAGATTATTATTCTCACTCTCAAGATTCTTAACTGCGGCTGCTTTTCTTTTTTTGTATTTTACGATTCCCGCAGCTTCATCAAACAGCTCCCTGCGTTCCTCAGGCTTACCGCTGAGAATTTTGTCAATCTGACCCTGTCCGATAATGGAATAACCTTCCTTACCGATACCGGTGTCATAAAACAACTCATTGATATCCTTCAAACGACAGTTATTACCATTCAACAGATATTCACTTTCCCCTGAACGGAATACTCTACGGGTAACGGTCACTTCATCATAGTCAATATCCAGCTGGTGGTCGGAATTGTCAATGGTCAGCGAAACCGCCGCGAAGCTCACCGGCTTTCTGGTCTCGGTACCTGCAAAAATAATATCCTCCATTTTGGCACCTCGAAGCTGCTTGGCGCTCTGTTCACCAAGAACCCAGCGTACCGCGTCGGCAATATTACTTTTTCCCGAACCGTTTGGTCCGACAATACCGGTAATTCCGTTATCAAATTCAAATACTAATTTATTGGCAAAGGATTTAAATCCCTGCACATCGATTCTCTTTAAATACATAGTTCACCTAAATTATACTTTCGTTCTTCAGATTGATTATGGCATTGTATGCCGCCTGCTGCTCTGAAGCTTTTTTATTGCGTCCCATTCCCTCTCCCAGTATTTTACCACCAAGTTTTACCTGTGTGGTAAAATTTTTACAATGGGCAGGGCCTGATTCATCAACAAGGACATATTCTAAGGTCATTTTCGTAACTGCCTGTACTTTCTCCTGCAAAATAGACTTGCTGTCAATAAACTGTCTTTTGCGCTCCATATCATTAAGAATATGATTAGCCACAAAATCTCTGGCACATTCAATGCCTCCATCCTTAAACACAGCACCAAGTATTGCCTCAACAGCATCGCTTGTAATGGAGTCCCTGAATCTGCCACCGGCTGAATCTTCCCCCTTCCCCAGCAAAAGAGCATCCTGTATTTCCATATCTGCGGCGCAGATTGCAAGTGCCTTTTCGCATACGAGGCTTGCCCGCATTTTGGACATTTCCCCCTCGGGCATATCAGGATATTTTTCAAACAAAACCTCACTGACGGTCAATTCCAATACAGCATCTCCCAAAAATTCCAGCCGCTCATTATTCATCAATTTATCATGATGAACCTCGTTGCCGTAGGAGCTGTGGGTAACAGCCAGTTTAAGAAGGCTTTTATCCTTGAAACAATAGCCGATTCGACTCTCAAGTTCTGATAAACTATTCATTATTATTCTCCCATATTATTCCGATTACAACGCAAAAAGCCCATTGCTGGGCTTTATTGCTATCTTTCATCTTATTTTCTTCACATAGAATAATCTCGAAACAAGATGATTTTTCTTAGTTAAGTGCGTTTTTAATCTGCTCAACTGCATCCGCTACAGTAACAATTGACTCTGCGGCATCATTAGGAATCTCAATATCAAATTCTTCCTCAATTCCCATAATAATCTGGAACACATCTAATGAATCAGCTCCTAAATCGTCTACAAAAGTAGTATCCATTGTGATATCATTAGCATCAATGTTTAAAACCTCAGCTATAATTCGCTGAATCTTCTCAAATTCCATATTTGCTTTCCTTTCTATTTAAGAATTATTATTGAATTAATGATTCTCTTATTTTGCCTGTTATATCCGCCTCTACAAATGATACGCACTGAAAAATGGAATTGCGTATCTCCTTTGCCTTTGACGAACCGTGGGACTTAACAACAAGTCCATTCAAACCTATCATCGGTGCTCCGCCATATTCACTGGCATCATATTTTTTAAGTACCTTCTTAAGTGCAGGCTTAATAAGTAACGCACCCAGCTTGGATCTGAAACTCGACATTAAGCTTGCCTTAATCTCTGAGAAAAGTGTTGCTCCGACTCCTTCAAACATCTTAAGTATGCAATTTCCAACAAATGCATCGCAAACCATCACATCCGCGTAACCTGACGGAACATCCCTGGCTTCAATACTTCCGATGAAATTGATATCATCGCATTCCTTAAGCAGAGGAAAGGTTTCCTTAACAAGGGCATTCCCCTTCTCCTCCTCAGCGCCAATATTGACAATTGCAACTCTTGGATTCTCTATACCCATAACATATTTCATATAGATGGAACCCATTCTTGCAAATTTGACAAGATGGTCCGAACGGGCATCAACATTTGCACCGCAATCCACCAAAAGCGCAGGACCTTTAGATGTTGGAAGAACAGGTGCCAAAGGCGGTCTGTCAATACCTTTGATTCTGCCGACAATAGCCTGGCCACCAACCAGAACAGCACCGGTGCTGCCCGCAGATACAAACGCATCTGCCTTGCCTTCTTTAACAAGCTTTAATGCAATTACCAATGATGATTCTTTTTTCCTTCTGATTGCATGAACCGGATGCTCTGCAGTCTCGATTACATCATCTGCATTTACAACAGTTATCCTGCTCTCATCGAACTTGTATTTGGCTAATTCCGCTTTGACAATTTCTTCACGTCCTACCAATGTGACTGCAACCTTGTCATTCTCATTAACCGCATCAACAGCTCCCTTAACTATTTCAAAAGGAGCATTGTCGCCTCCCATTGCATCAACTGCAACATTTACAGGATTCGCCATTTCTCTTTCCTCCATTAATCCACAACGGTCTAGAGTTAATATACTAAAAAATTATATATAAATCAACTCTTTTTTACAATATGTATGTGTTTTAATATAACAAAAGACAATTTGGTTTTACATATCGTAAGACAATCCGTTGGAAAAAAAATTAAACCGAGCTCCAGCAGTCGGATTTTATCCGAATTTTAGAGATCGGTTTAATAAATAATCATTTCTGATGTCTAATAAATTGGAATATTTATCCGCATAGCGAATAATCTCATTATTCCTGAACGAGAATTTCTTTCTTATTGTATGAACCACAAGCTTTACAAACTCTGTGTGACATCATAAGAGCTCCGCATTTGCTACACTTAACTAAGTTAGGTGCGCTCATTTTCCAGTTTGCTCTTCTCATATCTCTATGAGATTTTGATGATTTGTTCTTTGGACAGATTGACATGGTTTACACCTCCTTGATATTGTCATAAAAGCTAAGCTTTTCTATTGACTATTGATTAAATTGCTTGAAAATATCACTAATCACTGCCATTCTCGGATCCGGTACAAAAGTATCGCAATCACAGGACTGCTTATTAAGATTAATGCCACAAGCCCTGCAAATTCCTTTGCAGTCCTCCTTACAAAGTGTTTTCATAGGGAGGTTCATAATAATTTCAGGATAAAGCAGAACATCAACATCAATGCAGTTATCATCGATTAGATTCTCGTCCTCGACCGGTTCTGGATTGTTAAAATCCACTTCCCTGTCTATCTCGAACGTAACATCAACGGATTGACACTCCAGACATCTGTCGCAGGGAATGTCCAGCACTATATTGCCCTTGCCGTTAATCTCAACCTTATTCCCACCCAGAGATTTGACGTTAAGTATTGTCTTACCGACGTCCTGAATAGCATATTCAACACCCTTAAGAGCAATTGTCGTCATCTCGGGATATACTGTGAATTCCTTTGTCTTACTGACAAACCCTTCATCATTAGAATGCTTGTTACGTGCACTATCGACAACCAATTCTGATAAATCAATTTTCATAATGTCACCCACTTGTTCAAATGATAAATACAGGTGTGGAATGCACACCTGTATTATTATACAAACCAAATATTGTTTTGTCAAATGTTTTTTTATTGAACCAATGCAACAGTCTCTCTGGCGATTGCAAGCTCTTCGTTAGTAGGAATCACATACACCTTAACCTTTGAATCCTCTGTGGAAATAAGGACTTCTTCACCGTTAATCATATTCTTTTCCTCATCTATTCTGATTCCCAGGTATTCAAAATGCTTCATAATCTCAGCTCTAAGGTCCGGATTATTTTCTCCAACTCCTGCCGTAAATACAATATTGTCAACACCATTCATCGCTGCAACATATGAGCCAATATATTTTACAACTCTGTAGCAGAATGCTTTTCTCGCATTATGCGCCAGCATATTGCCGTCCAAATCGGCACTTTTAAGGTCTCTGAAATCGCTTGACAATTCGTCGGACAAACCGAACACTCCTGATTTTTTGTTAAGAATATTCATAACGCCGGCAATGTCAAGATTTTCTTTCTTTGCAATAAATTCAACAATCGATGGGTCAATATCTCCTGAACGGGTTCCCATTATTAGTCCTTCAAGAGGGGTAAGTCCCATTGAAGTATCAACACATTTTCCGTTATTGACAGCGGAAAGGGATGCTCCGTTACCCAGATGGCATACTATGGTTCTTGTCGAATTGTAATCCTCGTTGTTAATCTGTGCCACTCTTTTTGAAACAAAGCTGTGACTTGTACCGTGAAAACCATATCTGCGCAATTTGTAATCGCGGTAATACTTATATGGAAGGCCGTACAGATATGCCTCCTCCGGCATGGTCTGGTGAAATGCCGTATCGAATACCGCCACCATCTTAACACCCGGCATGATTTTTTCACATGCATTGATACCGATAAGATTTGCAGGATTATGCAATGGTGCAAGGTCATTACATTCTTCAATAGCCTTCTTAACATCTTCCGTGATAACAACAGAGGAAGTAAACCTCTCACCTCCGTGAACAACTCTGTGTCCCACAGCACCTATTTCAGACATTGACTTTACAACACCTGTGGCATTATCACAAAGAGCTTCAATCACATACTGAATAGCCTCCGCATGGGTTGGCATATCTTTGTCAACCGTGGTCTTTACTCCTCCCGCAGGTGAATATGTTAATTTCCCGTCTATTCCGATTCTGTCACAAAGCCCTTTTGCCAGAACCTCCTCACTATCCGAATTGATAAGCTGAAACTTAAGCGAAGAACTTCCGCAATTTATAACCAAAACATTCATTATTAAGCCTTTCCATCCCTGAATAATGCAGGGGTAATAATACTAAATTCCTAACTGTGCCTGCACAGCCGTAAGTGCAACAACACCAACAATGTCATTTGCCGAACATCCTCTTGACAAATCATTAACCGGTTTGGCAATACCCTGGGTAACAGGACCGTATGCTTCCGCCTTGGCAAGTCTCTGAACCAATTTGTAGCCGATATTTCCTGAATCAAGATCAGGGAAAATAAGTACATTGGCATGTCCTGCAACAGGACTTCCCGGAGCCTTAACAATTCCGACCTCCGGAACAATCGCTGCATCTAACTGCATCTCTCCGTCAATTTTGAGTTCCGGTGCCATCTCCTTTGCAATGGCAACAGCCTTAGCAACCTTATCAACATCAGGATGTCTTGCACTGCCCATGGTTGAATGTGAAAGAAGGGCAACGCATGGATCCCTTTCAATAAGCTTTTCAAATGATCTCGCTGAATCAACCGCAATTGCTGCAAGTCTCTCAGGGTCCGGATTCTGTTCAAGTCCGCAATCTCCAAACAGGAAAATGCCCTCATCCCCAAATTCACAATTAGGCACCTGAATAATAAAGAATGCAGAAACCAGCTTTACTCCCGGTTTTGCCTTAACGATCTGAAGTGCCGGTCTCAATGTATTAGCTGTGGAATGACATGCACCGGATACAACACCGTCCGCCTCATTCTCACGAAGCATCATACACGCGTAATGAATATAATCCGTGGTCAGAAGCTCCTTAGCCTCATCCGGGGTCATGCCCTTCATTCTACGCAAAACAACCAAATCATCTATGTACTGTTGAAGCTTGTCCGATGTGTTAGGATTAATAATGTTAATACGCGATACATCCAGTCCTCTTGAATACGCCTCAACCTCAAAATCATTAGCGATAACGGAAATATCCGCTATTCCTTCCCGTTCAATCATACATGCCGCTTTCCAAACTCGTCTGTCCATTCCTTCCGGCAGAACAATGTGCTTCTTATCCGCCTTTGCCTTTGCCTTAACGCTGTCGATAATTGCCATAGCCAACAAAGCTCCTTCCTCAACAAATTGTAGTAAAAATATCTATATTATTATACCACAAAACTATATATTAACAAATAGAATTTTCTTTTTCTTTTATATAAAAAAATATTATGGTAAAATTATTATTAACTGAAAGACATTTATAGGAGAACTATATGAAAACACTGGGAATCATTGCAGAATATAATCCATTTCATCCGGGTCATAAATATCAGATTGACAAAGCAAGAGAAGCAACAAATGCCGATTGTGTCATCGCTGTCATGAGCGGAAATTTTGTCCAGCGCGGCGAGCCTGCAATTGCGGACAAAATCACTCGTGCCAAAACTGCACTGGTCTCCGGAATCGACCTCGTGGTTGAGCTTCCGGTTCTCTACTCCACTGCCGGCGCACAAATTTTTGCATACGGCGGAGTCAACATACTCGACAAGCTTGGAGCTGATTACATTTCCTTCGGAGCCGAGACAAAGGATATAACCCTTCTGCAGACAATTGCAGATTATCTCTTTGACGAGCCTGAGGAATACAGCGCATCGCTCAAGAAGCATCTTGCCGGCGGAGCAAGCTTTGCTCTTGCACGCTCACTTGCCCTTTCCGACTGCGGAGTAGCGCAAAATATAATCGAAGAGTTAAGCAAACCAAACAACATTCTTGGGATTGAATATCTGAAAGCCATCAGATATTTTAACAGCACAATGACACCCGTTCCGGTTCCCAGAAAAGGAGCAGGCTACAACGATACCGACACCGATACCATTTTTGCCAGCGCAACCGGAATTCGCAGAATCATGTCACACCGTTATGAAGCTTTGTCCACAGCGAATTGCGCAGATACCGAAGACTACAGTAAATTCCTAAGCAGTGAAGTTAACCTGATTTTGGCTGAGGAATTCGGCAAAACAATGCCCATTCTGCCGGATGATGTTTCGCCATTGCTAAGCTATGCCCTTGAGAGCAACAAAACCTACGCTCATTTCGCCGACAGTACCGAAAACATATCCAATAAAATATGCAATCTCACCCGGCCATTTTACAGCATTTCCTATAATGAATTAATAGATGCATTAAAAACAAAAGAGCTGACATACTCAAGACTTAGCCGTGTTATGGCACACATTCTTTTGGGAATCACACAGGATAAAATAAAATACTGCGCAGACAATTCATATCCCGTCTACGCAAGAATCCTTGGCTTTAACGATGCAGGTCAGCAATATTTGCACGAAATACGGGACAATGAAGGAATCCCCGTAATCACCTCCGTCAATTCCGGAATAAAAAAATTACCTGCACAGCTTATTCCCATATGGGAATCCGATGTACAGGCAACAAATATTTATAATCTTATTGTAAAAAACAAATTCAATACTATTTTACCGGACGACTACCGTATGCAGCCGGTAATTAATTCTTAAAGCTATGGATTGGCGCCGGTATTCTGCCCTTGCGATTGACAAACACAGAACAATCAAAATTATTGACAGGCATTATCGGTGCATATCCCAACAATCCGCCAAATTCTACAACATCTCCGGCTTTCTTACCTGCAGCAGGAATAATCCTTACCGCAGTAGTCTTCTGGTTAACCATGCCAATAGCAGCTTCATCAGCAATGATTCCGGCAATTGTTTCAGCCGATGTATCTCCCGGAATTGCAATCATATCAAGTCCAACCGAACATACACATGTCATTGCTTCAAGTTTTTCAATAGTAAGCGAGCCCTCCCTGACAGCATCAATCATGCCCTGGTCTTCACTTACCGGAATAAATGCACCGCTCAAGCCGCCGACATATGAGGAAGCCATAACGCCTCCCTTCTTAACCTGGTCATTGAGAAGTGCAAGAGCTGCCGTTGTACCCGGTGCGCCGGCTCTCTGCAAACCGATTTCTTCAAGAATCTCTGCTACCGAATCGCCAACAGCAGGGGTAGGTGCAAGAGATAAATCAATAATTCCGAAAGGAATACCAAGTCTCTTACTTGCCTCCTGTGCCACCAGCTGGCCCACTCTTGTTATCTTAAATGCTGTTTTCTTAATCGTCTCACAAAGCTCTTCAAAATCAGCATTATCAAGATTCTGAAGCGCATATTTTACTACTCCCGGACCACTGACACCCACGTTGATAATAGCATCCGCCTCGGACACACCATGAAAAGCACCTGCCATAAACGGATTATCATCCGGAGCATTGCACAATGCAACAAATTTTGCACATCCAAGTGAATCATTGTCCTCTGTAAGCTTTGCAGTTTCCTTAATAATATCTCCTAAAAGTCTTACGGCATCCATATTGATTCCTGTTTTCGTTGAACCGACATTTACCGAACTGCAGATGAGTTCCGTTGATGCAAGCGCCATAGGGATTGATTTGATAAGAAGCTCATCGCTCTTTGTCATGCCCTTGCTGACAATTGCTGAATATCCGCCGATAAAATTGACACCAACCTCATGTGCTGCCTTGTCAAGTGTCTTAGCAATTTCAACATAATCCTCAGGCGTTTTGCAGCAATTCTGACCTACAAGTGAAATAGGTGTAATGGAAATTCTTTTATTGACAATCGGTATTCCAAATTCTTTTTCAATTTCATTTCCCGTGGCAACCAGATTCTTTGCCAGTGTTGTAATTTTGTTATATATATTCTGCTTGGTTTCCTCAAGGCTTGAGGATGCGCAGGAAAGAAGGTTGATACCCATTGTAATCGTTCTTACATCAAGATTCTCCTTCTCAATCATCTGGTTGGTTTCGTTAACTTCAAAAATATTTATCATGATAATTTCCCTTTCAGCCTAAATTAGATTCTGTGCATTTTGTCAAAGATTTCTTCTCTCTGGCATTTGATTACAACACCGATTCCTTCGCCGATTTTGTCAAGGTCAGTAATAATCTCACTCAAATCCTTGGTTGCATTGGCAGCTTCAACAATCATCATCATGTTAAAGTATTCCTGAATAATTGTCTGTGAAATATCAAGAATATTAATCTTATTTTTCGCAAGATATGTACACACCTTGGCAATAATTCCTACTGTATCTTTTCCTACTACCGTTATTATTACTTTGTTCATGTTCTTTCTCCATCCTTAAAATATAATAATATCCGATGCCCTGTCACGCGCGGCAACCTGAATGTCAAAATCATCCGCCTTGTGATAGTTATCAGCAATATTGATTTCATTTTTAACAGTTTCATAAGCAAGCTCAGGGAAATTATTTTCCTTGCTGAGATGCCCCAAAAGCAAATGCTCTATATTATCATTGAGAAGCTCACTCAAAAGCTTTCCGCACGACTCATTGGACAAATGACCCCTGGTGCCGAGTATTCTCTGCTTAAGATAATATGGATACCGGCCTGTCATAAGCATATTGATATCATGGTTCGCCTCGATAAGCATGCAGTTCAGATTCGAAAAACTGTCGATGATTCGCTCATCATACTGACCCAGGTCCGTAATGACACCGGCCTTTTTTCTGCCATCGGACAAAACATATGCCACAGGATCTGCGGCATCATGCGAAATTGATGTTGTGGTTATCTCAATATCCCTGATTTTGAAGGTATCTCCGGCCTTAAAGGAATGATATATTCCTTCCGGAATGTTTCCGAGCTTTGAATAGTTCCGGATATATCCAACCACTTTTTCGGTGCCGTACACAGGCGTTACCGAATGTCTTTCAAAAACACCGAGGCCTCCGATGTGGTCATCATGCTCATGCGTAATAAGGACTGCATTGATATCTTCTGCTTTCAAATCAAGTTTATTAAGTCCCTCCAGCACTTTTTTCTTACTGACGCCATCATCAATAAGAATATGTGTTGATTCAGTTCCAACATATATGCAATTGCCACTGCTGCCACTGGCAATACTCATCATCCTCATGTAAAACTACTCCTCAACATACTGTCCGTCGATAGTTAATCTGTCACGACCATGTTGTTTTGAATAATACATTGCTTTATCCGCTCTGTCAACCAGAACATGCAGATCTTCCGTATTGTCAGGATAAGTACTAAGTCCCATACTGACATTGGCATATACGCAATGCTCATCATTCTTAATCGGAGACTCCTTAATTTTGCGCCTAAGCTCTTCCATAATGAAATGAACCTGTGTAGTATCCATATTACGGAATACAATAACAAACTCTTCGCCGCCGTATCTGAACGCAACGCCATCATACGCTTTGGCACACTCACCAATCTGTTCGGCAACTGTTTTGATTGCAATATCTCCGAAAAGATGACCATATTTGTCATTAATTTTTTTGAAATAGTCAATATCAACCATTCCCACGGATATTTTGCCGTCGACCTTAGCATTATAAAAGTTATCTTGAAAATACAGGTTCATATATCTTCTGTTATAAAGACCGCTAAGCGCATCCTTAATCGACATCTCCTGCATTTTATAATACATGGTTAGATTTCGTGCAGCAACTTCAATCTGTCCGAAAATATTATCCAGAACAATATTTTTATCATCGAAAGCATGAACAGTATTGCTCATCATCACAAAGACGCATGAAGGTCCGTTGTCCGCTTCGATGGTTTTGACTGCAATTGAAGATACTCCCATTCTCTCAAAATACGGGAATTCCTCATAGGATATATCATTGTCAACATAATACTCACCAAGGTTTCTGTGTTCATGAATAAATGCGTAACTAAGGAAAAATTCATAGAACTGTTTACGTTCTTCGCTGTCCATAAAATTCTCAAAACTGCCGGAGTATTTTTTTCTGAGACTTCTGTCCTTAAAAATCAATCCGCAAAAGCTCAGACCAAAGTGGTCACTGAAAAGCTTCGTAGTTTTTTCAATCAGGATTTTCAAATCAAATGTGGATACGAGGATATTCAGGAATTCGTTCTGTATTCTGATATCCGCATTGGCAACATTGATTTTTCTGTAGGCTTCCTCAATTTCAAATTTCTTAATACCCAGCTGTTCGTTGGCAAGCATAACACTGTTCTGAATCTCATTAAATTTGTCAGAATTATCTTTTGCCTTGTCAAGAAGCCTTTCCTTAGACATCGCATATCTGAAGTAGTAATTCTGCATATTTCCGTAAAAACTTGCAAATGCATAAGTAGACAGTCCGGAAACAACCGCAAGAAAGCTGTAATTGAACAAATGCGAAATCACATCTTCCTCGTAGAAAAGCGGTGCCGTGATAGTGGAAATAGCAAGACCCAGCTGACACAATATAGCAAGTCTGACTCTCTTGCCATAATCACTTACATCAATCGAAAAGATTGTCTCACATACAAAAAGCACATAGAAAAGCATGGCAAAACAATCAGCGATGCCACCAATGTTATTTTTTCCGTAATCACTTATTAACAGACTTGAAACAAATACTTCAATGCATCTTACCACTCTAAGAATAGCTATTTTGTGGAAAAATTTCTTATATGCCAGAAGCATATCCACAATAAGGACTATGCATATTACCATTATTGTAATATACTTGGTATTTCCATCATTATCGCCTATAATGAGGCTGTTAGCGGTATATAACAAAAGTATTACAAACAAGCTCAAATGCCTTTTCGAGAAATTCATTTGATATTCAAGCAATTTCTCATTATTCATCTATGCGTACCCTCCAGATTATTTGTCGCTCCAATAGATTTCTATTGTATCAGCATCATTGACTTCGTCAGAGAACTCTGCTTTAATTCCATTAATATTAGTAACAATGTCACTGCCCTTCATCTCTCTTACATCAAAATGAATAGCATCCATAACATCCACCATAATGTATTTATCTTTGCCGGACAATTCAACGGCATTACCGTTGACCGTCAATTTGATTATGCGAGTCTGTTTAGCTTTCTGCGTATTCTTTTTGGCAGGTTTATCCTGTGCCTTGTGTTCTGTGGTATTATCTTCAGGCAGTTCATCAAAAGAAGTAATTTTGTCAACATCAACATATTCCACAGTGAAATTCTCATATACCTTCGTATCTTTATCGGCAGGCATATTGTTGACCACAACAGCCACTGTTTCAAGGTCCACATCAAGGAATTCAAAAAGCTGTTGCAATGAATAATAATTCTCCATCACAATCTTATCTTTTGCCTTAATTTCATAATCATTATTCTCAATGGTGCCATTGACATATGCATATCTTGGGCACACAATATTTTTACCGTTAATCGAAAAAGAAATTGTCGATTTCAATTCAGGCAGTTCGCCAATTGTAAGCCTGCCGCATTCACCGGCAGTGGATTCCTCAATATCAATATAATCATTCTTTTCGATTTCAGAATTAAGACTAACCGGCTTGCCGTTTCTGAAGATTTTGGCCGGTTCACCGGCTTCTCCCCTGATCATTCTTGCCTGTCCGTTAAGCGTATAATTTATGACATTGCCCCGCTTAGGGAACAGCTTATCATTAGGATAACCGGCCTGCATAATTGCATCTATAACGGTAAGTCTGCTGTTATCATAAAGCTTGATTCTCTCGCCGTTGACGGTTACATATATAAAATTATTCTTCTGGTTATAGTAGTTAATGCAGATTCCCACCGGCGTAACATAGAGGGAATCCTTTTTGATATTATCAATGGCAAAATCAATATTTTCAAGGACTTCCTTACCTCTTATTGCCACTCTTTCCTTTGGTAAGCCTAAGCACTTGGCAAGGTTTTCGCAAAATCCCGGTATCTTACCCCCACCGCCGACAACAAATACTGCACTTACCGGCTTATCCCCGTTGAGTTCGCAAATCCTGTCCGCCACGCCTTTGGTTATTCTGTCCACCACTTCCTTGGCAATCTGTTTAACCTCCTTAGGCGTGGTCGTCTGCTTAAGTCCCATAATATCTTTAAACTGAATAACTTTTTTGGTGGTTCCGGCATCCATCTTGATTTTCTCGGCAGTTGCAAAATCAACAAGAAAATGTTTGGCAATCACCTCTGTGATTTCATCTCCCGCATGAGGAAGCATACCATACGCAACAACGCTTCCGTCCCTCGTAATACAGATATCGCTTGTTCCTGCCCCCACATCCACAAGGGATATATTCAGCAATCTGTACTGTTCCGGAATTGCAACATTCATTGCCGCAATAGGCTCCAAAGTAAGATTTGCAACCTCAAGTTCCGCCGCTTCCACGGAGGCATACAGTCCGTCAACCACATCCTCCGGTAAAAATGTTGCAAGAAGCTCAACGCTTATTTTGCTGGCCTTATGGCCCTCGATATTGGTAATTTCATAATCATTTACATAATATTTTACAGGGGTATATCCCACACAATAATAATTGACATTATCTTCCTGCTCATTAATCATTCTGTGCGCTATTTCCACAGCTGAAAAATCGAGGTTATAGATATCTTCCTTGTCAACTCTTTTTTCCTCATCAAAAGAATTGTCAGAGGATACGGTAATAGTCTTGAGAACACGTCCGGCAGCGGCAATACATACCTTATTCAGAGCAACTCCCAGTTTGGATTCAAGCTTGGTCTTAATGTACATTATTTCTTCGGCGACCTTGCCGATATCATGTACCTGACCATCGAGCATGGCTCTGGTATCATGCTCCTTAACATCCATTGCAACAATGTGAAATCCATTGGAATCCATATATCCAACAGTTCCTACAATACTCCTTGTACCTATATCAAGACCAAATACCAGTTGATCTGCATTTTTTACAATTGCTGCCATAAATAGCCTCCGGTTACTTTATCTTTAATGCACATAGTGTCGATTAGTCAACTTTATCGTAATATTATATCATATTCAGACATATTCTGCCAATTTATTTTTGATAATACTTCGGGTAAAATTAAGATCCTTCGAGGTGTCAATTACAAAGCTGCATTTTTCCCTGAACATTTCATCTGAAAGTTGTTTTGCTATAATGCTCTCGGACTTTTCTCTGGAATAACCTCTCTGCATTTTAAGGCGTTCTATTCTGGTGTCTGCGTCCGCAAAAACATACCACAATTCATCGCAGATTTTTTCATAATTATGCTCGATAAGAAGTGCCGATTCTATGAAAACAAAATCTACCACGCCGTTGTTTTTTTCCTTTTTGATATACTCAGCAATCTCCTTGTTGACGGCAGGATGGATTATGGATGTCCACTCCTCCATAAGGCGGGAATCACCGTACATAAGGGAAGCTATATAGGCTCTGTTCAAAATTCCATCCTCGTATGCTTCGCTTCCAAAAATACGAATAATATCCCCGCTCAGATTTCCGTGGTATTCCATCATGTTTTTAGCCACATCATCCGCCATAATTATCCTGCATTTGCACAATTCAAGAAGCATTGACAGCACTGTTGATTTACCTGCGCCAACACCTCCGGTAATACCGATTACTCTCATTATTTTGCCTCATACCAGTCCTTTGCAGAATGAACATCTATTTCCAACGGTACAAGAAGCTTAGCAGCTCCTTTCATTTCTTCTGCAAGTATTTTTTTTACAGTATCTATTTCATCATCCGCCGTTTCAATCAGCAATTCATCA
The DNA here is from genome assembly GCA_016297265.1 of Butyrivibrio sp. Taxonomy (GTDB): domain Bacteria; phylum Bacillota; class Clostridia; order Lachnospirales; family Lachnospiraceae; genus Eshraghiella. The sequence goes on from JAEDHB010000001.1 coordinate 171,552, forward strand.
TGGATCTGAAGAATGAGGCAGGATTTCAAGCCTTCCGCTTTCAACCTGTTGAAAACATTAATCATAGCAATTTTAATTATATCAGCTGCAGTTCCCTGCAAAGGCGAATTCATTGCAATTCTTTCACCGAATTGTTTTTGCATAAAATTGCCCGACGAAAGCTCCGGCACCGGTCTTCTGCGGTTAAAAACAGTCTTGGCATATCCAAGTTCCTTTGCATCTGCAACAAGCCTGTCAAGATACGCCTTAATTGATGGATATGTTTTAAAATATTCATCAATGTACTGTTTCGCTTCCTGCTTGGTGATATCAAGGTCCCTGCTGAGTCCAAAAGAACTGATACCATATACAATACCGAAATTAACAGCTTTTGCATTGCTCCTCTGTCTTGGAGTCACTTCCTCCAACGGTGTCTTAAACACCTTTGAAGCAGTAATTCTATGAATATCACTGTCTTCATTATATGCTCTTATCAGTTCTTCATCCCCGGACATATGCGCAAGAAGTCTCAATTCTATCTGGGAATAGTCGGCATCCACAAAACTGTAGCCCGGTTTTGGTATAAACACTTTTCTGATTTTTCTGCCAAGTTCAAGCCTGATTGGAATATTCTGAAGATTAGGTTCAGTACTGCTAAGTCTTCCCGTTGCGGTAATCGTCTGATTAAAAGTACTGTGGATTCTTCCGTCTTCTGCAATAAAATCAACCAGCCCGTCCGCATATGTTGACTTAAGCTTTGCAAGTGTTCTGTATTCAAGAATACAGCTGACAACTTCATGCTCTCCTGCAAGTTTTTCAAGCACATCTGCCGCGGTAGAATAGCCTGTTTTTGTCTTTTTACCATTAGGAAGATTGAGCTTTTCAAAAAGAATTTCACCAAGCTGCTTTGGTGAATTGATATTAAATTTTTCACCGGCAAGCTCATATATTCTATTTTCCAGAATTTCAATCCTTGCACCAAGTTCTTCCGAATAATTCTTAAGTGCCTCCCTGTCAACGCTTATGCCCTCAATCTCCATGCTTCTTAATACATGCATAACAGGTTTTTCAATTTTTTCATACAAATCAAGCATTTCCATATCCTTAAGTTTATCAACAAGAACAGGATATGCATAATATGCGGTATAGGCTTCAAATGCAAGAATCCTATTAAGCTTATCAGGTTCCATGGAAAAAAGGTCCTCATCACAGATTTTACCTGCAATTGCTGTTCTTGGCAAAAGTTCCATACCAAGATACTGCGTCGCAATATCATCGTAAAGATAGCTGTCCTTCAACGGATTAATCAAATATGCCATAATCGCGAGGTCGTCAATATTCATATTGCCGATTCCCTCAATTATCTCCAGCTTGTTCTTTATATTGATGGCTCTTACTCTGCAGTTTGAAGAAAGCTTTGTTACAGCCTCCGTAAGCTTGTCACCGGCAAAACAATATGTGCCATGCTCATCCGTAATTGCACAGGCAATTATTCTGCCTTTTGCAACACATAAAGCCAATCCTATATCGTCTGATTGTACAATTTCTTCAGCATTGCCGGTTTCAACAGAGTATTTAACACTCTCTGCTATTTTTTCTCCAACCTGTGTCATATCAAACTTCTTGAGAAGAGATTTGAGCTCAAGTCCGGCAAAAATATTGTAGGCCTCCTCAGTAAAAAGATTCTCGATACGGGCCAATTCAATATCAAATTCTACAGGAGCATTAATGTCAATTGTTGCAAGCGTTTTACTAAGCACTGCCTGCTCATAATACTCTGCAAGATTATTCTTGGCTTTAGCCGGGGTGATTTCATCTATTGCCTCATGCGCCGCCTCAATAGATTTATATTTTGTAATAATAGCTGTAGCAGTCTTTTCTCCAATGCCGGGAACTCCGGGAATATTGTCCGAAGCATCTCCCATAAGAGCTTTTAAATCTATGAATTCCGTTGGTGTAACACCATATTTAGCCACAACATCTGCCGGATAATAATTCTCAATTTCCGTCTTTCCCTTTGTTGTCTTTGGCATTCTGATTTTGATATGTTCATCGGCAATTTGCAAAATATCCCTGTCACCGGTAAGAATTGAGACCTCGAATCCTTCCGCCTGGCTTCTTTTTGCAAGTGTACCAAGAATATCATCAGCTTCGTAGCCCTCCATTGTGACGACCGGAATAGTCATTGCTGCAAGCACACCCTTGATAATCGGAACCTGTTCGTGAAGTTCCTGTGGCATTGGTTTTCTTGTACCCTTATAAGCTTCATACATTTTGTGTCTGAACGTAGGTGCTTTCAAATCAAAAGCAACTGCAACATAATCCGCGGTTTCTTCCTCCAGAGCCTTAAGCATAATGTTAATAAAACCGTATACCGCATTTGTATGAACCCCCTCATGGTTAGTAAGAAGGGGTACTCCATAAAATGCCCTGTTCAAAATACTGTGTCCGTCTATCAAAAGAATTTTTTTCATAATATCTCCAATCTATTTAAATACATAGGTAAATAACAGATATATTATCACCCCGATAATACATGTATTTGCAGTAATCTGCACAAACTGATACAACGCCTTTATCCGGTCATACTTTTTGTTTCTGCCTTCCATATCAGCAATCATTTTCCGTAGCATCTCTACATAATTCCCATCCTTTTCCTGATTGCTGTCATTAAAACCCTTTTCCAATACAAAATATATTTCCAGTTCGTCATAACAATCGTTACAGTCTTTGATATGTTCAATTATTTCGCCCAGCTTATCATCCTCAATATCATTATTAAGAATATCCGGAATAAGTTTAACAAATTCATTACATTTCATAATCTGCTCTTTTCACAAAAAAAATAAACATTCCGTAATATTATATCATACATTATTACGAAATGCATTATTTACATTTTGTATTTTCATTTCAATATAATTTAACGGGCTGCCAAATTTCAGCAACCCGTTTGTTGAATTGATATTATTTTGTACTATTTCACTAGCTTAACTGTCTTTGCAGCACTCCAGCCGGAATAATAATTCACTCCGCTTACTGTCTTGTAGGATGCCACATAGACCTTGTAGGTCTTGTTCTTAACAAGGCTTGTGAATGCCTTTGTGATGTTTGTATTTCCTTTTACTACATAATCCTTATAGGTACTTCCTGTATAAAATCTTACCTTGTATCCTGTTGCGGATGTATTGCGGTTCCACTTCACCGTAATACGCCTTGTCGCATTATTGCTTGCTGTTACGATTGGGGTTAACATTCTGTAGGTGGTCTTTACGGTACCTGTAGTATTGTAGTAATTTACCTTGCTTGCGGTCTTGTAAGGATATATCTTGTAGGTATATTTCTTTCCGTTGGAGGTTGCTGTCTTATCCGTATATGATACGGTGGTATTTGCTGTTATTGTTGCTATTCTGCTATATGCTCCTCCGTTGACGCTTCTGAAAATTGCATATCCTGTTGCCGCAGAATTCCTTGACCAGCTTATGGCTATTCCCGTTGCCGCATTGGCTGTCTTTGATACATTCACCTGTGACAGTCTGTACATGCATTTTGTTGCGGCAGAGGTATTGTAGTAATTAACCTTGTTCACAGTCTTATAAGGATATATCTTGTAGGTATATTTCTTTCCGTTAGTGGTTGCTGTCTTATCCGCATATGCCACTGTGGTATTCTTGGTTATTGTTGCTATTCTGCTGTATGCTCCGTCATTTATGCTTCTGTAGATTGCATATCCTGTTGCGGTAGTATTGGCAGACCACTTAATTGTTATTCCGGTGGTGGTATTCGCAATACTTGTAATCGGTGTTGCCTTAGGTACTATTTTGAATGTAAGTGTCTTTGTTCCTGAATAATTGCCCTTGAAGGTAATCTTTACAGTTCCGTTACCTATTACCTTATTGGTTCCGTAAGTCAGAGTATAGCAGGTTGAAGGGATTATCTTTCCTGCTGCATCTTTTATTGTTACCGTTGGCTTTATCTGGCTTCCTGTGTATGCATAGGAGGTCTTTGCCAATGTAAAGGTTGATGGTTTGTATATTGTTGCTTCTGTTGTTTTACCGCAGACAGTACATTTATTGTTCTGTATACCGTTTGACGTTAATGTTGCCTTGGTTACGGAAGCGGTACCACCTGTATGTGCTACTTTTTCTGTTATTACATCACAATACTTGCATTTATGCCAATGATATGTTTCATCTGATATCCATTCTGTTGAGTAATCATGGTCTGCTAATTCTCCATATTCCATACCACAGGTTTCACATACCGCTTTCTGTATGCATGTTGCTGTTCCTCCTGAATGTTTTCCATCAAAAGCACATGGTGCATATACCACCGGTATCTTGTTTAATACCATATTACCGATTTCATCTACGCGTGCCTCTGCATCAACAAATAATGTCACATTCGGACTTTCATCAAAAGCATTTCTGGCAACATATACTACGCCGGATGGAATTGCCACACTCTTAAGATTATCACATCCAGAAAAAGCATTCTCTGATATATCCATTACTTTATCCGGTATGATAACTCTTTCCAGACTCTTGCAACCTTTAAACATTGAGTTTCCGATGCCAACAATTTCTTTCGGTATTTCAATACTGCTCAATTTGGTACAATCTTCAAATACACCGGGTCTAATACTCCGAATATTATCCGTCAAACCTATGTATTCCAAATCGGAACAACCTCTAAATGCATTTGATCCCAGATAGAATACGCTATCCGGAATCGTGATGCTTGTCAGACCCATGCAATCGTCAAATGCGCATTCATCTATTGTACGTACATCTTCAGGAATAACAGTGTTCTTACAACCACGAATCAGAATATTATCTGCTTTTCCTATTATTGCATTGCAATTATTATGGCTATCATATCTACTGTTTTTTTCATCAACTGTAATACTTACTAAATTAGCGCATCCCGAAAATGCATTACTTCCCAGTTCCGATACTCCTTCAAGTATACTAATATTCTGTAATCCGGTACAGTAACTAAACGCACTATATCCAATTACAACCTTGCCTGCACCCAGTTCAATATCTGTCAATCCGGAACAACCTATAAATGCATAATTTCCTATACTGGTTACCGAATCCGGAATGGAAATATCTGTCAATCCACTGCAGTCTCTAAACGCACTTCCTCCTATAGCTGTTATGTCATTCGGAATGATTGTATTATTACTACCAAGTATTAGTTCTCCGGTTTGAGAATCAATTATGGCATTACAATCATTTCTGCTGTCAAAATATTCATTTTTTTCATCTATTGTAATGCTTTCAATAACGCCTGAATTATAGAGGGCCGCATCTTCTATACATGAAAGGCCGGCTCCAATTTCTATTTTTCTGACATTTGAGCAAGCTAAAAATGCATTTTGACATATTTTACTAACACTGTCCGGAATTGTTATGCTGGTTAAGCCTTTGCAACCAACAAATGCAGAATCCCCAATTTCCTTAATATCATCAGGAATTACAGTTGAAGCAGTTCCTCTGATTAATGTATCCGTTTTGCTATCGATTAATGCATTACAATTATTACGACTGTCATAGTTTGTATTATCCTTATCAACAGTAATATTTTCCAATACGGAACAACCGGACAAAGCATATTCTCCGATGGATTCTACATTTTTTGAAATTGTAATAGATTTTAAGTTCTTACATGCGCCGAAAGCACTGTTTCCTATTTCGGTTACACTTTCCGGAATATCAACGGATTCAAGTCCGGTACTATAGTAAAATGCTTTGTCTGCTATTTTTGTAACTCCCTCCGGAATAGTAATATGCAATTCGCTTGCAATAAAATCGAAGGCGTATTCACCTATTTCTGTAACACTTTTTCCTTCAATCGTCCCAGGAATCACTATATTATTATCGGTACCATTATATCCTGTTATTGTAACAGTGTTATTATCATTAACTGTATAAGATAACCCACTCTCTGTCGTTCCTGCCAACACATTATTCTTCAGTGCAGGAATATTCAAACACGTTACAACTGTTGCCACAACTAATAATATAGCTGCAATTTTTCTTTTTATCGTTCTCATTTCTTCGTCCTTCACTTATTTTTTTACTATTTTACAATAATTATTAATATGAATAAGCATAAACTATGCTCTTAAATCTCAATCTGAAGTTCCACAGGGCAATGATCCGAGCCCATAACCTTATCATGAATCTCTGCACTCACCAGCCTATCCTTCAATTCCTCCGAAGCAAGGAAATAGTCAATACGCCAGCCCGTATTTTTCTCCCTTGCGTGGAACATATATGACCACCAGCTGTATCTTTCCTTTGCATCAGGGTAAAAGAACCTGAAAGTGTCAATAAATCCGGCATTGAGAAGTTCTGTCATTTTTGCCCTCTCTTCATCTGAAAAGCCTGCGCTGTGATGATTGGTTTTTGGATTCTTTAAGTCGATTTCCTCATGGGCAACATTCATATCTCCGGTAACAATAACCGGTTTTTTCGACTTCAGTCCAAGAAGATATGCACGGAAATCATCTTCCCATTTCATTCTGTATTCAAGCCTTGCCAATTCACGCTGTGAATTAGGAGTATATACAGTAACCATATAATAATCGGCAAATTCAAGGGTAATCACTCGTCCCTCATTGTCATGCTCCTCAATTCCTATGCCATATGCGACAGAAATTGGTTCCTCCTTGGAAAAAATCGCAGTCCCCGAATAACCTTTTTTTGACGCATAATTCCAATATGCATAATATCCCGGCTTGTCCCACACAATCTGCCCGGCAGAAAGCTTAATCTCCTGCAGACAGAAAATATCCGCATCCACTGTGTCAAAGAAATCCATAAACCCCTTTTCCATACAGGCTCTCAATCCGTTAACATTCCATGAAACCAGTTTTTTAATCATAATGTAATCTCTATCCTTTCCCATCGGTGATGAAATATTTTATATAAAATCCGCAAAAATATAATTGCTCACATCCCGTCCGGACTCACTGAGCATTATCCTGTCCTCCGCAACCAGCAGATGCCCGCTGCCACAATAGCGTTGCAGCACATCGCCATACACATTCTCAATATGTCTGCCAAAACGATTCTTAAAATCAGCAATGCTGACTCCTCTGTTCATTCGCAGACCCAGATACATAAATTCTGCCATTGCATCCTGCTCCGTAAGGATATCTTCCTCAGTATAGCAATTAAGTGGTGATTTAATATACGCCTTAATATCCTTAATAACGGAAAATCTTCTATTACCCATCAGAGAAGCTGCGGATACACCATAGCCAAAATATTCCGTTCTGTCCCAGTATCCAATATTATGTCTGCATTCATATCCCGGCTTGGAATAATTTGAAATCTCATACTGCCGGTATCCGTATTTTGCAAGAACCTCAGCAGTCATATGGTAAATCACTCTCTCCTCTTCCTCATCCGGAAGTTTCAAATCCTCCCCGGCGGCATAGCGTTCATAGAGTGGAGTACCTTCCTCAAGAATAAGACTGTATGCAGAAATATGCTCCGGCTTGAGCATTGCTACAGTCTGAAGAGTTTTCTTAAAATCCGCTGCATGCTGTCCCGGAATCGACGAAATTAAATCAACATTTATATTGTCAAAGCCTTCCATCCTTGCCTTCTGGTATGAGTCACAGAAATCACTGAAATTATGTATTCTTCCCAACATACGGAGTTCGGAATCATTTGCCGACTGCAAGCCAAAGCTGAGCCGGTTTACTCCGTGTTCCCTGTAACAGCGCAGACCATATTTCGTAACTGTGCCGGGATTACATTCCACGGTAATCTCACAATCCTCAGCAAGATTATATTTTATTCTAATATTATCAATTATTTTCATCAGCAGTTCAGGCTCAACAGAGGATGGTGTACCCCCGCCAAAATATATACTGCTAACGATATAATGACTGTGTGAAGGTGACTCCCTGTTAATCTGCTTAATCACCGCATCCACATAATCGCTTTTTGTGTCATTGTCCACAGGCATGGAATAGAAATCACAGTATGCACATTTTGCAACACAAAAAGGAATATGGATATACAATTCAAGTTTTTTCATAAACCAAGCTTGGACTTAATTCTTTTAACTCTGTCCTTATGCACTATTTTGCGAAGGAATCTGAAAGTCTCGTCCTCACCTTTCTCTGCCAGCATGGTAAGAACAATTTCCAGCTGTCTTGCAGTCTTTGGATGAATCATGAGTCGGCCCTTTCTGCCGGCAAAATATTCAAGCGGGTCACTGTCCTTGTAATCAGCGCCCCTGTATGTTTTGCTTGCAGCCATTCTGTCACAGACCATCTCAACAAAATATCTGACCGGCATCTTTACTCCGCTCATCTTTTTTGTCTCCGGATTGTAGTCAGTCCAGAATTCATAGTGATGACGGTTTCGGCCCTTGTGATGCATCCATGCATTTGAATATCCGATGGTCTCACGTTCTTTTTCATTGGGACTTCTGTCGCCCTGATAGTACTTCATCCCCGGAATAAATTCCGTTGGCGAGTATTTTGACAAGTCATGGAAAAGACCCTGAAATCCGATGCCTGCCCTAAAGCAATGCTCCATCACCTTGTGTCTGTGAGCCGTTATTGTTCTGAAATGACTTTTTGCATTATCAAGAAGTTTCATATCACACCGCTCCTATTCTTCGTCAAGCTTGAGAACACTCATAAATGCTCTCTGCGGAATCTCAACATTACCGATTTGTCTCATGCGTTTCTTACCTTCTTTCTGTTTTTCAAGAAGTTTCTTCTTACGTGAAATATCACCACCGTAACATTTTGCAAGAACATCCTTGCGAAGCGCCTTAACGGTCTCCCTTGCTATTATTTTGCTTCCGATTGCCGCCTGGATAGGAATCTCAAACAGCTGCCTTGGAATCTCGTTCTTGAGTTTCTCGCACATCTTGCGGCCACGCTCGTAAGCACTGCCCTCGAAAACAATGAACGAGAGCGCATCCACTTCCTCCCTGTTAACCAGAATATCGAGTTTGCAAAGCTTACTTTTCACATAGCCCTTCATCTGGTAATCAAAGGATGCATATCCCCTTGAGCGCGATTTAAGTGCATCAAAGAAGTCATATATGATTTCATTGAGGGGCAAAACATATTTTATCAGGGCTCTTGTACCCTCTATATATTCCATTCCGACATACTCGCCGCGTCGTTCCTGACAAAGTTTCATAATTGCACCGACATATTCGGATGTAACCATGATTTCCGCATCAACCACCGGTTCTTCCATATAATCAATCTCCGAAGGGTCCGGCAGATTGCTTGGATTAGTGAGGTCAATCACCGTTCCGTCCGTTTTGTGAACCTTATATACAACTCCCGGGGCCGTGGTGACCAGGTCAAGATTGTATTCCCTCTCAAGTCTTTCCTGAATAATCTCAAGGTGCAAAAGGCCTAGGAAACCGCATCTGAAACCAAATCCCAGCGCAATCGAAGTCTCAGGTTCATAAAAAAGAGAAGCGTCATTGAGCTGCAATTTTTCCAGCGCATCCTTAAGATCCTCATAATGTGCTCCGTCGGCAGGGTAAAGTCCGCAATACACCATCGGATTGACCTTCTTGTATCCCGGAAGCGGTTCTTTGCATGGATTTGCCGCATCAGTTATCGTATCGCCGACTCTTGTATCCTTAACATTCTTAATACTGGCAGTAATATATCCGACAAGGCCTGCACTCAGCTCTTCACACGGAATGAACTGGCCGGCTCCGAAATAGCCCACTTCAACAACATCCGCCTCAGCGCCCGTTGCCATCATGCGGATTCTTGTGCCCTTCTTAACAGTCCCCTCCTTGATTCTGCAAAATACAATTACCCCTTTGTACGAATCATATATTGAATCGAAAATAAGTGCCTGCAAAGGAGCATCAGGATTACCCTGCGGAGCAGGAAGCTTTGTTACTACCGCTTCAAGCACATCCTCAATATTCAGACCGTTCTTTGCCGAAATAAGCGGAGCATCCTGAGCCTCAATTCCTATTACATCTTCAATTTCATCCTTCACTCTCTCCGGTTCTGCACTTGGAAGGTCAATCTTATTGATTACGGGGAAAACCTCAAGATTGTGGTCGATTGCCAGATACACATTGGCAAGAGTCTGGGCTTCAATACCCTGAGCTGCATCCACCACAAGAATTGCACCTTCGCAGGCTGCAAGACTTCTTGATACCTCATAATTAAAATCAACATGGCCCGGAGTATCAATCAGATTAAAAATATATTCTTCCCCGTCCTTAGCTTTATATACGATGCGGACCGACTGAGCTTTGATTGTTATTCCGCGCTCCCTCTCAAGTTCCATATTGTCAAGGACCTGATTCTGCATTTCACGCTCCGTCAGGAGTCCCGTCTTTTCAATTATTCTGTCCGCCAAGGTGGATTTACCATGGTCTATATGGGCAATAATACAAAAATTTCTGACATTATTCTGATTAACTATCGACATATCTATCTCTACTTTCCTATTGGTTTACATTCTATACCATTATAATGAAACACCGCACAAAAAACAAGTTACAATCTCATTGCAACTAATTAAAATGTATAGTAAAATATTTTTGACTAAAATCGAAGGAGCAGCATATGATTACAGTTGGTTTTATTGGATTGGGGCTTATCGGAGGCTCAATCGCAAGGGCTCTTAAGAACAAATGCGGAAAATATCGCACAATAGCATATAACAGAAGTCACGAGCCCCTTGATACGGCTGTTGCTGAGAAAATAATTGACGAAGGTACCTATGAGGTTGACAATACTTTTGCCCAATGCGACATTATTTTTCTATGCACGCCTGTAGAGCACAATTCCACATATCTTGCAAAATTAAAGGACATCATCAGTGATAACTGCATTATCACGGATGTGGGAAGTGTCAAGGGATATATTCACAATACGGTGAAGGAACTCCATATGGAAAAATGCTTTATCGGCGGTCACCCTATGGCCGGTTCCGAGAAAACAGGCTATGCCGCTTCCACGGACACGCTTTTGGAGAATGCTTATTTTGCCATAACTCCGACATCGGAATCATCGCAGGCTTCCATTGATATGTACAAGGAACTCGTTACCGACACCGGTGCAATTCCGGTGATTGTGGACCCATACATACATGATTTTGCGGTTGCAGGTATAAGCCATGTTCCCCATCTTATCGCATCAAGCCTGGTTAATCTTGTTGCGGATAACGATACTCCGGACGAGCTTATGAGAATGCTTGCCGCAGGAGGTTTTAAGGATATAACTAGAATTGCCTCTTCCTCCGCAGACATGTGGTCGCAGATTTGTGTCACCAACGAAGCAGCAATTTCAAAACTACTTGCAAAATATATTGAATCCCTCTGTCGGATTAAGGAATATGTGGACAACAAGGACAGAGATGCCATTGCAGATATGTTTGTCCGCTCAAAAGAATACAGGGATTCCATTAATCTCAGGGAGAAAGGGCTCATCCTCGAAAACCACTCCCTCCTTGTCAACATTGTGGACAAGGAAGGTTCTCTTAACGAGATTACATCCATCCTTTCCGACAACAAAATCAGCATTAAAAATATTGAGATTATCCACAACCGTGAGTATCGTGACGGCGTGCTTATGATTGATTTTTATGATAAAACAGCCAGCGAGCTCGCAAACAATATTCTTAATGCCAACGGATATACAATTACGAAATAGAGGTTTTACAATATGAAATTTACAACAACCAGGGCACTAAAAGGAAGCGTCCGAATCCCCGGCGACAAATCCATCTCTCACCGTTCAGTAATGTTTGGCTCCCTTGCAAAGGGGACAACCCGCGTCACCGGTTTTTTACAGGGTGCAGACTGTCTCTCCACCATCTCCTGTTTTCGGAGCATGGGAATAAGAATCGAAAACAACTCCGATGAGGTAATCATATACGGCAACGGTCTTCATGGTCTTAAAGCACCAACCGAAATTCTTGATGTGGGTAACAGCGGAACTACCACCAGACTGATAAGCGGTATTCTTGCCGGACAGAATTTTTCCTGCGTGCTCGACGGGGATGCTTCGATAAGAAAAAGACCTATGGACAGGATTATTAAGCCCCTCACCATGATGGGTGCTGATATTTCAGGTCATGACGGCACCACCCTTGCGCCGCTTTCCATCAACGGTCGAAGACTCAAAGCAATAGATTACATATCCCCTGTTGCATCCGCTCAGATTAAATCCTGCATACTGCTTGCAGGTCTTTATGCTGATGGCATCACCTCGGTAACGGAGCCCGTTCTTTCAAGAAATCATACAGAACTTATGCTGACCTCTTTTGGTGCGGACATAACCTCACAAGGATGTGTTGCATCAATCAAGCCTGCCGATGAATTATTTGCCCAGGACATCCATGTACCGGGAGATATTTCATCAGCAACATATTTTATTGTTGCCGGACTTCTTGGCCATAATAACGAGATTCTTATAGAAAATGTGGGCATCAACCCAACCCGTGACGGCATTCTTCATGTATGCCGTGCAATGGGCGGCAATATCACTCTTCTCAACGAGAGAAACGAGGGTGGTGAACCTGTTGCCGATATTCTGGTCAAATCCTCCTCCCTCCACGGAACCATTGTCGAGGGCGATATTATTCCGACACTTATCGACGAAATTCCGGCCATTGCGGTACTTGCGGCTTTTGCTGACGGCACCACCACCATAAGGGATGCGGCCGAGCTTAAAGTAAAGGAATCCGACCGAATAGCTGTTATGGTTGACAATCTCTCCCGCATGGGCGTTGACATAGAAGGAACCGATGACGGAATGATTATCAACGGCGGCAGACCGGTAAAGGGTGCTGTTATCGACAGTCATCTGGACCACAGAATCGCAATGAGTTTTGCCATCGGAGCAATGTTTGCAGATGGCGACACAGTCATCAATGACGCCGAATGTGTTGATATTTCCTATCCAACCTTCTATCAGGATCTGGAAAAACTAAGACAAGCGTAATATTTTGTCCAGCATAAGCGCAAGCGGTTCCATTGCGTTATATACCTCTTCAAATGTATTTGTCTGCGCACCTGCCTCCAGAAGCATTGATCTGGCAGCGTGATGCAGGCAATATCTGTATCCGGCAATATATATGCATCTGATAAAATCAGGATACAATGCTTTTCCCACAAGATACATCTTATATGTCATAGCCATATTTCCCGTAAGATATGGGTTTTCAAGCTCTTTGACCGCACCCTGCCCTTTGAGATAGCTTATTCCGTTAAAAAGCATAATTTTGGCAGTATTTTTGCCGTCAATATCAGTAACCAGATGCCTTCCGGGGTCTACGCCGTCCCTGTGAAGGTCTAGCACCACCTGAATCGATGGGTTTTCTTTCATGACTTTGTCCAGCATTTTGTTAGCCAAAACATAAGCCTTCTCCCTGTCAAGCTTTCCGTCAACCACATCAAAGCTATCCCTGATATGCATTACATTGTAGCCATATTTATCCTGCAATAATTCCGTCAGTCTGTCTCCCACATCGACTATACTTTTCCCATTGCTGTCCGAATCGGCAAATCTTTCCTGGGAATGTGTATGAAAAATAAGAATCTGTGGCTTGCTGCTGTCCTTTTCAATCGTAATGTCCGTGGACATTATTTTTTCCAAATCAAGTATGGACTCCGGCAAATCCGTATCTGAAGGAATGACATACATATTGCTTTTCACATAATCATAATTAAAAATCTGCTCTTTTGAATAGACCTTTGATGCTGTGGCGATTATTCCTTCCTCCGTATTGGCCGGCACACCATCCGTTTCACTCTCAGTAGACTGTTCCGCTCTTTTCTCCTGCGCCTCCCCGACCTGCTGTGTTGCCCCGTTCTGCTTTGTTGTTTCGTTTTCCCAAGTTTTAGTGGTCTCACATTCCTCCCGGCAATATTCGCCTTCCCTTTCTTCGTCAACCACCTGTATGCCCGGGCAGATACCGGCCAACAGCCGTTGTTCAAAACATGGTATTGTCTCTGCACTGTTTCCCGGCAAAATAACACTCATAAGCTTTTGACTTACATCTTCACGATTGATTTCTTTTACCCAAGCCCTGCATCCCTTCAAAAAGAAAAATCCTACAAAAAAAATAATTATTGTCATAATAATTATTGTCATAATTCTTTTGTTTCTGAAATTTCTCAAAAATCTTTGTCTTCGCATGTCCGCACTCGTTTTTTTTACTATTATATGTGACGAGTTCTTATTTTAACCCCATACATATATTAATTCCTTCTGAAATAGTGTAACTTATTCGTTTGACAAGTTCATCTATATCCTTCGATGTGACATACATATCCTTAAAATCTCCCTGCGCCTTATCCTCTCCGGCCAAATCATGGATAAGTGTTTCAGTATCAATTACAGTGGGTACGCCTATTGCAATCACCGGTATGCCCATCGTCTTTTGAGTTATTTCTTTTCTGCTGTTACCAACTCCGGAGCCGGGATGAATTCCGGTATCCGTAATCTGAATCGTCGAGTTGAGGCGTTCAATATGCCGTGCTGCCAGTGCATCAATCACCAGTAAAATATCCGGTTTGGTCCTGCATGTTATCGCACCGATTATTTCCACTGTATCCATTCCGGTCTGCGCCATCACTCCCGGAACAATCGCACTGACAACCGCCTTAGCCCCCTCCACTTCGTCATATCCCATAAATTCAATGATATGCCTTGTAATCAACAAATTTGATACCACCATTGGGCCCAGCGCATCTGCTGTTGCGTCTCGGTTTCCCAGTCCCACTACCAGAATATGAGGTGATTCATTTGTCTTCACATGGGTATTAATCAGTTTCAGCAGTTCCTTTGCCATGGCTTTTGATATCTCCCGATGATAACCCTCGTCCTCCTCGCTCATTTGCGGAACCTTCATCGTGATATAACTGCCCTTTGAACGATTTAATATTGCAGACGCTTTATTATTGACAATTCTCATTCTGGTAATATGAATATTGTCCTTTTTGTTGTTTTCTTCTTCAATCTCAATTCCGTTTCTGATATTATTCTTTATGACTGTTTCGCCCGTCTCAAGGACGAGATCAGTTCTGATTTTGCATTTATCCTTTTCCATACTGATATTTTGTCACATTTTCTACAAAATATGTATTGACACACAGCCTTTATTGCCATATAATACTAGCGTATGTTTATGCAAGAGCGTCCGTGTCCTGCTCTGCATATTCTGTAAATCTCTGGTACGTCGGCCACAGGTTTGCAAATCACAAATAATAGAAATTATTCGGAGGTGCCTAAATTGGCTAACATTAAATCTGCAAAGAAGAGAATCGTTGTTAACAACATTAGAGCTGAGAGAAACAAAGCTATCAAGTCTAAAGTTAAAACATATATTAAGAAAGTTGAAGCTGCTGTTGCTGAAGGCGACAAAGCTGCTGCTGCTGAAGCACTTAAGATTGCTACAGTTGAAATTGACAAAGCTTGTTCAAAGGGCGTTTATCATGCAAACAACGCAGGAAGAAAGGTTTCTCGTCTTACACTTCTTGTTAACAGCATGAACTAATATCGAATCAGATATATTGAATTTATACTCGAACCGTAACGGCTGCACGGTTCGAGTTTTTTTTGTATTCTTTGGGATTATAATCGTAATCCCCGGCCTGACATTAAAAAATCGCTGTAAACTCTATGTCTACAGCGATTCTGTTTATGGGATGCTCTTTACATCCCCTTGTATTATCCGTTAACTTTCACTCTTTCTGTGAGCCACTTTCTAAACCAGATTCCTGCATCAGACAAATCATTGGTTCCCCATCCCGATAATTTACTGCTTCCTGATTTAATTAATGCAGATGTCTCCGCCTTGTTACACAGACTCCAGCAGGCAAAGGACAGATTATTGTCATTAATCAGTTTCTTCCATGCATTGGCGGATGTGTAATCAATTCCGCCGTTTCCGCTGGCATCACAGATACTGAATTCTGAGATAAATACCGGTATCTTTTTTGATAGTGCTTTTTTTACCTTATTGCGCAAATCATCTTTATGAGTTGCTGCATAGAAATGTACTGCATATAATACATTCTTTGGTTGTTTTACCTGGTGTCCGATTACCTGATCCACATCCTGTGACCAGGTTGGAGTTCCTACAATAATAAGCGCATCAGGTGAATTTGCACGTATGATAGGTATTATTGTGTCAGCATATTTCTTAATATCCGACCAGGATGGACCTCTGTTAGGCTCATTACAGATCTCATAAATCACATTAACATTATTCTTGTATTTCTTTGATACTGTGCTGAAAAATGATTTTGCCTGTTCAATATATTTATTCGGATTCATGTCATTAAGAACATGCCAGTCAATAATTACATACATGCCTTCCTTGGTTGCATAGTCGACTCCCTTGTAAAGTGTATCAAGCATTGCCGACTTATTGCCTTCGCAATAACCGCCCTCCGCAGTATACATCGCAAGCCTTACCATATTGGCACCATACTTCTTGAAAGTGTTGAAAGCCTTCCGGTTAACATATTCAGGGAACCAGTGTATACCATGTGTACTTGGGCCCATAAGCTGGTATTTTTTATCGTTCTTATCGACAATATTGGTTCCGCTAAGTTTTAACTGTCCATGGTTGGATACCGGAGAGCCTGCAGGAAGTGTCGGTAACTTGTACGGTTCAACTTTTTCTGCCGTTCCGCCGCCACTGCTTCCACCGCTGCTTCCTCCGGAGGAGCCTCCGCCACTTCCGCTTCCTGTTCCCTTGTAATTAAAATCAGATAAGCTGGCAGTTGTGGATATAATAAGGCCGATATCCTGCACACTTCCGCCCTTACTGATTGTACTGTTATAATCCACAGGTTTAAGTGTTAATTTGCTCCCCGAAGCACTGGCTGTACAGTTCCAGGAACTTTCAATACTTAAACTTGCCCCAAGGTCCTTTGATATTGCCCAGGAATTGATTGTCCTTGATGAAGTATTGTTGACTGTAACATTCAGCTGATAAAACTTTTTGCCGTTTGATTCCCAGTTATTGCTAAACTTAAAATTCGCGGTAAATGTAGCCTTTCCGCTTGTACTTCCGCCGGATGAACCGCCACTGTTTCCGCCTGTGGAGCCACCGGAATTATCCGCCTTAGTTGCGGCCTGCGTTTGTTTGTTTGCCTTAGTTGCCGCTTCGGTCGTTACATTTTCCGTGGTTGCTTCTTCTGATTCCACTGTGGTCTCATCGGCTGCCGTAGTCAGGCTCTCCAATTCAACATCTTCAAGTGTGGCCTCACCCAAATACTCCGTTCTGACTTCATCCGTTGTGGAATTATTATTTTTCTTATTGATAAGAACAATATTCAAAATAACTATTCCCACCAGTACAACCGAAAGCAACGGAATTAACCATCCAAAAGGCGACTTCCTGTTATTATTTTCTTCCGCATCCGGAATATGGGTTGCCTCCTGTGCCTCCGTATTGGATGTGCCAACAGCTTCCATAAGATTTTCCTGTACCTTTTCCCTTTTCCTCATACCTATTTTCTGCTGTATTTGATTATCAATAATTCTACAGCATACTTATCCTCCGTTCTTCCGGATTTAATAGATGCTTCTGTATCAACACAGTCGCAAATTATATCTTTCAGCTCATCCTCCGCAAACAGCTTCGCCTGAGCGATATATTGATTGACAAAATATGGTGCAATTCCGACTCTTGATGCAATATCCTTTGAATTGTGACCGCTTACAAGCATATCCTTAACCGTCAAAAGTTGTCCGTATTTCTTAGAGAGAATCGCCAGAATCTTAAGCGGTGCAACCTTTAGAACCAAAAGGTCCGCATACAGCCTCATTGCTTCGGCGGAATCCTTTTTGGTAATTGCATTAATCATTTCAAAAATCTTATCTTCAAGATGTACCGAACACATTAACTCTATGGCTTCTCTGGTAATAATCTGCGAATCAGACGAATAACTGATAAGTTTCTGAATCTCATTACTCAGATTGTACATATCAGTTCCCGTTCTCATAATCAGAAACTGGGCATCCTCTTTGGAAATTTTCTTATCGGCTTCCTTAAGAAGCTGCGCCAGCCAGATATACAGGGTTTCCGGCTTCTGGCTGTTCATCTCACAAATATAGCCTTTTTCCTTAATGGTCTTGTACAGTTTATTGCGCTTGTCCGTCTCGCTTTCCACAAAAACCACGCAGGTAGTCTCCGGCAGATCCTTAATAATCCCTGCCATCTGTTCGGATGAGGACTTAAGCATTCCGCTGTTTTCGATAATAATTAGTCTGCGTTGTGCAAAAAACGGCATTGCCTTGCAGTCATCCGCCACAGCATTCACATCTATCCCCTCTCCCTGATATATGGAAAGGTTCATCGTATCACCTCCGCATATCCCCGCCTTAAGCAGATTTTTATACTTATTGCGAAGATAAGCCTCCTCGCCGCAGAGCAAATAGACTGATTTATATTCATTTTTCTCAATATCACTCTTAATATTCTTCATACTTTTCCGCTTATTTATCCACTGACAGTACATCATCCGTGAATCTAAACCTTATCCAGATTATCATACTATAATTCATCCCAAAACGCAAGATTACACTAATATATATGGGACGGTCTACTTATGCAAAACTCATTAGTTATCCTTCCGTGCATCCTGTTTTTTAGTCAGAATTTTTAATTCGTGTGAATTGCCGATAACGCATACCTGCCCGACTTCATCCGTCCTAAGAATCTTGCAGCCTGCAGCTTTAAATCTGTCAACCACCTCCTCGTGAGGATGTCCGTAGCGATTTTTTTTGCCACAGGATATCACGGCAGTTTTCGGGCTGAGCGCTGCAAGAAAATCCGCGGAATTAGAATACTTTGAGCCGTGATGCGATGCCTTAAACACATCAACCGGCCCGATTTTATCAACAATCTCAATAAGTCTTTCCTCCACCGTTTCGGATATATCCCCGGCCGTAAAAAAACTATATGCTCCGTATTTTATGTATAATGCTGTTGAGGAATCATTAATATCAGCATAATCATAAGAAGTTGAAGGATTCAGGCAAAAAATTTTACTTTTGCCAAGCGAAAAACTGTCACCCTTTTGAATTAATACAACCTTTCCCGCTTTTTCTTTTGCCAGCTTATACAACTGACGGTAATTCTCATCCGGCGTACTTATGGACGGCATCACTAGAGTATCCACCTTAATCTTTCCTTCTTCCAGCAAGTCACTGATTCCGCTTATATGGTCGCCATCACAGTGAGTAATTACAGCATATTCCAGTCTACTCACTCCTTTGGACATCAGAAAAGGCTCCAGTGTATATTTGTAAAGGCCGGTTTTGTTGCTGCTTCCGCCGTCTATCAGCATTTTTTTGTTATTGCATTGAATATAAATCCCATCCCCCTGACCAACCGACAGAAAATCCATTTCAAAAGGAGAACTGAATCTGATGCCAAGCAACACTATCGGAACAACGATAAGACACAGGCATTTTGCATTCTTATTTGCAGCAAAATATATTATCAAAAGAATCAGAATAAAATAAACCACTATTTGCCAAATCTGCGGTTTTCCGCAAATCCATATGCCAAAAGGTATTTTCGCATACATCTCACAAATCCACTCAAAGAATTGCAAAATAAAAGTTGCCGGCAGCATAAATAATTTGCCAAGCAATGTCATAAAACAACCTGTCATAATTCCGACAACCGAAGAACACAATACATATGTCGTAAGAGGAATAACAATCAGATTAATAAATACTGACAGAACCGGAATCTCATAATAGAAATACATAGAAAAAGGAACGGTAACTAGCTGAATGGAAAAACAGAATATCAGGGAATCCAGTATTTTGCTTTTGCACTTATATATCGATTTAATATTTTCACCGATAAGCGCAATGCCGATTATTGCACCAAAGGAAAGAATAAATCCTGAATTAATAAGATACTTCGGATTATACAGCAGCAAGAGTATTTCCGACAAAGAAGCCGCAGAAAGAATATCATAGACTCGCCCTCGTACATTCGCATAGGTGGCTGTTATGAACATTATTGCCGCTCTCACCGTTGAGATGCTGTTTCCGGTAACCACACCATACAGAATAATGAATGCGCTTCCTACTATCATCGCGCCGGTAAAACATATTCCCGCTCTGCGAAGAATTTTGTATAATCCCATACCGATAATACTGATATGCAACCCTGAAATTGCAAGAATATGCCCTATACCCGCTGCGGAAAACAAATCCCTTACATCCCGGTCAATTTCATCCTTCTGCCCAAGCAGAATCGCACTAATCATACCTGCAAATTTATCAGGACAAATATCGTTAATAACCGAAAGCAATTTTTTTCGTAATAAATTTGACATTCTTATGACGGGATTGCCGGATTTTTTGACCAGACAGATATCATCAGCCTTTATTTTGTAGTGATATCCAAAACTTATATAGTATTTTCTGCTGTCGAATTCGCCCTCGTTTTCTGCCGGTTGCAGCAATTCTACCGTTCCGGTAACGCGTATTCTGTCCCCCGGCTCAAAATCTTTTTGGGTAACGATAATACAATTGTCAGATTTTGGGCTGTCATAAACCTCCAGTAGAAATCCGGTGGTTGTCTTTTTACATTTTCTGACTGTGGCTTCTATCCCGATTGGTGATTCATTTTCAAGTTGTTGAATAAATTTGGATTCGATATTAGAAAAATATGACAAAAGAATTCCTGCAAGATAAATGCATGGAATCAAAAAATAGAGCCTGTGTATTTTGTGCCTGTAGATATAATAACTGAAGACAATTGACAATGTCGTCACAGTAAATCCTATACACAATGCCCCATATCCGGCCGCCGCAATCCCCGCTGTAAAGGCGACTGCGGCAGCAAATAATGGTCTTTTTATAAAAACACTTCCTTCTATTCGACAATATCAAGATTTCTTTCATAGAGATGATTTAAGGACATTTTATCTCTGAAAACAATATCGCTGTTTCCCTCCACCATGAACTGCACCTTGTTAACCCTTCCCGTATCGCACAGGGAATTGACAATTGCATACAATGTAATCTCCGGAAGAACCGGCGACTCGTAATTAAGAAATGCAGAATCAAAGTTCACATAGCATATACCATCTTTTTCAATCAGACTGAGCAGTCTGGTATTGCTTCCAACCACGCTGAATGCATTATCCTCTTCAGGGCCGTCAATTATTTTTTGCACCACTGCCTGAAGAATTGACACCTTGCCGTCATATATTATTTTGACATTACCGGCAACCAGCTTATCCCCGTCAGCATTGGCAAAATAAAGCCGGCTCTGGGTTTCCTTCTTATTGTATTCATCATATCCTCCATCAACAAAGCTTGCTTCATTAAGCGGTCCCACAACAGTTCCGTTGGAATTAAGCATATTGCTGTTATTCACTGTAAAAGCAACATAATTAATTCCTTCGACCTGCATAAGTGTTTTCACTATCGCAGCACGGTACAGAAGTGCATCACCATTATCCATTGAATAATAGCTCTCCCTGATATCAATATTTATGACACCCTGACCTGTGATTTCCCAACTGTTAATTGTAGCGCCATTTTCAAAGACGGAAAAAGAATCCTTATCCGTTTTCTCCAAAAACTCAAAAAGTCTGCCGACAATGTTTTCGGCCTTTGTGTCAGTTATTTTATAAATATCATATTTCAATTCCGCACGGCTGTTATCCAGGTAATATACCTTAAATTCGTACGGATTCTGTGTATCCTTCTTAGCACAGCCCGTTGAAAATACAAGTACGAAAAGGAGTGAGAAAATAAATATTTTTTTCATTATGCTTCGCCTCCTGCTGTTGAATAATGCAGCGGAATTCTGACTGAGAAGGTACTTCCTTCATTTTCCTTGCTGTATACCTTAATTGTTCCCTTATGCATCATAATCGCACTCTTTGTTATCGAAAGGCCAAGTCCCGTACCTCCTGTTTCCCTTGATCTTGCCTTATCAACTCTGTAAAATCTGTCAAAAATCTGTTCAAGGCAATTCGCAGGTATTCCGATTCCGGAATCCGCAACCTTAATATAAAAATATCTGTGGTCGGCATTGACCGATACTCTGACCCATCCATTCTCAGTATTGTACTTAATTGCATTTTCAACAAGATTATTGATGGCAAGCCCCAGCTTAACCTCGTCAATTTCTGCAACAACTGAGCGAAAGCTTTCAAATATGAGTTCAACATTTTTGTTTGTGGCAATAGGTCCCAGACGTTTTAATACAAGTTCCACCATTTCATTGACATTGACGGTGGAAATATTCAAAAGGGACTCCGCCCTGTTGACCTTGACAAGCTCCAGCAAATCATTGATTATCTTATTTTCACGGTCAATCTCGTTAATAATATCCACCATGAATTCCCGATACATTTCTACCGGAGCACAATCCTGCGCCATGAGTGATTCAGCCAGAACCTTCATTGAAGTCATAGGAGTTTTAAGCTCATGGGATACATTTGACACAAATTCTTCCTTCGCTTCATCCATTGTCCTGATTTTGTCCAGACTTTCATTCACTGCCTGAGACACCCGGTTAAGTTCAATGAGTTTTCTTCCCTCAATATGCATTCCCTTGTTGCCTTCGTTAATACGATTAATGGAAACGGTAAGTTTTTTAAGGGGAATGATGGTAAAAAACACACTGCCCACACCGAAAAGAAGCGAAATCAAAAAGCCCACAAGCGTAATGTTCGCAAATATGTCATTGAGATATTCTCTCACCTCAAGCATATTTTTGTCCTGAAGCGTAACATAGATTACACCCTCAACTCCCGATGCGTTCATTGCATACACCGGAATAGCAATGTCAATATATCCTGTTTTTTTGTTGGTGCCGGTAAATGATTTGCCCTTAAATGCAGAGATTACATTCTTGTTGACAATTGTTTTTCCGTAATCTTCCTTATAGGTATCCCTTATCACAGTAAAATCACGGTCTATTATTAGAATTCGCGCAGAATAGGTGAACATCATCTGCTCTATCCGGGCAGCGACATCCGGATCATTCTGCTGTGTTATATATCTGTTGGCTGACATAATGCTTGAAAGCATATTGCACTGACTTCTGATATTAACCACTTTTTCTTCCATGCTTTTGGAGCAATAACTGTTGATTACCACGGCTCTTGTGATTAAAATAGGGCCTACTACCAGAATTACACTGACCACGGGAATGATAATCTTAAGACTAATAAGCCTTCTAAAATTAAAACGAGAAATAGTATTAGAAAAAAATGTTTTCATATTGCCTCTTACTGACCGCTATAGTAATAACCCAGTCCCCATTTGGTATGAACATACACCGGATTGGACGGATTCTCTTCGATTTTCTCGCGAAGTCTTCTGATATGCACATCGACAGTACGGGCATCCTCAGGGCAATCCTTACTCCAGATAAGCTGAAGCAGAACATCCCTTGAATATATTTTGTTAGGATTCTTAACCAACAATTCCAGCACTTCAAATTCCTTAGCTGTAAGATTGATTTCCCTGCCTTTGATATACAATCTTCTCACATCACAGATTAGCTTCAAGTCGCCTGACTCAATCACATTGTCCGTCTTTACGGTGGAATTCATTGCATTTCTTCTGAGTATCGCGTTAATTCGTGCTTTAACTTCCAGAATATTGAAGGGTTTGGTCACATAATCGTCCGCTCCGCAATCCAGACCATTTATTTTATCATTGTCTTCACCCTTAGCGGTAAGCATAATAATCGGTACATTGGAGAATTCCCTTATTCTGCTGCACACTTCAAAGCCGTCTATTACAGGAAGCATAATATCCAGTAAAATAACATCATATTCGTTGGCAGAAACCATATCAAGTGCCTCTTGACCGTCATATGCGCAATCAACCGTCACTCCATCCTGCTCAAAGCTGAATTTGATTCCTTTTACGATAAGTTTTTCATCATCCACAACTAATATTTTGCCCATATTTACTCCGTTTCCTCATAATAATTATATTGTAATCAAATCCTTGATTTTCGCAAAGGCCGCATCCTTAATACCCGCAACCTTCGTTATATCATCTATTTTCTTAAAATTCCCATTCTGTGTACGATAATCCACAATTGCGCGTGCTCTTGCCTCACCGATTCCGGGAAGTGTCTGCAAAAGCGACATATCTGCCGTATTGATATTAACAAGCGAATTATCCACGGAGGCTGCGCCGTCGTTTTCCCCGATTTTGGGAATAAAAATGCGTTCTCCGTCCTCTATTTTGTCCGCAAGATTGATACTGTTAAGTTCAGCATCCTTCAAAGCACCACCGGCTGCCTCGATTGCATCGGCAATGCGCTTTGCACTGTCAAGATTGTACACACCGGGGTTCTTAACCTGTCCGCAGACATATACACAAAACATATCACTACCGGATTGACTCTCTGTGTCGCTCTCCGGCAGGGATGAAGCAGAAAAATTCCATTCATCAGCAGGTTTCACATGGCTTGTACCAAATACAATGATAATCCCACACATAATTACCAAAGCACCCGCAACAATAATTATTTTGCTGTTCTTTTTAAAAAAATCACTTAAATTATGCATAAATCTCCATATCCATGACCCCATTATGCATATTTTCATTTTAATCAATCCACCACATAATTACAAGAATAAAATTATAACCTTCCAACATCAATTTATGACATCGGAAGGTTATTTTTTTATCTTAATTGTTTTTTCATGTATTCTTCGACACTTGTCAATTCTTCTTTTTCATCTTTTCCTGCAATGATATTGTGAATTGCAATCTCAAGCAGCGGATATACCTGGTCGCCATACGCAAGCTTGTTCTTCGGCGTGGATTTTTCGTAGGCAGAGTACATATTATTCAGAGTGTAGATGTCATATTCAACATCTCTTTTACACGAAAAATAAGATGCACTGCTAAATAGCTGATATGCCATATCATAGCTTACATATTTTGCAAATAATCCGGCAATATCAGCATTGGCAGAATAAGGATTAACAACTATTCCGGTGGTTATTGACAACGGAGAGGTCTTCGAAACGGCATCATAATACGGGAATGAAGTCACGCCGAAATGTCCTCCGTTTTTAATAATCTGGACGATGGAATCCGTGGATGCAACCGTTGAAAGAATAACCCTATTGAAAAAGTTTTTCAGGCAGGTTGCGTAACTGCTCTTTGTCTCAAGTCTGAAGAAATCAATTAATGCGCGAAAGAGATCAACGCTTCCCTGGGATTTGACATTGTACAATTCAAAAGCATCACGGTCATCCCCTGTCGTACCGCCGATATTGATTTCGCCGCCCATAAAGCCATATACCATAAACAAATCGGTGAGATTGGTCTTGAATATATATTTTATTGACTTGGTTTCAGGCGTTGAAAAATCCACATTCTGCGAAAATTCTTCCAGAGTGACAAAATTCTCAACATTTCTCTCGCTTACATAGTCCGCATTGTATAAAAAGAACGTCGTCTTGTACCACAATGGGTATGCAACAAGCTGATTCTTAACGCTGCAGGCATTGAGTGCCGCCTCGCAATAATTGTCCGTATTGTAAACCGACAAATTATTCTTCTGCGCAAGGCCGGCAAGATATGCCCTTTCGAGGTCATCATGCTCAAGAATATACAAATCCGGAGTTGTCTCCGCATTGGCTGAATCCTTATTGATTGTCTCCAGATACTGCACGTTGTCCACCTGTTCAAGCACAATATCCACGCCCTCGTTCTCCTGTTCAAATGCTCTCTCGCATCGTTCAAGATAACCGGTAAGCTTCTCGTCATAATATCTGAATTTGAGGGTTACACTGGCAGGTTTGGCGGTTGTAGGCTCCTCAGTAGGCATTTCCTTCTCATATTGAACTTTACAACCGGTCATAACCAACATAACCGCAACTAATACTAAAGCAAATAATTTGTTTCTCATATTACCCTCCACTTGTCTATATTACAGACAAGCAGACAGAATTTCAACCATTTCGTCAATATTTTCTTTTGAAACAATCAATGGCGGAATAAATCTGATTACATTTGTCCCTGCTGCATAAGTAATTAAGCCTGCATCAAGCAATTTCAGGATAACATCCTTTGCAGGAATATCAAGCTCAATTCCCTGCATAAGTCCAAGTCCGCGATGGTCAACAATATGGCCGTTTGACTGTTTTAATGCCTCAAGCTTATCCCAAAGATATTTTGATGTCTCTTTAACATTCTCAAGAATATTCATAGACTCAAACAGATCAAATACCTTTGATGCCGCCGCACATACCATCGGATTACCGCCATAGGTGGTTCCGTGGTCTCCTGCAACAATCACATCCGCAACCTTTTCCGAAGCGACAAAAGCTCCGACAGGTACACCGCAGCCCAGTGCCTTTGCAACAGTAACCACATCCGGCTTGATACCGAAGGTCTGATATGCAAACATTTCGCCGCTTCTGCCCATTCCGCACTGGATTTCATCCAGCACCAGCAAAATATCATTGGCATCACATATTTCCCTGACACCCTCAATAAATTCCTTTGACGCAGGTCTGATACC
The DNA here is from genome assembly GCA_016297265.1 of Butyrivibrio sp. Classification (GTDB taxonomy): domain Bacteria; phylum Bacillota; class Clostridia; order Lachnospirales; family Lachnospiraceae; genus Eshraghiella. The sequence continues at coordinate 198,065 of JAEDHB010000001.1, forward strand.
GCCCTCGCCCTGAACAGTTTCCATTATAATTGCACAGGTTTTTTCACTGACAAGTGCTTTTACACTGTCAAGGTCATTATATTCGGCAAATTTCACATTTGGCATCAATGGTGCAAAAGGTTCCCTATAGTGATTATTTCCCGTGACTGAAACAGCACCGATTGTCCTTCCGTGAAAAGAATGTTCCATGGCAATAATCTCTGTTTTGCCCTTTGACGCACCATATTTTTTGACAAGCTTAAGTGCTCCTTCAACAGCCTCCGCACCGCTGTTTGTGAAAAATACTTTCGCAAGTCCCGTTGCTTTAACGATTTTCTCACTTGCCTGTGCACAGGGTTCAGAATAAAAATAATTTGAAGTATGAATCAACTTGTCAATCTGATTTTTAAGATGGTCATTGTATTCCTTATTGTTGTATCCGATTGCATACACGCCAATTCCGGACCCGAAATCAAGGTATTTTTTACCCTCGACATCATAGATATACATCCCGTCCGCATGGTCAAGTGCTATCTGGTAACGATTGTAGGCATGAATTACATTGGTCTCCACTTTGTTGATGATATTATTGGTCTTTTCCATAGAATCTCTCAGCTCCTTTTTTTAAGATTGCTGTACCAACACCTTTGTTTGTAAATATTTCAAGTAACAGGCAGTGAGGCATTCTTCCGTCCATAATGTGCACTCTTGATACACCGTTTCTGATTGCATCAATGCAGTTGTTGAGTTTTGGAAGCATTCCTCCGCCGATAAATCCTGAATTAATAAGTTCATCCGCCTCGTCAATTTCCAGCTCGGAAATCAATGTTGCAGGGTCATCCTTATCCTTGTAAACTCCTTCTATATCCGTCAAAAATGCGAGCTTTTCAGCTTTTACCGCCTTGGCAATTGCACAGGCCGCATCATCGGCATTGATATTGTAGGTATTGTTTTCGTCATCCACACCCACAGGGCAGATAACCGGAAGAAAATCATTCTCAAGAAGTGTATGGATTATCTTCGCATCAACCTCTTTAATCTCTCCCACATAGCCTATATCCTGGCCATTGGAGAATTTCTTTTCCACCTTTAACATTCCACCGTCTTTTCCGCTGATACCAACGGATTTAACCCCGAGGCTTTGTACGAGATTTACAAGGTTTTTGTTAACCTTATTGAGTACCATTTCAGCAATTTCCATTGTTGCCTCATCCGTTACTCTTAATCCGTTGATGAAATTGGTCTCCATTCCCACTTTATCAACCCATTTGCTTATTTCTTTTCCACCGCCGTGTACAATAATAGGCTTGAATCCGACGAGTTTTAACAAAACAACATCCTCGATGACTTTTCTCTTCAATTCCTCGTCAACCATTGCACTTCCGCCGTATTTAACAACAATTATCTTACGATTAAATTTCTGTATATATGGAAGCGCCTCAATGAGTACTTCTGCTTTCATCATTTCATTTTCTAAATTCATATTTAATTTCTCCTCGTTCCTGCCCTCATTGCGGGCATTATGTGAAATATTCTTTTCAGTATTATGACCTGTAATCGGCATTGATATTAACATATTCATGGGTTAAATCACAGCCGTATGCCGTTGCTTCAAAATCACCATTATTGCAGTTACAAATTGCAATAACATGTTCTTTTGAGAGAATCTCGGTTGCCTTTTCCTCGCTGTAATCCGTAGCCGTGGACTGTTCGACAATCTGAAGCTTTCCTGCTTCGCTCTCAAAATATATATCCACCGTCTCGGGGTCAAACTGAGCTCCTGAATATCCCATTGCACACAGAATTCTTCCCCAATTTGCATCATGTCCGTAAATTGCTGCCTTGGTAAGGCTTGACATCACTACGGATTTTGCCATCTTTTTTGCATCCTCCTTAGTTGCCGCACCCTTAATCTGAACCTCAAACAGACAGGTGCAGCCCTCTCCGTCGCCGGCAATCATTTTTGAAAGCTCCTGATTGATGTAGTACACTGCTTCAAAAAACTTCTTGTAATTATCATCCTCTTCAACTATTTCCTTATTACCTGCCATTCCGTTAGCAAGGAGAATGACGGTATCATTTGTTGAAGTATCTCCGTCGACAGAAATCATATTGAAGGTCTCATCAATGCTTAAGCTGAGTGATTTCTGCAAAAGTTTTTTGTTGATAGCACAGTCAGTGGTAATAAAGCAAAGCATTGTACACATATTCGGATGAATCATTCCCGAACCCTTGCACATACCGCCGACAGTAACAGGCACTCCGTCAATATCGATTGTTACTGCGACCTGTTTTGATTTGGTATCAGTGGTCATTATCGCCTCTGCCGCAAGAGTTGCATGTGCCTCATCCCCTGCCATATCTTTTGGAAGTTCCTTGATACCGGCAGTGATAATATCCATAGGAAGCTGTTTTCCAATAACTCCTGTGGAAGCAACCAGAACAGCCTCTGATGGTATGCCAAGCACATTTCCTGCTGCATCTGACATTTCCTTGCAATAATCCATTCCCTGTTTGCCGGTGCAGGCATTTGCAACACCGCTGTTGACAACTACCGCCTGAATGAAATCAGAATTGTGAACCAGCTCATAATCATATTTTACAGGTGCTGCCTTGACAACATTGGTTGTAAAAGTAGCAGCTGCCCTGCATGGCTTTTCACTGTATACGATTGCCATATCTTTTTTAACATTATTCTTAATTCCTGCGTTAAGACCGTTTGCCAAAAATCCCTTGGCAGCACATATTCCGCCTTTAACATCCTTTGTCATAATATATCTCCTTTCAACCTATGGGAACATCGGAGCCATTGTGAGTCCTTCGTTCTCAGGTAAACCAAACATAATATTCATGTTCTGCACAGCCTGACCTGCTGCACCCTTGGTTACATTATCAAGTGCACCCATCATAACCACTCTGTTAGTTCTGTTGTCAATCTTAAATCCGATATCGACAAAATTGCTTCCTTCAACCCATCTGGTCTCAGGACATTCATCCTTGTCCAGCATTCGTACAAAATACTCATCCTTGTAATACTTGTCATATGCAGCACGCACATCATCATAAGTAACATCTTTTGTAAGATTTGCATATTCCGTAACCAGAATACCTCTGTTCATCGGCACAAGATGAGGTGTGAAAATAATATTAACCTTATCCCCGTATGCATATCCCAGCTGTTCTTCAATTTCAGGTGTGTGTCTGTGCGTAAGTACGCCATATGCCTTAATATTCTCATTAACTTCACAGAAAAGATTTGCTACCTTTGCGCCCCTTCCTGCTCCGGAGGTTCCTGATTTTGCATCCACGATAAGTGAGTTAGGATCAATTATTCCTTCTTTGACAAGCGGATATGCTGTCAGAATGGAACAGGTTGTATAGCACCCCGGATTAGCAAGAAGTCTTGTTTTCTTAATATCCTCCCTGTTGATTTCGCAAAGTCCGTATACGGCTTCCTTGATAAGTTCAGGGCTCTTATGCTCTATTTTGTACCAATCTTCGTAGACATTAACATCCTTAATTCTGTAATCCGCACTTAAATCAATTATCTTGGTTTGTGACAAAATATTTTCATTCAATACTGATGCACAGAAGCCCTGTGGTGTTGCTGTAAAAATAACATCCGCTTCCTTGGCAAGTTCTTCCATATTGTCATCCATACATTTGGCATCTACAAGCTTAAACATATTGTGATATACCTTGCCATATGCTTCGTCAACATAGCTTCTTGAACCATACCAAACTATCTCTGCATCTTTATGTCCCATTAAAATTCTGACAAGTTCATTACCTGCATAACCTGTAGAACCGATAATTCCAACTTTAATCATATAATACCTCCGATTTTCAATCTGAATATGCTAATAATTATACATATACATTGTATAATATGCAAGTATTTTTTTATTTTTTATAGTTTTTATGCATAAAAAGTACATTTATGCATAAAAATACCCCAAAAAATGCATAAAATGGGCTGCAAATCACTCTGCAGCCCATAAATCAATAATTATTTAATTACATATTATATCCGCAATATCCTGATATGACATATTGGAATTAAGTTTGAATTCTCCTGATATAATTCGCTCCTCATAACCGTTGTTGGCAAGAAAATCATGGAAAGCATCTTCATCATCCACAATTCCGTTTTCATAAAGCATTGCGGCAACGCTTTCCGAATATGTATAATCATCAACATATAATGTATATTCAGTATATGCCTCTGTTTTCTCTTCAGTAGGAGCTTCTGTCACAGGTTCCGTTTCTTTCTCGGTCTGTTTCTCGGTTGTCTTTTCAGTTTCTTTCTCTGTTGGCTTGTCTGTCGAAGGCTGTTCCTTGTCGCTCTCTGATTCCCCGGTTGTCCTGTTTTCAAACAGATTATTGTCCGGTTCAACCATTCCCAACTGCTTTGCTCTGTTGATTACTTCCTCATCGGTCATCTTTCTTTTGGTATTAAAAGAAATTGTCAAAATAAGAGTGGTAACAATTATACCGATACCCAGGCCTCTAAGATAATATTTCAACTTCATTTATCTACCTCCTCTGAAAAGGTCAACTACGAGTTTAACCTCTCCGATGCCCAGGCCAAGTTCTTTTGCTATTTCAATATTGGATTTTCCCTGCTTATTAAGTTCAAGAATTTTTTCGTTATTATTGCCACCGGAAATTAGCTCTGGATTGCTCTCCGTGTTACGGCCTCCATCCTTCTGAACAGCCATCTTTGCTCTGTTTGCAGCTGTTTTTGCACTTGTGGTCTTTTTCTTAGTCTTTGGTGCCGGCTTCTGCTCAGAACTATTGTCCTCTGCTGCTGCCACCTGATCGGTAACAGCTGTTTTTTTCGCACGGGGCTTTCTGGTTGTCTGTGCTGCCTTCTGTTCTTTCTTCATAGCCGCTTCGCTGCTCATAAAGCCAACATCTTCCGCATCATCAATCTGAATTTCCGGAGCAGGCTTTGTTACATCGGCCTCCTTGGCACGTTCCTTATTTGCAAGATTCAAATCCCTTACTGTATTCTTAACTTCCTTCTGTTTCTCATTGAGCATGTCGTATAAAAACATGACCTCATTATGATTTTTGTTAATTTCACCGAGGATGGTTTCGGAATACTCATTCATCTCAGACATTTTCCGGTTCGCCATTTTATCCAATTCGACTTCAGTTTTGTCGACGATTGAATCCATCTGCTCATCAAATATACTAATAATCTGATTTCGCATATCCTCTTTCTGTTTATTGCTTAATTCAACATTTGCTTCCGCTTTTTCATCGGATTTTGATGCAAAAACAAAGCTCACAATTGTAATTATCGCTCCGATCACCAGTAATGTCACTTCAATAGCTGTCACTGCTTTCTATCCTCCGTTTAACAAATTCCCTATGTTCCGGTAAACATCACACCATAATACTTTGGTGTGCCAATATTAAATCTTGATATCAAAAGATGCCTGGCCCTTTATTTTGACCTGACCGTCTTCTTCTTGTTTTTTCTTTTTATTCTTGTCGGAAGAATAATACTCATTGCCTCCATTACCTTCTTTGGCATCGTATTTTCTATCCATATCCTCATCCTTGGTCTGTCGGACCTGCTCTTGTTTGATATCAGAATCCTTTTGTATATTATGAAGAATTGTCTGCTGTTCAACCATAGGCTTAACTTCTTCATTCTGTTTGTACATTGTCATATCCTGACTTCTGGAAATAACACCGCTGAATTCTAATGGTCTCACAACAACACCTCCTCTACATATTAACTCTGGTTATCTCTCCGGCGGTTTTGATATACTGGCAGAAATCATTCTTTTCGCGAATAAAATATTTCACATCGCCAATCTCAATCTTTACTCCCGGATAAATTGAACCAAGCACCTTAACTCTTGCAAGCTTATCATCAACATTGTATTTGGTTATCTCGTCGAGCTTGCTTCTTATCTCTTTAAGGTTGCTGTCCAGCTGTATAACTGTCATCATTGATTTCTGAAGCATTGCCTGCTTGTCAGGAGCAAGCTTTCCTTCCGCCTCGCTCTTTTTCCTCAACATGGAAACGACCTGATTTAACTGCTCTTTGTCTTTTGCAGTTTTCATCATTTCCTTTTTGAGTTCATCTATTTTCGCAATTATTTCCGGATTGGAGCCAACGCTTACAACAGTATTTGTTCCCATCTCGGAGCCAATGATTTTTGCAGTAATTATCGAACCTGCTCTCACATCTCCACCGATAAGATATCCGTTTTTGCCCTGTACGGTTATGCTTCCGCGTGCAGCCACCTTGCTGTGAAGAATTGCGTCCGTTTCTATGTTCTGACCTGCCTTAACAGTGGCATTCTCAATAAAGTTGGTTACAATATTACCTCCGGCAGTCAAAGAGCCTTTATTCATACCCTGAATACCGCGCTGAAGAACAATATTGCCCCCTGCAACAATTTCAGCACCTTCAACAACACCATCTATTCTTATATCGCCCGTTGCATGCACTTTAAAACCTGCACGCACAACGCCTCTTACTCTTACATCACCGTCAAAATCAATATCTCCGGTTGCCGTGTTGACATCCGACGTAATCTCATATTCTCCTGAAAGTATTATCTTATCATCTGATTGAAGGATGATATGTCCCTTCTTTTCCGCAATGAGTCTGAGTCCGTCGCTGCTGACCCGAAGGTCCCTGCCAAATCGGAAAACTTTGCGTGCAACCTTCTTCGGTCTCAAAGGGGTTCCCTTGATATCCCTGCCTTCCTCGCCCGGATATTCCGGTTTAATTGTGGCAACAACATCACCGGGAGCAACTGAATTGATGAGATCAAGCTGATGAAAATCAACAGAACCGTCCTCATTTAATTTCGGTGTCAGGTCAACCTTCGTATTGAAATGATATATTATTTCCGCATCGTAGCCTTCCTTTGCAGGACTTCCCGTTGCAAAAACCATTTTTTCAAAAAATCTTCTCTCGAAAATCATGGTCTGCAGAAGCTGTCCGTCAACTCCTGATTTGATTTTAAGCGAGTTTAAATCACCCTGTATTTCCTGAAGACTAACCTCGCGTCTTCCGGCAAATGCAGGGTACATGATAACGGATGCACTCATGGAATCTGATGCAACATCATATTCACACCAACCGTCAAATGGTGTAACCGGAGTATCACAAATTTTTACGGCAGTACCGTTTTCTGCATGCTCAAATGCTCTTTTTAGTTCAACAACACTGCCATATGGAACTTTTTTCTTATCCATATAGTACATCAATTCTTCAAATCCCGGCATCACTCCGCCATTATCAGCTTTTTTTACTTGTAAATACACTCCGTCATTTCTGTTTTCTAACAGGAAACTGCCATTCATTTATCTATCTCCTAATCGGTCAGAATATTCATATATTCTCCCAAATTGTTTTTCATCTTAATTAGTGCTTTTGTATGGAGCTGTGACACCCTTGATTCCGATACGGATAACACGCAGCTAATCTCCTTAAGTGTCATGTCCTCATAGTAATACATCAAAACAACCTGTTTTTCTTTTTCCGTAAGCTGCTCCAATGCCTCTGAAATCATTCTGGTCAGTTCAGCCTTTTCCACTACGGTTTCCGGCTGTTCAAAATGCATATTGGCAGATGTGTCCATACGCATTTCACTGCCCTGCTCTACAAATTCATCCAGAGATACCAAATTAGATACCTTTGTCTGCCCCTGCCAGTTGTATAATTCTTCTACTGAAAGCTCAAGTTCTTCTGCCAGTTCTTCATCCGTAGCAGCTCTTCCCTTTTCAGTCTCATATTTTGCATATGCGGCTTCAAGTTTTTTCTGCTTCTGTCTGACAGACCTTGGAATCCAGTCCATCTTTCTTATCTGGTCCAAAATAGCGCCCCTGATTCGCAGACTTGCATATGTCTCGAATTTGACATTCTTATCAAAGTCAAATTTGTCAATGGCATCAATCAGTCCAAAAATACCGTAGCTGACCAGGTCCTCATATTCAACATTGTATCCAAGGTACATACTGAGCCTGCCTGCCACCAGCTTAACCAATTGAGAATATTCAATTATTATCTGCTCTCTTAACTGTGGAGTTCTGCTTTTGCAATAGGACTCCCACAATTTATTTCTGGCTTTCTCGTCCATCTATGTACCCCTATACTTCATCCTTTTCCGATTCTTCCGTTGTAACATCAGGTTTTTCCTCCTGCACAACCTCTTCCGAATCGGGTTCCGGTGTTTTATTCTTTATCAATATTGCTCTAAAGATCAATCCGAGAATATAGAACAACAACAGAAAAGAAAGAATTATTATTACCGATGTCAATGAATAATTCCTTCTTACTATCATTAATACGCTTACAACAAGTCCTGCGAACAATGAAATTACTAACGGAAGGAATCTATGTTCTCTCTGCACAAAATCACCTCTAAATAGTTTTCAGTTCCTTACCCACTGCCTTAACGATAAGTCTTCCGTCTTCTGCATAGAACTCAATTGTCCTACCATAATTCAAACCCACATCCTCAGCAATCAGTTTGATTCCAAAATCCTTCAGTGCCTTCTTTGCAGATTCAATATTATTGCTGCCGACATTAAGGCTCGGCAAATTAACAGATGATACAGCAAACATTTTTGCACCACCTGCTATCTTTGCAACCATTCTATTTTTCTTTGCTCCTGCTTCTTCCATAAGCCGGATTAATTCCTTTATTCCGGTATCACCAAACTTGGCAAGATTCTGATTGCTCATAATTCTGGTACTGTCCGGAAGCATGAAATGTACCATTCCGGCGATTTTTGCTACAGGATCATACAGGCAGGCTCCTATGCAGGAACCCAGTCCCAAAGTTGTAAGTGAATCCGGGGAAGAGCATATTTTCATATCTGCCATTCCAACTTTTATCATATTGCTCATACAACCATATCCTTCTATTTCTATACTTCAATACCTAATGAAGTAAGAATTTTAGCGTATGATTCCACTTCCGGAACCATAACGATATACCCATCCAAAAGATTATCCTCTCCTAATTGAGTTTCGATGAATAATACCTTATCACCGATTTTGCTGTACTCAATTGCCGGAACACTCAATATGGCTCCTGCCATATCAATTGTTGCAGCCGGCACTGTAGCTGAAATCGTCATATTGGTAAGTGACGAAAGTGCTGACAAATATGCGCCCGTGATAATATTACCAATCTCACATAATGCCGACATTTCCATCTCGCCAAATTCCTGAAGGCTCTTTTCTTCCTGACCCATCAGCTGCTTAACGATTGTATTAGCGGATTTTTCATTGAGTAGGAACATAATTGTTCCCTCAATATCATCCTGCATACCCAGAAGTATTCCGACTATTATCATCTCTTCAGAACCGATAATTCCGGCGATTTCAGAAAGCGGAACAAGCGCAACATTCGGAACTCCCATATCGATTTTCATGTTCATCATCTGGGATAATGCGGTAGTCGCATTACCTGCTCCGATGTTACCAATTTCTTTGAGTACGTCAAACTGTAAATCATTCATCTGATTTAAATCAAATTCTGACATATTTGCACTTCCTTTGTGTTATATCTGTTCTTTATCCTGAATAACTGTATGAATGTTCAAAAGCGAGATAAGCTCATCGCCATTTTTTCCGACAGCACCGATATAGCTCTGTCCGTCAACAGCATTCTCATTGACATTGTTCTTTTCAACCATGTCTTCTTCCAGGGTAACAACCTCTCTTACCGAATCAACAATGAATCCGACTGTTGCCTGTGGCTCCGGCTTCAAAATAATAATTCTGGTTGCTCCTGTTGGTTCAGCATCTTCAATGCCGAATTTTCTTCTTAGACTCATAACCGGAACAATCTCACCACGAAGGTTAATTACACCAACAAAATATGGCTGAGATTTTGGAACTCTCGTAATAGTCTGCATTCTGACAATATTATCAACATATTTGATATTGATTCCGTACTGCTCACTTCCGATTTTTACTACTATGTACTGTTTTGCTGCGGAATCACCGATTACTCTAACTGCGTTCTCCATGTTATCCCCTCCTATACTATTGCATTAGCATCAATGATAAGTGCAACTTCACCGTCACCTAGGATTGTGGCACCGCTTATCATCTTATTAATGTTAATATATTTTCCAAGTGATTTGATAACTATTTCCATTTGCCCGATGAGCGCATCTACAACAAGACCGGCCTGGCGGTCACCCTTCTTGATGATTACAACCGTAAGGCTTTCCACATCCTGTTCAACATCAGGTACATCCAGCAGTTCTCCCAGTCTGATTAACGGAATAACTGTTCCTCTGAGGGTAATAACTTCTTTTCCCTGAACAAATTTTACATCTGTCAAAGGAATATCTTCAACTGTCTGAATTGAACCAAGTGAAATCGCATACTGCTCTTTACCGATTTTAACCATAAGTGCTTGAATAATTGCAAGTGTAAGAGGAAGTCTGATTGTAAATGTACTTCCCTCGCCCTGTACGCTGTGGCACTCAACATCGCCGCCGAGAGCTTCGATTTTTGATTTTACAACATCAAGACCAACGCCTCTTCCTGACACATCAGTAATCTTTTCTGCTGTTGAAAAGCTTGGTCTGAAAAGAAGGTCAATTACTTCTTTGTCCGTCATTATTTCAGCCTGATCTGCAGTGATTGTTCCTTTTTCAATTGCTTTATTCTTTATTTTCTCAATGTTGATACCGGCACCGTCATCTCTGACTTCAATAACAACATTGTTGCCATCCTGATATGCATCAAGGAAAATAGAACCTACTTCCGGTTTGCCTGCTGCGATTCTGTCCTCAGAATTTTCAAGTCCATGGTCAGCTGAGTTACGCAAAAGATGCATCAAAGGATCTCCGATTTCATCAATTACTGTACGGTCAAGTTCTGTATCCTCACCAGTCATATAGAGCTCCATCTTTTTGTTGAGCTTTTTAGAAAGGTCTCTGATCATTCTAGGGAATCTGTTAACAACAGTCTCAATTGGCACCATTCGCACATTCATAACTGATTCATGAAGGTTGGTGGTAACTCTTTCAAGATATTCAATCTGCTCATTAAAGCCCTGACTGTGCTGTACAAGTTCAGCAGCATTGGATGCAACAAGACCGTTCTTGGCGATAATAAGCTCACTCACGAGATTCATAAGTACATCAAGCTTCTCAATATCAACTCTTACCGAACGGTTAACCACCGGTTTGCCTGAATTCTTATTCTGTGTGGCAGCGGCAGGTTTTGTTTCCTGTTTTGAAGTATTATCCTTGGTTGCAGGAGTTGTAACAGGTTCGGCAACCTCTGTTGATGCCTCCTCCTTGTTCTCTGTCTCCGGTGCTTCAAGTGTAATATTCTCTCCTACAGCATCCTTGATTTCGGATACATTCTTTACTGCTGCAAGAATCTTCTCAATAGGAGATTCCGATACAATAAACATTTTAAAGTTAAGGTCAAATTTCTCATCTTCAATATCCTGTGTTGAAGGTACAGATTTGATAATCTCACCGATTTCTTCCAATGATTTGAATACAAGGAAAGCTCTGGCGGCCTTAAGAATGCAGTTTGGATCAACGTCAACGCTTACGCCGTATGCATTCATGCCCTTTTTCTTGGCTTCCTCGATTGCATGTCTCTCAAATTCGGTAAATTCGATATCCGCAAAAATACCCTCGCCTGAACTCTCCTTTTTCTCAGCAGGTTCCGCCTGAGCAGGCTCAGCTGTGGTCTCCTCAGCCGGCTCCGCCTGTTCTGTATTGCCGTTAAGGAAATCATTAAGGGCTTTCACGATTGGTTCATTGTCATCCGTTCCCTCATCCTGTGTATTGACAATATTGTCAAGATATGCCTCCAATGCATCCAGGCACTGGAACAAAGTATCCACAAGGGAGGATGTTACTTTCATTTTTTCATTTCTGATTTCAGAAAAGGCATTCTCCATATTGTGGGTGAGATTCTGCATTCTCTTATAGCCCATTGTTCCGGCCATTCCTTTGAGTGAATGTGCAGCTCGGAAAATCTCATTGATTGTATCCTTGTTCTCAGGCTCCTTTTCCAAAATAAGAAGGTTTTCATTTAAGCTTTGAAGATGTTCTCTGGTCTCTTCAACAAAAATCTCTAGGTACTGGCTAACGTCCATTTACATTACCCCCACGTTCTTAATAATACTTTCTGCTATGTTATCAAGCGACCTGACTTCATTGACCAGTCCCGCATCAGCTATTGCCCTTGGCATTCCATATACAACACAGCTGTCAGCGTCCTGACCAATAACATGTAAATTCTTGTGGGCATCGGACAGACTCTTTATCCCTTTTGTTCCGTCAGCGCCCATTCCGGTAAGTACAACACAGGTGATTTCATCATAGCTTGTTTCTTTTAGTGATTCGTACATGATATTTGCACATGGTCTCAGTCCGTCAATTGCCGGGCTGCTGTCCAATCTGATAACATGATTGGTGCCTTCTTTGCATACCTTAATATGAATTCCGCCCGGTGCAATATACACATGCCCCTTCTTGATGACTTCGCCATCCACAGCCTCAGATACTTCAACCTTACTAAGCATATTAAGTCTCTGTGCTAAAGATGCGGTAAAACCTTTTGGCATATGCTGTACAAGCACAACGCCCGCATCAAGATTTGCCGGGAGCAAAGGTATCACCGATTGAAGGGATTTAGGTCCTCCGGTGGAACATGCAATGGCAACAAGCTTGTCCTTGCCCCGTTTTAATCCAACGGATGCCGCCGCAGTTGCTTCAGCGCTCAGTGCGGCTGCTTTAATGTCAGGTTCAACCCTGCTTTGGCGTTGAACTTCCATAACATTCTTAAGGCGTCCCATACCACCTGCTTTGCCGCCGTCATCCGACAGGCGGTTACGGTTGAGATCCTTGCCCGTTACCATCTCAATCATATTGACGATTTTGGTCTTGAAATCTTCTCCCTTTACCTCGTAGAAGTTCTCAGGCTTGGTAACGAAATCCAGCGCGCCGAGTTCCAATGCCTGGATAGTCTCCTTTGCACCCTCTTTTGCAAGGGTACTGACAACCACCACAGCCTCTTTCATATGGTTTTTCTGCAACATTTCCAATACTTCGATTCCGTTCATCTTAGGCATGTTAATGTCCAAAATAACAAGGTCGTAATATCGTGGATGCGCCACCATCTTATCGAGTCCTTCGACACCATTTACTGCAATATCCAATACTTCATATTCACTATTTTGTTTTATTATATCAGATATAACCCTTCTCATAAGTGCAGAGTCATCAATAATTAGGAATTTTCTTCCCATAAAGTACCTCATTTCCGCAAATTGCCGCTTTTTTTGTAAAACAGCAACTCTCTTTTGTTATCTGTTTCTGCTTCTCAGCTTTCTTTCTTCTTCAAATATGTACCGAACAAGAACATCTCTTATTGTATTTTTCATATTGATGAATTCAATTCTGTGTTCATAGCTTCCCGGCTTATCAAGCGAAAAGGACATTACAACCTTTGCCGGCAGCACAAAATCATATATTTTTTTGTCAACTGAAACCGAAAGTTTCACCAGAACGACATGACCTTTTTCAACCAAATTTCTTCCTATGTATCTCATGCCGCCGCCGCTGATGTCCAGTGTCTCACCCGGAAAATATACGGAATTGTTAATCATTTCCTCCGTAAGCTCCTGACCGTTCAGCAATGCCTCACCCATTAAATCAGGAATCTGACAATACTCTATCGACACATTCTTTTCCAGGCGGTAATACTGCCTTCTCTGCTGCTTTGTCAGCGGAGTGACAAAATCAATTTCCATTGAATACACATTACCGGTTTTGTATCTCTCAACAACAACTATTCTGCTGTGATATATTCCCTTTGACGCATAGAAAAAAGCATCATATTCAACACCCTTTGACAGCGGAACTAGCCTTCCCTGAGTGAACGGCATTGCAATTCTGATTCTTTCGCCCCTGCTCATGTCAAGTACCTGGCTAGCATATACATTCGGCTCTATTCCGTCGTTTTTCTGTGTTGAGTTCAAAATATTTTTTATGTCAATTTTATCGCCTTCTGACAGTATTTTATTTACCATCAATAAAATCCTCCTAACCATTCATCATACAGCAAAGATGCGAGGATTTCTATCTCATTCCAAACACTCTGCCAAAAAATCTTGAAACTCCTTTTTTCTGATGCGGCACATCGGTTTCACCCTTAACCATTCTACCGCAAATTCTCTCAAAAGCTTTTGCTGAAGCTGCTGACGGATATGCGATACTTACCGGTTTCTGTTTCATAACAGCCTTGGTAATCGTACTGTCAAAAGGCACGGCACCAATATAGTGCAACTTTATGTTTAAAAATTTTTCTACAACAACGGAGAGTTTTTCAAAAATACCCCTGCTCTCGTTTACGGACGAAACCCTGTTGGAAATCACCATTATTTTGGTTGCATTGCGGTCAAAATCCCTGTGCATTGCAAGTGCTTTGATAAGTGCATAGGAATCCGTTATTGATGTAGGTTCCGGAGTGGTAACAAGCAGAACCTCCGGACTTGCAACCACAAATTCCAGAACGGACTGCGATATTCCCGCACCTGTATCAATAATAATTACATCCGCCAGATTCTCAAGCTCTGACATTTTGTATACCAGTCTTTTTATCTGCTCTGCATCCAGATTAACAAGGCGTGCAACACCGGAACCGCCGGACACAAACATCACGCCCTCCGGTCCTTCCATAATGATATCCTTAAGTTCCTTACCTCTGAACATCAAATCAGCCAGCGTATATTTCGGTATAACGCCAAACATAACTTCAATATTGGCAAGCCCAAAATCCGCGTCAAAAATAATAACTCTTTTGCCCTGCTTCCTGAATTGCAGCGCAAGATTAATTGACACGCTGGATTTGCCGACACCGCCCTTGCCACTTGTTACCGTAATAATTCTGGCATTGGAAGTATTAATCTGATTCTGCTGTTTTATTATTGTTCTTAGTCTTTCGGCCTGATCCATCAATTACCTCCAAAACTATTCTCCGCCCAGGAGATTCTTTGCCAGTTTCTGCACATCTGCACACTCAATATCATCAGGCACATTCTGTCCGTAGGTAGTGTATGATAATTGTGCATTTGTATACATTCTGATATTCAAAATATTACCTAAAGAGCTGGTTTCGTCAAGCTTAGTAAACAAAAGTCTGTAGTTCTCCAACTCCTTATATGCATCACAAATTTCAATAACATCCTTATATTTTGTGGTCACACTGATAACAAGGAAAACAACAATATCCAAATCAAAATCAGCCTTTTTCACAAGATTGATCATCTCAATAATTTCATCGCGTTGTTCCTTATTCTTGTGTGATCTTCCTGCTGTATCTATGAAAAGATATTCGTAATTCTCAAAATCTTTAATAGCCCCTTCCATCTCCGATGGTGCATATACAACATTGACAGGTACATCAAGTATTCCTGCGTATGTATTAAGCTGTTCAACGGCTGCGATTCGGTAAGTATCAGCCGTAACCATTGCAATTTTCTTCTTACGGTTGAGTTTAAAATCCGACGCAAGCTTTGCAATTGTGGTAGTTTTACCAACACCTGTAGGTCCGATGAAAAATACTGCCTTCCTTCTTCCGTCGTCCTCAAGAACTGCAGGTTCTCCCAGCTTAAGGATAATCTTCTGATATACTGAAGCCAGAATGCTGTCCAGATTGGATTCTTTTTTGAGAGAATTCTCAATATCGTTAATTATGAGATTGGCATATTTCTCGTCAACTTCATTTTCCAAAAGCTTATTATAGATAAGTTTAAGGGATTTGAAATTTGCGCTGTTCTCATTCTTTGTTTTGTTATCATCCTCTGCAGAAGCTGCTTTTTCCGATATTTCTTCCTTAACCATCTGGTTTTTCAGCATGTCATGCAGGCTGTCGAGTTTCTTCTCAATAGTCTCCGCAGGGCGCGCTGTTGTTTTGCCATTGACAGCATCGATGGTGGGTTCATCCGCCTTAAGGTCTATTTTACTGTTGACATCGCCACTCTGTTTTTCAGAAGAATTGCTAAAAGAAGGCTTCTTTGCATTGACATTTGAAGCAAATTCTTTTTCCTCCAAAGCCGCAGTAATCTCCACATAGTCTTTTTTGAAAAGTCTTGCAAGACCGCGTTGCTTCATTGTTCTGACATTAAGAACAACGGCTGTTGGTCCCAAATCTTCTTTTGCCTTAATAATGGCCTCCGTATCCGAATTTCCGGTGTACTTTTTTACTATCATTTTATGCTGTCACCATCCCTACTGATTGTAATTCAACATCTGATTCCACTTCGTTGTATGAAATAACAACTAAATCCTTAATGTAGTCACTTGTAAGTCGTTTAAAATATATTCTGACGATAGGGGAAGTGATAACAATCGGCATTCTTCCCATATCTTCTATTTTCTTAATTTCTTCCTTCGTTGATTCAACGATTCCCTTGATTCTGTCCGGAGCAAGATTTAAGTAAGCCCCCTGCTCGGTCTGTTTAACAGAATTCATGATTTCCTGCTCCACTGAAGGGTCTACGGTGATTACGCTGTTCGTGTCATTTCCCGCAAAGAACTTGTTGGAAATTGCACGTTTAAGGCTCTGCCTTGCATATTCCGTGAGAATATCCGTATCTCTTGTATTGCCCGCATGGTCGGCAAGGGTTTCAAAAATAGTAAGCAAATCCCTTATTGAAATGCCTTCCTCTAAAAGGTTCTGCAATACCTTCTGAATCTCACCAACACTCATAAGCTTCGGTACAAGCTCGTCCACAAGGGTAGAATTGTTTTCCTTGAGGTTGTTGATAAGTGTCTGTGTATCCTGTCTGGTAAGAAGCTCTGCAATATGAGCTTTGATAACTTCCGTAAGGTGTGTGGCAATAATTGAAGGAGGATCTACAACAGTGTAGCCAAGGGATTCTGCCCTCTCGCGCTGATTCTCCGTAATCCAAATGGCCGGCAGATGGAAGGATGGTTCAAAGGTAGGAATACCCGAAATCTCCTCCTCAACAAAGCCCGGATTCATTGCCATATAGTGGTCGAAAAGAATTTCTCCTTCACTGACCTGAATACCCTTTATTTTGATAATATACTGATTAGGATTGAGCTGTATATTATCTCTCAATCGGATAATCGGAACAACTGTACCAAGTTCCAAAGCAACCTGCCGTCGTATCATAACAACACGGTCCAGCAAATCGCCACCCTGATTGACATCCGCTAATGGTATTATACCATAACCAAATTCAAGTTCAATGGGGTCAACCTGTAACAGTGAAATAACATTTTCCGGTTTTCGGATTTCCTGCGCTTCCGCAACACTTTCCTCCGTCTCCGTCTCAATACTCTCCACTGTTTTCTGTTTGTCGATAATGTTTCCGGCGATAAACAAAGCAATACCAAGCAATGCAAAAACCACCACCGGCAAAGGCGTTACAATACCCAGTCCGGCAAGAACAATACCGACAATTTTGAGTACTTTTCCGTTGTTAAACAACGTGCCGACAAGTTCGTCCGGAAGCTGTGTTTCCTTAGATGCCTTGGTAACAATAACACCGGTTGCAAGGGAT
The DNA here is from genome assembly GCA_016297265.1 of Butyrivibrio sp. Taxonomy (GTDB): domain Bacteria; phylum Bacillota; class Clostridia; order Lachnospirales; family Lachnospiraceae; genus Eshraghiella. The sequence continues at coordinate 215,605 of JAEDHB010000001.1, forward strand.
ATCATAAGCGAAGGAATCTGGCTTACAAGACCGTCACCGATTGTGAGAAGCGCATACTTGTTAAGGGCTTCCTGAATTGGCATTCCTCCATTGAGCATTCCCATTGCGATACCGCCCACCAGGTTGATTACCGTAATAAAAAGACCTGCAGTCGCATCTCCTTTTACATACTTGGTAGCACCGTCCATGGCACCGAAGAAGGAAGATTCCTGCTGCAGCTTAGCTCTTCTTTCCATTGCCTCTTTATCGGTTATTGCCCCGGTATTCAAATCGGCATCAATAGCCATCTGTTTACCCGGCATAGCATCCAGTGTAAAACGTGCAGTTACCTCAGATACACGTTCAGTACCTTTGTTGATAACCATAAACTGAACAATCATCAGAATCAGGAAAACAATGAATCCGATAATCATATTGTTGCCGCCGACGAACTGTCCGAAGGCTTCAACTACCTTACCGGGATTACCTGTTTTCAGAATAAGCTTGGTAGATGATACATTCAACGAAATTCTAAATATTGTGGTAAACAAAAGAATGGTTGGAAAGGACTGCATATCCAGCACATCTTTTGAATATAACGATGTAAAAAGAACAATCATAGCAATTGCCATATTGATGGCAAGAAAAACATTAAGGAGACCTGATGGGACAGAAATAAAAAGAGAAATAATTGCTGTTAATAGGTATATTCCAACAAACAAGTCATTCTTTTTAAGTTTCATATCTCAATCTCCTTTCGTAAATTATATTTTGTTCTTAAGCTTCCAGACAAAAGCCAGAACTTCCGCAACTGCCTGGTACAATTCCTGCGGAATCTCTGCATCAATATCCACATTATAGTAAAGCATTCTGGCCAAAGGTTTGTTTTCAACAATCTCGACCTCACACTCTTTTGCCTTTTCTTTTATCTTAAGAGCAAGATAATCCTCGCCCTTCGCCACAACCACCGGTGCTCTGCCCGATTCCGGCTCATATTTAAGTGCCGCCGCAAAATGCGTAGGGTTGGTGATAACAACGTCCGCCTCAGGGATGGCACTCATCATTCTTCTTCTGGAAGCTTCCATCATCTTTTGACGCTGTTTGCTCTTAATCTCAGGCTTACCTTCGGTATCCTTCATCTCATCTTTGATTTCCTGTTTGGTCATCTTCATATCATCTTTAAATTTGAATTTCTCGTAGATATAATCAACAACACCAATAATAAGATAAATTATGCTGATATTTATCCCCATACCGAAAATCATATCGCCCATATTCACTATTGCTGCCTTAAGGGATATGTCGTAAACATTAAAAATAATACCCATCTGTTTTTTGAGTTTATTATATGCAACCAAAACACAGAGCCCGACAATCGCAATCTGTTTAATCAGCTGAACAAGGGTCTTTGTGCTGAATATTCTTTTGACACCATTGACCGGATTGAACTTATTAAACTTAGGTTTTAACGGCTCACCCGTCGGCTTCCACTTAACCTGAACAATCTCCACAACAAAAGCAATCAGTACCGCCGCCACAAAAATAGGTATAAGCAAAATAAGAATCGACTTAATACCATTGTTCAGCGTTTCCTTGATGAAAACCTCAGGAACATTCTGCTCCAGCTTGTTGGCTCCCACATCCTGAATCAGCATGTACGTAGAATTGAACTTATCTATAAATTTGGCACCAAGAGTGCCCGAATACACTTTCAAAATAATAAAAAATGCCAATAAGGACACAGCTCCTGTGAGATCTCTGCTCTTCGCAACCTGTCCTTTTTTACGCGCATCGTTTAATTTTTTCGGTGTGGCCGCCTCGGTCTTCTGTCCACCCGGACCATCCTTATTTGCGAAGAACTGCAGGTCGTATCTGATCATACCAAACCTCCCGCGATGCCCTTAACAGCATTCTTCATCATTTCCATAATAAAGTTGGATATCACCGGAAGCAGGGACACTGTCAAAACCATTACAAGCAGTCCGACAAGCACCTTAATCTGAATACCGATTGCAAACATATTAAGCTGCGCTGCCACCTTCGTAAGCACACCCAGAATGGCATTTGTAAGCATAATAGCCACAAACACCGGTAAGGATATTCTAAAGCCAATTATCAGATAATCGGCAATAACCTTCAAAAATGAATCATACAAAGTCAGGTTGACCGTCACCGAATTAATCGAAATAATTGAGTACGAATCAACAATCGCCGAAACAAGAAACTGGTACAGGCCGGAAACCATCATAAGCAGAAAAACAGTGTAATAATACAGATTACCGGTAACACTAACCTGTTCCTTCTGGTTCGGGTCATACATATTAGCCATGGAAAAGCCAATATTAACATCTATATTATGACCGGCAAAAGCAATAACTCTGCTGCACACCGTGCATACAAAGCCCAAAAGCAAGCCGACTATACTCTCTTTTAAAATAATAATTGCAAAATCAATCACGCTGGAATATTCCAAAGCTCTGTCCGGCACAAGAGTGTAAATAATGGCAGAAATGAAAAATGCCAAACCCAATTTGGTTCTCTGAGGTACCCCTCCTAAACCAAAAAAAGGTGCTGTATATATAAAGCTAGCCACTCTAACCAGAATCAAAAGAAAGACTTCCCAGTAATTGATTGCTACTTCATAATTGAACATACAAGCACCCGCCTATTCAGACTGTATCATTTAATATATGCATTAAAGTTCGACCATAACTCGGTAACATAATCAGTCAGGTTGGTCATAATCCAGGAACCGAAAATTATTATTCCAAAAAATACTGCAATTATCTTTGGAACAAAAGTAAGAGTCTGTTCCTGTATTGATGTAATTGTCTGAAAAATACTGATTACCAGACCAACTACAAGCGATATAAGAAGTAATGGCGCTGAACACTCAATGATCAGGAATAATGCACGTCTTGTAATGTCAATGACTTGATCCTGTGACATTTAACCACAACTCCTTTCCGTCAGTAAAAGGTTTTAACAACATTTCCGATGATAAGATTCCATCCATCCGCCAGAATGAACAAAAGAATCTTGAAAGGCATTGAAATTGTTGTCGGCGGCAGCATCATCATACCCATGGACATCAGGGCTGACGCAACCACCATATCTATAACAATAAATGGAATATAAATCAAAAATCCTATAATAAATGCAGTTCTTAATTCACTCACAATAAAGCTCGGAATAAGAATATTGGTAGGAATATCATTCATATTCTCGACGTCTTCGATATTAGCAATATTAAGGAACAATTTAATATCCTTAGTATTGGTTTGTTCAAACATAAATTCTCTTATTGGCTCAATGCCGACATTATAGGCCTCTTCTGCCGTAATCTCATTCTGTGACAATGGCTTAATGGCTTCGTTATACACCTTGGTAAACGTTGGTGCCATAATAAAGAATGTCAGAAACAAAGACAATCCGATGAGCACCTGATTAGGTGGTGCCGATTGCGTTCCCAGAGCATTCCTCGTAAAATGCATTACAATAACAAGTCTTGTGAAAGATGTAAGCATAATAAGAATGGAAGGTGCCAAAGCAATTACAGTTAATACTAATACAATCTGTAAAACACTTGCCAGGTCACTTCCATTTCCCGCTGTTATTCCAATTGTGAACTTGTTTGACTCATCTGTAGATGTTTCTGAAACCACTTCAACATCTGAAGCATATACCTCTTTGGAAGATACTGAAGCAATAAGAAAAACAAATGCAGTCAAAATAGAAATCTTAATCAAGAGTGAGAAAATCTTACTCTTCTTTTTCTTCTTCATCTTCAGACACATCCTTATGGTTAACTTTGAATCTGCTGAAAACAGAGCCAAAGCTTTCCTGTTTTTCCGCCGGTTTTTCCATTGGTTCTTCTATAATCAGACTTTCTTCGTTAATCTCGCCAATAGTAGTCACAGAATCCCTGCATATTGCAATCAGAAAACATTTGTCACCAACCTTAACAATCTCCAGACTCTTATTATTGGCAAGTCTCGTACCTTCCAAAACCTGAATATTTCCCCTGCTCATATGTTTTCTCTGATATGAGCCAATCCAACGTGTTGTAAAATATGTCACTGCCAGCACAAATACAAATATGAGAGCAACAACAATCAAGTCAATTATTGGATTCTTAGTTGAAAATAATAATATCATCTTATCCTACGACTTTTCTTACAGCTTCCAAAACTCTGTCTGCCTGGAAAGGCTTAACGATAAAGTCCTTAGCTCCTGACTGAATTGATTCAATAACCATTGCCTGCTGGCCCATCGCTGAGCACATAATTACAGATGCGCCGGCATCAGCCTCCTTAATTTTCTTAAGAGCCTGAATACCATCCATCTCCGGCATTGTAATATCCATAAGCACAAGATCCGGCTTCAATTCTCCATATTTTTCAACGGCCTTTGCCCCATTCTCAGCCTCTCCGACAACGGTGTAGCCATTTTTTGAAAGAATGTCTTTGATCATCATTCTCATAAATGCTGCATCATCACAAATCAGTATATTTTTTGCCATAATTATTATCTCCTTTATGATACTAGTTTTATTATACAATAAAAAACTAAATTTTCCTACTCCTTTATTTAATAATTTCAGTAATTTTTACTCCGAAGCTTTCCTCAATTACTACAACCTCGCCCTTTGCAACATATTTGCCGTTAACCAGAATATCTATTGGTTCTCCTGCAATCTTGTTAAGTTCAACGATTGTACCCGGTGTAAAATCAAGAATATCTTTGATGGATTTCGATGTCCTTCCCAACTCAACCGTAACCTCAAGAGGCACATCCATAATAAGGTCGATGTTTTCATTTCCATTAGCAATGGATGGACCAGTAAACGGCTGGAAGCTTGCCGGCTGCACATTGACATTTGGCTGCTGCGGCGGCATTCCGTATCCCGGCATCATTGGCTGTCCGTATGGCATCTGTGGTTGCATATATCCACCCATAGGAGGCATTCCGTATCCCGGCATCATCGGCTGTCCGTATGGCATCTGTTCCATTCCCTGTGGCATCTGCTGTGGCTGTTCAGGCTGCTGCATTGTATTGTCAGCCATCTCAGGCGCAGGTGCAGGTGCGGGCTCCGGATCATCAAATCCACTGTCATCAAGCACTCCCGAAGCAAAGGTCTCAAAGAGGCTTCTTGCAAAATCAAATGGATACAGCTGCATTATCTCGCTGTCTATCAAATCTCCGATAGTCATTCTGAATGAAACCTTGACAAATCTCTGGGAAAGGAATTCCGGCAAATTGTCATCCTTTGTCTCATTCAAGTCAATCAGGCTTGCAATAGGAGGACTGATATCAATCTTCTTGCCAAGCATGGAGGACATTGATGTTGCTGCAGAGCCCATCATCTGATTCATTGCTTCACCAATTGCACTAAGATGCAATTCGCTGATTGGCTCATCAGAAGCAACTCCGCTACCTCCCATCATTAAGTCAGTAATTATTTTAACGTCCTTTTCGATTAATACGAGGACATTATTACCATCCAGACCGCAAGTATATTTTATCTGCAAAAATACACAAGGCTTATCATATGATTCTGCCAACTCATCCCACATCATATATGTGACATTAGGAGTCGTAATATTGACCGGCTGATTGAGCAGAGTGCTCAATGTCGTGGCGGCAGTACCCATACTGATGTTGGAAACCTCACCAATCGCATCCTTTTGTTCTTCTGTAAGAGTTTCTCCGTCATCAACAGGAGTTTCGATTTCTGTATCATCTGTATCTCCTACATTGTTGAACAACGCATTAATCTCGTCTTGAGATAACATTCCATCCATCGTCACTCATCTCCTCTCAGTACACTAGTAATTCTCACTGCATATTTATCATCCGCTGAACCCGGCAATGCAGTAAATTTATTAATATCGCCTACATAGACATTAAGTTCTTCATTCATCTTTCTATCAAGCTTAATAATATCTCCCACCGCCAGATTTACAAAATCATTGACTGTAATTGAACTGTTGCCCAACACCGCCTTGACAGGAATCTGTGCCTTGCTAATCAGGGATGCAATTGCTTCCTCATAGGTATTGACATCCTTAACCTGCATTGTGGAGAACCAGTATTTTGTATTAAGCTTATCCATAACCGGTTCCAGAACAATGTACGGAAGACATATATTCATAAGTCCCTCAATCTCACCAATCTTAATATTGATTGTGACAATTGATATCATTTCACTCGGAGAAATAATCTGGGCAAACTGTGAATTTGTCTCAATTCTTTCCAGCCTTGGCCTGATTGTTAAAACATTCTGCCACGGCTCACGCAAAAGATTAATACAGATATTGAACATTCTTTCAAGAATAACCAATTCAATTTCCGAAAAATCCCTTACCTTGTCCAGAGGATTTCCAACACCGCCCAAAAGACGGTCAATCATGGCAAAACCAATATTGGAAGCAATCTCCATTACGATATTTCCCTCAAGGGGTTCAAAATTGACAACTCCCAAAAGAACGGGGTTTGACAACGCATTCGAAAATTCAGAATATGTAACCGCTTCCGAGTTCATAACCTCCACCTGAACCGGACGCCGCAAATATGCAGGAAGGTTGGTGGAAAGTAATCTGCCATAATGTTCAAATATAATTTCAAGTGTTCGAAGATGTTCCTTTGAAAATTTCGCAGGTCGTGCGAAATCATAGTCTTTAACGGTTTTTTCTTCAGTACTTTTTATCTCTTCAACATCCAGCTCGCCGCTGCTAAGGGCCTTCAGCAAGCTGTCTATCTCGTTCTGTGAAAGAACCTCACCCATCTTCTCTCACCTTCTTTCTGTCCTTAAGTTATTACACAATGTAAAAATAATAAATTACATCCATTACTGGATTACATACTGACTGATAGAAACCTTATATACAAGATCATCTGAATCAAACAATCTGTTAAGTGCTGCAAGAATATCTTTTTCAAGTGCTGCCTGTGTAACGGTTGTTGCTGTATAATTTGACACAATCTGAAGAATTGTACTGTCAATAATGCTCATGGATGTGTTGAAATAGGAAGATTTCTCACTGTAATCCTCGGAATTCTTATTAAGGCTTACCGAAAGACTAAGTTTCAGGTAATGCATGCCCGTCCCGTCATTCTTGAGGCTGGCAACAGTATCTGTCTTATCAGCGAATTTAATTTCAATAATATCCTGGTCCGCAAGACTTACTTCCCCTGAATTTGCCCCACTCTGATTGCCTATATTCAAATCAACGATATCGCTGACCTTCTGCACAAGTGAATTGCTTTTCTTCACTGCAGGAACAAATGTAAAAACAACAACGATTAACAATACAAGTATTACAATCTGTAACGCAAGTACTATTAAATTAACCATTCCTTTTTTCATAGTAATCCTCCAACTGCTATACTAGTGACTGCTATAGCTATTGTATATTTTTATCTCAACTCGTCTGTTCTGAGCACGCCCTTCAGCCGTATCATTTGATGCAATCGGATCATATTCTCCGCGTCCTGAATGTTTGAGCTTATTCGGGCTGACATTGTTATCGTTTACAAGATACTGGAATACTGCAAGTGCACGGTAATCCGAAAGCAAATCATTGCTTGTATATAATTTGTCATAAATCGGAACATTGTCCGTATGACCTTCAATTTCAATAAGATTATCCTCGTACATCTTCAGTATCTGGCTAACCTCTGAAAGCACTTTCTTTGCCTTACCGGTCAAATCCGCAGATGCCGGTTCAAACATAAGTGAACCTTTCATCTTAAGGCATACATAATGCTGCGTAACCTGAATTTCGACTTCGGAGCCCAATCCCTTGTTCTCAAGGAACTTATCTATTACCTCACCCATCTCTTCGGATTCCTGTTGCTGCATCTGTTCCAGCTTGATAAGTGCATCCTCGATTTCATTCTTATTACCCTCCTGATTGTCCTTCATCTGGGCATAATAAGTACTGAGTTCCGCCAACTGGCTTGCTCCACTGGCAATAAGCATGCCTTCCTCTACGCCTGTGCCGCCGTTACTCTCAAGTATACTATATGAAGATGAAAATGACGCTACCAATTGCTGCCATTTCTCAGTATCTACAGTTGACATTGCAAAAAGAAGTACGAAGAAACATAGCAATAAGTTCATCAGATCGGAGAATGTCGCCATCCAGCCGTCTGTTTTGATAGGAGCGTCCTCGCCTTTCTTTCTAGCCATTGACTTCCTCTCCTCCGCCTTCAGAAGAATTATATCTTTCCCTATCCTTTGGTGCAAGGAATGATTTGAGTTTTTCCTCTATTACATGTGGATTCTCTCCGGCCTGAATTGATAACAGACCTTCGATAATTACTTCCTTCATTGTAATCTCTTCAGCATTATTAACTCTCAATTTACCTGCAACAGGCATTGCAATCCAGTTTGCAAGCAGGGAACCATACATAGTTGTAACCAGAGCGACACTCATGTTAGGTCCTACAGAGTTAATATCTTCAAGATGTTTTAACATGTTAATAAGACCGATAAGAGTACCGATCATACCCCAGGCAGGGCCCATGGCTGCCATGGTTTCCCATACGCTGATAAGCTTCTTATGTCTTGCCTCGATGCAGGAAAGCTCTGTCTCAAGGATTGCTCTTACCAGATCCGGCTCAGTACCGTCCACGATAAGCAGTATTCCTTTTTTGAGAAATTCATCCTCAAGCTCCGCAGCCGCATCCTCTAACGCCAATATGCCTTCCTTACGTGCAACGTTGGAAAGCTCAATTATTTTCTTAATCTGTTCAGTTTGATCAGTCTTTTTTATCTTAATGGCCACTAAAAATGCTTTCAGGCCTGCAAAGAAGTCACTTAATTTGAACTGTATCAGTGTGGCACCCAGTGCTCCACCAAATGTAATAAGTGCAGACTGAGGGTCTAAAAAGTTCTTGACAGCTGCCACTCCGTCCCTACCGGTAACGATACCGAACAGCATAAGACCAAAACAGGCAATCAAACCAATTATTGTAGCAAGATCCATTCCAAATACCACCCATCTGTTAATCTATTTTGAGTAAATTTGCATAAATTTCCTTTTTATACAATAATACTAAATTTTTTACTTCTTGTCTAGTTTCTTTTACAATTAACTTTCTCCCTGTAGTGAGCGTAATCACTGTATCCGGAGTGCTTTCAACCATCTCTATCAGCTCGGGGTTAATTGAAAACTGTGTCAAATTCAGTCTTGTAAGCTCTATCATACAGAAACCTCCCTGACCCATGACAATTTTGTCATTTTTTACAAGGTCAATATACACATTTACCCTGCCCGCATAACGCAGGCAGGGAATTTCATCATAATATTAAATTACCTTTTATCTCTTAAGATTTATTAATTCTTCAAGCATCGAATCCGATACTGTAATAATTCTTGAATTTGCCTGATATCCTCTCTGAGTTGTAATCATATCTGTAAACTCTGCAGCCAGGTCTACATTTGACATTTCAAGTACGCCGGTTGCAAAATATCCTCCACCGGATGTAATATCTTCACCGATTCCGTCAAACTCACCGGAGTTGAGAGTTGCCTGGAAAAGATTATCTCCGACCTTCTCAAGTCCTGCAGGATTGACAAAAGAAGCAACTGCAATCTGGTAGATTACTTTCTGATCACCATTGTCGTATGTAGCAACTATTTTTCCATCCTTTTGAATACCGACTTCAGTCATTGTACCAACTGCGCTGCCCGCACCGGTTACATTATTGGCTGCATCCACCACACCTCTCTTAGAATCAAGTGATGTGTCAGTACCGCGGCACTGCATATTGGATATATCAATTGTGACATCGTCCGGAAGGGCGTCAATACCAAGGGACGAAACTGCAAGTGTAATCTTGTCATCCGCTGTATCATCAAGTGTACCGTCAGCAGCATCAAATTTAATTGCTGCGCTTGTATCAATGAGACCTGCAAGAGCGGTTGCATCAAGTCCCATATCCTTACCGTTACATGTAAGTCCTACGGCTGCAACTGCATATTCATAATCACTTGTCTGTGAAATCTTGATTGTTGCCTGATATTTGTATCCCAGATCATCATAGAAAGAGATATTAACCTTTCGGCCATTCTGCTCGCCGTTGATAACCGTAAAGTTCTCATCCTCTTTGTTGATATTACCTGAAAGTGTGACATCCGTAGTATGCTTTGGTGCAGCATATTTTGCGGCATCATCATAGATATTAATCTTCTGAACCTTGTCAGTCTTGATGATTCCGTCCTCAGCAGCCCATCCCATTACAGCATAACCCTGGGAAGTAACAAGAGTACCGTTTGAATCTACAGAAAAATTACCTGCTTTTGTAAAAAAGTTTGTGCCATTGTTGCTTACAACAAAAAACTGGTCGCCGTTAATCATAAGGTCGAAAGGATTGTTGGTTGACTGATATCCTCCTGTCTCCGATACCTTTGTATTAATGGCTGATACTGTGGAACCAAGACCAATCTGTTTTGCGTTGGTTCCTCCTGCGCCCGTCTCTTCGTTGGCACCTGAAGCATTCTGTGTTGTCTGGTAAAGAACATCACTGAATGTAACAGTCTGCGATTTGTATCCTACTGTGTTAACATTGGCAATATTATTACCAATTACGTCCATCTTTGTCTGGTGTGTTCTAAGTCCTGCAACACCAGAATAGAGTGATCTCATCATAATTATGACCTCCTTAAGTCATATCGATTAGCGGTTATATTCCCTCAATCAGTCAGGAATATCATGTTTCCCGAAGGTCCAACATCTATACCAAAACCGCACCATCAATATTTGTAAATACTTTGTCTTCGTCCATACCCTGTTCCATTGCTGTTATCACGGTATTGCTCTTTGTATTGACTATAAATGCATATTTGTCCATCAATACCAGAGAATCTTTAATTCCCTTTTCTTCTGAAAGTCTGGCGCCTTTCTGAAGTCTTTCCATCTGCTCCCCTGACAGGTCAATATTTCTGTCCGCCAGTCTTTGGGTTGCATGCTTGGAAAATTTTATGTCCTGAGTATTAAATTTGTCTCTTAATATGCTTTCAAAAGAAGTCGTTCCCGGATTAGTCTTTTGAACATTGTTATTAAGATACTGTCCCGTGACCTGCTCAATGGATCTAAAATGTGTTTCTTTTACATCCATGTAATCACCTCACTATTTTTTGAGAACACTGTTGTAATAGTCCTCATCAACTACTGCATATATATTATCGACAGGAAACAGCATATCATTAACCGAAATATAGATTCCGTCTTCTTTTTTCTCTGTACACTGTACAACTCCGGTTACATACTGTGCTTCACCTGTTGTATCAATTGATGACTGAACAATTACTCTTTTCCCTACAAGGCTCCCCGCCTGCTGTTCTTTAAGTGTATCACCGACACCCTGCATCTCTTCGATTTGTGAGAAGGATGCCATCTGGGTAACCCAGTCAGTATTGGATGAAGGCTGCATAGGGTCCTGATATTGCATTTCTGCAACCAGTATTTTCAAAAAAGCGTCCTTATTGAGCGAATCACTTCCCTTCATTTCCTTGTTAAGGCTTGTTCCCGCAGTGTAATTTGCGACTACCTTTCCGTCCACTATCTGAGCTGAACTCATATTTTGCTCCTTTCTAAGCTGTATAGCTTACGCTGTTACCATTAGTTTCCATAAGCTGTTGCTCTGCAAAATCTTTTGTATCATCAAACAATTCCGCATCCGTTCTGAATCTGCGGTGACTGTTACGTCCCTTACGGCCGTCAGCATTGTTATCAGATTCGTTGCCTTCCATACTGAATTCATGGCTTGCCACCGCAACCTCAACCTTAGCAACTTCCAATCCCTGATTTGCAAGATTATCCTTAAGCTGGATAAGCTGGTTTTCAATAACTGCCTTCACAGTATCGTTGGCTGCTGTGATTGTAGCAGTAACCACACCATTTTTTGTGGATACATTGAGATTAATCTTTCCAAGATTCTCCGGTGTAAGCTGAATTTCCATTGAAGTCGTATCAGCCTTAACCCTAACCTTAACTGCTTCGTTAATCTGCGATATAATATCTTCGGCGTCAATTCTGACATTGTCAAAAATATTATTCTCTACCTGAGAATTCTCAACAGCTCTGTTAACCGAATCAACAAGATTATTCATAATCCTGCCGGAATCCGAATCCTTTGTGTCCTGTTTCGCCTGATTGTCATCATTGGAAAAATCTGTCGCCGTATCAGCCTCGGACACTACCTCGGTCTCCGTTGTTGCCGCTGTTGTTTCGACCTTGATTTCCCTGCCTGTTGACTCATCCTTAACTACAAACACTTCAGATTTCACGTCATCATTGTCAGCAATACTCTCAAGCGGAATATCATTCTCTGTCTGAACCTGAGAATCTGTTTTCACCTTTGTCCTGATAATCTCGACAAACTGTTCAGTATCCACATTCAAGGAATCGGCAGCCGTTTCAATTACCTGATTAACCGAATCCGTGACATCCGTCAAAAGTCCGGTCAAATCGGCATCTGTCAAAATATCAACCGGCTGAACATTTTCAACTTCGGCAATCAAAAGTGCAACATTCTGTGGCTGAAGCAAATCAACCACCTCAAGTCCCAGATTGTTAAGTGCCATTTCAAACTCTTCCACGGTAATATCAAGCTCATCAATGATAACATCCCTGATTGAATCCTCAATTTCGCAGATGTCTGTATTGTCATTTTCAATCTTGGTCTTCTCATTGAGTTGTGTCTTTCTGATGACATTCTCAACTTCAGTTTTGGTTGCAACAGGTTTATTGTCAACCTTGATTTCTTCGCCCTTGCTACCGCCAAAAAAAGATTGAAAATCCTGGGTTGTCTCAGTCACTACGGAATTGGTACTGCTCTTTGCAGCAACATTGCTTACCTGAAGCTTTGTATCTGTTGCAAAACCAATATTTCCTGTAGTCATCTTATTTCCTCCTTTCCTAATTATTTTCGGTTGGATAAATAAGAAGTGTGAGCTTGGCTGCTATTGTACTGTCCATAGCTGCCAGAATATTGCCGGCCTGCTGTGGTTTCATTGCCATAAGTATCTTTGAAACCTTTTCAAAATCACCCGTCATCTCTTCCATTACGGCGGCTGCAGCTTCAGGCTCCATTGAAGCGAACTGCTTTGCCTGGTTCTGAATAACCTCATCCAAAGCAAGCTGTTCCGTCACCTGTCGATAAATTTCCGCGGCATTTTCAGGGTCCAGCGCCTCATACCACTCCTTATATTTATCTATATCGGGTGCTTTGTCGTTAAAAACAACCTCTTCGTCAAATTTTTTCTTTAAATTTTCATAATTTGTCTGATTTGCTTCATAAGTCTTCAGACGGTTAATCTCTGCCGTGAGATTTGATATTGTTTCTGCATTCTCGTCAGCCTTCTCGCTGTATATTGCAATTTCGTTTTCCAGCTCATTAATTCTGTCAATAGCTTCCTGAAGAGTTTTGTACGCAGTACCGCTCTGACTGCTGAGTCCGCCTTCCTCATCAACCTTAGGCAAAATCTTGTTGAGGACAGGAACATCCTTCAATACCGGATGCAGAACTGAGCTTCCGAACCCGCCCACGTCAAGCTTTACAAGAAGAATGAAAATAATAATCCACACCAGAACAATAAGCACGGCAATAAGGCTGGTGGTCAGTTTCTTTTTTTTCTTTCCGCCATCCTCTTCTTCAATACTGTCAAAGTCATTCATCAAATCCGCGTTTTCTTTTTTTTCCTTAGCCATGATTCACCTCTATTCTTTATCTTCCTGGCCATATCTATAGCTAACCAGTTCGTCGATTTCCTTTTTCTCCTGCTCTCCAAGCTCCATCAGGAAATTATCGAAAGCCTTTTCCCGAAGTTTTTCCTGGGTTTTGCGTTCCTTCACTGCTTCATTAAGTCTTTTCGCCGCAAGCTCAAAGTTTTTCTCGGCAACTCTCAGTTCAATCATCTGAACCTTTATCATTTCCTTCTGATAGTCAATCGCATGCCTTCCGTCCAGAAGATCACGCACATTGATGGTGCCTGTTGCAAGCTTTCTGTATTCAGCCTCCAGCTGACTTTTTCTTTTGAACATCAAATCAAGCTTTTCGCTCTCCTCGTCCACTCTAAGACGGCACATCGCATAATGCTGCTTTGCCTGGGTTTCCATTTTGTTTTTGATATCCAGAATATTTTGCATTCGATATATAAACTTTGCCATAAAACCATCCCTTCAGATTACTGGGTGTCATCAGCAAAAACACTCTCCAACTCAGCCATAATCTCATCATAGGACTTTTTGTCATGCGTTGCCTGAACCAGAAAAGCATTCACCTTATCAATCTTACTGATTGCAAAATCAATTTCCTCATTGCTTCCCGCCTTGTAGGCGCCAATATTAATCAAGTCCTCCGCCTCGTTGTAGGTTGCCATAACATTCTTAAGGCGGCCCGCCAGCTCCTTTTGATGCGGGTCGGTAATCTGGCTCATACATCTTGATATACTCTGTAAAACATCAATTGCCGGATAATGATTTTTATGTGCTATTTTTCTGGACAGCATGATATGTCCGTCCAGAATACTTCTCGCTGTATCGGTAACCGGCTCGTTAAAATCATCACCGTCAACAAGCACCGTATAAAGCCCCGTTATCGAACCCCTGTCGGAATTGCCTGCGCGCTCAAGCAGTTTAGGCATCTCGCTGTACATGCTCGGCGGATAACCTCTTGTAACCGGCGGCTCGCCTGATGCAAGCCCAATCTCCCTCTGGGCCATGGAAAAACGGGTAAGTGAATCCATCATCAAAAGAACATCCTTGCCCTGATCCCTGAAATATTCGGCAATGGCTGTCGCCGTTTTTGCCGCCTTATTTCTGATGAGTGCCGGTTTATCCGATGTTGCAACCACCACAACACTCCTCTTCATACCCTCTTCGCCCAGGTCATTTTCTATAAATTCACGGACTTCACGTCCTCGCTCTCCGATAAGTGCAATGACATTGATATCCGCCCTTGTATTCCTTGCAAACATACCCATCAGGGTACTTTTTCCCACACCACTTCCGGCAAAAATACCGACACGCTGACCCTTTCCTATTGTGAGAAGTCCGTCCACCGCTTTTACGCCAAGTGGAAGAATTGTATCAATTATTATTCTCTGCAGAGGGTCCGGTGATGGAGCATCCACGGGATATCTCTCATAATAATCCAGGGAACTTCCATCAAGAGGTCTTCCCAATCCGTCAACTGTTTTTCCCAATAAATCAGGTCCGACATTCACACACAATCTGGTATTGGTATTCTCAACAATGCATCCCGGTCCGACACCGTCCACATTTTCAAAAGGCATAAGAATAATTCTTTTTTCCTTAAAACCAACAACCTCAGCGCTGATATAGCATCCCGGTTTGTCCTTCAGCATAATATGGCATACATCATTAAGACTGGCATCCGGGCCAATTGACTCGATTGTCAGTCCAACAACTTTAGATACTTTTCCCATTTTTTTGTAAAATGTTTTTCTGCTTAAACTAAGGTATTTCGATGTATCCACAACAGTTCTCTCCAAAAATATCTAGCGTGCACAACTGAGTATTTTTATCTCATTAATTAAATTCTTGAGCTGAATATCAAGGCTGCAGTCAAATACGCCCGCATCCGTTTCAATGATGCACTCATTGTGTCCCAGCTTGTTGTCCTTGCTGATTTCAATGGTAATATCCGATGCATTGGAGCCGTAAATCAGCTCTTTATTGCCGTACACATAATCATAGTCCTCATCGGAAACCCTAATCATAAACTCCTTGCTGATTTCCGTATTCTTCATTACAGAATTGATAAGTGCCATAATAACCGTCTTATTTTCTTCCGTAATCACTCCGAAAGCATTTTCAAAAACTTCAAGAATTACATTGACCAGTTCCGGCTCCAGCTTATTCTTAAGCTCCTCATATTCTTCCTCAAGTTCAGACTTCCTCTGTGCAATTTCAGCATCCGCCATGTTGATTTTATCTGTTAAAATAGCATCAGCATCCTTTGTGCCTGCAGCCAGACCTTCATTATATCCGCTCTTTTTTGCTTCCTCCCTAATCTGAATTGCTTCAGCACGGGCTGCTTCAATAATCGATTCAGCTTCCCTGTTGGCATCTTCAAGAATGCTGTCAATTCTGTTTTGCTGTTCTTCCGTAATAACCGGTTCGTCCGAAACCAGCTGTTCAACCGTGGCAGCATCAAGCCCGCAGATAAAGCCATCCTCATCCGGATGGTCCGCCTTTTGGGCAAAATTTCTCTGCTGCTGTTCCAGCATATTCTCCACGAGTTTATTTGAATCTATTACTATCTTGTCCTCACTTTTGACAATGATATTGTTATATTTTACAAGATTAGGCAATGATTTCGTCACCTCCACCTCTTGCGATAACGATTTCTGCGCTATCTTCAAGTTTACGGACAATATTAACAATCTTCTGCTGTGCTTCCTCAACATCTTTGAGTCGTACAGGTCCCATGAATTCCATATCTTCCTTGATCATAGCAGCAAGACGGGATGAAAGGTTGGAGAAAATAACACTCTGAACCTCTTCATTGGCGCTCTTAAGTGCAGTAGCAAGGTCATTGTTTTCAACATCCCTGAGCACACGCTGGATGGCTTTGCTGTCGAGATTGATAATATCCTCGAATACAAACATCTTCTTCCTGATTTCATCTGCAAGCTCAGGCTCTTCAATTTCAAGAGTTTCAAGAATATGACGCTCCGTACCTCTGTCAACTGAGTTGAGGATTTCAACGATGGCGTCGGTACCGCCCACAATTGTGTAATCCTGATTAACAAGTGAAGCAAGCTTTCTCTCGAGAACTCCCTCCACCTCTTTGATAACATCCGGTGATGTTCTGTCCATCATTGCAATACGCTTGGCAACATCGGACTGTTTTTCAGGAGGTAAAGCTGAAATAACCTGTGATGACTGCCCTGCCGGTAAATATGACAAAATAAGGGCGATGGTCTGCGGATGCTCATCCTGAATGAAGTTGAGCAGCTGTGCAGGGTCGGTCTTTCTGATAAATTCAAAAGGTCTAACCTGCAGACTCGCAGTAAGTTTACCGATAACATCCCTTGCCTTATCTTCTCCAAGTGCTTTTTCGAGGAGCTCTTTGGCATACGAAATACCGCCTTCTGCAATATATTGCTGTGCAAGGCACACCTCATAGAATTCGGAAAGGACTTCCTCCTTCGTCTGTGGTGACACACTGCTGGTATTGGCAATTTCCAGTGTTAATTGTTCTATTTCATCTTCTTTTAAATGTTTAAAAACCTTTGATGACTTTTCCGGACCAAGTGCAATCAGAAGAATTGCACTTTTCTGAATTCCATCAAGTCCCTGTTTTGCTTTTGCCATTTTATCACCTCTCTGCAACCTGTGTGATTCATGCTAATTCCATCCTTCATTGAGCCAGTTCCTAAGAAGCAAAGCAACCGCCTCCGGATTTTCATCAACAAATTTCTCTATTGCAATACGAACTTCTGATTTTTCCTGAACATCAATATCTTCAACAACAGGCCTGTTTTCTTTGGTGGTCGCAAGCATGTCCTCAACGCTGAGTTCAGGCTCGGTCTCATTGACCGCAACCGGTCTGGTGCTTCTGATAATAATGAATATCAACAACGCTGCAATAAGCGCTGCCAAAATAATCTGAACAATAAAGAATGGTGAGGATTCCTTTTCCTCAGCATCGTAAAACACATAGCTGCTGTATCCCATAAGATTAATGCTGTTAACCGGAATACCGGTACCTGTAGCCACAACATTCTTAATCTGATCGTCAAGTTCAATAGGAACGGGTTCCCTGTTGGCATTCTTGAATTCTTCCCAGCTCATATCCTCAAGGAGTCCTCTTTCCTTAGCATCCTCTTCGGTGAGGTTCTCAACCTTATTGGCCACGATGGAAATGCTGGAATTATTGTAATTAATCTTGCCCTGTGCAGGCTTGGTTGTTGTTATTTTCTCATTCTGGTACCATTCATACTGTCTGAGCGAGTATTTTGAATCGCCTCCGTCAGCATTCTTTATGTCATAATCCGTATCATTGTCATTGGATTCTGTTCCGGCAGCACCACCGCTAAGCGCAAGGTCTCCGCTGGAATCAACCTCATAGCTGGTCTTGTAAAGGCCCTCATCCGTTCCCTCCGGAGCATGATACTCTTTGTCAACAATTTCAACATTGTCAAAATCAACTGAGAGATTTGGCGAAACTGTGACTTCGTTGTAATTCAGGGAAGATAAAAGCTGTTTTGCCTTTGCAATCAAGGCATTCTCAAGCTGTTCCCTTACCTTCTGGCTTGAAGATGAAACACCGTATGTATTATTGGTTCCGCCGTAGTATAACAGATTGGAATTACTGTCCATTACAACAACATTGTTGGTATTATCACTTCCGACATTGGTTGCAAGCGTAAGGCCGATGGCTGCCGCCTGCTCCTCGGACATCTCCTTGGTTAGCTTAAGTATTGCCGTAATTGACGCATCCGTATTTTCTTTAAAAATAGTTGAACCGGCATCCTGGAATTTGATTGTCACCCTTGCTTCCTTTACGCCGTCAAGGGTCTCCAGGTCCTTCTTGAATTTCGATTCAAGAAATGCGGTATACTTCTTTTCCGTTGTAGCTGCTGTCTCGGTAAATCCTCCGGAAAGTGCATCGCTTAGAGAGTAACCGTCCGCTGAAATATTATTTGAGCCAAGAACCAGCTTTGCCTCGACATAATCATCCTTCTTGACAGTAACAACATTTTTCTCATCCACCTGACAGGTGATATTGTTGTCGTTCAAAAGTGCTCTTACTTCCGTAGCTTCTGATTCGTTACTGCACTGACGAATAGTAACCATCTTAGGACGGGACGCAATCACTGCCACAATAATGATGACGGTGAGAATTGCTGCCGACAAGGACACAAAAAGAATTTTTTGCTTTTTATTAAATTTATCCCAAAACGCCTTGATTCTATCAAGGATCGCCTTTAATCTGTCCTGCATTTTCTACTCTCCTGAGTTGTAAATATTAAATCTGCATCTGCATAATTTCTTTGTATGCCGAAATAATAGCATTCTTAATTGCTACCGTGTACTGCAATGAAAGATTTGCCTTCTGTTCAATGACTGCAAGTTCATGAGTGCTCTTGAGTTCTCCAGTTGCAAAAGCAACCTCTGCCTTCTGTGCCTCATGCAGATAATCATTGGTATCAGAAATCATTTTCACAGCGGCATTAAATATGCCGTCAAAGCTCTCCGAATCTGAGTTTCCCTGGCCCAGCTTATTGACATCCCTGCCCAGAACATCTGAAACCTTGTTAGTTATGGAAGTCGGAAACTGTACTGTTGCATCCATTTACCATTCCTCCTATTCCATAAGTTTCAAGCCCATTGATGCAATATTTTTGCTGGCTTCAAAAGCAGTTGTATTTGCTTCGTAAGATCTTGTCGCATCAATAAGGTCCGTCATCTCGGTTACAATATTAACATTCGGATATAATACATATCCGTTCTCATCCGCATCAGGGTGTGATGGGTCATATACAAGATTCATGTCCGTATCGGTGTCATTGGTAATTGCTATCGCTTTAACACCGGTACTAACACCGTTAATTGTTCTGTTAAGTACATCACCAAAAGAATTTGTGTGGGATATTTTCTCCTGGAGAATGACATTCTTACGCACGTAAGGGCCACCCTCCTTGGTTCTTGTGGTGTTTGCATTAGCAATATTTTCAGAAATAACGTCCATTCTCAGCCTCTGAGCTGACATACCGGACGCATTAATATCCATTCCCGTAAAAAGAGCCATATTAATCCTCCTCTAACTATTTGGTGTTAAGTGCCGCCTTAAATCTATCGAATTCCATCTTCATACTGTCAGTAACCGCCTCATAGTATAACTGATTGGAGGCAAGTTCAATCTGTTCAACATCGATATCAACATTGTTGCCGTCGATTCTGTAGGACAATTCAGCATTATCTGTGTATACAGTAGGCTTAACATGATTATAATTGATATCCCTTACTGTTTTCGTAAGGTTATTCGAAAGCGAACTTCCCTTTGCCACTGCTGCTGAGAGAACAGACTCAAAGCTGACGTCCTGTCTCTTATAGCCCGGAGTGTCAACATTAGCAATATTACTGTTAAGCACCTCATTGCGCTTCCATGAATAATCTGCTGATGATGTCAATAAATCAACATATGCAAAAGCTCCTGAATTAATCATAGAGGTTCTCCTTTCCTCTGTAAAAACATACTAATAGTCCATATACTATTATATAGATTTCACAGAAAATGTAAAGTAAAAATTACGATATATTGTGTTTATTAATTGCAAAAAATACTATATATCGTGATTGTGGGTATTTTTCATTTCAAAAAGAACAAAAAAACCGCCATATCAAGATTGATATGGCGATTCCATTCACCCACGTTCTAATTGAATTTTCTTAATCTCATCTAAAGCCACATCATTGAGTACCTTGATATATGTACCCTTCATCCCTGATGATCTGGACTCTATGACACCTGCGCTTTCGAATTTACGAATCGCATTCACAATAACGGAGCGGGTAATTCCCACCCTGTCAGCAATTCTGCTTGCAACAAGGATACCCTCATCGCCCTGCAGTTCATCAAAAATATGTATTATCGCCTCCAGCTCCGAATATGACAGTGTTCCGATTGCTGATTTTACGATATTAATCTTGCGGTCTTCCTCTGCATTCTCCTCATTCACGGAGCGCATCATCTCCAGACCGACAACTGTTGCACCATACTCGCAAAGAATAATATCATCGATTTCATACTGGCTGTCCACCTTGTACATAAACAATGTTCCGAGCCGTTCACCGGCTATATCAATCGGAGTTGTTATCGCTTGATACTTCTTTTCATAAGGAGCATCAAACCCCAGAGTCTCCAAATTAACATTCTCCTTCGTAGAAAGAATATTCAACAATCTCTCGTTAAACATCGAATCCACAAAGCCGCCCACCTTGTCGCGAATCAGGACATTGATATCTTCCACTGTCGGGCAGGAACTGAGTCCCAACACCTTACCCTTTTTGCTGAGCACTAATACATTGGAAGAAAGCATCTCGCTCATCACTTTACAAATGTCATTAAAGACCACCTTGTGAGAGCTGTTATTATGCAAAAGCTTACCAATTTTACGAGTATTATCAAGCAATTGTACACTACTCATGCTTTCACCTCTTAACGATATTCTATGTGTAATATTTTAGCACTTTTATCTGTCATATTCAATAATATTTTGATATTTTCTGACAAATCAGGACGGATATACACAATTCATACCGTTGTGGTTCCATATTATATTTCGGACTGTATTGCAAAAATATTAAGCTTCCTGCTGCCTGTTCTTTGTAAATCCGCATTTTTCATCGGCGCAGGCAAGCTTATTGCCCTTTTCCACCATGTATCCGCCGCATTCAGGACATTTTTCAACGGCAGGCTTATTCCAGGACATAAAATCACAATCCTGGTTCTCACAGCCGTAATAACGTCTTCCCTTCTTGGTTCTCAGCAGGATAACCTCTGATGAGCATTTTGGACATGGTACACCCACCTTTTCAAGGTAAGGCTTGGTATTCCTGCATTCAGGGAATCCCGGGCATGCAAGGAATTTTCCGTGTGGTCCGTATTTTACCACCATATTGCGTCCGCAATTTTCACAGATTACATCCGTAACCTCGTCCTCAATCTTTATTGCATCCAATTCCTTTTCCGCAACCTTAACTGCTTCGTCAAGGTCCGGATAAAAATTGCTGATAACCGTCTTCCAGTTTACTGAGCCCTCCTCAACCTTATCGAGAAGGCTCTCCAGATTGGCAGTGAAATTCACATCCACAATTGAAGGGAAGGACTGCATCATTATCTTGTTAACAGCCTCGCCAATCTCTGTAACATAGAGATTCTTCTGCTCCTTGATTACATATCTTCTGGCGATAATCGTTCCGATTGTCGGAGCATAGGTGGATGGTCTTCCGATTCCCAACTCTTCAAGAGTCTTAACCAGTGAAGCCTCGGTATAATGTGCCGGTGGCTGTGTAAAATGTTGCTTTGGCTCAAAATTCTCAAGCTTCACAACATCTCCCTTTTTGAAAGAATCAAGAACAATATTGTCCGCTTTCTCATCCTCATCGGACATATATACTGACATATAACCGTCAAATTTCAATTTGGATGCGTTCATACCGAATCTGTATTTTCCCGCACTAAGCTTAACGCCGGTGGATTCATATACTGCATCCGACATACGACTGGCAGTAAATCTCTTCCATATCAGCTGGTACAGGCGGAATAAATCCCTTCCCAGTGTTGCTTTGACTTCCGCAGGCGTTCTCTTGATATCCGTTGGTCTTATGGCCTCATGCGCATCCTGAATTTTCTTACCTTTTTTCTTTTCTCCGGAAGCAGCAAGATAATATGCGTCCCCGTAAGTATCCTTAATATATTCTCTGGCTAAAGCATCCGCTTCATCTGAAATTCTTGTTGAATCCGTACGAAGATATGAAATATAACCCTCTTCATACAACTGCTGTGCAATACGCATTGTTTTCTGTGTTGAAAAATTGAGTGTCTTTGACGCCTCCTGCTGAAGCGTACTTGTTGTAAATGGCAGAGGAGCTTTCTTATTTCTCTCGCTCTTCTTAACCTCTGACACCGTAAAATCTTCTTTTTCTATAGCCTTGAGAATGGAATTTACCTCAGCTTCACTTGAAGGCACAATCTTATCCTTGTCATCACCGATGAATTTTGCGGTAAGTTTTTTCTTATTATGGGATAGTTGTGCATCAATTGTCCAGTATTCCTGCGGAATAAATGCACTGATTTCCTCTTCCCTGTCGCAGATAATTCTCAATGCAACAGACTGAACTCGTCCTGCGGAAAGGCCGCGCTTAACCTTTGCCCAGATGAGCGGACTGATTTTGTATCCCACCATACGGTCAAGAATTCTTCGCGACTGCTGTGCATCCACAAGATTCATATCTATTTTGCGTGGTTCCTTAATGGAAGCCTTTATTGCATTTTGGGTAATTTCATTGAAGCTGATTCGGTTAATATCCTTATCCTCAATCTTCAAAGCCTTTGAAAGATGCCAGGAAATAGCCTCTCCCTCGCGGTCAGGGTCAGTTGCAAGAAATACTTTGTCAGCCTTTTTTACAAGCTTACGAAGATTTGCCAGAACATCTCCCTTTCCCCTTATCGTTATGTACTTTGGTTCAAAATCACTTTCCACATCAATTCCCAAAGAGCTCTTTGGCAAGTCCCTGACATGACCGTTTGATGCCGCAACCTCATAATTTGCGCCAAGGAACTTCTTGATTGTTTTAACTTTTGCAGGTGATTCAACAATAACCAGATATTTTGCCATTATCCTAACCTATCCTTACATAAAAATTTTTGCTCACTTCTCGAATTAATCCTCTTAATTCCAATGACATCAGCCCGGTAAAAACATCCTTCATAAGCATGCCTGATTCGCTAAAAATAGTATCCAGACTCTTTGGACTAAAATCTAGTAGCAGATTATACAACATTTTTTCATTAGTTGCAAGAGCAATATTTGTCCGGTCCTCCTCTCCGATACCGGGGCACTGCTCATTATTTTCCTCCAGCGAAGTCAAAAAACTGTCAAAAGAAGTTATAATCTCCGCACCCTGCCATATCAGATTGTTGGTACCCTGACTGCATGCATCCCCCACCCTTCCGGGAATTGCAAACACTCTTTTATTCTGCTCCAGGGCATAATTAGCCGTGATTAAGGAACCGCTGTTTACTCCCGCCTCCACTACAATCACAGCCTCGCACAAACCGCTGATTATCCTGTTCCTAAGCGGAAACATTCCCGGCGTGGTTCTGGTTCCGTCCCTGTACTCTGAAATAATACCGCCGCACTTTAGAATATCCACATAGGTATTGTAATTCTGCCTTGGATAACACAAATCCGTTCCTCCCGCCAGAACCGCATAAGTGCGCCCTCCTGCCATAATCGTTCCCCTGTGCGCCTCCACGTCAATCCCCAGCGCAAGCCCACTGACGACATTAAATCCCCTGCTTCCAAGAATCCTTCCCAGTTCCTCAGCCATTCTTTTACCATAGAAGGAACAGTTTCTCGAGCCCACAATCCCTATATTCCTGTCCTTCCTCCCGGGAAGTCCGCCCCTGTAATACAGAACATAGGGTTTATCATAAATTTCCCTCAATCCTTCCGGATACCCGCTCTCATCAGGAAAAACAAAATTCTTGCCCTTCTCAGTATCCCTCTCAAATTCTTCCAGTATTTTCTTCTTGTTTTCCTTAGAAAAAATATTCTCAACATCCCTAACATTCAGATTGGGCAGTTCCTCCAGCTCCCTCTGTTCACTGTTAAATACCGTTTCCGGATCACCGAACCTGCTTAACAGATGCCTTATCTTTGCATTTCCTATTCCTTCTATATTATTTATCCAGTACCAGTACTTTCTATGCATTAAAAACCTCCATATTTTTGTAGCTCACTGCCTCGCATATGTTTGCAAAGGATATTTTTTCATTATTATCCAAATCCGCTATTGTACGTGCCACTTTAAGAATCTTAAAATATGTTCTCAAAGAAATAGAGTATTTGTCATACACCTGTTTAATCAATTCTCTGGCATCGTTATCCATAACGCACATCTCGTCCATTTTTTTATCAGGAATTCCGGAATTGTATCTGATATCCGTTCCGGCGAATCTCGTCTTCTGGATTTGTATTGCCGCCTCAACCATTCTCCTCATATTTTCGGTATTATATTCATCATCACTATATTGGGATTCGCTATATGAAATTCGTTCCGCGTTAACAAAAATATCAATGCGTTCAAGTATGGGTCTGCTTATCTTCCCCAGATGCCTCTTGATATCCGTCTCGCTGCAGCTACATTTGTTCATATCAGGGTAAAATCCGCATTTGCAGGGGTTCATAGCTGCCACAAGAAGGCAATTTGCACCATATTCATAGCTGCCATTGCTTCTCTGTATCCTGGCAACTCCTGTCTCTAAGGGAACCCGTAAAGATTCTATTACATCATTGCTAAATTGATTGAATTCATCCATAAAAAGAATACCCGACTGGGCCAGACTTATTTCTCCCGGAACAGGAGGATTGCCTCCACCGCAAAATGCAGCTTTACTTATCGATGCATGCGGACTTCTGAAAGGTCTGTTGCTGATATACGCAAGTTCACTGTTCAAAAGCCCCGATATGCTATACAGCTTTGATACTTCAAGGCTTTCCTCCTTAGTCATTACCGGCATTATTCCGGCCATCCGCCTTGCCGCCATGCTCTTTCCCGCCCCGGGTGGTCCGTATATCAACATATTGTGCATCCCTGCCGCAGCAACAAGCATTGCACGTTTTAAATTCCTTTGCCCCTTTATATCCACAAAATCATCATATTCTACCTCCCCTATATCGCAATCCGCAATTGTGGGGGTAATATTCCGCCTTCCCAAAAGCAATTCCATGCATTCCTGCAAATTCGATACCCCTATGACATTAATTCCGCCAACCACTGCACCTTCCTTTGCATTGGCTGCCGGCAAAATAATGTTATTAACGCCGCCATTCTTTGCTTCAATGGTCAATGGCAATGCACCTCTAATAGGATTAATTCCACCATCCAGGGACAATTCCCCTGCAAACAGGTAATTCTCCGTCTGTTCCCTTTGCAATACCCCAATTGCCTCAAGAATCGCCACCACTATGGCAAGATCATAATGAGTGCCGCTCTTATATACATTGGCAGGTGAAAGATTGATGGTGATTTTACTTGGTGGCAGTTTAATTCCAACATTCTTCAATGCAATTCTGACCCTTTCTCTTGCCTCCCTTCCTACTGCCGACATATTTCCGGTTATTTCAAATCCCGGGAGTCCCTGAGAGACATCGGCTTCAACTTCAATCATTGTGGTATTAATTCCATTAATACCTGCGGTAAGTGTCTTTCCGAACATAGAACCTCCTTTACCAAAACACAATACTGTATTCAGGTCATATCAAATTATATAAAAATAAGGAATAAAGCCGATTCATAATGAAAATAGAATATTAGATGTGCAATGCACAATGAATATAAGAATCTAAGCTTTGAAAATACTATATCACAATTGAATTATTATGTAAAGACAGGAAACAAGAAAGGCATCCGTTCACTTTCGCGAACGAATGCCGTATCTATCTTCATTATATTAATCCAAGTTCCATGTCTTCTGGAATACAATGCTCAAATATGCAGTTACAGATAATTCTCTGGTCTCATAAATTGGTGAGCCATCCCAGTTTGTATTAACCTTATGCTGATAGGTCTTGGTTGCCGTTAATTTGAAATACAACTGATTATTCTTCAATGCATTCAGTAATGCAGCATTGGATGAATTAATCGTAATTGCTTTTCTCTTTTCGTATCCATTGCCTGAAGTAATATTGAAAGTCTGAAGAAGCTTATTACTATCACGCGAATATGCCTGTAAGACAACATTCTTCAAATTACCATCAGGATCCCTGCCTACCGCATCAAATGAGAATGAAACAATTCCTGCTTCGGTTGATAACTTATCGCTGTCAATATATGCAACATAATTCTTTCCGTTAGGTGAAACCTGTACTTCTTCAATTTGGTCAGCATCGCCGTTAAGCTTAATTTTCTCGTATGAAGCTGTTGGCTGATTTAACATATATGGATCTGAATCATCAATACCGAAAAGGTATCCGATGAGGTCATTCATACCGATATTTCCGTCATAATCAAGACGATATGAGTTAGGGCCACTATCATCTGATAAACCAACTCTGTCGGCAGAATACATTAAGTCCTTCGCATCATCCGACTGGAACATATTGAGACATCCGTTGTACAACTGGAAAGAACCATCGGACTTATTACGCAAATGTAAAAGCATTTCCTGCTCATTCAAACCGAATACACCAATTGTCTCAAGGTTACCCCAGCTCTTAGCAGGCCATGCAACATCCTTAATTTTAATAAACTCTTCTCTTGCAACAAGTGCATTAGGATTAAGACTTGCTCTTTGATTAAAATATGTTGTCAAAGTCTTTAACTGCCAGTTACCATTGCTTTGGATAACCATTTTTTTCTGTTGTTCCGTCAGTGAATTATAATTTCCAACCTGGCCACTTACAATATATGGAGTTTTTGAATTCTGCTGATCTGATGACTTACACAACATAATCCAGAGTTTAGCAACATTTGTATCATAAGTGCTTCCGTTACGGGTCATGATTCCGCCGCCCTGAGAAGAGAAATCAGGTAACTGGATAATTGTTGATATCTTCTGCTGGTCAGCATCACTTGACTCTCTGTCGCAGTTATAGTTTCTGTTGTTGGCAGCATATACATATGAAAGAACATCCATTGCTTCTTCCCAAGTAAAGTCATTTGAATATTTCTGTCCGTCCTTAACTGTATATGAATCATACCATACTCTTTGGCTCTCTAACTCGCTAACCTTATACTCTGTTCCGTCAGCTTTGAATACGCCACTGTGGAATTGATCAGGATTATTACCGGTTTTGAGGAAATTAACAATATCTGCTTTCTTTCCCTGACTTGCATATGCTTTTGCATTAGCAAAAAATACATTTCTGTAGATATTGTAGTAATTCTTACCACGACCTGCAATAATAATCATATCAATTGGGTCGCTTCTGTTCTGCAGATAATCCTTAAGGGATTTACCCTGAGCTCTGAGTTCACCAAGACAAACAGGAATATATTCAACATTGTCCGGATTACAGTAATATTTATACAACTGTGACTCTGTTGCACCTATAAACTGGTCGTCAATAAACATATTTGGCATATTGACATCAAAACCACTTCCGCTTTTCTTAACAATAATAGGTGTAATATAGTTGGCTACAACATTTGCCTTCAGATTGTCCCTGTCAATTCCCCATGGATTATACAAATCACTTGTAATTGCATGTGTTGTAATATTATCAGCACCGCCAGGCATCTTAGACTTATCTGCTAACTTGAGAACACTGCCACCCTGACCATAAGCTGAAAACAACTCATTTCCATAGCTCTTAATGATATTCTTATGTTCCTGTGAAGGAATGTAAGCAGAATACTGTGACGCCAAACTGTATGGCACAATTTCAAGAACAGTAAGCTTTTCCTTGTTATCGCATATATTTGCGAGAACATTTGCCTTTTCCTGAATTTTTAATGCTTTCTCACCATTGACCGGATCATATTTTACTCCGTCAACACCAACATTAAATTTGTTGTACTCACCATCATATGCCTGCCATACATTTGGCTCTATACGCTGGTAGTTATCAACAATGCCGGTAACCTTAGCATGACTGCCCTTAGCAGAGCCAATCACAAGGCCGGCACTAACTACAGTAAGTAAAACACCGGATGTAATTTTGTTAAAAATCTTTTTCTTCATAAAAACATCTCCTATTGAACTGTATATTCAGTACCATTGAATACAAATTTGTTAAGTTTATTTCTCAATTTGATTGTTCTGCTGTCAGAACGCTCTTCTCCATTGTTACCAACTTTGATACTGACATTCAGAATAATCGCTTTCTTTAATACAACCTTACCATCAATAGTTACTCTGTTTCCTGCTTCATCGTGCTCATATGATTCTTCATCAATATTAATTGTGAAATTAGTAACATATTTAGATACACAATAACCTTCACTGATATCATCCGCACTGTCAGCCATTTCTTCAGAACTCATATCTGTAACGAACAGCTTATTTGTATCCTTAATCCAGCAGATTAATTTAGGTTCAACCTTATTATCCGCATCAAAATTACCTGTGGTAATAACAATTGCATCAGTCTCGTTCTTGATGTTTAACTCGGTTGATTCCATCAAAGCATCAATTACAAAATTCGAACTGGACTGAAGCTCGTTTTGTATATCAATTGAATTACTCTGCTTGTTAAATGATCTGGTTCCGGAAGTAAGAAACGCGCCAATAACCAATAATACTATTGCACTTACAGCCATAGTTACAAGAAGTTCAACAAGTGAAAAGGCTTTATTATTCAATTTCAAAGATTTAATTCTCTTCATTCCATCACCTCTTACTGTTTAGCATGCTTACCTGTTATAAAATACAACTTAATCGAAGCGCTTTTTGATTGCTTATACTTTGAAACAATGCAGCATGTATTACCAAATTTATCCATAAGTGAATTATTGTTTTCATCATACACCTTGGTAATGCTGCCCTTTGAACTATATACAATTGAAACACTCTCGTAATCGCCATCATCACCGATTTTGCCTGCATAGCTTTCTTCGGATGTGTTGACAAATATGTCAACCTTATTTGGCAGTGCATACGACTTTATGGTAGAAACCTTACCATCAGATGACACCTTCACAACATTTGCTTCATGCTCTGTTAGAACAAGTTTCCATTCCTTTGCAGCATTCGTCATTGCCTTGCCCTTACAGAAAATCATAGCATCATTAATAACACTATTGCTTTTCTTAACATTAGTTCTGCTTACGGAAAGGAATGTTGTCAACGCTCCTCCGATAAACACTGCCATAATAGCAACAACAACTAATAATTCAATTATAGAAAAACCGCTATTATTCTTCTGTACCTGTTTCTGATTCAGCTTCATTCTCATAATTCTTTCTCCAATTGCTATATGTTAACAAATCTTCCATAGTGATTTCTTCCGGGTTAAGACCTGAGCTGGTCTCTCTGAATGCCTTGAAGAATTTTGATAAGATACTGTTGTTCTTAATAATTCTTTCGGCAAGCTTGTGATCAGCATCAATGCTGCTACATCCCGGTGCCACCTCAATTTTTCTGTTGGTGATAATCAAACCGGTAAAATTACTATCAACAATTACATTTCCGTTATATGAGAGAATTACACCTTTCTGAGCACCTGTTGATGTTCTGTATGTTTCGCCAAGTGCCAGCACAGCAGATTCACCGTTCTCATGTTTGTAAATTGTACAACCATTCTCATCTCCTGTATGGCTGTATCCATCATCAATCGCATCATCAAGAATCTGCTTAACTTTAGCCGGATCAAGCTCTGAGGATGCATCCATAATAATGCTTCCGTCTTCAGCAGTATCAGTCACTCTGAATTCGCTTGTCTCTATAACATAATCATAGTAATTCTTATAATTTTCATCAAAATCCTTTATCGAATGAACCTTAGTTCCCATATCATCAGCAACAGTTATGGAAATCTGTGATTCAGGCATAAATGGATCTGTAATCTTGCTTTCGTCTTCATCATATAAAAATCTCTTAAGGATTGCATATTTATATGATTTCCTTGCACATCCGGCATCGTCAACGGCTGCACCCATTGAAGGATAGAACATTCCACTGCTCTTATCGTACAAAATACCGCTTGACTGTGCACTTTCGATTGATCCGATTGAAGAGCTTGAATTTGAAAGGAAATTGTTGGCACTGCTTGCAACAATATTTCTAAGTCTTGTTGCAACAGGATCTGAGCTGATATCAATTCCATCATATTTCAAATCAATAATACTCTTTACATATTTGAATCTCGAAAGTTCATTCTTAAATTTCAAATAGCAATATGTACTACTCGTATCGCCTGAAGAAGGACTTACTGTATAAATTACAGGATTGCCGCTTCCGTCAGTTTCAAGATAGCCTGCTTTGTAAGCAAAGAAATTCTTCATTGCTTCATAGTTAACAGCTTCGGCAAGACCGTAGCCGCTCTTTGCCTGATATGGATTGGAAGAATTCATATATTCATTTGGTACAAGATATATTCTCTGCATACCTTTGATACCAAGTGAGTCTCCCATATCATAATCCTGACTGTCATTTCTTATTGAAATGTAGGAAGAACCTGCAAGAATAAGTTTGTTCAAATCAGTCGTATTAAGAACACTGCTCTTTCCATTTACGATAATTGCACTGCTGCTTGCAGCTCCCAATGAATTGGAACCGCCATATCCCCAGTATTCACCGGCAAGTATTGCCTGGCTTCCGCCGAAAGAAAGTGTTAAGTCGTCGCTTACATATGCAGCATTTTCAGGGCCGTTCATGTAGAAATAACCATTTGTGCTGGCTCTGTCGTCACCTACATTAATATTCTTTGTCCATATTTTGGCATGATTTGAATATACTGAACCTTTAATTCCCACAACTTCATTTGCGATAATCAAAGTATCTGAAGCTACAGGAGTTGAAGTGTTTTTATCCAATTGCAGTGAACTTGCTGTCCAGACATCAAGTCCGCCACTTGATACAATGGTATCATATCCGTTACCGGCATATATACCACCGGATTCACTAACATTTGTCTTAACAGCCACACCTTCCATACCAATCATTGAGAAATCAAGGTATGTCTTAAGATTGTTCTTATCCTGAATAAAATCAAACTGAACATTTGGATAGTACATTTCAAGATCGATAGTTACTTTTGAGAAATCATCCGTAGCTTTCTCTCTGTACTGTACTGTAACATCCGGAATAATAAATGGCATTGCTGTCATATTGATATCATCCACATTTACATCGATTACCGAAGCATTGTCAGTATCTGTAATGAAGCCATTCAGGTATTCCATAAGAAGTGCCTTATCAGACCATACTGTCAAATCCTTAATTGCTTTTTTGTACCTGCCCATCAAAGAGGCATTTGCATCACCATTACTGCTGTTGGCAACGAGATGGGAAACAGTCTCCATATACTCACTTTCAAGAGCATCGTAGCACACCTTACTCAACCCATCATAGATTTCATCAACTGCAGATTCTGCATTATAGAAAGTCTTTTTGGCTTTATAGTTGATATGCTTCATCTTGTAGTTAGCCATTGTAGCAGTTAATATTGTTGACGCAAGAACGCCAACAAAGGCAATAGCGACAAGCGCTACTACCATTGTTGAACCTTTATTATCTTTTTTCAAAAATGACCTAATCTTACCCATATCCACTACTCCTATTACTCAACAAGTTCTTCTCGAAGAGTTGTGACATTAGCTATTATTTTTCCTTTATATACAACATTTACATTAACAGAATATAAAAGAGCTTCTCTTCCTCCTTCGGTTAAAGGATTCTTCTTATCACCTGCACCGCCACCGACTACACTTGATTCTTTAAACTCATCCAGGTTATGGAACTCAAGGCTTGCATCCGATGGAGTTTTCTGAATGTTGATATGTTCAGATTTTAAATAATATGCAATATTACTGTTGGTTTCAGAATTGATTGAACTCTGAGTCAGATAATACACATTCATTGTTGGTGCCTGTGCAGGAATATCAACATCATATTTTACTGTAATTGTATCCGTTGCTCCCTGTGCAGGATTTTTTGCTCCGACTGTATCAAATGGAACATACAGCACATACAGCGTTGGGAATGTATCATCATCATCCTTTAATTTATTCGCTTCAATAACAATATCTTCTTCATATGAATCACTTGCTGTTGTGTATTTAACATGAACAGAATACTCATACTCTTTTGAGGCAATCTTCTGAACAACTGAAATAGTTGTCGACTTCTGGATACCATTACGGTTTGCTAAGCCAAAATGCTTAACTGCATATGCATCATATTTATTAATCTGTGAATAGCACAAACACTTATTAGGGCCGTACAGATTTTTCAGGTTTGGCACATCATACACTTCTGATGCCTTTTCCAAGGTGACATCCACCTTGAAATCCTCACCTTCTGCGCCCGGAACGCTGAGTTCCTTGAATTTGTACGAATCCTTAACTTTTGCATTAATATCATACTCAGCATTGCTTCCATAGTCGGCAAGCAGAGTTTCCATATCAACGGATTCAAATCTCTCTGCCACCTGTTGAGCAACATCAGTTGCATTCTGAAGTCTTCTTGCATCGTGATTAACTCTTGCAGTTGTAACAAACGATTTGATAATCGGTATACTGATAATTGCAATGACAACCATTGTTACAATGACTTCTACAAGCGAAAATCCACCATTATTCTTTTTGGATCTACGCAGTTTTTTCATAATATCACTCTCTAATCCTATTTATACTCTACAACTTTTCCTTTAGTTGCAACAATCTTACATCTAGGCTTCTTAACATCATCATTAACTTTCTTAACTTCAACCTGCATATCTGTCTGATTGATAATCTTAATCTTAGCAGCAGCAAGGTCGCTGTCATCAGTTCTCTTAGAACCAACAACAAGAATTGAAAGAAGGTTACCCGGTGTAAAACGCATACCATCTTCGTAATTTACGATTGGGAACTTGTCATCACCGATTGAGTACTGTACACAGTAATTCTTATCTTTATCCTGGAATACTCTGATTGTTACGTCCTTCTCAGCATTCTCCTCTGAAATAACTGACTGTGAACCTGCTGTATCGTTGCTAGGTCCTACAGTGATTGCTTTTCCTGTTGAAGCATTCTGTACTGAAATTACGAAGTCGTTATCACTAAGTATATTATCACCATTCTTAATCTGGAGATTTGCACCCGGGAAGAATACTTTTGAATCAAAGATATTCTTTGTTCCGTACATACCATATGGGAATGATACATTTGTAAAGTCTCTGTCACTGCCCTGAATTGAATACAATGAAATAACCATTGTTCCGGATATAATACCTGTATCTCTGTTATTCTGGGCTGTGATTGAATCAATTGTGCATTTAAATTTGTAATTATTAATATAATCAACAAGATTCTTAAAGCTGTCATATGTACCTTCAAATGCAGTTGATATAACAGTCTTATAACCTTTGTTATCAGTACTGTATCCTGCCATTGATGGATAGAATGGATTACTTGAAGCTACATGTCCAAAAGAATACACTTCTTCAAGCTGTGCGAAACCCGCCTGGCTAATCCATGCACCTGAAGCATTTTCAACTTCCTTAAGGAAGGATAATGCATACTCCTGAGTGTAACCTGTATTGAAATCTCCAAGAATATTCAGATACTCTGCATCTCCTTCCTCAATACCTTTTTCATATTTTGGAAGATTATTCTTCATTGTTAAATAGTTTTTGTGTTTTGTATCTAATTCTTTAACTTCTGTTTCAAGCGATTTTGTCTTCTTATCAATGTTTCTATATCCGAGAAGGAAAGCACATAATACAATTGCTACCGAAACAACAATATAAATAATTTTCTTTTCTTTTTCACCAAGTTTCATTATTCTGCCTCCTTCGTTTCTGTTTCTTCAGTTTCTTCAACAAGACTAATAATGAATGTTACTGAAGATGTTACAGTTTTATTACCAAGCGCATCAATTGTTTCTGAAACTGATGGTTCAAAAACTTCTGTTACAGCAGGATTGTTTTTAAGTGATAGCAAAAACTGAGCGCATGACAGTTTTGAGCTGGCGCTGAATGACATTGTTGCTGCACCATTTGCTACGTTAAACGATTCAACTGAAATATCTGATGGCATATTCTTCTCAAGGAAATCGATAAATTTTCCAAGGTCATCATTGTTTGTTTTCGCCATTGCTTTGAATTTGTTAGCATCATTTATCTTATCCTGTAACAGATAGTATCTGTCGGCAGTTATCCTAACTCCCTCAAGACTCGTTATGCTCTTCTTAAGGTCTTTCTTCTCTGAATTCTTAGAAGCAAATTTCATAAGCGGAATTACTACAACTACTACTGCAATCAATATTGCAACCAATACTGAAAGTCTGTAGTACTTATTAACTGCTTCCTTCTTTGCTTTTTCTTTTGCATTGTTTGAAATAAATCCAATCGGATTGATTGATGAACCGATTGTCGGAATATACAGAGATAAGTCAACCTCTTCCAATGTCTGAATCAATGTTGAACCAACATTAGGATCAAGCTTTTCAACCTGAATTCCAAGTTCATTGGCAAGGAGCTTATGAACTCCGTGAACAGGTGTTCCTTCAACCATCAGATATAATTTTTCAATTGGAGCTGTTGGATTCTTACCTGTGTAGTAATCCATTACTCTGGCAATATTGTTTACAAGATATTTTAATGAAGCAGTTACTTCATCTTCCGTACGGAATGTACTCTTAACTGCATATTTATTATCTGTAAGGGCAATTATTGCCTCATCATATGTCATTGAATCTCTTTCCATAAGGGCATTGGCAATAGTTGCTTTACCATATGGAACAGTTCTCATCATCTGCAATACGCCTCTGTTGATGATTGTAAGAACTGTGCTTTCGTCTGAAATCTGAACTACAATGTTAGGAACAAGACTTACTTCTTTACGAATATACTGAAGTGTTGCATTTCCCAAATAGTCAACTGCATCCACATGGAGTTCAAGTAACTCAGCCATATCATAATATGCTTCAACCATATTAAGCGGTGCAATTGCCACAATAGCCCTCAGACTCTTAACGCCATTCTCTACGGTATGTTCAATAATTCTACCGGACAGAACGTATTCGTCTATATTAACAGGGAAATATTCTGTTGCGTTCGTATTAATGTATCCAAGGAATTTCTTCTCCTTTAAATCAGGAGTGATAATTTCCTTGCTTGCTATTCTTGATGAATGGATACAGAATATAACATTCTTAGTCATTAAGCCATATTCTTCTAATGTATCCTTCAATGTCTTGGCCATTAACGGAATATTGGTAATCATACCGTCTTCGCAGGCCATTGCAGGTGTTGGTACAGATATTGCTTTATTAACCTGTATCTTACCTTGCTTTGTATTACTTATATCACAGATTCTCGTGAAATCATTTGCGATTGAAATCGTCAATACTCTGGATGCCATCTCACTGCTACCTCTCTTATCTTATATATCATTACTGAAACAAAATTCCTACATACCAGTTAATCAATTTATCACCAAACAACATCATGATAAATATTCCTACTGATAGGTACGGTCCGAATGCTAACATTCTTCCCTTGCCTTTTATTTTCATCAGGGTTAAATGAATCACAGACCCAATGATGCATCCAAGCACCAGGGCAAAAATAATATGTTTCCAACCCAGGAGCAAACCGGCTGCCCCCATTAACTTGATGTCTCCGCCGCCAATTCCTCTTCCTCCGGTAAGGATATATAAAATAAGAAGGAATCCGCTTACACATACCATTCCTATCAAATAGTATAAAAAATTCTTATAATCAAGTGCCAGATTGATACCGCCAAGGACAAGAATCGCAATATTGAGTCCTACGGGTATCTCAAATGTCCGCCAATCAATAACCGTAATTGCTACAAGTATCGAAAAGCAGGCGGAGTACAATATGCTGCTGAGCTGTATGCCATTAAGTAAGAATATCAATAGATACCCGAATCCGTTAATCAATTCGATTATTGGATATTGAATTGATATTTTGCTCTTACAGTACCTGCATCTG
The DNA here is from genome assembly GCA_016297265.1 of Butyrivibrio sp. Classification (GTDB taxonomy): domain Bacteria; phylum Bacillota; class Clostridia; order Lachnospirales; family Lachnospiraceae; genus Eshraghiella. Next base: position 251,964 of record JAEDHB010000001.1, read on the forward strand.
CCCTTTAGAAATAACCAGCTGAAGAGTGGTACGAGATCGTACCACTTCAACTGGTGTTCACAGTTCATACAATGCGAGTGTTTGGTCACAATATTCTCGTGCTTTGGGAGTCTGTATATCAATACATTGACAAAACTCCCTATTACGATTCCATACAATAATGAAATTATGTAAATCAAAACCAACTCAGCATGCATATACTCACCTTTATGTTCATTATTTGTGTCAAAAATTATGTGGTTGGCTGCTGTGCAGCTTCAATGTTTGAGCCGTAAGCCTTATCCTGAAGGTCCTCTGTGCCATATTTTGTTGATGATACCTGACCTGTAACAGACTCGTTGCCGATTGCAAACTTAATTGTAGTACCGGTATCAGAAAGCTTTGAGGTGAATGTATGTGAATATTCTTCAGCGTTATCACCACCAAGGTTAGCACATACTTCCTTAGCAAATGCAGCATTATCGCCTGTTTTCTTGTAAGTAAAATTTGCTAAAGATGTAGCATTAACTGTGAAAGATCCGTTTGCTGGAGTAATTGTGATTTCACCTTTGATTGTTGAGAATCTCTCATCAGCTAAAGCCTTCTCAATTGCGCCTCTGATTTCAGAAAGTGCCTGAACATCTTTCTGATGTTTTGATTTCTCTACGTTTCTAACAAGTGTTGGAACGAGAACACCGAGGAGTACTGCCATGATAGCAACTACTACGATAAGTTCTACGAGAGAGAAACCTTTGTTGTCTTTTTTCTGGAATTTTTTCATACCTAAATCTCCTTTTTTTATTAAATTTGCTTGTAAGCATATATATTATATGTGCTCGGGTAAAACACATGTAATACCAAATTACATAGAGCCCATTGTGTTGTACATTGTAACCATTGGTCCGTAGATCGCGCCAAGGATAAGGCATACAATACCGGCTAATACAATAATAATCATTGGTTCAAGAAGTGCCATAACCTGCTGTGTTGCAAGTTCAACTTCTTCATCATAATACTTAGCACAGTTGTTAAGCATTTCTTCGAGGTTACCTGTCTCCTCACCGATACTAACCATATGTACAACAAGGGGTGGGAACAGACCTGATTTCTTAAGCGGCTGTGCAAGGGAAACACCTCGCTGAATCTGTACTTTTGTATCCTGAAGTGTCTCTTTGTATAATACATTGTCCATAGTGTTGGCTGTGATATCCATTGCCTCCAGCATTGGCATACCTGATGCAATCATGGTACTGAAGGTTCTTGTAAATCGTGCACACGCTGTCTTGGTAGTAAGTACACCGAACACCGGGAGCTTGAGGTTAATCTGTGCAAGCTTTCTTGCTCCTTCCGGACTCTTCTTATACATCTTAAATGCAATAACAAGGGCTACTATTATCAATATAATGAAATACCAGTAATGTCTGATGAAATCACTGAGGTTAAGAAGTGCCACCGTGAGTCCCGGCATCTTACCATCCATATCCTCGAACATTGATGAGAACTTTGGAAGTACTACAACAACCATGAGTACAAGAACGCCGATAGCTACCGTCATAAGGATTGCAGGATAAATCATTGCTTTCTTAAGCATTCCCTTAACCTTGGTATCCTTTTCGAAATGTTCCGACATTCTCTGGAGTGACATTTCAAGATTACCGGAAGCTTCGCCGGCATCCATCATGTTGACTAATATTGGAGGGAATACGGACTCTTTCTTCATTGCCGTAGCAAGTGTATCACCCTTCTCAACATTATCTCTGACATTCTTAATGGCAACCTGTAAATTCTTATTCTCTGTCTGGTCCGAAAGCATTCCTAACGCCGGAACAACACCAACACCTGCAACAAGCAAACTGTTAAACTGTCGGCAGAATACTGACAAATCCTTGGATTTAACTTTCTTCCTGCCACCGAATGAAATATCTTTATTAAGTGCGCTACCTGTCTGAATCTTAAGTACTGTATTGCCTTCAGCCTTAAGCTGGGCCATTGCCTTCTCCTTAGATTCAGCCTCTAAGTTACCTTTCTTCTCTTTTCCATCTTTAGTAATAATACTATAAGAAAAATTTCCCATACCGTTTTTAACCTCATATACTTATTTAATGACTAGTTAAATTTTATCATATTATATATATTTTTTCAAGAATTTTCGCTATTTTTCAACAAAATGCACTAATAAATATGGAACTTCTTACCAAGGGATGGCTGATCCTTTGCATAAGACATTGCTTTATCCATACTGATTATACCTCTCATTGTTAAATCATACAGATAATCATCCATTGTGCACATTCCTGCAGACTTGCTTGTCTGAATAATTGAATCTATCTGATGTGTTTTCTGTTCACGGATAAGATTCTTGATAGCATTATTGGCAAGCATTACCTCAAATGCTGCCACACGGCCCTTTCCATCCATGGTAGGAAGAAGCTGCTGCGAAATAACTGCCTCAAGTACCATCGAGAGCTGAACACGAATCTGCTGCTGCTGATGTGGTGGGAATACGTCGATAATACGGTCGATTGTACTCGCCGCACCGATTGTATGCAATGTTGAAAATACAAGGTGTCCTGTTTCTGCAGCCGTTATCGCTGTGGATATTGTCTCAAGATCTCGCATCTCTCCTACAAGGATAACATCAGGATCCTCACGGAGTGCAGCTCTTAAGGCATTGGCATAGCTGTTTGAATCGGTACCTATTTCTCTCTGGTTAACCATTGATTTCTTGTGTCTGTGCAAATACTCAATAGGATCCTCCAAAGTAATAATATGACTTTGGAAGTTATCATTAATTCTGTCAATAAGTGAAGCAAGGGATGTTGACTTACCGCTACCGGTAGGTCCGGTCACAAGAACAAGCCCTCTCTTCTTCTTATGAAGATCAATTACTGATTTTGGAATTCCGAGCGCCTCGGATTTTGGAATCTCAGTTCCGACAAGTCGTAATGCCGCAGCCAAAGAACCTCTCTGGTTGAAGGCATTAACTCTGAATCGTGCCATATTGGCAATCGAATACGAGAAGTCTGTCTCGCCGTTTTCTTTTAACTGCTCCAATTGATGCGGTTTCATGATTGATTTAATCATAACCTCAGTATCCTCACCCATGAGTCTAGGATAATTCATGTCAAGAAGAGCACCGTTAACTCTGTATTTTGGCGGAACGCCAACTGTAATATGTACATCGGATGCACCGTTTTCGTATGCAACCTGCAATAATTCGTCTATTGAAACCATTTCTTTCTCCTTGCTATATTTTATTGATCATCAGCATCGTAAGTAATTTTCATCATTTCCGGATATGCTGTTGTTCCGTCGAGAACATATTTTGCTGCCGCCTGTCGAAGTGTATTCATACCTTCTGACTGAGCTGCTTTGGTAATCTCATCCGCATTGGCTCTCGCAGCAATAAGATTACGTATTTTGGTTGTGATCGGCATTATCTCGTATACACCAATTCGTCCGTGGAAACCGGTATTACCGCATGAAGGGCATCCCACAGGATCATATAATGTATATGGTTCATCAACCGGGATTCCCAGTTTTTCTTTTTCGACAGTGGTTGCTTCCCTTGGTTTCTTACATTCGCAAAGACGTCTTACGAGTCGCTGTGCAATAATACCAACTAAGGAATCTCCTAACAAATATGGTTCTATTCCCATATCAATAAGACGGGAAATAGAAGCTGAGGTACTGTTGGTATGAAGTGTACTAACAACAAGATGTCCTGTGATAGATGCTTTAACCGCAATCTCAGCAGTCTCACCATCTCGAATCTCACCTATCATGATGATATCCGGGTCCTGTCGGAGAATAGATCTTAACGCACTGGCAAATGTAAGGTCCGCCTTAACATTAACCTGTACCTGGTTAACGCTGTCAACATTTGCTTCTACCGGATCTTCAACTGTAATAATATTAACTTCATCGCTTGCAAGTTCGCTAAGCGCAGTATACAGTGTTGTTGACTTACCGGAACCGGTAGGTCCGGTTACAAGGATAATACCATGCGGGTTCTTGAGAATTCCTTCGAATTTTACCAAATCCTCAGGTGAAAGACCAAGATCCTTCTTGTCCTTCTTGAAGCCTTCCTTGGATGCAAGTCGCATTACGACCTTCTCGCCATATACCGTAGGTAGGTTACTAACACGGATGTCGTATTCTTTTTTGTCAACCACCATGGTAATACGACCATCCTGTGGTTTTCTCTTCTCGGAAATATCCATTCCGGATATAACCTTGAGACGCGCAATAATTGCACCGTAAAGGCTTCTGTCATATTTAACTGATTCATGTAAAACACCATCGACTCTGTATCTTACACGAACATTGTATTCAAAAGGTTCAATATGTATATCGGAAGCTCTCTGACGAACCGCCTGTTCGATAATACCTTTTACAAGGAGAACTATTGGCGAATTCTCAATATCCTCCTTACGGGAATCTGCATCCGAATCTTCATCATCACCAAAATAACTTGCCTGTTCCTGTTTGAACTGTTCAGCCACTGCTCTCGCCTTGGACTGACCGAAATATTTATCAATTGCATAATTGATATCATCAGTATTGGCAAGATATGGAATAACCGTAAGTCCCGTGATAATACTGATATCATCCACAGCCATGATGTCCATAGGATTATTCATGGCAACCTTCAATACATTGGCCTGTTTGCCATCAACGCCAAAAGGGAAGGCGCTGTATCTCCTGATAATCTCTTCATTGATAAGATGAAGTGCATTCTCATCAATTTCTATTTTACGTAGATTGACAAATTCAATATCCAGCTGTTTACAGAGAGCATCGTTGATTTCATCCTGACTGGTGAATCCCATCATAATGATAGCTTCACCAAGTTTGATATTCTCTTCCTTCTGTTTTGCCAAGGCCTGTTCCAGCTGTTCAGGAGTGATTTTGCCTTCCTGTATAAGCACATCACCCAATCTCAGCATTTTACGTATATATGCCATTGTTTTGTACCCTCCACATTTAATCTATCTTAATATCAGAAATATTGATTTCATTTCTCATTTCATTCCTAAGTATTTTTACCAGGCGCTCATAACTTGTCGCACAAATAAGGCGCTTCTCCGGTTCGTTGGTAGCAAGGGAAAAAGTACCGTCCCTTTTGATAATCGCGTCGAAATACACATATCCGAACCAGCCTTCCAGATAATCATAAGGATCATCACTTCCTGAATAATTCGGCAAGGCAACAGTTCCTTTTACCACAGTCACCACTGCATTCTCGTGCGCCAACTGTCCTCCGGAGCTATTTACGGCAAAAAGAGTTTTGACATATTGCAAATCCCTTGCCTCCTCATTATTATCCCTGTAGAGATAATTTCTGTCCTTTGTAAGCTTGTATGACATATGAGTCGTTTTATCTTCAATCATCTTCCTGGTGGTATCAACGCTTTCCTCGGAAAGCTTTTTAACCAGCTCTTTGTCTATCTCATCAGCGGTGGCAATATATCTGTCAGCCTCACTGATTGTATATTTCATCTCAAGAGTATCAACATAATACCCCTTTGATGCGGCATATCTTGTATCCAAATCACAGGTGATTGTTATCTCATCCCCAATTGCAAGACCATATGTCTTATCTATTGTATACTGCAGGGACTTAAGATATTCGTCCTCTGATTCATTATCATATGCAGCATATATATAAGGGCTTACTCCCCCTGTAATTATCTTAACATCCTCAAACACATCCAGCAATGTGCCCTTTTCCAATCCTTTGGCCATCACTGTTCTGGAGAAATTCTTAATATCCAGCGAAAGCTTACCTGCGAGATCACGGTTAAAATACACAATCACCTCAATCTGTTCTCCGTTGGACAGCATATTCTGCTTATTCACGGAAAATCCTACTGATTTGACAAAATCAGATATAAGCTCATCCTTGCCGTCAACCTTCTGCTGAATTGCATTCTCCAATCCGACCTTATCTAAAGTTGCCGTAGCCGTTCCCCTTCCGTCAAACCCCTCAAAGCTAACCAGTACATACTGCGCTATATTGAAGTCGGTCTTGTTAAAGAAACAAAACTTAATGACCAGAAAGAAAACCAATGCAATTACAGGGATACCTATCGAAAGGATAACTCCTATGTTCTTCTTATTCATAATGAAACCTCTATCGTATGACGCAGTATCCCACATTCATATACAGTATGATACCATTTTTATCGGATAAAAACAAGTATTTTATATTATACAATTCTACTCAAAATACTTTCTCATGCTTCTTAATGCCGATTTTTCCAGACGGCTCACCTGCGCCTGGGATATATTAACCATTTCTGCCACTTCCATCTGTGTTTTCCCGTCAAAAAACCTTAGCCTTATTATCTCCCTTTCGCGTTCCGGCAGCCTGCTGACAGCCTCCCTAAGTGCTATATTATTTATCCACTTTTCCTCCGTGCTTTTGTTGTCGCTAATCTGGTCCATCACGTACAGGGTGTCCTTGCCGTTACTGTATACAGGCTCGAACAGCGACACCGGACTCTGTATTGCATCCAGTGCGAACACAATATCCTTTTTATCGATTCCGATTTCAGCGGCTATTTCCCCGATTGTGGGTTCCTTCTGCTTTTCCTTGGCAAGGCGTTCCCTTGCATAGATTGCCTTGTAAGCCGTATCCCTCAGAGAGCGCGACACCCTTATCTGTCCGTTATCCCGCAAAAAACGCCGTATTTCCCCCATTATCATGGGCACGGCATAGGTTGAAAATTTGACATTGAGTGAAATATCAAAATTATCCAGCGCCTTAATCAGTCCGATGCATCCGATTTGAAAAAGATCATCCGGGTCCTCCCCGTTCTGAATAAATCTCTGAACCACACTGAGGACAAGCCTGAGATTACATCTGATTATCTTATCCCTTGCCTTGGCATCCCCTTCTTTTGCCCTTATCAGCAGTTCCTCCTTCTCCCGGTTGTCCAACACCGGAAGCTTGGCAGTATTTACACCACAAATCTGTACCTTATACATTTTTTTGCCCACCTAATTCTATAATTATGAAATTAGGATTAACAAAATAACTTCCGTCTAATCATATTTTTACTATGAAAAAACGGAAGTTATTACCACCACTATTCGTATCGGACAATATCTCTCTTCAGCCGCTTGATTATCTTCTTTTCCAGCCTCGAAATATACGACTGGCTTATCCCTAACAGGTCAGCAACCTCCTTCTGGGTCATCTGCGTACCCTCCGGCGAACTGAGGCCAAAACGCAGGTCTATTATCATTTTTTCCCTTGGTACCAGGCGGTTCACCGCACGCCTTAACAGCTTCTTTTCCGCTTCATCTTCCATATCCCTGTAGATGATATCCTCATCCGTGCCAAGTATATCCGACAAAAGCAGTTCATTGCCGTCCCAGTCCACATTCAGCGGCTCGTCGATGGACACCTCCATCCTGGTCCTGCTGTTTCTCCTCAGATACATCAGTATTTCATTTTCGATACAGCGCGACGCGTAGGTTGCAAGCTTGATATTTTTCTCCGAATCAAAAGAATTGATTGCCTTTATCAAGCCGATGGTTCCGATGGAAATCAAATCCTCAACCCCAACGCCCGTATTGTCAAATTTTTTTGCTATGTATACCACCAGACGCAAATTGTGCTCAATCAGCAGGGATTTTGCCCTTGTGTCAAATTCTGTGCCTAAATCACTAATAACTTCTGCCTCCTCTTCCGGTTCCAGGGGTGCCGGCAAAACATCGGCTCCCCCGATATAATGGACTTCGTTTCCTCTGTCCATAAAAAAATTTTTGATTCCCGAAACCATCTTAAACTGAAAATAATTCGGCATCATAACTTTTAAATACATATTCCTACTCCTCGCCTTTATCCCTTAAGCTGTCAGGATTTAGAATCATGTCATATCTGCCTCCTGCAAATTTTGTCATACTTATGGCAATTAAGGGCTTATCAATTATGATTTGCTTTTCATTTTCGGTAATAACCATTTCATCCATCTGTATTACAGGAATCACACCACTTTCTCTTCCGATACTGTTATAGGGTATAAGATGATATTTTTCTATTTTCTCCTCCCCCCAAATTCTTGCAAAGGCCGCCTTGTTGACTACATTCACAGGGCCTCCAAGCAAAGGATCGGACAAGAAATTTCCCGAATCGCACAAAGCCTCCAGATCACCATGTTTTCCATTGTACACAAGTCTTACCCTATAAATGTACGAATTTTTCCTTTCGCATTTAACAGTCTCAAAAATCCCCTCAAGCACGGGAGTAATAATCGCCAGAATTATATAGAAATTGGAGTTGAAAACAATATATCCCCATCCCGTATAATTCCTGAGTGCAAAAGCAACTCCGGCAAAAAGAAAGGATGCCGTATACATACACAACACTGCCAGAATGAATCTTCTAAATTTAATTTTCCCCACTGCTATGTAACACATAATCGGGCCGGCAACAAAGTATGTAATATAATTGGTGAGAATAAAATTACGGCACAATGCGATAACCACAACACTCCAGCCTGCCCCCACAAGCGAAGCCAATACTTTTTTTGCGGTATTTTTTCTGCGTTCCCTAAGTCCCATCAGTGTTACAGTCAGACTGATAACCATGTAATCGATAAAAAAATTAATAAAAAAGAACGCATCAGCGTATATTGTGTAATGCACAAGCATCCTCTCCCGTTACATTCACATTATAGCTTTACGTTCTCATTTGATATGTCGAATTATTGTTCCGGTAATTAGAAATTTATGACAAAAAATGACATAAGCTCATTCATCTATATTTTACCGCAAAATATAAACCGGAATGTGCCAGGGCACATTCCGGTTCAATAAAAAATACATTATGCATTAACAATCTGTCCAAAATCAGCCTTAAGGCTGGCTCCGCCGATAAGTCCACCGTCAATATCCGGTTTTGCAAGAAGCTCAGCAGCATTTCCTGCATTCATGGAACCGCCGTACTGAATTCTGATAGCAGCCGCAGTAGCATCATCATAGATTTCAGCGATTACTGCACGGATACCGGCACATACTTCCTGAGCCTGGTCGGATGTAGCTGTCTTACCTGTTCCGATAGCCCAGATTGGCTCGTAAGCAATAACTGCTTCCTTAGCCTGATCAGCTGTTACATTCTGGAAAGCAATCTTAATCTGCATTCTGATCCAGTCAAGAGTGATTCCCTGCTCTCTCTGCTCAAGTGACTCTCCGCAGCAGATAATTGGAGTAATACCATGTTCGAAAGCTTTGATAACCTTCTTGTTAACAGTTTCATCTGTCTCAGCAAAATATTCTCTTCTCTCTGAATGACCGATGATAACATATTTTACACCGATATCTGTAAGCATTGCAGGTGAGATTTCTCCTGTATATGCTCCGCTTTCTTCAAAATACATATTCTCAGCACCAATTGAAACATTGGTTCCCTTTGTTGCTTCGATAGCTGTTGTGAGATCAATTGCAGGTACGCAATATACAACATCTACATCAGGATTAACTACAAGTGGCTTAAGCTCGTTGATTAATGCAACTGCCTCACTTGGAGTTTTGTTCATTTTCCAGTTTCCTGCGATAATTCTTCTACGCATAGTTAAAATCCTCACTATTTCTTCTTATTAAATTAGGTAAAATTATTTGTCGTCAGCAGACTCGATTCCCGGAAGAGCTTTGCCCTCAAGGAATTCAAGTGATGCACCGCCACCTGTAGAGATGTGTGACATCTTATCGCCGAAGCCAAGTGTGTTAACAGCAGCAGCTGAATCTCCGCCACCGATGATTGTTGTAGCATCTGTCTCAGCAAGAGCTTTTGCTACTGCAATTGTACCTTCAGCAAGTGTTGGATTCTCAAATACACCCATAGGTCCGTTCCATACAACTGTCTTAGCAGTTTTAACTGCCTCTGCAAAAAGAGCCTGAGTCTTAGGACCGATATCGCATCCCTCTCTGTCAGCAGGCATATCGGATGAATCATATACCTCAACCTCAACAGGTGCATCAATAGGATTAGGGAAATCCTTGATAGTAACGGCATCAACAGGAAGAAGAAGCTTCTTTCCAAGTTTTTCAGCCTTAGCCATCATTTCTTTACAATAATCAATCTTTGTATCATCAACTAATGATAATCCGATTTCGTTACCCTGAGCTTTAAGGAATGTATATGCCATACCACCGCCAATGATAAGGGTATCACATTTCTCAAGAAGGTTGGAAATAACATTGAGTTTGTCAGCAACCTTTGCACCACCAAGGATGGCAACAAATGGTCTTACCGGATTGTTAACTGCATTTCCAAGGAAATCGATTTCTTTCTGCATAAGGTATCCTACAACGCTTGTATCAACAAACTTTGTAACACCTTCTGTAGAACAATGAGCTCTGTGGCATGCGCCAAAAGCATCATTTACATATACATCACAAAGTGAAGCGAGTTCTTTAGAAAAGTTCTCTTCATTCTTTGTCTCTTCTTTTCTGAATCTTGTATTCTGTAAAAGAACAACATCACCATCATTCATAGCCGCAACTGCTGCTTTTGCATTTGGTCCGACAACTTCATCATCAGCTGCAAAAACAACCTCTTTGCCAAGCTTCTCTGAAAGTCTCTTTGCAACAGGTGCAAGTGATTCACCTTCGTTTGGTCCGTTTTTAACTTTTCCGAGATGTGAGCAAAGGATGACCTTACCGCCATCATTGATAAGTTTCTGAATTGTTGGAAGTGCTGCAACAATTCTGTTCTCGTCTGTAATTTCTCCACCCTTTAATGGTACATTGAAATCACATCTTACAAGGACTCTTTTGCCCTTTACATTGATATCATCTACTGATTTCTTGTTAAGCATAATATATCTCCTTTGATATTATTTGTATTCTTTGAAAAAATAAAGAAAAGGTCCGGTCCAAAAGACCGGACCCCTTGTAGGTCATTTTCTAAGTCGCTATAATCAATTAAGCTAACTCTGAGAAGTACTTAATTGTTCTAACCATCTGGCTTGTGTATGAGTTTTCATTATCATACCAAGAAACAACTTCTACCTGGCACTTTCCGTCCGGAAGGTCTGATACCATTGTCTGTGTAGCATCGAATAATGAACCATATCTCATTCCAACGATATCTGATGATACGATTTCATCTTCATTGTAACCGAATGACTCATTTGCAGCAGCCTTCATAGCAGCATTGATTTCGTCCTTAGTTACTTTCTTGTTAACTACAGCGAAAAGAAGTGTTGTAGAACCTGTTGGAGTTGGAACTCTCTGTGCAGCTCCGATAAGTTTTCCGTTAAGTTCAGGAATAACAAGACCGATTGCCTTAGCAGCTCCTGTTGAGTTAGGAACGATGTTAACAGCACCTGCTCTTGATCTTCTTAAATCACCTTTTCTCTGTGGTCCGTCGAGAATCATCTGATCTCCTGTGTAAGCATGAATTGTACACATAATACCTGACTCGATTGGAGCAAGGTCGTTAAGAGCTTTAGCCATAGGTGCTAAACAGTTTGTTGTACATGAAGCAGCTGAGATGATTGTATCCTCTGCTTTAAGTGATGTATGGTTAACATTGTATACAATTGTTGGAAGGTCGTTACCAGCTGGAGCTGAGATAACAACTTTACGAGCACCTGCATTGATATGTGCCTGAGCTTTCTCTTTAGATGTGTAGAAACCTGAGCACTCAAGAACTACGTCTACACCAAGTTCTCCCCATGGGCAATTGTTAGCGTCTGGGAATGCATAAATTTTGATTGTCTTTCCATCTACAGTGATTGAATCCTCTGAAGCTGAAACTGTGTCAGCCTTCTCATATTTACCCTGTGATGAATCATACTTGAGAAGATGAGCAAGCATCTTAGGACTTGTTAAGTCATTGATTGCTACTACTTCATATCCTTCTGCTCCGAACATCTGTCTGAATGCAAGACGTCCGATACGACCGAATCCGTTGATTGCAACTTTTACTGCCATTTTAATATTCCTCCTAAAGAAAATGTAAAATAATAAGGATTGTTAATAAAAAATCAATCTAGTGGTATTTTACATTCTTTACCAGAAAATTTCAACCCTTATTTTGCATTTTATACGATATTGACAAATCAAATGCATTAATTATAATTAATGCTTGAGCATATTTAATGAAAGGAAAGCAACTCATGATAGCAGATTACCATTTACACACTCGTTTTTCCTCGGACTGCGAGGTCAATCCGGAACTTCATATAAAAAGAGCAATAGAGTTAGGAATGAACGAATTGTGTTTTACCGACCATGTGGATTTTGATTATCCGAAGGAGGACGGCAAGACGATGTTCCGCATCGACGCACAGTCATATTTCGAGGAACTTCTGAAGTATAAGGAGCAATATGCTACCAAAATCAAGATTAAAATCGGTATCGAAGCCGGGCTCAACCGCAGCACCGATAAGGACAATACTAATCTCATAGCTGCTTATCCTTTTGATTTTGTCATTGGTTCATCCCATATTGTTGACGGAAACGACCCATATTATTCAGAATTCTGGGAAAATATTACGCCAAAGGAAGCAATTAACAAATATTACAACGCAGTGCTCTCCAATGTAACATTTTTTAACGATTATGATATATACGGACATCTTGACTATATAAGAAGATACATACCCGATTCCAATTTCGTATATTCACTGAAGGATTTTACGGATATTGCTGATATGATATTGAAAAATATCATCGCAAAAGGCCACGGCATTGAGCTCAATACACGCGGCCTAAGGAACGGCATTACCGAATTTGTTCCGACAATTATGATGCTGTCCCGATACAGGGAGCTTGGTGGCGAAATAGTTACCGTCGGTTCGGATGCGCATGTTAGCGAAGACCTGGGATACGGCTTCAAAACCGCACAGGACATTCTTATCAATACCGGATTTAAGTACTATACCACCTTTGAAAACAGAACACCTCTATTCATCCCATTAACCTAGTTTTCTTTTTGTCCTGATTTCGCCCACGATTTTAATCAGACAATTCACAACATAATCAATGGCTGTCTGACTTAAGGATTCATCTATTCCAAGACGCAGGCAGCCATTTATATACTCTTTTTCCACCCTTATTTTCTCAAGAACATATGAATTCTTACTGGTATTGCAGGCCGAACCTGCGGAGGCACAGATTCCGCACACATCTAACATAACAAGCAGTTCTGCTGCATCAACCCCCTTAAAGCAAAAGCTGAGATTGTTCGGCAGCCTGTTTTCCCCTATCGGGCATCCGTTAAAAACAACCTCCGGGATATTATTCATAATTGCATCATATATTATTTGTGCATTCTTTCGGCATTTCTTTTCCGTGCGTTCCAGATTATTGCAGGCATACTCCGCCGCCGCCACCATTCCCACAATGCCGGGAACATTCTCCGTCCCGCCCCGCAGACCACGTTCCTGTCCGCCTCCCACAATAAGCGGATTTATCGGCAGTTTTTTGTCTACATACAGAAAACCCACTCCCTTGGGACCTCCAAACTTGTGCGAGGAACCGCTTAACATATCCACTCCCAGCTCCCTGACATCTATTTTCACATGCCCGAAAGCCTGAATTGCATCCGTATGAAACCAGACTCCGTTTCTTCCTGCAATTTCGGCAAGCTCCTTCACCGGCTGAATCGTTCCGATTTCGTTGTTGCCGTACATTATGCTCAAAAGGCCCCTACCCTTTGTAATATTTCTTTTTACATCCTCAGTATCCACTCTTCCACGGCGGTCAACGGGAAGAATTCCAACGAATGTGCCCCTCTTTTCAAGCTGGGAAAGCTTGTTGAGAATAGCTTTGTGCTCCGTGGACTGACTGATAATTTCATTGCCGTGAAGTCTGCCAATCTCCAGCGCCCAGTTGTCGCTTTCAGTACCTCCCGAAGTAAAATATATTTCCTCCGTGTCAGCATTGAGAAGGCCTGCCAGCCTGCTCCTGCATTCCTCAATTTTGTTTTTTATATTGACAGAATCCGAATAACCCGCAGAGGGATTATAAAACATTTTGGTCATATAGGGTTCCATTGCTTTCGCCGCTGCAGGGCAAAGTGGCGTGGTCGCCGCATTATCTAAATATACTCTCATAACAATTCCGGAAATTCAATTTATAATATAATATGCATCCGATGAATAAAATGATAAAAAGCTCCGGAAAAAACTATGTCCAAAAAGAATTTTATCAAAGGCACACTCATTCTCACCCTGGGAGGCATTATCGCAAGAGCCCTCGGTTTTCTGATAAGAATCCTCCTAATTAATTACACCGGAACCGAGGAGCTTGGTCTGTTCCAGCTTATTCTCCCGGTCTGCGGAATCTGCTATGCCCTGGCAATCTCCGGATACGAAATATCAATAACCCGGTATGTGTCATATTACAAAGGGAAAAACAATACCGGCAAAGGAAGCGCCATAGCCCTCTTCTGCTTAAAAAGTTCCTTTCTCATCTCCGTACTCCTGTGCATCGGTCTTCATCTTCTGGCTCCGCTAATCGCGCAAAAAACACTGCATACAGGAAGCGGTGCTCTGCTGCTCAGAATTGCCGTCTGGTCAACGCCTCTCTCCTGCATACATTGTGCGGTTTCGGCATACTATCTCGGAGAAGATAAGCCTCTTACAATGGTGCTGCTGCAAATATCCGAACAGCTGATAAGAATTATTGCCATTGTTTTGCTGGGAAAAATACTGCATACGGCACTCCTTTGTGTCATAAGCCTGCTAATCGGTGAAATAGGAGCCTCCATGCTCTGCATATTCACATTATTCTTCGCAAAAAGCTTTAATCCTGACTCAAAACAGAAAATAAAACGGCGAGAAATAACCAAAACCTCCTTCGCAATCTCTTCCAACAGAGTATGCCTTCACGCCATTCAGTGCATTGAAGCTCCCCTGATTCCAATGATGCTCTCCATGTACGGCTTAACCCGCAGCGAAGCGCTGTCCCTCTATGGAATAATAACCGGAATGGTATTCCCCGTCATTATGCTGGGTTCCACCCTGGCAGGCTCCGTCGCGCAGATGCTCATACCCTCCGTGTCAAAAATACGGCACAACCGGGACAGACTAAAAAAAAGCACCGAAAGTGCTTTCTGTTTTTCCATGCTGTTTGGTATTTTTTGCATAATAATGCTGTTATTCACCGCCAATTTTATAGGAAACAGTATTTTCCACACCCCCTCAGCCTGCAGATACATAAAATCCATATGTTTCATATGTCCGCTCTTATATATCAACACAACCTACAAAAGCATACTGCATGCACTCGGTCTCACCGGGAGAGTCTTTGCAAACAGTATGCTTTCTGAATTAATCGTTATTGTCAGCGTTGTATTCGGCATCCCCAGACATGGCATCGGCGCCTATATGGCAGGAATGATGATTGCCCAGGCTGTATATGCCGTATTCAATATTATACTGCTGACGAAGTATATCAAAAAAATCAAATGACGTTCCTTATTTTGATTGATGTATCCGTCATAAGATTCACGGTTTTGCCTGACGAAGTCAGCACCACCGGCTTGGAACCTGCCTGATGATTGATAAGTACAATCTCTGCCGTATCCCCGTTGGTAAGTTCCACCTTGGAATAAAGATACGAATCGACGATATTTCTAAGGAAAACAAAGAGAATTTCCGTATCAAATTGTGAAAATCCTTCATTCTCAAACTGCGCAATAACATCAAACGGGCACATCGGGCCGCGGTATTTTCTGTTGGCAGTCATGGCCTCATACACATCCGCTATGGCAACCACTCTGGCATATCGGTCCATCTTGTCGCCCGTTATTTTGAGAGGATAACCTTTGCCGTCATAGCGTTCGTGATGCATAAGTGCACAATTGGCAATCCGTGGGTCAACGCCGGCTTCCTTGAGAAGCTTATAGCCCTTAATCGTATGACTCTGAATTACAGCATATTCCTCATCCGTAAGCTTTCCCGGTTTATCAAGTATCTCCGATGGAATCAAAAGCTTGCCAATGTCATGGAACATTCCGCAGGCATTAAGCATTCTGACATCCTTGTCCGACCAGCCGAGCCAGCGGCCTATCATGGCAGATATAATTCCCACATTTACACAATGCATATATGTATGGTCGGAATAATTATGCATGGAATAGAGCATTCCCATTACCCCATAGCTGTTACCGTTATCAATTATCAGCTTAAAGCTGTCATCAATGAGTTTCTCAACATCATCTTTTGAAATTGTTTTTTCAATAAAGCTCTCAAAGGTCTTGTTGAGCTTGTCCTTCGTATCACTGTATTCCTTGCTGAACTTTTTGAAATTATCGTTATTTGGCTCATAAAATTCGATGGCAGGCTGGTCCACTGTCGCATTCTCGTCCACATATTGTTCTGCAGACAAGGTTTCATCCTGTCCGGCAGCCTGCACGGAATCATCAATAATTACCTCATCCACTCCCAAAGACATAAGATGTGCAACGATTGGTCTGGTTATAACAACTCCTGCAGGAATTACCATTATTCCCGAATCTGTCAGGATATCTTCCCCAACCACCATTCCGTCTTCAAGATCCAAAATAAAATACCTCTTCAATGCTCTCACCTACATTCCTATAATCTGCATCAGGTCATCAACTGTTTCAAATATATAATCAGCCCCCGCCTCCGACAGTTCCGCATAACTGCCGTATCCGTATAATACACCGGCGGATTTAATTCCATTTTCCTTCGCACCTACAATATCGTAAAATCTGTCCCCCACCATCAGAACCTCTTCCGGCAAGGCCTTGCAATAGTCAAGTGCTGCTTTAATAATAGTTGCTTTATTGCTGTTTTTCTCATTCATATCGCTGCCCGATACATATTCAAAATACGGACTGAGTCCAAACTTATCAAGAATCTGTTTGGAATAGAATGTTGGCTTGGATGTTGCCACCAGCAAACGGAGTCCTTTTTTCTTAAGAGCCTCCAGTACATCAATTATACCACAATAAACTTCATTTTCAAAGAGTCCAATTTTGCCAAATCTCTCCCTGTAGTATTCCACCGCTTTCCAGCACTTCTGCTCGTCAAAACCATAGAAATCCCTGAAGGAATCCAATAGCGGCGGACCGATAAATTTAAGGAGATTTTCTTTATTTTCTTCAATTCCGAATTTGTCAAGCGCATACAACACGCTGCCGGTAATACCTTCTGCCGGGTCCGTCAGTGTCCCGTCCAGGTCAAAAAATACATATTTAAGCATATCAACCTCTTAATCAAGTGAATATGGAGTGCTCTGGTATACAAAATAATTCAGCCAGTTGCTGTAAAGGCAGTTTGATGTTGCCCTCCAGGTAAGATAAGGTCTTATCTCTACATTATCATTCTGATAATAGTTATATGGCATCTTTGGATTGAGTCCCTTCCCCATATCTCTTTTGTATTCGTTATCCAATGTGAGTCTGTCATATTCAAGATGTCCCAAAACAAATATTTTGCTGCCATCCTTGCTCATTACAATAAGGTCTCCCACTTCATCGGAAGTTGCAAGAACTATCAAATCATCATTTTTTCTTATATCCTCAGGTGATGATGCCGTATGTCTCGAATGGGGTGCGAGGAAAACATCATCAAATCCCCTTACCAGAGGATTCTTTCTGTTGAGAACCTTATGCATATACACGCCGGATATTTTTTCCTCAAGCCATATCTTTGCTACATCATAATGATAATACAGACCTGCCTGTGCGCCCCAGCAGATATGAAGTGTTGAAGTAACATTTGTTTTACTCCAATCCATTATATCCGTAAGTTCCTTCCAATAGTCCACCTCTTCAAAATCCAGGTGTTCTATAGGAGCTCCCGTAATAATCATTCCGTCAAATCTCTTATCCTTTACATCCCTAAAATACAGGTAAAACTGGTTGAGATGATTGGCTGCTGTATGGGTGGACACATAGCTCTCCGTCTGCAGGAATGTAATATTAACCTGCAGCGGGGTATTTGAAAGAGCGCGCAGCAGCTGAACCTCAGTATCCTCCTTCAGAGGCATAAGATTCAGAATCGCAATTTCCAGAGGTCTGATATCCTGGTGCATTGCCCTGTTTTCATCCATTACAAAAATATTTTCATTTTCAAGAATTGCCTTTGCCGGCAAATCATTCTGTGTCCTGATTGGCATTCTGCTTTCCTCCTACCAAATCAAGGAATTCTTCTTCAGTAATAATAGGCACGCCTAATTCTATGGCCTTCTTATTCTTTGAAGAGGTACTCTTTGAATCGTTATTAATCAAATAGTCTGTCTTGGCTGACACTGCTGACGCAGCCTTGCCTCCACGCGCTTCAATAAAGCTTTTCAGCTCATCCCTGTTTGCAAATTCATGAACAGAACCCGTGATAACAAAGGTTTTTCCGGATATCGCGGAACCCATATTCCTCACTTCTTTTTCAAACTCAAGTTCTTCGCGAAGAAGATTGAACTGCTCTCTGTTCCTTTCACCGGCAAAATAATCCGCAAAGGCTTTTGCCAGCACTTCGCCAATCCCCTCAATATCCATAAGTTCCTCTGCCGATGCATCCATTATCCTGTCCGCATCCTCATCAAAATGTCTGCATATAAGCTTTGCATTGGCAAGTCCGATTCCTGCAATTCCAAGGCCGAATATCAATCTTGCCAGACTGGTCTTGCGGGATTTATTCACGGACTCAATTATCTTTTCGTAAGATTTTTCACCAAATCCTTCCATGCCCACAATTCTGTCATGGAATCTCTCAAGGTGATATAAATCAGTGTAATCCTTAATATAGCCCTGGTCAATAAACTTTTCCAGAGTCTGCCCGGATATGCCGTCAATATTCATGGCATTCCTCTCAACAAAATGCTCAAAGCTCTTTATGTGCTTGGCAAGGCAGTCCGGATTGGTACACACCAGCGTCTTTGCCTCCTGATTTCTCGAAATGGTGGTCGGCATACCGCATACAGGGCACTGCTTCGGAATTTCAAGGCTGTTGCTTCTTGTCAGATTGTCCGCAATCTGCGGAATAATCATATTGGCCTTGTAAACTGTTATTCTGTCTTCGATTCCAAGCATAAGCTCCTCCACAATGCTGACATTATGAACGCTTGCCCTTGAAACCGTGGTTCCCTCAAGCTCAACAGGGTCAAAAATAGCCACCGGATTGATGAGCCCCGTTCTCGACGCACTCCACTCAACCTCTCTGAGGGTGGTCTCCATAACCTCATCCGCCCATTTAAATGCAATCGCATTCCGCGGAAATTTCGCAGTGGTTCCCAGGGACTCTCCATATGCTATGTCATCATACAAAAGCACAAGTCCATCGGAAGGAAAATCATTGTTCTGGATTGTATCCGCAAAATATTTGACTGCATCAGCCATATTATTTTCATCCGTTACACGGTACTCAACCACATCAAATCCCTGATTTTTCAGCCATTCAAACTGGTATTCCCTTGAATTATGGAAATCAACATTTTCTGCCGATATCAGTGCAAATGCAAGGAGCTTAACATTTCTCTGCGCCGTTATTCTGCTGTTGAGCTGTCTCACCGAGCCACTGCACAGATTTCGCGGATTCTTATATTTATCAGCCTCATCCGTAATTTCACTGTTAATCTTTTCAAAATCCGAATAGGTAATAATCGCCTCGCCCCTGATTACCAGCTCTCCCTTATAGGGAATTGTTGCCGGCAGGTTCACAAATGTTTTTGCATTGGCTGTAATAACCTCTCCCACATATCCGTTGCCGCGGGTTACTGCCTTGAAAAGCCTACCCTCCCTGTATGTCAAAACTATGGTCAGACCGTCCAGTTTCCATGACAGAAGGGATTTGTGGCTGCCTGCAAAGGAAGCCAGCGTCTCCACCGATTTTGTCTTATCTAAGCTTAGCATCGGCGAGCTGTGGTTTTCTTTTGGAAGTTCGCTCAATATCTCATATCCAACCTTATTGGTTGGGCTCTTTGCCAGAACGATTCCCGTTTCCTCTTCTAACTGCACCAGTTCATCATACAGTCTGTCATATTCAAAATTACTCATTATTTCATCTTTTCCTGAGTAATACACCTTTGCCGCACTGTCGAGTCTGTCAACCAGTTCTTTTATTCTTGCTAATTTATCCATCAATCTCCTCCCAGAGCTTCGCTATACCCTGTTCATCAATTTTTCTGATTTCACCGACTTGTAAGTCTCCAAGTTCAATATTGACAATTCTAATCCTTTTTAATCCTGTAACATTATACCCCAGAGCCCGGCTCATTCTTCTAATCTGCCTGTTGAGTCCCTGTATCAGTATAATTCGGAAATGATAATCATCAATCCTGTACGCCCTGCAGGGAGCTGTAACTATTTTTTGCCCCGTGGCTTTATTGAGGATTTTCACACCCTTTTGCATTGCTTCGATGAAATCATCGTCAATTTTCCTATCAGTGGTAACAATATATTCTTTCTCATGAGCGAGGGAGGCGTTGAGGATTTTGTTCATAAGTTCCCCATCGTCCGTAAGCAAAATAAGTCCCTCCGAATCCTTATCAAGTCTTCCAATCGGAAACAGCCTCATTCCCTCGGGAACAAAACGGGCTATACCCTCTCCCTGTTCATCTGAAAGAGATGTAATATATCCCACAGGCTTGTTAAATGCATACAAATGCTTCTCATCGCATATCGTAACAGGCTCGCCATCCAGTGTGACATCATCTCCGGGATTGACTTTGCTGCCAATCACAGCAGAAACACCATTTATTTTAACTCTGCCGGCTTCAATCAATTCATCCGCACCCCGTCTGGAGCATATTCCTGCAACACTAAGGTATTTGTTAATTCTCATTCTTTCCATTCCACTATTGTAACAGAAAGAAAAGAAAAAGTTAATATATTTTGATTGAAAAATAACTAATAATATTATAATATAAGCATTGATGGAAAAACATGGTCCAACATGGCGGTGGATTTGCATCTGCATCTGTAGCTCAGTGGATAGAGCACCGGTTTCCGGAGCCGGGTTGTCGAGGGTTCGATTCCCCCCAGATGCATTACACAAGCAGACAGGAGTTTTGAGTTTCACAAAAAAGGCTCGCCGTAGACATAAAAAACCGACCTCCCAATCGTTAGATTTTTGGTCTAACTTTTGGGAGTCGGTTCATTTACGGCGAGCCTTTTTTGATTCTATTGTATTCATCGCAGTGATTGGACGGAAGTTTAGGATTGCCCCTGTCCTTATCGGCATAAGAAATAGGCGTCCGTTCACTTTCGTGAACAGACGCCCTATCCTACGGCTGATTATAACAGCCCGTTTTCATATGCTAATGTCTAAGCTGTTCAGCTATTATACAATACCCTGTGCGTTCATTGCTTCTGCAACCTTAAGGAAACCTGCAATGTTAGCACCTGCAACATAGTTGCCTTCCATACCGTATTTCTTAGAAGCATCATCAAGATTATGGAAGATGTTAACCATAATGGATTTAAGTTTTGAATCAACTTCTTCAAATGTCCAGCTAAGTCTCTCTGAATTCTGGCTCATTTCGAGTGCTGATGTAGCAACACCACCTGCGTTAGAAGCCTTTCCAGGGCAGAAAAGAACTTTGTTAGCCTGTAAGTATTCTGTTGCTTCAAGAGTTGTAGGCATGTTAGCACCTTCAGCAACTGCAAAACATCCGTTTGCAACAAGTGCTTTTGCATCATCAAGATTGAGCTCGTTCTGAGTTGCACATGGAAGAGCGATATCAACCTTAACTGACCACTGGTTAGTTCCTTCTGTAGCTTTATCATGATACTGAGCTGATGGTCTTGCAGCAGCATATTCTGTAAGACGTGCTCTCTTAACTTCCTTAACTTCTTTGAGAAGTGCAACATCGATTCCTTCAGGATCATATACCCATCCTGTTGAATCCGAACATGTAACAGGTTTTGCACCCAGCTGCTGTGCTTTCTCGATAGCATAGATAGCAACATTTCCTGAACCTGAAACTGCAACTGTCTTACCTGCAATGTCTTTACCGTTACATTTTAACATCTCTTCAACAAGATAGAGAAGACCATATCCGGTAGCCTGTGTTCTTGCAAGTGAACCACCGTATGTAAGACCCTTACCTGTAAGAACTCCTTCATAAAGATTGCGGATTCTCTTGTACTGTCCGTACATAAATCCAATTTCACGTCCGCCAACACCGATATCTCCGGCAGGAACGTCTGTATCAGCACCAATGTGCTTGCAAAGCTCTGTCATAAAGCTCTGGCAGAAAGCCATAACTTCTCTGTCTGATTTTCCCTTTGGATCGAAATCAGAACCACCCTTACCTCCGCCGATTGGAAGTCCTGTTAATGAGTTCTTGAAAATCTGTTCAAAACCTAAGAATTTGATAATACCAAGGTTAACTGATGGATGGAAACGTAATCCTCCCTTGTATGGTCCGATTGCACTGTTGAACTGTACTCTGAAACCATTGTTAACCTGAACCTGTCCCTTGTCATCTACCCAAGGTACACGGAACATAACGATTCTCTCCGGTGTTGTAAGTCTTTCAAGTAAAGCATTCTTACGATACTCTTCCTCATTTGCCTCGATAACAACACGAAGTGATTCTAATACTTCTTTTACTGCCTGGTGAAATTCAGGCTGAGCCGGATTCTTAGAAATAACTAAATCTAAGACTTCATCTACATATGACATAGCATAAATCCTCCTAAATTAATCTTTCACTTAAGAATTATAACCAAAACAGCTGTTTTACGCAATATTTTTTTGTAAAATATCAATGCAACTTAATTAATTAGTCCTACTGAGTAGCAAACTTTATTTTATTAACCATATGCAGTGACTTGCCCGACTTTTCATACTTGTACACATTATTTGATAAAATTTCTTCGCATGTCAGCTGGGTTTCATTTACATCTTTTACCATATTTACAATATACTCTTCGTCTTCCACCACATCTGCTGCCAATACAATAACTTCATGCACGCTGCTGGGCAAAATATAGAAATCGCCAAACATTTCTTCCAATTTCTCAAGAGTATCAGGTAAAAAACCATGAATCGCCCCATACAGTTTTCTCTGATTGGTGACAACATACATCTTGGAATTGATGTCCAAATCCTCATTAAGCACCAGCTGCTCTATCGGAATAATCAAAGTCCCGTCCCTAACCGTATTGTTCCATGCAATCTCAAACAGTTCATCCTCATTGATTCCCCAATGTTCCATACATCTGTTATGAATCAGGGTGGTCATGGCTTCAAATTCATTGTCATTAATATTAATATAGTATTCGATGGCAAGATCCATCTCCGTTCTGTAAGGAACATCGTTAAGTACTGTGCTGTTGGATTCATAATTGACAATTCTGCACCTGATGCGCTCCCTCATACTTTCAAAATTCATAATCTGAGCTACATCAATATCTAACTTGTCGGAATTATTAATATCAATCTCAATAATCTCATTGATGATAATATCAAGGGATATTCCCATTCTGTATTTATCATAAAATTCTTCGAGATAAATTGTGGGGGCCACACACTTTCCCTCACGGCTGATAACAACAGCCATTCTCTCACAGTTATTATTCTTAACAACTTTTTTAATTTCAACCCGGTGGTCCCCCACCACGGCCTCATCAACAGCAGTTCTGATATAATCAGTAAATTCTATGTAATTCATAATAATCCTTTCCGGGCAATATAACAGCCCCGGCAGGCAAAGGATTGTACTTACCGGTGAATTATATCACAGACAAACGCTTATTACCATAAAAAAGCCTATTGAAATACTATGATTCCAATAGGCAATTTATGACATAAAATGCAGAATTATTTTATGACTTTAATTCCTTTATATGCTGATGCTTTTCCAACATATTTTACACCAATATCATTTACAGCAATCGGTACTATGCAAAATTATACTCTTGAAAGGTATTCACCTGTTCTTGTATCAATTTTAATTTTGTCACCCTGGTTAACGAAAAGAGGTACCTTAACCTGTGCTCCGGTCTCAACCGTAGCAGGCTTTGTAGCACCTGTAGCCGTATCTCCCTTAACACCCGGTTCTGTCTCTGTAACCTCAAGCTCAACAAACATAGGTGGTTCGATAGAAATAATGTCTCCGTTGCATGAGCAAATCATACACTCATCATTTTCTTTGACAAATTTCATTGCATCCCCAACCTGATCCGGTGAAAGAGGAATCTGATCGTATGTCTCAAGGTTCATGAATACATACATATCTCCGTCCCTGTAAAGGTAAGAATATTTTGTCTTGTCAATATGAGCAAGATCAAATTTCTCTGTTGGGTTAAAAGAAGTCTCGATAACACTTCCTGTCTTAACATTTTTTAATTTAGCTCTTACAAATGGTGATCCTTTTCCCGGTTTAACGTGCTGGAATTCAACGATCTGCCAAATGCCGTTATCCATTTCAATTGTAATGCCGTTCTTAAAACTACCTGCGTTTACTACCATGTGTAGTATACCTCCTTAGAATATATCTTTAATCATTTTATATGAATACGCTTCATATTTCAACTATTTTTTTTGCACAGAAGAACAACCGCCGTTCTCGCATCAACTTCTATGCATTTGTCCGTGCTTTCCGGATTGGCTGGCATCTTTCCGGTGGACAGATATACCTCCCAGTATTTGCCACGTATTCCCGGCAGTGCAAGTTCATGCGGTTCCCAATGCATGTTGAAAACAACATATACATCCTCGTCCTCATCATTGTAGATTCCGCATGTGAGAATTCCGACATGCCTGTTATAATTTTCAAGGTCAGGATACCATGCCTTGCTGCTGTGGTAGGACACATCCGGCTGACCGACATATTTGTAATCCATAAGATATGGTTCATTGGTCATATGGAGTGCTCCGTGTGCCTTTCTGAAAGCAATCATCTTTTTTACAAAATCATGAAATTTTATATTTCTGTTAAGCTGATTCCAGTTCACCCAGCCGGTTTCATTATCCTGACAATAAGCATTATTATTGCCGTTCTGGCTGTTAAGGAATTCATCCCCGGAATATATCAAAGGTATTCCCTGTGCCGTCATAAGCATAACCATTGCATTCTGTGCCAGAAGATTACGAAGCTCGTTAATCTTCTTTTTCTTGGTCACACCCTCAACTCCGCAATTCCAGCTTAAATTGTAATCCACGCCGTCCCTGTTGCCCTCACCGTTTTCTTCATTATGTTTTCTGTCATAAGAAAACACATCGTTGAGAGTAAAACCGTTGTTGTTGGCAATGTAATTTACAACACCTCCCTGCGCCGGGTTTTTACGCATTGCATAGAGGAATTTTGAAAGCATATCCTCATCACCCTTGAGCATATGGCGTGCAACCTCAAGGAATCCGTCATTGTATTCAACAAGGTTGCCCCTGTCCTCGCGCGCATTCCAATTAGACCTGAACAGACGGGCATCGGTAAGAAAAAAATCACCCGAAATCTGTTCCGCTTTATCGCCATCGCAAATCACATGAAAACCATCAATATGATAGAATTCATGCCAGTATCTCAAGCATTGCACGATTGTGGAAGTCATTATTTTCTCAGGGAAAAAGAATTCCATGTACACATCTATATTGTTTTTATGAAGTTCCTGCACCATTTCCGAAAACTCGGCTATGCAGTCCTTCGTGGCACAATATGCTGTTTTAGGCGTAAAATACAGACCCTCAGCATATCCCCAATAATTTTTCATTATTCCGTTATCATAGAATTCATATGCAGGCATAAGTTCAATCGCATTAATTCCCAAATCAACAAGATATGGGATTTTTTCCACAACGCCCCTGTATGTTCCCTTATTTTTTACCTTTGAAAATCTGTCCTTAGTGAAGCCCTTTACATGTATTTTGTACATAACGAGCTCATTGGCAGGTATCATTGGTCTCGGACAGTAATCATCCTGTGTTGTATCCTCAACAATGATTCCCACATATTCATCGCCGCAAACGCCCTCTCTCTGAAAACATTTTTTGGTATAAGGGTCACAAAAAATGCCGTTTTCATCTTCAAAGAGATATTTGAGACCTGCAAGTTCAACACCTACAACCCTGACTGCAAATACAGAGCCTCTTTTGAAGGACTCATCCAGTTCAATTGTTGTGGCTTTCTTACACTCGTCATCGCTGTACAAATGAATCTTGAGATATGAGCTTTTTGAAAATACCGTAAAACAATATTCCGTGCCTTTTCCCGAAACACCCATCTCATGGGAATATGCATAAAAAATCTTCATTCCCGGAATACCGTCTCCGCCAATTTTATACGTAGCAGTCATTATTGTTCCTCGCCAAATGCGTTATATACTTGTCTCTTTCTGGCCATTTCGTCGCTGGCAAGGTATTCATCATAGGTTGTAATCTTATCGATAAGCTTACCATTAACAAATTCCATAATTCTGTTAGCCGTTGTCTGGACAAACTGATGGTCACGGCATGCAAAAAGAGCAACGCCCGGGAATTTGATTAATCCATTGTTAAGCGCAGTAATTGATTCCATATCAAGATGGTCCGTAGGCTCATCAAGAATAAGAACATTTGAACCCATTATCATCATTTTGGAGAGAAGGCATCTGACCTTTTCGCCTCCGGACAATACTTTTACCTTCTTCACGCCGTCTTCTCCGGCAAAAAGCATTCTGCCGAGGAATCCTCTGACATAGGTAACATCCTTTTCCGTTGAATACTGCATAAGCCAGTCAGTGATTGTATCCTCGCAGTCAAATTCTGCAGTACTGTCCTTAGGAAAATACGCCTGTGATGTTGTAATACCCCATTTAAAGGTACCTGAATCAGGCTCCATTTCCCCTGTAAGAATCTTAAAGAGAGTTGTCTTCGCAAATTCATCAGCTCCGACAAATGCAACCTTGTCATCATGATTAATGATAAATGATACATCATCAAGCACCTTTACGCCATCAATTGTCTTTGTAAGACCTTCAACTGAAAGCACCTCATTACCAATCTCTCTGAAAGGTCTGAAATCAATATATGGATATTTTCTGCTTGAGGGACGAATGTCATCAAGCTCAATTTTCTCAAGTGCTCTTTTTCTTGAAGTTGCCTGTTTTGATTTGGAAGCATTGGCAGAGAATCTCTGGATAAATTCCTGAAGTTCTTTGATTTTCTCCTCTTTCTTTTTATTGGCTTCCTTCATCTGTTTAATCATTAACTGGCTTGATTCATACCAGAAATCATAGTTTCCGGCATAGAGCTGAATCTTCGCGTAGTCGATATCGGCAATCTGTGTGCATACTTTATTAAGGAAATATCTGTCATGGGATACCACGATTACCGTATTTTCAAAGTCAATAAGGAAATCCTCAAGCCATGCAATGGCATCCAGGTCAAGGTGGTTGGTAGGCTCATCCAGTAAAAGAATATCAGGATTACCGAAAAGTGCCTTCGCAAGAAGAACCTTAACCTTCTGGCTACCCATCAATTCACTCATCATTTTATAGTGGAATTCCGTATCAATTCCAAGTCCGTTGAGGAGCTGTGCCGCATCCGACTCCGCTTCCCAGCCGTTAAGCTCAGCAAATTCGCCCTCAAGCTCACTTGCCTTTATCCCGTCTTCCTCCGTAAAATCCTCCTTGGCATAAATCGCATCTTTTTCCTTCATAATCTGATACAGACGCTCATTACCCATGATAACGGTATCCATAACGGTATATGCATCATATTTAAAGTGGTCCTGTTCCAGGAAAGAAAGCCTCTCCCCCGGAGACATGGTAACATCACCCTTACTTGGCTCCAGCTGTCCTGATAATATTTTTAAAAAGGTGGATTTACCCGCACCGTTGGCACCGATAAGTCCATAGCAGTTTCCGGGTGTGAACTTAATATTAACATCCTCGAAAAGTGCCTTTTTCCCAATTCTTAATGTTACATTATTTGCACAAATCATTTTGTTTTACCTTCCTATACACAATCTTTTCCAAATCTAATTGTACAGTAAAATGATTATTTTGCAAGTCTTTTCTATTGCCATATGTATTTTACCTGTGCCAAAAAAAATTGACAGCATCCGGATTTTCCAAATGCTGTCGCAGTCGTTACATTTTAAATGTTGCACATTCTGTTTCTCCGTGAGAAGTAGTCTTTGATTTTGCGACATTAATATGCGCAGCAGTACAATTCATATTATCATTATATACACAATTTACTGCCTCACATTTTACCTCAATCTTTTTCTCGGGAGACATTGTGGAGTTATGACATCCGCAGTTCTCAGGATTATTACAGTTCACAAATGATGCGCATTTGGTATCGCAGGAGTTTCTGGCCCCCTTGCCGTCCACTCTGATATTTCCCTTACAACACATATTATCAGCGTTATAAGAACAGTTTTTTACAGAACATAACAAATCGGTCATATTATTTACCTTCCTTTCACTTGGTTGTGATTAATACGTAAATAGTATGACCGATAAAACTTTAATTATTCAGTTGAGAAAAATATTAATATTCTACACCGTTAAGCATGCTGCCAAAAGCTTCTGTTGCATTGATTCCGCCGTTAAGACCGCCAAAAGCTCCGCTCATTCCCATGCCCATTGAAGAAAGCTTCTCCATTGCTTCTTCAAGGCTCTTCTCATCCATAACCTCATCATCTGAAGGAATTGAGATATCTTCGCATCCCTCTTCAACTGAAAGCTTTGCATTAACGCTTTCATCGTCTGAAGGCTCAACCTTTGCAGAAAGCTCAAATTCATCGCTACCGTCAGTTACACTGAATATATAACTTCCCTCGAAATCAGATCCGTCATATGAATTTAATCCTTCTGTCATTTCATCAATAGCTTCTGAAATCTTTGCTTCTGACATATTGTCAAGAACCTGATCAACCTTTGCAAGCTGGTCATCTGACATATTCCCGTTGAGTTTGTCCTTAATTTCATCTGCATTAAGTCCTGATACTATTGCATATACTTCTTTTACAATCTTATCCTTGTTATCCGTAAGTACTTTTGCAAGGCTCTTTGCAAGCTTCTTAACATCCTCTCCTGATGTAATGCTGATTGTCTTTGTTCTTCCTTTTTCTTCAACAACATCATCAAATGCTCCGTCGAAGATTCCTTCAAGTGAAGAACCTAATGTAGCTGTTGAGGATGTAACATCCGCTGTTTCTGTATTTGCAAATTTAACCCAGTCCTTGGTAATTCCAAGCTGTGCCTTATCGATTCCCATCATTGCAAGGAATGATGCAACCTTGTCAAATATTCCTCCGATATTAATATAAGCGGCTTCCTCATCACATACCATAAGCTCAGGGATGGACATATCCATTCCGCCTACATTAAGTGACAAACCGACTGATGCCTTGTTTCCGTCCACCTGGATTGACATTGAAAATTTCTGGCTTGTGCCATCATTCACGATATCGGCATCCAGTTCAGCAGTATATTTACCGCTTTCCATAATTGAACCCAGGGATGAAAACATTTTTCCTGATGAATCATCGTCGTCTTTGCCTGATGATTTTTTTGAACATCCTGTAAATGCACATAATACCATTGCACTTACAAGGAGTAATGCTAAAGTTCTTTTAATGATTTTACTCATTTTCGATCCTCCTAAATCTCTTTTTACTACATTTTCATTCTATATTTGGAATATTTCGGTGTCAATATGTTATATATAAAACTTTTGTGAAAATTCTATGTATTTTTTAGCAAATTGCATATTTTTCTATTGAATTGAAAACCT
Organism: Butyrivibrio sp.; assembly: GCA_016297265.1. GTDB lineage: Bacteria > Bacillota > Clostridia > Lachnospirales > Lachnospiraceae > Eshraghiella. Next base: position 281,603 of record JAEDHB010000001.1, read on the forward strand.
GTGTGTTATAAAATAGAAAAAATGCCATATCGAGGTCCGATAATCCTCATGCTGGCACAACGGTACATTGGAGGTTCACAATGAGACATTTATTAAGTCCGCTTGATTTATCTACCGATGAATTGGACAAATTACTTGATTTAGCAACAGATATTGCGGCCGACCCTGACAAATATTCAGAGTGCTGTAATAAGAAAAAACTTGCAACTCTCTTCTATGAGCCAAGCACCAGAACAAGGCTGAGTTTTGAAGCGGCAATGCTTAATCTTGGCGGTTCCGTTCTCGGCTTTTCATCCGCCGATTCCAGCTCGGCAGCCAAGGGAGAAAGCGTTGCAGATACAATTCGCGTAATTTCCTGTTATGCAGATATATGCGCCATGAGACATCCCAAAGAAGGTGCTCCTCTTGTGGCCTCATTACACTCTTCCATTCCGGTTATCAATGCCGGTGACGGAGGACATCAGCATCCAACACAGACTCTCACCGATTTGCTCACAATCCGTTCCCTCAAGGGCGGCTTTGACAATCTGACCATCGGTTTGTGCGGAGATCTCAAGTTCGGAAGAACAGTACATTCGCTTATCGAATCCTTATTACGATATAACAATATCAAATTTGTATTAATCTCACCAAAAGAACTCCGGATTCCGGATTACATAAGAGAATCAATAATCAATGCAGGTAACCATGAATTTGTCGAAATGGAAAGACTTGAGGATGCCATGCCCGAGCTTGACATTCTCTATATGACAAGGGTTCAGAAGGAACGTTTCTTCAGCGAAGAAGAATATCTTAGAATGAAGGGTTACTACATATTGGATAACGCCAAGATGGAATTAGCAAAAAAAGACATGATAGTCCTGCATCCGTTGCCAAGAGTCAACGAGATATCTGTAGAAGTGGATGAAGATGAACGTGCCTGCTATTTCAAACAGGCTCAATTCGGAGTTTATGTCAGAATGGCTCTTATTATGACATTGCTGGAGGTGGATGTACCATGTTGAATGTAGGAAAATTAGAGAACGGATTTGTTATCGACCATATCAAAGCAGGAAAAAGCATGGATATTTATAAATATCTTGGTCTCGGAAAGCTTGATTGCTGCGTGGCTATCATCAAGAATGCCAAAAGCAATAAGATGGGCAAAAAAGACATTATCAAAATAGACGGTGGTCTCGACCTTGTAGATTTGGATATTCTCGGATTTATCGACAACGAGATAACCATTAACATCATCAAAGACGGAATGATTATCGAGAAAAAAATACTGGACCTCCCTAATAAAGTTACCAATGTAATCAAATGTAAGAACCCAAGATGCATTACACAGATTGAGCAGGAACTTGACCATGTTTTCCTCTTAACCGACAAAAAAGACCATATATACAGGTGCATGTACTGCGAATCCAAATATTAAATTTAAATTTAATAAACATAAACAAGCTGTAAAAATTTCTAAAACCGGCTTCCCGGGGCAGAAGTCTTTACAGCTTATTATTTTACGGGATTCGCATTGCGAATCCCACTGTTGTCACTATTATAGTTGATTAATTGTATCCACAAATTCCTGCAGGCTCTTAAGCGTGATGCCCTGCGATGCAAAACTGAGGATTGAATGAACCGGCATAAACTCAAATACGGCTTCATTCATCTCCTGTGAGATTGCCTCTGCAGAAGCCTCACCCTGAGTTCCCAATGCGCCCGCATAGTATGCTTCACGGTACTTTAACGCATAAGGCTTTGCTTTCGGATTCTTCATAATGTCTCCAAAGGTGGAATCCAGCGTATATCTGATTGGAAGTTCAACCGTAGAGTTTACCTCAACCATTTCTGAAAGCAGGATTTCATTCACAGATTTTCCGATCATTATTTTGAAAAGTCCGCTCTCCACATACCAGTCGCCGATTTGCGTCTCATAATACGCAAAATCCCTCTTGGAAAGCTCAAATTCCACTGTTTTTGTTTCTCCGGTTTCAAGGTATATTTTATCAAATTTGCGCAATTCCTTGACAGGTCTTAATTTGGTGCTTTCACAGTCGCCCACATAGAGCTGAACAACTTCTTTTCCGGCCATACTGCCGACATTTGTGACATCCACCTTAACACTGAGCGTCATGGTGTCGTCAAGCACCTTTTTGTCCACGATAAGATTTGAATATTCAAATTCCGTATATGACAGGCCATGTCCAAACGGAAATCTTACCGGCATCTTCTTTTTATCGTAATATCTGTAACCGACAAAGATTCCTTCTGCAAAATCAACGCTGTCACCCTGTCCAAATCCTGTAAGATATGCAGGATTGTCCTCCAGCTTATACGGAATAGTTTCCGCAAGTCTTGCACTCGGATTCACCAGTCCGTACAAAATCCTGCACTGTGCTCTTCCCACTGCCTCTCCGCCAAGATATGATTCGATAATTCCGTCAACAGAGTCTGCCCATGGCATTTCCACCGGCGAACCATTGTGAAGAACCACAACTACCTTTTTACATACCTTACATACTTCTTCGATAAGATGGTTCTGGCAGTTTGGCATACGCATATGCACTCTGTCAAATCCTTCTGATTCAAATGCATCCGGCAGACCTGCAAAAATGACGGCAACCTCCGATTTTGCAGCAAGTGCTACAGCTTCTTTTTCAAGGTTTTCATCGATGACATCGGCAACATCATCATATCCCTGCGCATATTCAATGCCTTTGATTCCCAATTCCTGTGCCGCATCCAATGCAGATGTAACCTTTATGCAATTTATATGTGAACTGCCGCCACCCTGAAAACGAGGTTTTTGGGCATATTTTCCGATAAATGCCACCCCTGTCCCCTCCGAAAGCGGAAGTATCCTGTTATCATTTTTCAGAAGTACAATGGTCTCCTCCGCAATCTGACCTGAGACATCATGGTCTGCATCAAAATTAACCTGAATATTATTGTTACGGTTTTCCTGATATCTGTACACAATACCAAGAATTCTTGTCACTGCGAGGTCCACTGTTTCCTCCGGCAGTTCGCCATTCTTGACTGCTTCAATAATGACATTGGTCCTTTCAGTGCCCGACTCAGGCATTTCCAGATCAAGGCCGGCCTTAAGACTTGCAACACGATCAGCCACTGCGCCCCAGTCACTCATTACAAAACCGTCAAAGTTCCATTTATTGCGGAGAGTTTCCGTTAGCAGACTGTAATTTTCTCCGACATATCCGCCGTTAACCTTATTGTATGAACTCATTACAGTCCATGGTTTTGCATTAATAACGGCATTTCTGAATGCCTCAAGATATATCTCATTGAGCGCCTGTTCACCGATTTTTTCGTCAACGCTCATTCGTCTTGTCTCCTGACAGTTTGCCGCAAAATGCTTTATACTTGTTCCGACATTCTCACTCTGCACACCCTTGATAAATGCTGTGGCAATCTCCGATGCCACATAAGGGTCCTCCGAATAGTACTCAAAATTTCTTCCGCAAAGAGGAGAACGCTTTATATTAACTGCGGGGCCGAGAATCACACCCACATTTTCTGACTGACATTCAAGTCCAATGGTCTGTCCCATCCTGTACATAAGATTTCTGTTGAAAGATGTTGCGGCGGCGCAGCCTGCCGGAAAACATACAGCTTTAATACTGTCATTGATTCCCAGATTATCGCCTGCAGTATTCTGTTTGCGGAGTCCGTGAGGACCGTCCGAAACCATCATTTCGGGTACATCCAGCCTGTCCACCTTTTTGGTATGCCAGAATTCTCGCCCGGAACAAAGCGCAGCCTTCTCTTCAATTGTCATCTGTGCCACAATTTTTTTGATATCATTGATAGTCATATCATCCTCCACAGTATATATTTTTCCCAATCCCACATACATATAAAAAACGAGTGAACCTGTAAGCCGGGTTATGTCTTGAATGGTCATCTATCTAGTCCTGCCGTTACCGGCAGGCTCAAGCAACCTACCTGAAGCTGGCGGGCCACGTAATCGCTTCGTTTTGGTCTTGCTTCGGATGGGGTTTACATATGCCTCCCGTGTTACCACGGAAGCGGTAGTCTCTTACACTGCCCTTCCACCCTTACCGGCCTAAGCCGGCGGTATATTTCTGTTGCACTGGCCTTGGAGTCACCTCCACCGGACGTTATCCGGCATCCTGCCCTATGAAGCCCGGACTTTCCTCACCTCTGATATCAGAGCCGCGACCATCCGGTTCACTCGAATTTATCATTTAAACATTAAAACAGCTTCCGCCCACAAATTCTCTGACAATGGAATTCTTTGGCAGATCTTCGCTGCTGATTCCCAGAAAATAATCCAAGAACTTGAGAAGCCTCTTTGCTTCCGAATATTCAGGATCCTCAGGTTTGATTCCAAACAGTAGTGGTTCCGCATACTGTTTTATTACAGCCAGCTCGTATATCAGCGCTGAATTAAACATTGCATCTGCTTCTTCCTGGAATGGGAAAATATATTTTTCTTCGCCCTTTCTCACTGAATACCACATTGAAATCGTTTTCTTAGCCGACGTCCCCCTTGTTCTTGCATCTCTTACCATTCTTCTGAGAAGGCGTCCGTCAGTTGTAGGAATCCTGTTATGCTCATCAATGCTAAGCTGCGTTAAAGCACTCAGATATATTTTGAATTTACTTTCTTTCGGAAGTGTATAGGATAATTTGTCATTGAGGCCGTGAATACCCTCGATGACAAGAATATCATTCTCACCCAGAGTCATATAATTTCCATTATATTCTCTTCTTCCCAGCTTGAAATTGAAGCTTGGGATTTCAACTGTTTTTCCATTGAGCAGATCCGTCATATCCTTGTTGAACTGCTCAACATCAAGCGCCTCCAGACATTCAAAATTGTAATTGCCAAATTCATCCTTCGGAGTATCCTCCCTGTTGACAAAATAATTGTCCAGTGAAAGCTGATGAGGTTTAAGCCCCTGTGCCCTTAACTGGATAGCCAGTCTGAAGGAGGTGGTAGTCTTTCCTGATGAGGAAGGACCTGCCATCATTACAAATTTCTTGCTTCTGTCATTTGCTATCTGTGAAGCAATATCAGCCAGTTTTTTCTCCTGAAGGGCTTCCTGAACAAGAATAAGCTCGTTGATACCTCCGGATGTTATAACCTCATTCAAATCTCCAACCGTCTCAACGCCGAGTATTTCACTCCATTTTGAGGAATCCTTAAGCACATTGAATATCTTGTGCTGCGGCTTGAATTCAGGGACCACATCCGGCTCTGCCGTCGAAGGGAACTGAATAGCAAACCCCTCATCATAGGCATACAAATCAAAATATTTAATATATCCCGTTGTAGGAGTCATATAACCATAATAATAATCCTCATACCCGTCCAGCATATATACATTTACTTCGCTGCCGATTCTGTATCTGAAAAGTTTTTCCTTATCGTGCATTCCATGCCTTGCAAACTGGGCAATGGCATCATCCACTTTCATTTTTTTCTTGTTAATCGGCATATTCGCATCAACAATTTCCATCATACGCTCTTTGAGAATTTTGAGGAACATATCATTGATTTCCACATCGCCTTTGATTGTGCAATAATATCCCTTGCTAAGGGAAAATTCCACCTTGACTCTCTCAAGGCTTTCCCGTGGAATAACGTCATAAAGTGCCTTAAGCATAATGAGCGTTGCACTTCTCTTGTAGGTCAGCATTCCGTCCGCATCCGCAGTTGTGATAAATTCCACCTTGGTGCCTTCCTCAACCTCGCCTGTAAGTTCCCTCAGTTTGTTCCCCACCTTTGCAAGAACAATCTGGTATTTATATTCAGCCTGACTTTCTTTTGCAAGCTGTTCCAACGATATTTTTCCCATAAGCAAAGCTCCCTTCAAAAATTAATTCTTGATTAAATATATTGTTGCGGATTAAAAACAGGCATTGTAACCACTTCAATCCCGCTAAGATTACTCTCCAGGTAATCCTTAAGTACATTGATAAAAATATGTTCCACTCCGTAATGTCCCGCATCAATAACATTGATACCCATTGCCACTCCATCAATACCAAAATGATAGGATACATCACCTGTGACAATGGCCTTGGCTCCTTTTTGGAAAGCAAGTTCTATTTCCTCCTTGCCCGAGCCCGGCATAACGGCAACCCTCGTAACCCTGTCATCCGCATTCCCGAAAAGTACCACTTTCTCAAGTCCGAATTTTCTTTTTACCAATTCACACAATTCACGCACCGACATCTCGTGAGGCAGATTTCCTATGCTTCCAAATCCGTAATCCGTATCCGTTATTTCCAGAGTCTCCGTATCGGTCAGTCCGATTCTGTCCGCCGCAGCTCCACCCATATGCGAACAGTCAAAATTTGTATGCATGCAATATACAGAAATGTTTGCAGACATAAGCGCCATACTTCTTTTACCCAGAAAAGAATCCGAATTAAGTTTTTTTACATTTCTAAAGAAAAAAGGATGATGGGATATTATCAAATCCACATTTTGTGATATGGCAGTCTCCACCGCTTTGTCATCCACATCCACCGTTATGAGGATTTTTTTTACCTCCGCATCGTAATCGCCGATATGCAGACCCACATTGTCCCAGGTGCAGGCGAGCTGAGGCGATGAAAACTTTTCAAGTTCCGTTACCAAATCTCTAATTATCATATGCCGACAATCCCTCGCTTATCATATTTATCCGTTTCGTCACTTCCGCATATCTTGCTGAATCCGTCCGGCCGGTCATTATCAGTGCAGTCATAATTCTGTCACAAAGTTCCTTCTCCCTTAGAAGAAAAGACTTCATAACCATATCCCTGCGTTCAATCAGATATTTGCCGAATTCCAACTCTGACTCTGAATAATCCGGGCTCTTTCCGTTTCTGACTTCCATAATAAAATAGAATTTACCGTCCTCCGCAACCATTGTCTCATTTTCAATGAAGAAGCCCTCATCAATAAGAAAAGAACGGGTCTTGTCAACCTCCGACTGCGGTGAAAGAATCAGTTTTTCAGCGGAATGTGCAATATTAATTCCTGATTTAATAATCGAATTTATAAGTGGTCCGCCCATACCTGCAATGATTATGCATTGTGCTTCGCCCTCCTTCATCATTTCGAGGCCATTTGAAAGTCTGGCAGACACAATATGTGACACATTGTTTTCAACAATATTATTTATTGCTTTTTGTAGCGGTCCCTTGTTGATATCCATAGCAATTATGTGCGGAGAACGTCCCTTATGTGCAAGATATATAGGAACATATCCATGGTCCGTTCCAATATCAGCAACGGTCATACCCTCCGGTACAAGCTCTGCTACGGTCTGTAATCTTTTTGATATCTTCATTAATCCAGATAATCCCTGAGAATGCGGCTTCTGCTTGGATGTCTGAGTTTTCTGAGTGCCTTAGCCTCAATCTGTCTGATACGTTCACGAGTTACATTGAATTCCTTGCCGACCTCTTCGAGAGTTCTTGACTTTCCGTCCTCAAGACCAAATCTGAGTTTGAGAACCTTCTGCTCCCTGTCGGTAAGTGTTGAAAGAACCTTTGAAAGCTGTTCTTTTAACAGGGTAAACGCAGCAGCATCAGCAGGTACGGGAACCTGCTCATCCTGAATGAAATCTCCAAGATGGCTGTCCTCTTCCTCACCGATAGGAGTTTCAAGGGAAACAGGTTCCTGTGAGATTTTGAGGATTTCTCTTACTCTCTCGACAGGCATGTCCATCTCTTCGGAAATCTCCTGTGGTGATGGTTCGCGTCCCAACTCCTGAAGAAGCTGTCTCGACACTCTGATAAGCTTATTGATGGTTTCAACCATATGCACCGGAATTCTGATGGTTCTCGCCTGATCAGCAATGGCTCTTGTGATAGCCTGTCTTATCCACCAGGTTGCATATGTTGAAAATTTGTAACCCTTTCTGTAATCGAATTTTTCAACTGCCTTAATCAGGCCGAGATTACCTTCCTGAATAAGATCAAGGAAAAGCATTCCTCTTCCAACATATCTCTTTGCTATACTTACAACCAGACGCAGATTGGCTTCGGCAAGTTTCTTTTTAGCCGCTTCATCACCCAGTTCCATTCTTTTTGCAAGTTCAATTTCTTCCTCTGCAGAAAGGAGCTGTACCTTACCGATTTCCTTAAGGTACATTCTTACAGGGTCCTCAATGCTCACGCCGTCAGGAACGGAGAGGTCGATATTTTCCATATCAATTTCTTCTTCCTCATCAATAATAATGTCCTCATCCGGCTCATCATCAACATCCACGTCATTGGTTTTCAATGTATCAATATTGTTTGCTTCAAGGAACTCCAACACTTTTTCCATTTTGTCCGCATCAAGCTCCATATCTGCAAAATGCTCCGTTATCTCCTGATATTCAAGAACATTTTTCTTTTTCTTGGCGATTTCCAGGAGTTCCTTAAGTTTCTCAGTAAATTTTTCTTGCAATTGCATTTCGTCCATTATCAAATGCCCATCCTTCCATTCTTGTGTCATTGTTTCCTCTGTGTAAGAGATATATGTAGTTTTGTTAATTCTCTTTGTTCCTCAATTACTTTTTGCAATACTGTGATATCAGTCGCATTTCTGCTTTTGTTATCCAGACTATTCCGCTTTATCATAACAACTGCTTCGTTCAGGGCCTTTTCCCTGTCCTTTTGTCCGGCTTCCTCGTCGATAACATTGGTATTGAGAATAGCAACCACCAGATTTTGTTCCTCCTCGGACTCAAAATCATTCAGTATCCGGGCCGGGCTGAAACTGTCGCTCTCAATCTGTGCAAATATTTTTGCAGCCACCTTTTGGTATGTATCAACAGTAAAATCCTCGACTGAGATATGTGGTTTAATCAGACGGTATATATTCGGGTCTTCGCAAATCCATGTCAACAGCATTCTCTGAGCCTTCTTTATTCCGTCATCCTTATCCCTTACCACCGGTTTCCTGTAGGAACCCGTGTCGTTTTCAGTGTTGGCGCCTGAATAGGCATATTTTGCAACCAGACGTGCTAACTGACCCTTGTCAATCCTATATGCACCAGCCACTGCTTCTATATAATTATTCCTTTCAATCTCTTCCTTGAAGGTAATAATTTTCTTTGCAACTTCGGCAAAAAAAGCCATGTTTTCATCAGGATCCTTAAGATTGTATCCCTCAGAAATCTTCCTCACCTCAAACATAAAGCTGTTTTCCGCATTTTCAATGCGCTCCCGGAATGCATCGCACCCCATCGCTTTTATGAATTCATCCGCATCCTTGTAAGGCTGCATATTGATTACCTTGCTTCTGAGACCGGCTTCCCTGCACATATTTATCGCTTTAACAGCCGCCTTGACTCCGGGGCCGTCGCTGTCATAGCATATCAGGACATCCTTGACAAATCTCTTGATAAGCATCACCTGCTGCGGTGTAAGTGCCGTTCCCAGGGATGCCACCGCCTGGGTAAATCCCGCCTTGTGCATCGCGATAACATCCATATATCCTTCGCAGATTATTATGTTGTTAGTCTTTGCATTTTTGGCAAAATTAAGCCCGAAAAGATTTCGTCCCTTGTCAAAAACAGCGGTTTCCTTCGTGTTAAGGTATTTAGGTTCACCCTCCCCCATGACACGACCGCCAAAGCCGATAACCTTGTTGCTGATATTTATTATCGGAAACATAACCCTGTTGCGAAAATAATCATACACATGGCCATCCTTATATGTAACAAGTCCTGTTTCCTTCAAAATATCATCGTTATATCCAAGCCCCTTCAGATATCTGTACAAGCCGTCGCTCTTCATTCCTGACATTCCGAGTCCAAAATTTGTTCTCGTCTGTTTGTCCAGTTCGCGCTTGTCAAAATATTCAAGGCCCTTTGCCCCCTGCTCCGATTCCAGAAAGGAATGAAAATATTTTGCGGCAATGGTATTAATCTCATACAGTGTCTTTTTCAGATCCTGTCTTTTCTTTTCCTCACTGTTCATCTCAAAATCAGGAATATCAACTCCCGCTCTGTCCGCCAGAGATTTAACCGTCTCCGTGAAACTAAGACCTTCGTATTTCATAAGAAAAGAAAATACATTACCGCCCTCCTGACAGCCAAAGCAGTAAAACATCTGCTTGCTGCGGCTTACCGAGAAGGAGCCCGATTTTTCATTATGAAAAGGACACAGTCCAAAATATGAACCGCCTTTTTTTTCTAGTTTTACATATGAGGAGATAACATCCACTATGTCATTGCGGCTTCTGACCTCCTCAACTATATCGTCAGATATATACAAGCCTCTAACCTCTCAGTTCTAATTTTTCCACGAAACGGGAATATATATTTTTTTGAAAATATTGACTGCATACTGGTCACTCATACCTGCTATGTAATCACATACCGTTCTTTCAACATCTTCGCCATGCTGTTCTTCCAGTTCCCTGAAGGATTCCGGAATCTCTTCATAGTGTTCAATAAAATACTTATACATCTCCGAAAGCATTTTGTCTGCTTTCGTCTCCTCGCTCTTTGCAATCGGATTGGTATACACGCTGTCAAACATATAATTGCGAAGCTTTGACATTGCATTCTCCACATCCTTTGACATAATTATATCCGGTTTATCCATGCTTTCCTTAATGATGTCATGTATCAGGGTATTGAGTCTTTCCTTAGTGGAATGTCCCAGAATATCAGTATATTCCGCAGGCAGGTTCTCCTCGCACAGGATGCCGCCCCTGATGGCATCATCGATATCATGGTTGATATATGCTATTTTGTCGGCAAGTCTGATAACTTTCCCCTCAAGGGTCGACGGTTTCCCGGAAGTTCTGTGATTGACAATACCGTCACGGACTTCCTTGGTAAGATTGAGACCCACCCCATCCTTCTCGAGAAACTCAAGCACTCTGATGCTCTGCTCATAATGTCTGAAGCCTGTGGAACAAAGTCTGTCCAAAACCCTCTCACCACAATGTCCAAAAGGCGTATGCCCAATATCATGTCCCAGAGCAATTGCCTCAGTAAGATCCTCGTTAAGTCTCAAAGCTCTGGCGATGGTTCTGCCGATTTGTGAAACCTCCAGAGTGTGGGTAAGCCTGGTTCTGTAATGGTCCCCTTCCGGCGCCAGAAAAACCTGTGTCTTATGCTTAAGTCTTCTGAATGACTTGCAGTGTAAAATACGGTCCCTGTCCCTCTGGTATACAGTTCTGAGGTCGCAAGGAGCCTCCATAGTATCCCTTCCCTGAGAATTGACACTGAGTGCCGCATAGGGACTCAAATATTGTTTTTCCCACTCTTCCTGACTCTGTCTGACATTCATATTCTGCACTTCCTCTTATCCTTGAGCAAATTGCCTACTCTTTATAATTCTGCAAAACTTTTTAAATTCCTTTTTTATTTAAAATAAATCTTTTAAAATATTTATTTTATCTCCAATAAATCTTTTGGAGATTTGGTAAGATTTTCAAAACCATCCTCTGTAACCACAATCATGTCCTCAATTCTTACGCCGCCAAATCCCGGAATGTATATACCCGGTTCAACGGTTTCAATGGTTCCGGCATATATTTTTTCCTTTTCTCCAAGGGAAAATCTTGGCGATTCATGAATATACATTCCCACGCTGTGCCCAAGTCCGTGTCCAAAGCAGTTTCCGTATCCGGCCTTCTCAATAACGCCAAGAGCTGCCATGTGAATCTCCCTTCCCGGCACTCCTGATTTGATAACCTTCATCGCTTCAAGCTGAGCCTTAAGCACGGTATTATATATTTCAATCTGTTTGTCGCTTGCGCTACCCATAACAACGGTTCTTGTCATATCCGAACAATAACCGTCATATTTGCAGCCAAAGTCCATCAGCACAAAATCGCCCTCGCTTATCACCCTGTTGCCCGGCACTGCATGGGGCAGCGAAGAATTCGGCCCTGATGCCACTATTGTATCAAAGCTCAGGGATGCAGCCCCGTTAAGCTTCATGGCATATTCAATTTCCGCCGCAACCTCAAGCTCCGTCATTCCCACTCTGATAATATTAAGAACATGTTCAAAAGCTTTGTCCCCAATGGACTCCGCAATTCTCAGTTTCTCAATTTCCTCTTCTGTCTTGATTATTCTCAGCTCCGTAAGGCTGTTTTTCAGTGGAACTAGGTTATTAAATCCACATTTAATTTTTAAATCATTGAATTGAGCCACGGTAAGATGCCTGTCTTCATAGCCGATTGCACCTGCTCCGTCACGTTCGGCAAGTTCCTTGAGTATGGCACTCTGGGTTCTGTTCACATCGCACATGATAAGTTCAAAACCCTCATTCATTTCCTTCTCGGCAGCTTCAATATATCTTGAATCCGTGATGATGACTGATTTTTTCCCCGAAATATACACAAAACCCTCACCGCCTGAAAAGCCTGAGAGTTTTCGCATATTATATGGATCTGATACAATCACTGCATCCAGATTATTTTTTTCCATAATACTATTTATCATATTTATTCTCCAAAATCATATCTATGGCAAGAAGATATCCTTTTAATCCTTTGCCGACCACCTGTCCTTCACACACCGGTTCGGTAACTGAAATATGCCTGAATTCCTCTCTTGAATTGACATCCGAGATATGAATTTCAACCTTTGGACATGGATTAACTGATGCCAGGGCATCCCTGATTGCATAACTGTAATGTGTATATGCGCCGGGATTGATAACTATTCCGTCAGTACCATTAAGATATGCCTCCTGAATCTTGTCAATAATTCCGCCCTCGTGATTGCTTTGAAAACATTCCACCTCGAAATTCTTTTCCTTGGCATATTTCTCAATCATATCAACCAGATAATTGTAATCTTCATTTCCGTATATTGCTTTTTCCCTTATTCCGAGAAAATTGAGATTCGGTCCGTTGATAACAAGTATTTTTTTCATAATATCTCCATTCTGTCCGTCTATCGGATTTTTTGTTCAATAATACTGTAGATTCGTTCAAAAGACCTTCCGTCCGTTGAAACTATCACATCAGAAACACTTTCGTATGTACTCTCCCTAAGGTTCATAAGCTCCCTGATTCTTTCCTCCAGGGATTTCCCTTGCAAAAGCGGCCTCTTTGAGTCCCCTTTTAATCTGGACATCAGGCTGGCCACGGAAGCTTTAAGATATACCACCTTACCCAGCTTATGAAGCAACAGACGGTTTTCCTCCCTCATCGGAAGTCCGCCTCCCACTGCAATTACATAATTATCCTTTCCATCTGCGAGAATTTCCTTAAGAACCGCTGTTTCGCAATCCCTGAAGTATTCCTCACCGTCTGTCTCAAAAATATCCTTTATCTTTCTGTTTTCTCTCTCTTCAATATAACTATCGGTATCTATAAGTTTGTAGCCCTTTGTACTCATGAATCTTCCAATGCTGGACTTTCCGCATCCCATAAATCCAATCAAAATAATATTAGCCATTTTTTTGCATTTCCTTTTCCATCAATGTAAGGACCTCATCACATATATTCCGGGGCACCTTGACATTATTCCAGAGTTCATATGCGGCAACTCCCTGATACAGAAGCATTTTAAGCCCATTGTAAGCCTCTGCGCCATGTTTGGCACAAAGCTTCATAAACTTGGTATTGGTAGGATTGCATATGATATCCACTCCCTCCGATACAAGCTCATAAAAATCATCTTTCTCCACCGGTGCGATGTCGCAATTCGGATAAAGACCCACGCTGGTGGTCTGAATAACAGGATATTTTCCCTTCGGTATTCTACCGTAATCCTTCAACGGCAAAGCCTCAACAATGTCCGGAAAAAATGAATTGACCTCCTCCGCCAGCTGTTTTGCCTTGTCCACGCTCCTGTTGAGAAGAAATATTCTGTCAGCTCCACAGGATGCACACAGATATACAATAGCTCTCGATGCTCCTCCGGCTCCCAAAATAATAAAGCTGTTGCCTTTAATCTCTATTCCTGCATCCTCCAACAGTCTCATTAAACCAATAATATCAGTATTGTAGCCCTTGAAGCCGTCTTCCGCCCTCACCAATGTATTGACCGCGCCAATTCTCTGTGCCAGTTCATCGATTTGCGAAAGAGCCTCCATAACAGCCACCTTGTGGGGAACGGTAACATTCATTCCGTTAATTCCGAGAGCATATGCGCCCCTGACTGCCTCAACAACATTATCAGACTCAACTGCAAAAGCCGTATATACCATGTTGATTCCCATTTTTTCCGATATGGAATTGTGAATAAGCGGTGATATGGAATGTCCCACAGGATTTCCAATCAGACAACAAAGTTTAGTTCCTGCATCCATTGTTTTCCTCTTTTCCAACTACTGAAGGAATTTCTTTAATTCATTCATAAATGTATTGATATCCTTAAATTCCCTGTACACGGATGCAAATCTGACATATGCAACCGCATCGATATCCTTAAGTTTATCCATTACCAGCTCACCGATAATTGTGGTAGGAATTTCCTTCTCATCCAGATTGAAAATCTTCGTCTCAATCTCATCCACTATCTGCGTGATTGTATTTACCGAAACAGGACGTTTATGGCATGACCTGATGATTCCGTCCTGAATCTTTGACCTGTCATAGGGTTCCCTGTTATTATCCTTCTTTATTACAATTAGGGGTACTGTCTCCACCTTTTCGTATGTAGTAAAACGCTTGCCGCATTCATCGCAGTTTCGTCTTCTCCTGATTGCATTATTGTCCTCTGCCGGCCTTGAATCTATTACTCTTGTATTCTCTTCTCCGCAATATGGGCATCTCATTTTAAGTACCTCTCTTTCATACAAACATTCCACATAATTATACAATAAAACAGTTTCTATTGTCAAAGTTTGCAGAGCACCTTTTCCTCACATACATTGACCAGAATCACATCCGGTCCAACCTTACAGATGCACTCATACGGAATAACATATTCATTTTCCCTTCCAAACATCCCAAAAAGTTTTACCGGTCCCGGAACAATTATTGCATCAATCTTACCGGTGTACAAATCAACGTCGATATCCGCCACATATCCCAGCACCTTGCAATCGCAGGAATTGATTACTTCCTTATTGCGCAAATCACATATTCTCATAAAACACCACAGTTTTTTAATATTATATTCAGGTAAAATATAATGGTGAAAAATATTATGTAATAAAATCTTTGTCATAAAATAAGGCATCTGTCCGCAAATGAACAAATGCCCTGTTGATTGTACTATTATCTTGAACCTTTTCTGGTAAATACTACCAAAATTGTCTTAAGTATTATTTTTATATCCAGAATCAGTGACCAGTTGTCGATGTATTGCAAATCAAGCTTTACAACTTCCTCAAAATCCGTAATTTCATTTCTGCCGCTAATCTGCCACAACCCGGTAATACCGGGCTTCATACTGAGTCTCCGCTTGTGATGGAAAGAATAATTATTGAATTCATCAACTGTCGGCGGTCTTGTTCCCACAAGACTCATATCACCCTTCAATACATTAAAAAACTGCGGAAGCTCGTCAATGCTTGTCTTTCTGATAAATTTACCAATCTTTGTAATACGCGGATCGTTGGACATTTTAAACATCTGCCCCGACATCTCATTCTGTTCCATCAGGTCCTCCTTTTTCTTTTCCGCATCCCTGCACATAGACCTGAATTTATAAATGTAAAAGTATCGTCCGTTGGTGCCGACTCTTTTCTGTTTGAATATAATCGGACCCCTTGACTCAATAAGAATGAGAGGCGCTACAACCAGTCCGATAATAAGTGTTATCACGATTCCGATAAGTGAG
This sequence comes from Butyrivibrio sp., assembly GCA_016297265.1. GTDB lineage: Bacteria > Bacillota > Clostridia > Lachnospirales > Lachnospiraceae > Eshraghiella. Next base: position 297,322 of record JAEDHB010000001.1, read on the forward strand.
CCGAACACATCAAAGCAACGCTTGATAAACATTTTATTTTCGTCATATTTTTTGGTATCAAAAGAGATAACCGGATATGGGCCATAGAGTGAAATCTGCTTATCAAAGCCCTCAAATCCCTCCAGCATCTGCAATGTCAGGTTGACTGAAATTCCCATTTTTTCAAATTGATGAATATATCTCTTAAGATTTACATTCTCCTCATTCGGAATGTTGATAAATGCAATATCAACTATTTCCCTGCTGGCATAAGACAGCATGTCATCACGATTGGATACAACAGGGATACCCGATATAACCTCGCCCTTCATTTCCTCATCCAGAATGCACATACCAAAGACATGTCCGGCAAAATTCTTATCCTCCGTAACCGTCTTTGCAATCTTTTCCGCCTTATCCCGCGTCGTCACAATATAACAGAATTGCTTGTGAATCTTGCTCTTCATCCACTGTTTCAATGACGCCTTGTATATCATATGAAGCACGTACATCAAAATAACATCCACAACAAGTTCTACTGCAAAACCGCCTCTGGTAAGAATTCTCGTATTTTTTTGCACAAAGAGAAGTATTGTCACCACCAACATGAAAAAAATGTTCATCTTGACAATGTACAAGAATTCTTCCAATGCTCCCCTCTTCATAAACTTATCATTCATGTTGAAGAAAACAAATACAACAATATAAGCCAGCACGATGGTTCCCATCAGATTGAGAACAACATCTGCGGACAAATCATATTTTTTATACAAAATGTGAGTCGAAATACTATCCACACTGAAAAAACTCGCGATAACGCTAAGCAAATCAAGGAACAGAAGTATCAGCGACTGTATTTTTCCCTTGAAACCGTTCATCAGGCCTCCAAATTCCTAACTGTAACCTGAATTTAACCTAAAGTTTGATTACAGTTGTATTATGCTGCAAATTTCTTTCATTCTCCGGCGGCATTTTCATAAAGTCACCATAAAGCTGTTTTAGAACTCTTTCAGGCTTAGCCGGACCGTTAATCATAATATCTTCAAATTTGTATTTTTTCCCTTTTCCGTAATAGTAGGAAGGCATTATCTCCCTCAGCTTGGCATTTCCGTAACCGCTGATGTAATATGAAGACTTATGAAAATTATATTTGCACAGTTGCGCCTCTGATTTGCGCATTATTTTATCAAAATCCAGAATTCTGTCAATCCGGGTAAGCATTCCGAATTTGATAAGTGCCCTCTCAATAAAAGGTCTGTTCTTTCTATGCATATGAATATTATCCATATCTGCGTAATTCCTAAACACGCGCAAAGCCAGATATTTGATTTTATATAATTTGCCGGTTATGCTGTCAGGGTCCGGCATTCCATCAAACGGAAAAATATCGATATACAGGTTCGTATATACCGGTTTTGATGCGTAATTCTGCATGATTTCCGTCGTGGTATCAAGCACCTTGAGATACGGCACCTTGCTTTTTCCCGGAGCAAGCTTCCAGTTCTCAAGCTTTAAGTGGGAAGGAAGCTCTTTTTTTGCATATTTGATAAACTTATTATAATCAGGTCTGATTATTTCGATATCAATATCGTCATCCCACGGAATAAAGCCCTGGTGTCTGATGGTTCCGAGAAGCGTTCCTCCCGCTGCATAATAGGTGATATTGTGTCTTTCACATACTGCAATAATTTCTTTAAGTATGTCAAGTTCTTTCTTCTGAATAATCTTCAATTCTTCATCATTCATATAAACTCCTCAACTACCTTTGAGCCGTAGTTTTCATTTTCTGGAAAAATAATCCAAAATATTTTTTTACAAAGCCGATGGCCTGTCCCATAAATTTGCATAATCCAATACTTCCCGATTTCAATACCATTATGCATATTCTCAACATAAAAGAATTCGATTTCTGGAGTTTTAATGCTTTGATGCTAAGCTTATCACTTAGTATCTCATCAATGCGCGCATTCTTTTCATCCGTCGTAATGCTTGATGCGCAGGCAATTTCCTGCACGCAATGAACCAGGCGTTCCGCATAATATGCATATACTTCACCGGTAATCTCCGGCTTTCTCAAATTCCAGTATCTGTACAATTTGAGGACATGCCTGAACTGTTCTTTTCTCTTTGAGAATAAATTGCCATCATATTCTTTTGCCGTCTCCGACTCCGGTCTTGACCTGAAATAATGATAATACGCGACATCACAAACATATACCCTGTCAATGTCCATTATCATATCCAGGTTGAAATGCAAATCTTCCCATAGTATCTCAGGGAACAAAATATTATTTTCCCGGACATAGCTTGTCTTATATAATTTATTCCATGGCACAGCCAAAAGCGTATTTCCGAGATATTTATGTGCATTCTCCCTGAAGCTTTCCTTATCAACATAGAATATTTCTTCCCCCGGTCTTACCTCGAGAGACATACTCTTCTTATTTTCATAAAATTCCTGTGTAAATCCGGCAATCAAAAGATTGGCATTGTTATCCTTGCAGCAGTTATAGAAGTCCTCCAGCATAGACTCCTCAGCCCAATCATCCGAATCAATGAAATACAGATATTCTCCCCTTGCAGCACGGATCCCGTTGTTTCTCGCATTGGCAACGCCACCGTTTTGCTGATGAATCACAGTAATCCTGTCATCATTAAGTGCATATGCATCCGCAATTTCTCCGCATCTGTCCGGTGAACCGTCCTCAACAATAATTATCTCTATCTCCCTAAGCGTCTGGTTCATTATACTCTCAATTGCCTTGCCAAGGTATTTTTCAACACCATATACCGGCATAATAACTGACACTTTAATGTCCATTTTGCTGTTCCTCTTTTCTCTGTGTCTGCTAATTGAAACACCTGTACGAATACTGACATTATATTAAATGAATTATATCAGTTTTCTTTTTCTTTTTCAACACATACGAATTTTCTACAGAAACATTTGCGTAGCATCGTTCTCTTTCTGCATAGAAAAGGCCTCCTACAATCATAGGAGACCACATCATATTCTCTTTCAAAATAAACCGGTTCAGGATTACTCAACAATCTGTCCGTCAAGGATATTTATTATTCTGTCAGCGTAAGATGCCACATTCGAATCATGTGTAATTAGCACAATCGTTTTTCCGGAATTATGTATTGTACGGAATACTTCCATTACTTCCATTCCTGTATTTTGATCCAATGCTCCGGTTGGTTCATCCGCCAACAAAAGTTCCTTATTGCACACTAATGCTCTTGCTATTGCAACCCTCGTCCGCTCTCCACCGGACAGATGTGACGGTCTTTTCTTTGCAAGATGACTTATACCGACTTTCTCCATTTTCTCCTCAACAATCGCTTTGCGTTCCCTTTTGGGGAAATTTGTAGACAAAAGTGGCATTTCAATATTCTCTGCAACAGAATAGTATTGCATTAATGATGCATCCTGAAATACGAAATCAATATATTTTCTTCTGAACAAATTCAAATCATGTGCCGACATTTCATGCACGGGAATATCATTGTAAAAATATTCTCCGGATGTAAGTATGTCCATTCCTCCCAAAATATGCAAAAGAGTGGATTTTCCGGAACCTGATGCCCCCATTATTGCAACAAATTCCCCCTGCTCTATTTCAAGATTAATTCCATTTAGAGCATTCGTCACAACACCCTCTGAAAAATAGTCCTTTTTAAGATTATTTACACTTATCATATTTTACGCTCACCTTGCCATCTTTTATCGTATATACCACCTTGTCATATTCTTTCTTGCACATACCTTTTGAATAAAACTCAATTTTTTTGGCATATGTCTTTGTTATATCAGCAAGAAATTCTTTTACAAGTTTTTCATCGCCCTCAATCTTCGTTGGTTCATTAATGATAATCCCTTTTTGCCCCTGGTATATAATTACACAATCGAGTTTCTCAAATTCAGTTTTCATCGCATAGTCATTGAATACGGATCTAATTACGCCAATTCTTTCGTAATCTTTTTCACGTTTTTCAATTTCCTTTTGTGATGCACAGCCAAACATAGACACTGCAACAAACATAGCCACAAATAATAATGCAACTCTCCTTAATGCTTTTTTCATTCTTTCTTCTCCATTACTTTATTATTTTTCATCACAAATTCTACAGTTATTTAACAGTCTATTCGTAATTCCCACAACCATTATAAGTGCCACGAGCACTACAAATATTCCTGCATAGATGCCGTAAAACAACACTGTTTCAAAACGGCATTTCATAATTAATCCATATATTATCCACTCAAATACGAATGCCAAAGCAGTACCAATAACTATGGATAATCCAAGTTCTCTAATCAACATACGATACACTACTATTCTTTTTGAGCCCAGTGCCCAAAGTATAGTAATGTCCTTCTTCTTTTTGTTTAAAAACAATCTAATCACTTCGAATATGGCAATAAAACAAAACAGTGCCGAGACAATGCATACTATCCTTTTTATGAGCGCATAAATTTGGGGAGTGCTATCTTTTTCCTGTTCTATTCTTTCCCCGGTACCATCGCTAATGCTCTTAAGTTCAAACAAACTTTTTCCGGAGATGTATTCTTCCATAAGGCACATATCATTTGTTGTTACATCAGATAAATTAGATGAAAATGTTATTGTGATTTTTCTGTCATAAAATATATCACTTGTTAACGAATCCAATAATTGTTTTTTTGCCAGAGTTTTCAGTGTTTTGTATGGAACTATTACACTGTTGTCAAGTGCGAGATACTCGCTGCTAATTATTCCCGCAATCTTTACAGATTCACCATTCAGTGTCACAGTATCTCCGTTCCAGTATCCGTTATATGAATTCCCTACGTAAATCCCATCCCCGTCTTTATTTTTATAATCTATCATGTAGGGTAGTTTCTCATTATATGCCATAAGTATATCCGCGCTTACATCCACTCCCTCATTCAGCTTAAAATATACTAACGGGATAGAAATATTACCCATAAAATCAGGCATGTTGGTAATAAAATCATCCAAGTGCTCTCTGATTTGCAACTTTTCTTTTGAAGTCATTTCATTATCAACTGTGTCATATGTCACATATGAACCGGGAATGGTATAATGCAATTCCATTATCTCCTGATATTCATACCTTACATCTCCATTAGGGGATAATGATATTGCCACATATTTATCCAGCAATTCAATCAAGTTCATACTTACTATAATTGTCATTAATACCGCAACAATTACCGATATCTTAATAACCGAATCTCTTAATAACCATCGCATATCACAATTCCCCCCTTATCAGCTTAATGGGTTCCGTTCGTGAAAGCTTTATTGCCGGTACAATCACAGTAATTCCTGCAATGAATAGTCCGACAATGATTATTACAGGATATATATTTAGCGCAATTATTCTGTTGCTTATTTTTTGCGATAAATCACTCTTTGCAAAATTCTCGCCATAAAGCAGCAACCTCGTAATTAAATTAACAAACAAAAAAGCCATTATTTCCGCATATATTAGTCTTATTGCATTCTGTAAAATCAAAATTTTCAAAATATCTCTATCAGTCGCATTGCATATGAGCCATACTCCGTATTCTTTACCCCTTGTTAAGATATTTCCAATTTGAATTACCAATAAGCTGATAATACTTGTCCCTGTTAATAGGATAGCCGCAAGTATAAGATATTTTAGCGACTTATCAATGTTTTTCTCCATACATGTAAGTGCACTGTCCACATTAGTTATGTATGCTATTGAATTGCTTTTAGCATATTCTTTTCGGATACCTTCCATAACATCATTAATGGTATATCCATCTTTTACCGTGAAGTAGCCGAAAGGATCAATCATTCCTGCAAGTTCAATCATTACATATTTCATTTCTATGGTTCCGCCCATGTTGGTAGACGTAACATTGGGATTAGGAATTACTGAATCCGATGAAAAATATCCTGCTAAATAGTAGTCATTTACTAATTTATCTCCATCATAATCCTGATAATGTTCATAAAGATTTGTGATACTTTTATATTCTTCTGACAGGTATATTGGAATACCGTCGTAAGAATTCAGCTCAGCCGGTTCTTTTCCTTCAATCAGCCTCACATTATACATATTGAAATTATTTGAAAATATCCATGCCTCTTCGATTCCCTGTGAACCATTATTCTGTTTATTGCTAATCTCATTCAGAAACTGAAGGCATGGCGCTGTATTATAACTAATCTGATGAGACACAGGCAACTCCATTCCCTCAACATTTGAAATATCCGGATAATCATTTTCTGAAGAATGATTCAATTCTGAAGAAAGATAATACACTTCACTTAACGGTTTGTTAAATCCTTTTTCGACCATAAGTCTGTAATTATAGCTTGCCTTATACTGGTATATGATTATTCCAAATATCGTCAGCGTAATTGCAAACAGAATTGTACTAATCCGGAAAGCAAACAACTGCTTTATGCACATATCATAGGCTATTTTCAATCTGACACGAAATTTCATAGAATCTCCCCCAATTTACTTATCATCATTATATTATCAATATTTCTTATCGTCAATTTTTACTCCACACAATTAAAATAATCCCTAAGCTTCCCCAACGCCTTTTTCTCTATTCTGCTCACATAGCTTCGACTTATATTCATCTGTGCTGCCAATTCTCTCTGAGGGTACACACTCTCTCCGTCAAGCCCGTATCTCTTTTTCAAAATAAGTCTTTCTCTTTCCGACAGAGCGCAAGACATCGCCTTTCTAAGAATGTCAAGATTACATTCCATAACAAGAATGTCAATATATTCACTGCTGTCGATGGCAAGTGTATCAAGAATATTGATTTCATTCCCCTCTTTGTCCGTTCCTATAGGCTCATTAATCGATATTTCCCTATTGCGCTTCTTTTCTCCGCGAAGTGCCATTAACAGTTCATTATCAATACATTTTGCCGCATATGTCGCAAACCTGCTCCCCTTCTTGTAATCGAAAGTCATAACCGCCTTGATTAGCCCCACCGTTCCGATGGAAATCATCTCGTCCCTATCCTTGTCGGCAGGAACATAATGTTTTACCATATGAGCAACAAGTCTCATATTTCTCAAAATCAGGATTTCCCTTGCCTCTTCATCCCCATTACGATATTTCTCAAAATACTCCAGTTCTTCATTAGCGGATAGAGGTTTTTCAAATATCTTCAACACTGTTCCTGTCTTCCATATGCAATTAATATATATTATGCAGCCATCAGTATTTTGTGTCATACAAACATTGGAATTATTTTATTATTGAAATACAATATTTACGATATTATACTGTAATCATAGAATTAATGAGGTGGTTACATGAGAAAGACATTGATTATACTTTTTATAATTCCGACACTTATTTTTACGGGATGTCAAAAAAAGAACAACAAGCCTGTCCATCCCGTTGACAGGGATATTCCCACACTTAGCACTATAGATAATTACACAGGAGGGGCTGCCGTTACTACTGAAGCACCTATCGAAGTTCCTACCGAAATTCCGACCGAAGCTCCTACTGAAACTCCGACTGAGGCTCCTACTGAGGCTCCTACTGAAGCTCCTACTGAGGCTCCTACTGAGGCTCCGACAAGAGCACCTGTCAAAAAGCCTGTTTCAATCAATAGAGGAACTACCTCTAAGGGATACAAAATCGTTGAAAAGAACGGCGTAACCTATGTGGGCGGTATATTGATAGCCAATAAAACCTATGCTCTCCCTGCGGACTACAATCCGGGAGGACTGCTTAAGGTGACCCGGGATGCTTTCAACAAAATGAAGGTTGCTGCGGCAAAGGATGGAATTGATTTATGGATTTGTTCCGGTTTCCGCTCCTACTATACGCAGAAGGATACATATCAGTACTATGTCGATTCCGATGGCAGGAAAAACGCCGACAGATATTCAGCAAGACCGGGACATTCAGAGCACCAGACCGGACTTGCCATCGATTTGAATTCCGTGGAGGACAGCTTTGCCAACACTGCCGAAGCAAAATGGATTGAAAAACACTGTGCGGAATACGGTTTCATTTTGCGATATCCCCGCAAGGGCGAGGCAAAAACCGGATATATGTACGAGCCCTGGCATCTTCGCTATCTCGGTGTTGAGCAGGCAGGCAAGGTCACCAAATCCGGACTCACTCTGGAAGAATATCTGGGCATAACATCGAAATACTAAAATACCCTCCGGCACTTACCGGAGGGTTAATTATTATATATTATTCTAATATTGGTTATGTGGTTTAAGCGGTGCTGCACAATGCGGACAGTTTATCACCGTTCCGACAACATATATTCCGCCGCAGTATTCGCATACATCTTCAATTACCTGGCTCTTTGGGTCCGCGTCCTTGAACGCATTCATCTTTGCCTTCTGTTCCTCGGTTGGTTTCTTAAGCATACCGATAATCGAAATAACAGAAATAATCAGTCCTATTAACACAAATGAAATTAAACCTATCATGGAGCCAACGCTCACCGGCTGACCTGACACATCATTTCCATTTGAGGATACTCTATTTTTATAAATAAATCTGCCGCTGGTATTGACGTCCAACTCTGACAATGCTCTCATAATACAGTCTTCAAAGGTATTATTGTTGGCAGACACCAGATATCTGTGGAATCTTTCTGTGAATTTTTCTTCCTGTGACCTGTCAAGAATGGACACACACTCATCACCGCACATAAGATTCCATGTCCAGTCATCGCTTCTGTCCTTTGCATTGCCGACATAGTATATAAGCCAATGCTTTTCATCATCCCATCGGCTTACATAGGCATTGTATGCCTGATTTTCGGTAGTATTTCCAAATTCGGCATTTTCAAAATTTCTTGTTTCAACACATACGGAAATACCCGTAGTCTCCTTAAAATCCTCAAGATAATTAATGAGCGAAGTCGTATCCTTAATCATTCCGGCCTGGTCATCAATAACTATTCGGGAATCATAATTGAGGGACAATGGACCTGCCGACTTATATGTAACCATGCTAAACAGCATGAACAGGGATATGAACATCCAAAACAATCCAAATACCAGTGCAGTTCCCTTCCCTGCCCGCGGATTATATGGTTTTCTTGAATAGTACACGCATGGTCTGTTGTGATAATAATAAATATATCTGTTGGAGCCCGGAAAATATGTTTTCGAATAGCGTGGTGCGCTGCTTCCGCCTCCGCCTCTGCTATGGCCTCCTCCGTGACTTCCTCCTCCGTGGCTTCCGCCACCACCTGAATGCGGCATAATCCCTCTCCTTTCCTGATATCTTTAATCTTCTTTTCTTCTTAAAATATCAAATGGTTTAAGTTCTACTCCAAGATCAATATACAATTTCTGCTGAGGATGTGGTGCACTTTCCATTTCATGTCCGAATTCATCAACAATCGAACGGACCGTAACAGAAAGATTACTTCCGTCAGGTCTCATAACCTCAATCTGCTCTCCCAATGAGAATTTATTTCTCTGTTCAATGCAATACCTGTTCCCCTCCTGCATCACAATGCCAAGATAGGTATATTCTTTTACATAGGTATTACTGTCATATATCTGCGTTTCTTCATTTGGTTTTCCGTAAAAGAAACCCGTGGTGTATTTTCTGTATGTGCATTTTGCAATCTCAGCCTTATAAAAAGGAAGTCTGCTCTCATATAATTCCCTGCTCTTTCTGTAGTCGTCAATCGCCATTCTGTAGGTTCTTGCAACCGTGGCAACATAAAGCGCAGTCTTCATTCTTCCTTCAACCTTAAAGCTGTCAATTCCTGATTCCACCAGATCCGGAATATGCTCAATCATACAGAGGTCCTTTGAGTTAAAAATATAGGTTCCGCGTTCATTTTCATATACCGGCATATACTCTCCCGGTCTGCTTTCCTCCACCACATGGTACTGCCATCTGCAGGGATGAGTACAGGCTCCGCGATTAGCATCCCTTCCTGCGAGGAAACTCGACAAAAGGCATCTTCCCGAATAAGAAATACACATTGCCCCGTGAATGAAGGTTTCTATTTCAAAATCCTCCGGTATATTATCCCTGATTTGCTTAATCTCATTGAGGGATAATTCTCTGGCAGTGACAACTCTTGTTGCACCCTGTCTGTACCAGAAATTATATGTTCCGTAATTTGTATTATTCGCCTGTGTGCTGATATGAATATCAATGTGCGGCACTACTTCTTTTGCAATATCAAAAAGTCCCGGGTCGGATATTATCAATGCATCCGGATGCACCTTCTCATCCAGCTCCCTAAAATACTCATATGCCTTCGCCAAATCATAATTGTGCGCCAGAATATTGGCAGTCACATACACCTTAACATTGTGTTCATGCGCAAAAGCCACACCCTGCGCCATCTCTTCTATTGTAAAATTTTTTGCCTTTGCCCTGAGTCCGAAGGCTTCACCACCGATATATACCGCATCCGCGCCATACATAACGGCAACCTTAAGAACCTCCAGCGAGCTGGCAGGAATTAATAATTCAATCTTTCTTTCGCTCATATCATACCTTCCGAAGGTTATTTTTTGTAGCTCAGCGTAATTCCGTCCCCGATAGGAAGAACCGATGAAACAAGTTCCTCCGAATGAGTGACCGCATAGAGATACTCCCTCATCCTGTCATATATTGTTCTGTTTCTGCGCACTATTCCGAAACGGGGCTCAACTATTTCTCCCTCCTGCAAAACATTGTCCGTGATTAACACTCCGCCCTTTTTTAATAGTCTAAGAATATCCGGCAGAATATTGATATACTGGGCCTTAGCGGCATCCATGAAAATAAAATCATATTCGCCGTCAAGAGTCTTTAGAATCTCCGTTGCATCGCCCTCAAGCAGCGTTATCTGATGACTTTTCCCCGCACGCCTGAAATTATTTTTTGCAATAGGAATTCTTTTGTCATAATTCTCTATTGTAGTTATCCTGCAGTCAGGTGAGACATTATCGCTCATAAGTATTGCCGAATAACCGATTGCCGTTCCCACCTCCAGAATGTTCATGGGATTAATCACCGGCAAAAATGTTTTCAAAAAGGATGCCATCTCCTTGCGGATAATCGGCACCATGGTATCGATAGCTTCTTTTTCAATAATCTGCAGAATATCCCTGTCCTCAGATGCAAAAGAATTGATAAATGAAACTACTCTCTCATTAACAATATCCATCACTATTCACTTTCTTTTTCTTCCGTCTGTTTTGTGCCAAGTGTAGTTAATATTTCAGTCGGTGTCATTGCATTGTTCAGTGTATATGTTCCCGGAATGAGTTTGTTGTTATAATCAGAAAGCTTTGCCTGAACGGCAAATACCTTCTCGTCGGCAATCAGTCCCTTGCTTTTTAAGCTTTTTCCAATGGATTTCATCGTATAGTCCTCAGGAACCGTAAATTCAATTTCCGTCGCATTATTCTTTGAAGCCATTGCCCTCTCGTTAAAAACATCGTTCCCGAATCTGTATGCTGTTCTTCCCACAAAATACAGAACCAGAGCCAGCATTACAAAAAGCAATGTTTTGCTGGAAACAGATACTATTGTTTTCGCCAGTTTTTTACCTTCCATAGGATATCCTCCAATGTATCAGAATATTAGCCAAGAAAATCACCGTCAAATTCTATTCCGGTCATGAGTTTTTGATGAACCTCCTGTACAAGCCTTCCTAATCCGATTTCCGCATCAAGAAAGGCACTTACCAGATCGTTTTTTCTAAGTTCCCTGGATAATTCTGCCAGTTCCTCATACTCTGCATAACCCATTCTCACACTTTCATTGTTTTGAATGGCAAAATGTCTTTTGCGAAATTCGTTGACATGATTGTACAATTCCTCGTTCTGCTTAATTAGAGCCAGATATTTATGATAGTCCTTATACTCGTCGCTCTCCCTTATTGCCATAACAAGAGCATCTGCTTTCTGATATATATCTTCCATTTAATGCCTCCTCAAAATAAGCGCTAATCAACTTCCATAATTATTGGCAGAATCATTGGTGTTCTCTTCATTTTTTTCCAGATGTAATCGCCAAGGCTGTCCTTAATTACACCCTTAATCTTTGCCCAGTCACAGTTTTTATTGTCAAGGCAGTTAAGTACTGCATCATACACAACCGTGGTAGCATCGTCGATAAGCATCTCCGATTCTCTTACATATACAAAGCCTCTGGTGACAATGTCCGGTCCTGCAAGCAGCTGTCCATTATATTTATCCAAGGTCAATACAACAATAATTATTCCGTTTTCTGCAAGTGTCTGGCGGTCTCTCAATACGATATTACCGACATCTCCTACTCCCAATCCGTCCACCATAAGGCTTCCATTGTGAACAGTGCCCGTCTTTTCTCCCTTTTCAGGACTGAGCTCAAGAACATCACCGGAAGACAGGATAAAAATATTATCCTTGTCAATTCCAAGACTTTCACACAATTCCGCATGTTTTACAAGATGTCTGTATTCACCGTGAACCGGCACTGCATACTGAGGCTTTAGTATTGAATAGATTAACTTGATTTCCTCCTGTGATGCATGTCCTGATACATGTGTATCCTGAAAAATAACCTTTGCACCCTTCATTGAAAGTTCATTGATAACTCTCGCCACGGATTTTTCATTTCCCGGAATCGGAGTGGCACTTACAATAATTACATCTCCCGGCTTGATTGTCACCTTTTTGTGGATGGATGCTGCCATTCTTGACAAAGCAGCCATTGATTCGCCCTGACTTCCGGTAGTGATTATTGTAACCTGGTCGTCCGGATATTTCTTGATTTCTTCAGTATCAATCAAGGTTCCCTCAGGAATATGAATATAATCTATATCCGAAGCCACATTGATAATATTTATCATGCTCCGGCCTTCCACTGCAACCTTACGATTGTGGGAAACCGCTGCATTAATTATCTGCTGCACGCGGTCAACATTTGATGCAAAGGTCGCAACAATAATTCTGCTCTTTGGATTATCATCAAAAATAGTCTCAAAGGTTTTTCCCACTGTTTTCTCGGACATTGTATATCCCGGTCTCATAACATTGGTACTGTCGCAGAGCACTGCCAAAACACCTTTTTTACCCAATTCACCAAATCTCTGCAAATCAATCGGCTCACCGAATACAGGTGTATAGTCAACCTTAAAGTCTCCGGTATGAACGATTACTCCTGCCGGTGTATGTATTGCAAGAGCGCAGGAATCAGCAATACTGTGATTGGTTCTAATAAATTCTACTCTGAATTTGCCGAGAATAATACTCTGTCCGTAAGTTACCACCTTTCTCTTTGTATTATTTAAGAGATTGTGTTCCCTGAATTTTGTTTCAATAATTCCCATTGTAAGCTTTGTGGCATATATCGGCTTATTGACATCCTTAATTACATAAGGAAATGCTCCAATATGATCCTCATGGCCGTGCGTTACCACAAATCCTTTTACTTTGTCGATATTATCCTTCAAAAATGTAACATCCGGTATTACAAGGTCAACGCCCAGCATATCATCATCCGGAAAAGACAATCCGCAATCCACAACAATAATACTGTCCTCATACATGAAGGCAGTCATATTCATTCCAATCTGTTCAAGACCTCCCAAAGGAATAATCTTAACAGTTTCATATTCTTTTTTTCGCAAAACAATTCCTCCTTACATCCCGCCGAACAGCTTTTGCTGTGAGGGGGGCTTTCCGCTATATCCCGCCGGGCAGCTTTGCTGCGAGGGGGCTTTATTTCCGCACTTATTAAAATATAACTGATTTTGGAATACCAATACGCAGAGTAAGGGCATCACCTCCACCGGTTATTTTGTATCTACATTAATTCTGTATCGTCCATGAGTTCTTCAAGCACTTTGGCAACTGCTTCCATTTCGTCATCATCTTCAACAAATTCATATACTGCATTGCCATCCTCGCCGGCAGCAACCTCTTTGATAATATAGGCTACTCCATCCTCATCTTCATCACCATAAACATCTTCCGTAACAAGATAATAATCCGTTCCGTTGAGCCTGGTAGTTTCCATTACGTATAATTCAATCGCTTCACCGTCATCTCCGGTCAATTTGATTTTATCCATATTATTTTTCTCCTAATCTTCTTTTATCTAAATATCCCTGCAAAATCAATTCCGCCGCAATCATATCCACATAATCCTTGCGGTGTTCTCTTCGTATTCCTGCTTCCATCATAATCCGATCCGCTGCAACAGTCGTCAGTCTCTCATCCCACAATTCCACAGCCAGACCCGTTCTACGCTCAAGATTACTCTTGAAGTCAATAGTTTTTGACACACGTTCTCCCTCTGTATTGTTCATGTTCTTAGGCAATCCCAATACAATAATCTCAACGCCGTATTCCTTGACTATTTCTTCTATTCGTGCATAAGTCTGTCTTAATTTGTTTTCGTCTTTTCTTCGTATGATTTCAAGACCCTGGGCCGTAATCTCCAATGGATCAGAGATAGCAACTCCGCAGGTTTTGCTGCCAAAATCCAGTCCCAGTATTCTCATTCTACAGTTCCTTTGTGGAAATATAATGTTTTAACAGTTCCTCAACGAGTTCGTCCCTCTCAGCCTTGATAATAAGACTGCGCGCGTTTTTATGACAGGTAATATATGTCGGATCTCCTGACATAATATATCCCACTATCTGATTAACTGCATTATATCCTTTTTCCTGAAGTGCTTCATATACTTCTTTGAGAATGTCTGATACTGAAATTGTATTCTCGACCGGTGTTTCAAAAAACTGTGTATTATTCATATCAGTCATCTTAATTCATCCTTCCTTTTTATGTCTATTATTCTTTCGTGCATTGCCCATTATTTTTATAATAATATAAAAAATGCTATTCGGCAACACCAATTACCATTTCTTTTGTCAATAATCCCGTTATCCTGACATTGATTATCTCATTATCGACAATTTGCGGACATTTCCTGACAGGTACCGCAACCTTAACATAGGTGTCGGTATAGCCCGTCATATAGGCTTCGCCGCCAATTTCCTGTATCTCCTCAGTGAGAATTCTTGTGGTTTTACCGATATAGGAGGCTCTGTATGCATTGGAAAACTGCTCGTCCATCTCAAGCAGGACGTCGCTTCTTTCGGATTTGATTCTGTCCGTTAGCTGTCCCTCCATTTTGTCGGCAACAGTCCCCTTTCTTCTTGAATACTTGAAAACATGGAGTTCGTAAAATTTTATTTTCTCAAGATATTGCCTCGTAATCTCAAATTCCTCCGGAGTCTCTCCCGGGAAACCGACAATTACATCCGTTGTTATGGCCGGATTGTCATAGTATTTTCTCAGCAGTTCAACTCCTCTGTAAAATTCCTCGGTGGTATATCTTCTGTTCATTCGCCTGAGTGTCTCATCGCATCCGCTCTGCAAGGACAGGTGAAAATGCGGACAAACCTTCTCACATCTGACCAGACGCTCCGCGAATTCCTCCGTAACAATCAACGGTTCCAGTGAACCAAGTCTGATTCGTTCAATACCCTCAATGCTGTTGGCCCTCTCAATAACATCAAGAAGCGTGTATCCGTTTTGCGGACAATCAAGTCCGTAGGAAGACAGATGTATTCCCGTAAGCACCACTTCCTTGCAACCGGAATCCGCAATCCTTTTCAATTCTTCACATATATTTTCAATATCACGACTTCTGATTCTTCCTCTGACATACGGAATTATGCAGTAGGTACAAAATCTGTTGCAGCCATCCTGTATTTTGATATATGCCCTGGTGTGCTCCATCGGACGGTCCATTTTCATCTCATCAAAGGTATTTATTTCGCCGATTATACTTTTTTCAGGAAGGGGTTCACCGGCAAAATATCCCTCGAGGATCTCAATAAGTCTGCTCTTCTCATTGTTGCCGATTACAATATCTATATCATCATCCGCACTGTCCGAAGCGGATTCAACATAACATCCGGAGGCTACAACAATCGCATCCGGATTGATTTTTCTCGCCTTATGAATCATCTGTCTTGATTTTCTGTCTGCAATATTGGTGACACTGCAGGTATTTATTATATATACATCTGCAATTTCTTCACCAAAAGGCACTATTTCATATCCTGCATTTTCCATCATCTGCTGCATAACCTGTGTCTCGTAGGAATTGACCTTGCAGCCAAGATTATGAAGTGCACATTTCTTCATTTTTGTAAAATCTCCTGTATTTCAAAATTATTTTTATGCAACTAGATTATTGACATATTCCTCTGAAAATTATACTATTATAACAGAAGAGTTATCCACACACCCTGTGTTTGGACTAAATTATAATACTAATTCTTTGGGAGGTATACTATATGACATCAGTTGAAGTATCACTTAACACTATTGATAAAGTAAAGGCTTTCGTCAACGAGATATGCAAATTTGACGCAGACTTCGATCTCGTATCAGGAAGATATGTAATTGATGCAAAATCAATCATGGGAATCTTCAGCCTTGATTTATCCAAACCAATCACTCTTAACATCCATTCAGAGGATAATACAGCAATTATGGAAGCAATTAAGCCATACATTGTATAATATTTTCCGGTGATTGTATTTATGTCCGGCACCTTAGCGGTGCCGGTTTTTTAATCTATCCAGATTGTCTCCGTAGTATCAATAGCCACCTTTACCATCTCGTCTATTTTTTCCCTGAGTTTTAATTCAGACCTCTTAATTGCCTTGAGATTAGGCTTTGTAACTGGATGTTTTGCTACAAATATTGTACAGCAGTCCTCGAATGGTAAAATAGAGGTTTCAAAGGTTCCAATCTGCTGTGATATATCAATGATATCCTGTTTATCAAATCCGATAAGCGGCCTCATAACAGGAAGTGTGCAGACTTCATTGGTAACTGCCAGTGAATGCATGGTCTGGCTTGCCACCTGTCCGATACTCTCCCCCGTGATAAGTCCCAGTGATTCCTCCTTGATTGCAAAATACTCTGCAATCTTCATCATATACCTTCTCATTATGATGGTGAGCTCATCATGAGGACACTGGTCATAGATATAAAGCTGTATATCCGTGAAATTCACAATGTGGAGATTGATTGGTCCTGAATATACTGCAACCTCTTTTGCAAGGTCTATTACCTTCTGTTTTGCCCTGTCACTGGTGTATGGAGGTGCGTGAAAATATACCGCATCAATGATAACGCCTCTCTTGGCAATCATATATCCTGCAACCGGACTGTCAATTCCGCCGGAAAGCAGAAGTGTTGCCTTTCCATTGGTACCCACAGGCATTCCGCCCGGTCCCTTGATAAATTCAGAATAGATATTGATTTTATTTCTTATCTCAACATTGAGTTCAGCATCCGGATTATGTACATCAACGCTTACATTAGGCAGTGCTTCAAGAAGCCTTTCCCCGAGATCCATATTGATTTCCATGGAATTTTTCTCGTAGTTCTTTCTTGCTCTCCTCGCCTTAACCTTGAAAGTAACCGGCTTGTCGCCATATACTTTTTTCATATATTCGATGGCATTGGCGGCAAGGTCGTCAAAACCATTGTCCTCTATCTGCATCATCGGACAAATCCATAATATTCCGAAAACAGTCTGCAATGCGCTGACAGCTTCCTCGTAATCAAATTCAGAAAGGGCCTCAACATAGATTCTTCCCTGTTCTTTTGATACGGCAAATTCACCGTCAATTTTCTTCAACGCTCTTCTAATCTGTCTGCACAGAGCGTCCTCAAAAAGATATCTGTTTTTTCCCTTTGTTCCGATTTCGCCGTATTTAATCAAAAATGCCTTATACATAATATGTCCTTTCCCAATCCCACCACAAAATACTGTGGGGCGCAATTTATTTAGGTCTGTATTTTCTAAGCACAGGTAACAATGCCTGCAATTCATTGATTGTATAGTCAATCTCGCTTACGGTGGTATATACCGAAAAGCTGAATCTGATTGTGGATGTAAGCAATTCCCTCTTCACGCCGATTGCCGTAAGCGTGTCGCTGATTGCCGGTTTGTTGGAGGCACATGCAGAACCCGAAGATACATATATTCCTTTTTCTTCAAGTGCATGAAGCAGAACCTCGCTCTTGGTAATTCCCTCAAAGCTGACGCTCACAACATGGGGAGCCGAGCGCTCATCAGGATACCCGTTAATTACCACATCATCAAGTGTCATAATCTGACGAACAAAGTATTCCTTCAATTCATACATTTTCCGGACATCTTCATCAAATCTGTCATAAAGTTTCCCGGCTGCCAGAGCCATTCCTGCGATTCCGGGAACATTTTCCGTTCCGGAACGCATTCCCTTCTGCTGTCCCCCGCCAAAAACAATCGGATTGATTCTGGTTTTGTCCTTAACAAAAAGAACACCCACACCCTTAGGTCCGTGAATCTTGTGACTGCTGATGGACATAAGGTCTATTTTTTCCTTGTACGGATATATTTTATATTTTCCGAAAGCCTGAACTGCATCCACATGGAAAATAATATCCTTGTTATATTCCTTGATTGCCTCACCGATTTCCTTAATTGGCATTACCGAACCGATTTCGTTATTGACATACATAATCGTAACAAGAATTGTTTCAGGCTTTAAGGCTTTTTTCAATTCATCCGGCTCGACACAGCCATATTCATTGACCGGCAGATATGTGATTTCAAAACCATTTTTGCTGAGAAAATCCGTGGTTTCATGGACAGCCGGATGTTCGATTGCCGTGGTAATAATGTGATTTCCGCGTCTTTTGTTGGCCATTGCCGCACCTATTATTGCAGTATTATCCGACTCCGTTCCTCCCGATGTAAAATAGATTTCCTTCTCGGACACCTTGAGAATCGAAGCAAAGGTATCCCTTGCATTTCTGAGGTATTTTTCCGCTTCAAAGCCTTTATTATGCATTGAGGAAGGGTTGCCGTAATCCACAGTCATTATATTGTACATTAGTTTTGCAACTTCTTCATCGACACAGGTTGTTGCCGAATTGTCAAGATATACTTCCACCTGAGTGCCTCCTCCGTACTATATGGTTTCAAGATGATACATTAGAATCGACATAACTGTCAACCCTGCCGTTTCTGTTCTGAGTATTCTTTTTCCCAATGATATGGGAATTATTCCGTTTTCCTTTGCCTTTTTAATCTCCGAAAGCTCAAATCCGCCCTCTGGTCCGATGAAAAATCCAATCTTCATCCCCGGAGCTATTTTGGAAAGGGCTTCCGTTGTTGCCTGCATACCCTCCGCAAGCTCGTACGGAATAAGCTTCACATCCATTTCCTCGCAAAGCTTTATCGCCTCATCAAAGCTTACCGGTGCACTAACCCGGGGAATTATCCCCCTGCCGCTCTGCTTTGCAGCGCTCTCGCTTATGCTGTTCCAACGCTTAATCTTTGCATCAGTTTTTTTATCATCCAGCTTAACCACACATCTTTTCATATTGACCGGAATTATTTCATGAACACCGAGTTCAACACATTTCTGAATAATAAGTTCCATCTTGTCCGACTTTGGCAGTCCCTGAAACAGATACACCTCTGCCTTAAGCTCATTATCATTGTAACAGGTCTCGAGAATTGTGAGCATAACCTCATCCTCCGCAAATTCCCTGATTGCGCAGATATAATTGCTGTTATTTCCGCCGGCAACCATAAGCTTTTCGCCCACCTTCATCCGGAGCACATTCTTAATATGATTGACATCGCTTCCGTCAAGGATTATACCATCCTCGCTGATGTTTTCCGTTTTCGCAAAAAATCTGTTCATAATCAAATCCTTCTGGCTGTAATTGACACCCATTCGCCTTGATATGTTGTCTCAACAATTTCAAATTCAGGATTGCTCTCAAAGGCTTCCATAACCGCTTTTTCCTTCATATCAATTATTCCGGAAGTGATTATCACCGCGCCATGCTTCATATGTACAGCAATCTCTCCCAGCAGAGGAATAATGATATCTGCCAGAATATTTGCCGTGACAAGGTCATATTTTTCGTAACCCACATAATCCTGAATCGACTTATCATCAATGATATTACCTTCAATAACCTCATACAGTTCCCTTCCGAGACCGTTGACTTCCATATTTTCGTCTGTGGCAATAATTGCATTCGGGTCAAGGTCCGTTCCCAGAACATGCTTAACTCCAAGCATAAGTCCGATTACGGAAAGAATACCGCTGCCCGTTCCCACATCCAGCATCTGTGTATCATTTGTCGCATATTTTCTTATCTGTTTTATCACTAACTGGGTTGTCTCATGGGAACCGGTGCCAAAAGCCGTTCCCGGATCAATGTTGACAATCATGCGTCCCTTCATATTCTCAGGAACCTCTTCCCAGGTAGGCTTTATTACAATATCATCAACCATGAATGGTTTAAAATACTGTTTCCAGTTGTTAATCCAGTCCTTATCCTCTGTTTCATCATCAGTTATTTCGCAGGAGCCCACATTCACAAATTGTGCTATGTCCTCCAGCCCTGCCTTTATCCTTGCAAGCATATCCTCCTCGCCCGAAATGCCCTCCGGATAGTGAACACCTTCGTCATCCGATTCAAGAAAAAAACTTACCTTTCCAATGCCCTCATCAGGAGGTAATTCAGGAAGAATATCTACAAACATTGCCTTGGTATCCGCCATTGACAGCTGAATATTATCCTCAATCTGCACACCTTCCATGCCGAGCTCTGTAAGCATGTAACTCACAAGGTCCTCAGCTTCGGTTGTCGTAGTGATTGTATATTTTTTCCACTTCATAATCTATTTCTCCACAAATGCTTTAAATAATCTATAGGTTTCATATATGTCAACCTTGCTGGTCACCTCATATGGTGCATGCATACTGAGTACCGGAACTCCGCAGTCCAATACCTCCATGTCATAATTGGCAAGAATGTATGCAATGGTTCCGCCGCCACCAAGGTCCACCTTCCCTATCTCTGCAATCTGGTATGCAATATCATTGTCTTCCATAATCTTCCTGATTTTTGCAACCGTTTCCGCATTGGCATCACTGGCCGCCGATTTACCTCTTGAGCCGGTAAATTTCTTTATTACCACACCTTTTCCGAGATATGAAGAGTTTTTCTTTTCAAAAGCGGATGCATAATTTGAATCGTATGCCGAATTGACATCCGCTGATAAAGCAACTGAAGCCGCAAGTGCTCTTCTCAGTTTCAGTTCACTGTACTGACCGCAGCACTCCATAACCTCTGCCAGCATATTTTCAAAAAACAGGGATTTGCAGCCCGTCGCTCCGACGCTTCCTATTTCTTCCTTGTCCATCAAAAGGCAGGCTGTGGTATATTCAGGAATTCCACTGTCGAAATATGCCATAACCGAAGGATATGCGCAGACTCTGTCATCCTGTCCATATCCAATAATCATACTGTTATCCATACCCATATTTCTTGCCGGGCCGGAAGGTACTGCCTCCAACTCCGCCGACATAAAATCTTCTTCCGCGATACCGTATTTTTCCTTGAGAATCGAAAGAATATTGGCTTTGACACTCTGTTTTGCATCCTCGCACTCACCGCTTAACGGCATATTTCCTGCAAGGATATCCAAAGCCTCACCCTCAACTACCTTGGCCCCCTTTTTGTCCAGCTGTTCGCCGGCAAGATGAATAAGCAAATCCGTAACACCCACCACCGGGTCGGTTTCTTCCTCGCCCATTGCAACCTCGATATTTCTGCCATCGGTGAGAGCCACAACGCCGTGAATGGCAAGGGGCATTGTCACCCATTGATATTTTTTAATTCCGCCATAGTAATGCGTATCAAGGAGTACCATTCCCTCATCCTCATAGAGAGGATTCTGCTTTATGTCAAGTCTTGGCGAATCAATGTGCGAGCCAATAATCCTGAGTCCGTCCTCAATTGGTTTTTTTCCAATGGTAAAAAGAGCAAGTGCCTTCCCCATATTATCAACATAGACCCTGTCCCCCGGCTTAAGCTGTCTGCCTGAAGCCATAACCTCGCTAAGGCACATGCAGCCCTTTTCCTTCGCCATACTGACGATTTCTTTTACACATTCTCTCTCCGTCTTGCAGTTTGATATAAATTGTCTGTAGTCCTCTGCAAAACTCATTATTGATGCCATTTCCTCAGCATCCGATTTTAACCATGCATTCTGTCTATCCATTCTCTGCTCCTATATTCTAGATATTTAATTCCAGCTGTTCTGTCTCATTTTCTGCCTCAAGCTTAAATTCTGCAATTTGTTCCGGCGAAATAGTTGGAAGTTCTTCCACGGAGGTCAGTCCGAAGCAGCGCAAAAAATCCTCCGTTGTTCCGAAAAGAATTGGTCTGCCCGGTGCATCCAGTCTTCCAAGCTCAGCAATAAGTCCGTACTCCAACAGCTTATTGACGGCATAATCACTCTTAACGCCTCTGATTTGCTCTATTTCAAGTCTTGTTACAGGCTGCTTATATGCAATTATTGACAAGGTTTCAAGTGCTGAATCCGTCAGAATGAATTTTTTTGGCTGACTTGCAACAGTAATAATATTCTCATAAAATTCTGCCTTTGTGCACAGCTGAAAGCTGTCCTCAAGCTCAATAAGCTTAATTCCTCTGTCATCAGCATTATACTTATCCATCATATTTCTGACAAGCTTTCTGGTCGTATCCTTATCCTGGTCGATAGCCAGTGCAAGCTTGTCCACCTCAACCGATGTACCCATTGTAAAAAGAATTGCTTCAACAATGGCCTCCATCTCACTAATGCTTCTGCTCATCTTCATCTGCCTCCTTGGATGTAATCAAAATATCGTCCTGCCTTTTTTCCTGAAGCACATTGACCTTACCGCCCTTAATCATCTCGAGAATTACAAGGAATGTAACAATGACCTCCATCTTACTGTGACTGCTTCCAAGCAGCTGTCTGAAGGAAAACTGTCTGTGGCTTCTCACATAGTCATGAACATATGCTGTACGTTCTTCGAGATTAACATCCTCCTTCTGAATCTTGCCGAACTTACTTCTTATCGGATCAATTTTATTCTCGCTTCTCTTCAAAACATCATCAAATATCTGTTTTAGCCTGATAAGTGTCAGACCGTCCACAAGCTGCTCCAGATCAACAGGTTGCTCGTATTCTGCGACCTCTTCCGGAAGATTCTGTTCCCTGTACATTGCTCTTTCCGCATCAAGCTGTCTGTCCTTTAACTCCATTGACATGCATTTGTACATCTTGTATTCAAGAAGCTTCTCCACCAGTTCCTGACGAGGGTCGTCCTCCTCTTCTTCCTCCTCTTCTTCAGCAGGAAGAAGCATTTTGGCCTTGATATCGAGAAGCATTGCCGCCATAACGATAAACTCGCTGACCACATTCAAATCCTCGCGTTCCATCCCGGCCACATAATCAAGATACTGCTCCGTAATGATAACTATCGGAATATCGTAAATATTAACTTTGTTCTTATCAATGAGATGCAAAAGAAGGTCCAATGGTCCCTCAAACACCTCAAGCTTAACCTCTAATGACATATCTGATTCTCCAATTATGCCGGTAAAATATTGAGTACAACCAGCTCAGGGTTATTATTAATTCTAAGATTTATTGTATGCGCTCCCATTCCTCGGGACACAAGCATCATACTGTTTTTGTATCTGTACATTCCGCTGTCGTATTTTGGAAACAGTTCAATATTGGTTGACACAAGTCCGCCAAGGGACGGTATTCTAATCATACCTCCGTGAACATGTCCCGACAAAACCATATCCGCACCCCATCCTGCATACCTGTGAAAATAAATCGGATTGTGCGCCAGCAAAATATTGTAAAGGCTTTTATTGCAGTTGCCCAGATGATGTGCCATAAGGGATTTTCCCATTGTCACCCTGTCCGTCTTCCTGTAATATACCCTGTCGATTTCCAGACCGGACAATTGAATGCATGCATTATCTTTTTCCAGTGCAATCGTTTCATCCTCCAAAAACACAACGCCGGCTTCTGTAAGATAATCCCTGATTACATAATATCTGTCATCATACATGTCCGAATCCAGTTTCATTCTGTACTCATGGTTTCCGTTTGCAAAAAACACAGGATAATGAGACGCCAGAGTCTTAATGAATCTCATAACCTGAATAGGGTTGTCCTTCTGCAGACCGTTAAACATATCGCCCGTCATAAGTATTGCATCCGGTTTTTCTTTGATAATCATCCGATTGATTTCATGCAAATCAATCCCATAAGTATTTGAATGCAAATCACTCATTACAATAAATTTATATCCGACAAATTCGGAAGGTAGTTTTTCAGTTTCAACCGTAAATCTTGATATATCTGTTTTTTTCATACTTTATCACCCGGGTCCCCTCGTAAGCATACATAATACATTATATCAGAAAACCGCAACAAATGCACCTGTTTTTAATTCTTGTTGATAATTTGTTCGAAACTACTTATAATAGTATAGTAAGCCCCTCTCGCTGCTTCGCAGCAAAGCGGGATGGTAAGGTAAGCCCCCTTCGCTGCTTCGCTGCAAGGCGGGATAGCAAGGAAAGCCCCCCTCGCTGCTTCGCTGCAAGGCGGGATAGCAAGGAAAGCCCCCCTCGCTGCTTCGCAGCTCGGCGGGATAGTATCAATATGGGAAGGAGCTCAACATGAAGCTTTTTGCATCGATTGCCGTTATCGGTAATAAAGTAAAAAAAGATTTCGTAAGTGCATTTGCTGCGCAGTCTGCACTTTTTTTAATTATGAGTTTTGTTCCTTTTCTTATTTTGCTTCTTTCACTGGTAAAATATACTCCGCTCTCCAAGACCGCGGTGTTAATGTTTATCAATTCATTTGCACCGGAAGCCTTTCAGGATTCCTTCACATCACTTGCTAACCAGGTATATATGAACGTTAATCCAAGCTTCTTAATCATCACCATCGTTTCCATTCTGTGGATTGCCGGAAAAGGTATTCATTCAGTCATTGACGGATTTAATTCCATCTACGAAATTGACGAGAAGCGCAATATTTTCAAAATCAGACTTTACTCAATATTATATACCCTCCTTTTCATTGTACTTATTGTCACTTTGATTGTTCTTTTCATTCTTGGTAACAATCTTCTTGATTATTTTAATAAACATGTGCCGGTCATTGCTAATATTATCGATACGATACTGAGTCTCAAGGCAGTACTTTCGGTATCACTTTTTACAATACTCTTTACACTTTTGTATGCTGCACTTCCAAGCAGACATATTAAATTGAGAACCCAGTTGCCGGGCGCACTCTTTGCTGCAGTCGGCTGGGCCGGATTCTCATTCTTTTTCTCATTATATATTAACTATTCAAAAACACTTTCTTTCATCTACGGAAGTCTTTCAACCATAGTATGTACAATGTTATGGCTGTATGTCTGTATGTTTATTTTCTTCCTGGGTGCAGAGATCAATGTCTATCTCGAACAGTGGAACAAGGGAAAATCCGTTGACGAAGCCATTGATGTTACCCATGAACAATCCCTCAGCCAAGAGAATAAACATCAATAAGCTCCACCCCTTCATAAAAATAATCCAGTATCTCATCATAGTGCATCCCTGCCTTAACCATATTGGATACCGCATTCTGGCTCATTCCTATTCCGTGACCATATCCGCCTCCCCTGATTTCATAACCGGCAAATCCGTCATTATCACTGTACTCCGTCAGATAGCAAAACGCACTCGGAAGTATGTAAAAGGTTATTTTATCCCCCATCAAAAGCGTAATCTCATTATTTCTCGGACAAAGAAGATATCGGATGTTCAGCTCATTCTCAACTCTGATAGTCGCCTTCGTCCCCTCTATTATCATGCAGGTAATAGCGCCGCTATTGCTTCTGCTTTCAACACTGATGTTTCTTACCTGTCCGATATCCCTGATATCCTGACAAACCCATTTTCCGTTAACCAGAGTTTTTATTCCGGACGGATTGGCGGAATATCTCTGAAAAAGATATTCGTTCACACTTTTTGTTATCTCCGACAAAGGCATTGTAACCTTCCATCTGTAATAACCAAAACCGTAATCAAAATCCGCAGTATTGGTATTGTCAATAAAGTTCCTGAAATCATCTTCCTTGGACAGGTCCAGTCCCACATGGGAAGGATTCAATGTTTTTGACACAAGATAAGGAGTGTCCGCAGGATTATCTCCCCACACCGTTTTGTCTGATGTATGCCCACAGGAAGTGGAATAATAATATGTTGTTATGGTTTCGCCGTTATAGGCTGCCACCTCGCCATAGGTTTCCTTCACAGCTCTTTTGGACTCCTCCATCTCATTCACATTGTTGTACACCTGAAAATTCACACTGTCGTCCACATGGGCACCATATTCTGCATATGCGTTGTTTAACAGCTGTCTGTAGGCATAGCTTCTGGCACATACCGCCTGAACCTTCAACGCCTCCACCCCAAAGCTGTTTGGCATCTCACTTGGCACAACGCCGCAAAGATATGTCTCAATGTCAACATCATTGATAAGAACAAGCCCTTCATCATATTTTGCCACCTCAAGTATGCCCCTGTAGACAGGGTTGCCATATGATTTTTCTACGGAAAGAACTTTCATTGTAGCATCCTTTCCTATTGGCTCGATACGGATTCTCTGTTTTTTCACTTCTTTACTGTCAACAAAAAAATCAACCACTTCCCCTGCGGAGTGTTTCACCTTCTTTTTTCCACAGGTCACATAGTAATCATAATCACTGGTAAGCGATATTCTGTTGTGAAAAAGTGATGTAAATCCTGTACTCATAACCATAACTCTGATATTGGCTGCATTAATATTTGAGGCAATCAATGCAGCACAAATTCTGCCCTCTTCCACAACAAATTTTGTGACCGAGTATCCCACAAGTATATCATCTATCTCCGCCTCACAGAATTTACCGTATGTTTTGTATATTTTGAACCCCTCTGCAACCGGAAGTTCATTATAACCCTCTATCTCAATTACGTCCTTTGACGCCATCAGCACTTTTCCGCCAATAACGCTTTCCTTCACGGTAATGCCCTTCACCCTGCCATCACATATATCAATATCCGCAATCTGTTTGCTAACATTTTCCGCAACGCCTCCCGTGTAAAATTCTCTGTATCCGCCACCTATGTACGCCCTGATTACCCCCTTCTTTGCATATTCTATCCAGACATTTCTATAGGTCACCTCATCGCTAATCTGCCCGATTACATATATTATCTCATTTCCTCTCACATAGGCTCTTATCTCTCTGTCAATATATCTGTCCAGCGAAATCCCCTCAAAACCTCTTTCTCCCATGCTGGTACAGGCCTTCCATTTACCCACATTCTCACTATTTGCCGGGGTAATGGCAACCACCATCTGCTCTGTGTGAGCTGCGTCCTCGCCGCCATACACGCTAATCAGGTAGTCATATATTCTCACAAAGGTATCCAACGGTATACTTTTCCTGTCCTTAACATTCTCTATTTCATTCATGGAGACCTTTCCGGCCTCCGTAATATCTATTCCCCTCCCCTTCAAAAAATATTTCAAATCCCCATAGGAATACATTTGCTCTGCAAGCTTACTGTCAGGCTCATTTTGGCTAATTTCCAGATAATCCATATCCAGCATATAATTAATGTATTTTTCGTACCACTCTCCGGAAGAATTCTCACCAAAATGATTTGATACACTCTTAAGGGAGTTCATATCCGTATTGAGAAGTGTCAGCATTTTGCACGCCTGTGCAACACTGATATAATTATCCTTATCCTTCTTTCTCAATGAAAAAAATATTGCACATCCCGAAACCACAATAACAAAACATATCAGCATAATTATTTTTCGTCTTCTCATAGCTCCTCCAACGCCACAATTTCCCGCAGAGTCAAATACAAAATAAACGGAATACAATAAGGCTTGTATATTTTATTAGCAAATAATCGAAAATATACTTCAAATTTGGTCAAACCCGTAAACAACAAAAAACCCGGCATAGCCGGGTTGAAAACTTACAAATAATATGTCCCCAGAATGCCGGTTCCTATTTTCTTGACGCCTAGCAACGCTAGGTGGGTAACCGCAAATAGATTTCTGCCTTCCACTGCAAACGGAGGCCTGACATCCATCTAAAGATATAGGAATCCCTTTAATCAAATGTAGGATCAAAACAATAGGAGTTGTCGAACAATCCAGGAAACATATCGTTTTATATTGTGTCTTAAGTATACAATAATATACGTATTTTTTCAATAAAAAATGACCATATTTTTCTAATAATTTACTGAAAAATCAATCTTATGGCAGCCAAAAATTGCAGAAACATGAAGGTTTATGAGCAGAACGGATATCACTACAAGTCCACACCTACTATTATGTTGAAAGGACTTTGGCTTAAGGAGTTTGGTTTCTCAGAGGGCACACAGATTCAGGTACAGTGTGAGGATGGTAAGCTGATAATCAAAAGGGCTAAGGAGCCTATCACAGATAAAAATTTTAATTGCAATAACAATTTCAGCCGATTGAAGTAACGGAAGGTTACCTCATCGGCTGTTTGCTATTCACCCTTAAAATATTTCTCGGTTTGCTTATCGAATTCTGATACATATTCCTGATCCTGTCGCACTCGGAAAATATCATATTCCTTCGCAGCTTTTTCAATAGCCTGCTCATGAGATATTCTTCCTTTGCCTTCAAGAACCTTACGCCTGTTGCCCGTTAAAAACTGATTGGTCTGATCTACCCAGTCCTGCATACTCATGAGAACCTCATCCTCAGCCATGAGCTCAGCATAGTCAATAAACATAGTAACAAGCCTGTTCAGACGGGACATTTCCTTCTCATTGAGATAATTCTTGGCAACGACAATATCTCTCTTTAAAATTTTACCGTCAGGAGCATCTTTCCATGTGGTAAGCCCCATTGTAGGCTTTTCTGCATCAGCACGGTCATAAATCAATTCTGCTGCAGTCTGTCCGGTAACAGCAAAATGGAGTTTGTTCTGTACAAATGCATAAAAGGCTCTTGTAGTTTCACTATTCTTATCATAATCATAACTGCACTGTTCAAACACATCTGTGATTTTCTGGTAAGCCCTGCGCTCACTGGCACGGATCTCTCGGATGCGCTCCAGCAATTCATCAAAGTAATCTTTGCCAAAAGGCTTTCCGTTCTTGAGCATATCATCATTAAGCACAAAGCCCTTTGTGATATATTCTTTCAGTGTTTTGGTAGCCCATTGACGGAATTTGGTTGCTTTCTTTGAATTTACACGGTAGCCCACGGCAATAATGGCATCAAGATTATAGAAATCAAGATTACGCTTTACTTCACGACCACCTTCAATTTGAACTTGTTCCTTTTTGGAACAAGTTGCTTCACGAGTTAATTCTTCCTCTTCATAAATATTTCCCAAGTGTTTTGTGATAGCCTGAGACTTGACACCAAACAGCTCAGCCATAGCCTTTGTGGTGAGCCAAAATGTCTCATCTTCAAAAAATACGCTAACACATACATTGGTATCATCTATCTGATAGAGGACTATATCATGTTTTTGTTCCATAAATTAATCCTTTCAATATGAATCAGCTCTCATTATGATTTTGAATATAGAGTTCTCTCTTTTCTTGTAAGGTTTCCATTTCGCCTTTTTTTGCTGAATATGCATAAATTCTAATAGAGCGCCATCCAGTTACTTTGCAGCCCCACTCATTCAAGGTCATTTTTTCGCCCTTATAATCTACATATTTAGAATCTAAAAGCGTTGCCTCTGAATCATCAGTGCTACACGTAATATTTGACACTCCCACAGCTAAAGCAATGGGATTCTTGTTTCTAAGACCGTTACATTGTCGCAAGGACTTTAGTTTTACATAGTCTCCACAAGCGTAGATTATACTGTTCGGCTATGCCCTAGCCTACAGTTTCGTTATGTTTAGGCTACTTCTAAGCCTTTATTTAAGATATTTATGCTTGCATTGGTATCACGATTATGTTTGGTATGACATTCTGGGCATTCCCAATTACGAATAGCCAGATTCTTTACCAAAGGATTCCTATGACCACAGCAGCTACAAGTCTGACTACTTGGATACATAGTAGGCACTTTGATTACATCATTACCATACCAGGTAGCCTTATATTCAAGCATTGTAAAAAACTTTGACCATGAAGCACTTGCTATTAATTTAGCAAGCTTATGATTACGAATCATACCTTTTACATTCAAGTCCTCGATGCAGATTGTTTGGTTTTCACGCACTAGCATAGTGGATTGTTTCTGAATGAAATCATTACGCTGATTTGTAATCTTTTCATGTACCAAAGCTACTTTAATACGCTGTTTATTGCGATTAATAGAACCTTTTTGTTTGCGGGATAGCTTTCGCTGTTCTCTAGCGAGCTTACGCATAGACTTTTCAAGGTATTTCGGATTGTACACTACGTTTCCATTAGAATCAGAATAGAAATCTTTAATGCCTACATCAATACCAATAGAACCACCTTTATTAGCCTGTAATTCTGGCTCAAAATCTACATTAAGAACCACAAAATACTTACCAGAAGGTGTACGCTCTATGGTTACATTATTGATTTTACCTACTTCCATAGACTGTTTAATTTTGACATAGCCAAGTTTAGGGAGCTTTATGTATTTATCTACAATACGAATATTATCTCCCTGATTAACAGTTCTATAGGATTGATGGTTAGTATGTTTACTTTTAAAAGTAGGATGTAATGCACGTTTCTGAAAGAAATTTACAAAACCTCTGTCAAGGTCACGCAGGGATTGTTGTAGTGCAATAGAATCTACTTCTTTTAGAAATGCAAAATCTGAGGTTTTCTTTAACTCAGTTAGCATAGCAGAAGTCTGTGAGTATCCTACTTTA
>JAEDHB010000072.1 GCA_016297265.1 Butyrivibrio sp.
GAAATACGGGAATGTGTAATATGCCATAAGAAGTTTGTGGCTACCAGATGGAAGATGATTGTGTGTACGAATGAGGAATGCAGGAGGGTACACCGTGCAGAGGTGAAACAGGCATATCGAGATGCGAATAAAGACAAGCCTAAAAAGAGCCGTAGGAAAGCGGATAAGAGCCTTAATGATTTTGCCAATGAAGCGACACAGCAAGGAATTACATACGGTCAGAAGCAGGCAGAAGAATATGCGGAACAGGTTATTGTAGGTCATGCGCCGAAAGGCTATACGCGGATAGGAGACAGGAGGAAAGATTGAAAAAGGGAATTGTTATATTAGCGGCAGTATCTATGTGGATATTAGCAGACTTACGAGTAGACAGCGCAGAGAATGAATATCTATCCGAGGAGATTGTTGCATACACGGAGGAAATCGGAGAGGAATACGGTATATGTCCTGAGTTTATACAGGCAATCATTGAGAAGGAGAGCCGCGGAGATAAGGATGCAAATAACGGATACTGCATCGGTCTCATGCAGATATACCAAAAGTATCACGAGGAAAGAATGGAACGGCTTGGTGTTAGTGACTTGTACGAACCGTATTCAAATATACTTGTTGGAGCTGATTATCTTGCTGAACTGTTTGAGGAGTACGAAGACCCGTATCTGGTGCTTATGGTTTACAACATGGGATACAGAAAAGCAATATCGCTATACAGCAACGAGCAGTATACAGATTATGCCGTGAAGATTTGCGAGAGGTCGGAGGAACTGGAAAGACTGCACGGAAAATGAGAAGTGGAGTAGCAAGTTAAAAACGCATGAAAACGCACGAAAAACACACGAGTGCGTTTGTTGTTGGCAAGTTGACAGAAAGTTAGAAGTGGAGGAATAGCATGGAGCAGTACTCGTTTGATAGGTTAGGTCAGATAATGCCTTGTCCTGACAGAGAGAAGTGCGGAGCGTATCTACTTTCTCCGCTCCAGGACGGAACTCCAAGAGGATGCACTGGTCAAAGAAAGTGGTGCAAGACGAATTTTGAAAAGGAGAAGGACATGATTGTTGTTTCAGATGATAAGCTGACAATCTGCGATAGCAGTAAAAACGAGATTATCAGAACGATAATTGAACTTATTAAGGTTATATTGGAGGTTGAGAATGAGTAAAGCAGTATTGGTTATGGATATGCCGGACAGCTGCTTGATATGTCCATTTTGCAACGAAGATGTTGCATGTTTAGCAATGGATAATTCAAGTATTGATGTTGATGTAGTACAAGAAAAGCCAGATTGGTGTCCTATTCGTCAGATGCCGGAGAAGAAACAAGAGGAAGTTCCTGTTGCATATACACATTTTGGTGCATATAACGATGGATGTAATGCTTGCATAGATGCGATAATCGGAAATTAACTGGCAAATTTAACATTGTGGAATTGTTCGCGTTGGAATAAGAGTGGAAGTCGAGCAACGAGTCACTTGGGAGCAAGCGGTCATAGGGTGACTAAATTAACATTTAGCGGAGGAAAAATAATATGAGTGATGAAATGAAAACATGTGAATTTACGTGCAGAGAAATGACTATCAGGGAAGAGATAATGGAACTTGATATTGATGAAATAACAAAGAAAAGGATTTTGGATAAGGTTGAATGGGCAGAAAATAAATCAAAGGAAAATGATAATTATTTGATGAATTGCCACAGAGAAATTAGAAGGCTTGAGAGAGCAATTATTGAGATGGCTACAAGCCTTGGGTGCGAAAAATATAATATAAGAACTGGAGTGAGTGATTTTTAGGATTAACATTTTATAGGAGGTAGAAAAAATGAATGATATTAAAAGTTTGATTGAAGTATTAAGGAGATTTGACAGTCTGGAGACTGTAATCGCAGAGTTGGAAGTTTTTGAAGCGGACGATAACGCAGAAATTACCGTTGATGATCTGACGGAATATCTAAATGATGAATTAGATTATGCCAATTATTAACATGTGACGGAGGAAATTATGGTACTTGATTACAGAGATATATTAAAGGCATGGGATGAGCAGAAGCCAATGGGAAGAAGCGGTGGAAAATCATTTTGGTTGGCTATCAAAACAGCTATTGAAAAGCAGATACCGCAGAAGCCTAGAATTGAAACAACAAAAGAAGTACCTAT
>JAEDHB010000073.1 GCA_016297265.1 Butyrivibrio sp.
CGATAAGAATCTAACATACTTTGCTTTTCATTATATGCATCTGCTTTTGATTTGTCAGTGGCACGCTCAAAAACATTATAGTTTGGAATGGATTCATAATCCTTAATAGTCATTTCATCCCTTGTGTAAGGAAGTACAAGTTTACTGCTAGGTGCTGAAAATGACTGTTTTTTCTGATTCCGCATATAAGCATCAATAAGGCTGAAATCTCTATTTGTGTCCTTTACAGACTTCACAGAGGTATTATTAATCACTTTCTGCTTACTTGCATTTTTCTGCCCACTAACAGAAGAAGAGGAGCTTTTAGCCCCTCTATTGATTTCCTCTGCCATTTCTTCAATTGTTTTTTTCTTACCGGTTAAAGTTGCCATATAGACTCCTTTCGCTTAAAATGGAATACCTGCCTCTGCAAACATCTGTGCAACTTGAAATTCATCATAATCAGGTACCTCAATAAGAAGTTGCTGAATTGTAGCACCGTTCTGATACATTTGCTTAAGTCTATTAATCAAACTTAGTTTTGTATCTGTATTACTATTTGTGCTTCCAGAAACAGATACATTAGAAGGACTAAGAGAATTTTTCAGCATTGTATTATATAATGACTGCTGTAAATCTGCACTTGCTGCAGACTGATTATTTATTAGATTTGTCATTGAATTTGCGTAATTTCCATCCATGTTTGCAAGAGCACTGTACAAATCCGAATAGGAACTTGCTACACCATTTGCAAGGTCATTCTCTAACTGCATCCTATACGCCATGTTAGTATCTGCAGCATCACTTACAGCATCATTATATTTCTGCTGAGCATTTGCAAGATTGCTGTTATATGTCTCTTCCAAACTTCTCAAACTGTCTGCTGTTGCCGTGTTGATGTTATTTCTTGATGTGCCATAATTATTTAGCATGGATGCAATGGCACTCTCACTTGCACCGCCATTAAGGCCCTGCGCATTCAACTGCTGACGAAGACTCTTTTCATTCATCATTCTATTGATGTACGCTTCCTGTAAGCTTTTTTCTGCACTTGCATTTAGTGAATCTCTTGAATTGTTGTAGGAAGATGCCAACAAATCCTTTGTGGAAGCTAAATTGCTTTCCAATCCTGAAAGTCTCTTTGCATAAGCATTTTCCAATGCATACATGTTGCTGTTATAAGCATTCTGCGCAGCCTGTTGACGTGCTTCCTGCTGTGCACGCAACTGCTGTTCGTAATATTCCTGTTGTGCCTGCAACTGAGATGCAAGTCTATTTTGCTGCTGTTCATACATAGACATTAAATCTCCATTCACATTAGATGAATTTCCGGATACACTTGCAGAATAGTTTGATGATGAACCAGTACCGGATGAATTGTTACTACTATTATTTACGCTAACGTTTGGCATTCCTGATACATTACTATCTGGTCTTGTTCCGGAAGGTTTTGTTGTAAAATTACTTTGAGTTTCATATTTGCTTATATTGTATTGTGGATTCAAGTACTGCCTAAAATCACTTACACTGGAAGTTGATGTATTTGTTTTTTTCGGCAACTCAAATTTATTTTTACCACTGTCTTTTACTAATGCCATAATATACCTCCAATTAAATACAACGGCTCACACAGAGTGATATACTTATTTTATAACATTCCCAGAAGATGTCTCCACATCTTTCCTCTGGCCGTAATCTCACCGTCAAGCTCTTCATATCCCATCTTGATTTTCTGGTACTTGTTTACTGCAGCCGTGAACAACTTCCCGGCAATTTTATCCAGCTTACCGGAGTAATAACCAAGCTTCTTAAACCGCTTCTGCAGTGGAAGCACCACATGATGATAACGGTTCCTTATTGCTGATACCGTAACCGTCTTACTTAAGGTCTCTGTACCAGGCTTTCCGTCCGGAGTTGCACCGGTGCAATACTGGACTTCACGGACAAAATCTTCCTGCCGGTATTCTCCATCCTTCACAATGCCATTCTGCTTAATGTTATCAGGTACCTCTACAGCCCAGTAATACTTTACCTGACTCTTAAACAGCTCCCATGTATTCTTTGCTCTCTTCGCTGCTGTGCTGGCAGGGT
>JAEDHB010000046.1 GCA_016297265.1 Butyrivibrio sp.
CACACCTGTCACCCTCCCGTTAAACATAATTTACATAATTATACCAAAAAAATCGGAAAACGTCATCTGTTATTTATATCATGTATGTGTAACGAAGATGCCGCTCACAAGAATCAATTTGTCACCGTCAAACTCATACTCTGTGTATTGATTGTAATACCAAGTCCCTGTAAAACAGAGAGGTATTTTTTACCACCTGCGCGCCCCTGTCCGAATTGGATTTTCGGACACCGGGTTCTAATTACTTCTCTTTAACACACA
Source organism: Butyrivibrio sp. (assembly GCA_016297265.1). Lineage (GTDB taxonomy): Bacteria > Bacillota > Clostridia > Lachnospirales > Lachnospiraceae > Eshraghiella. The sequence continues at coordinate 262 of JAEDHB010000046.1, forward strand.
AAACCACGGATAAACCGTGGTGTTTGTGTTAGTGGACCTGAGGGGAATCGAACCCCTGTCCGAAAATCCATCCCTCGTACTTCTACAAGCTTAGTCAATTAATTGGAATTCCCTCCCTGCGTCTCGAATTGACACGATACACAGTTTGGTAGCTTCATAATACGCCCATATGTTCAAAGCTTTGCATATGTCGTTTCCTGCAAGGTCGATGCCAGTTATCTAATGTGCAGGTGCACTAGAGCTGACAGCTGCCATTAGGCAGCAAGTGCAAATTTTTCGTCTGCGTTTATATTTAATTTGGAATTTAACGCATTACCATACGACTTGCTTCTCCGAATTCAAAATCCCCGTCGAAACCTGTACAAGCCCATATAATCCAGCTGCTGTGCAGCTAGATATTTTTAATCTTAAATTCTCTCTCATGCTCACGGCGCTGGTCTTTCTTTGCGATATCATCACGCTTATCGTAATTCTTTTTACCCTTGCCGAGACCAATCTCTATTTTGGCGAGTCCATGCTTGATGTATACCTGGAGCGGAACAATCGTATATCCCTTCTCAGTTATTTTGCCCGCGAGTTTGTTAATTTCACTTCTGTGCAAAAGAAGCTTTCTGACCCTTATCGGGTCACGATTAAATATATTGCCCTTTTCATAGGGGCTTATATGCATATTATAGATGAAAACTTCATTCTTATCAATCTTAATATAAGATTCTTTAATGCTGACCTTTCCCATACGGATTGACTTAACCTCAGTCCCGTAAAGTTCGATTCCGGCTTCATATTTATCCTCGATGAAATAATCAAAATATGCTTTTTTGTTATTCGCCTCAAGGACGAAATCCTTAGCTTTCTTTTCCATTATCTTTTACCCTGTGGTTATTTTGTTACAAGTTTAAAATCAATTGTTCTCAATTGAGTATCGGCTGCAATGCATTTTACCTTAACTCTCTGACCGAGTTTATATACAATTTGACCGGTTGAGCTTATCATTTCGTAATTCTTCTCATCATAGGTAAAATAATCGCCTTCGAGATTATTGACATGAACCAGTCCTTCAATCGTATTAGGGAGTTCAATATATAATCCCCATGCCGTAATGCTTGAAATAACACCGTCAAAGATCTGGCCTATTCTGTAGGACATGTATTCAGCTTTTTTAAGCTTCTCCACCTCACGCTCAGCTTCATCAGCACGCCTTTCGGTTGTACTGGACTGTTTGGCAACCTCTGTAAGAATGTCATTATAATGCTTCATTCTCTTTTCTGTCAATCCACCATGTAGAGACTCCTTAATTATTCTGTGAATCTGAAGGTCCGGATAACGCCTGATTGGCGATGTGAAATGTGTATAGTATTTTGCCGCAAGTCCAAAATGACCCGTACATTCGGTTGAATATTGCGCCCGTTTCATGGATCTGAGTGTCAGTCTGCTGAGCAAAGATTCCTCCTCGGTGCCTGCAATGCTTTCAAGAAGCTTCTGCAATTCCTTTGGATGAATCTCATCCTTAACAGGCTTTAGGGAATATCCGAAATTGTTGATAAAAGTCCCCAACGACTGTATTTTCTCAGGGTCCGGATTGTCATGCGTCCTGTATACAAACGGAACTGACTGCCAAAAATAGTCCTCAGCAACCGTTTCATTCGCAGCCAGCATAAAATCTTCAATAATCCTGGTTGCGGTATTTCTTTCATATGCCTTGATATCGGTTGGTATTCCTTTTTCATCAAGCAGTATTTTGCTCTCATGAAAATCAAAATCGATTGAGCCCCTGCCGTGTCGTTTCTCCCTTAGAATGGTTGCCAGTTCATCCATCAGCCTGAACATCGGAACCAATTCCTCGTATTCGGCAATTGTGGCAGGGTCGTTATCTTCAATAATTTTTTTCACTGCCGTATATGTCATTCGTCTGTCCACATTGAGAACAGTCTCACAAATCTCATGGTCAACAATATTGCCCTTCTCATCGATGGTCATAATGCAACTGAGCGCATATCTGTCAACCCCCTGATTCAATGAGCATATACCATTGCAAAGCTTGTGCGGCAACATTGGTATCACTCTGTCGACAAGGTATACGCTGGTCCCTCTTTCAAGAGCCTCCTTATCGAGAACGCTGCGTTCCTTGACATAATGCGTCACATCCGCAATATGAACTCCAAGCGTATATTTGCCATCCTCTTTGGTAAGTGTTATTGCATCATCAAGGTCCTTGGCATCCTCACCGTCAATCGTCACAGTCTGCCAGTCCCTGCAATCCTTGCGATTTGCAATATCTTCTCCATCAATTGTATCCGGAATATTGGCAACATATTCCATTATTTCGTCAGAAAAATCAGTAGGGATCTCATAACCTGCAACAATTGACATAATATCCGTTCCCGGGTCATTGATGTGCCCGATAATAGAAGTTACAATTCCCTCCGGATTATGATTGTCATCGCCGTAATTCTTGATTTCAACAACCACCTTATGACCTGTAACGGCGCCCATAGAGTCTCCCTTGGATATAAAAATATCCTTTGAAAACCTTGCATTGTCAGGCACTACAAAACCATAAGCTCCATTCTTCTCATAGGTACCAACCACCGTGGATGTTCCTCTCTCGACGATACGGATTATTTTACCCTCGCGCCTTCTTCCGTCCTGTTTCTCGGAAGTTATAACTATCGCAACAGTATCATTATGCAATGCACCGTTAATATCCTTTTCCGCAATATAAACATCATCCTCCTCGCCTTCAATAACAACAAAGCCGAATCCCTTTGATGTACTCTGAAATGTGCCGACAACGGAAGTATTCTCCGCTCTGCCATATTTACCCTTCTTGGACAAACCTATTTTGCCTTCTTTCACAAGGGCATCCAAAACCTCCTGAAGGTCTGCTCTGTCTTCTTTTGAAACATTAAGAAGCATTGCAATTTCCTTCGCTTTCATAGGAACATACATTTTGTCATGAATCAAATCATTAATGACCTTTTTACGCTTATCAAATGATGCTTTATCCATATAAAACACCCCCTTTTATGTGATGATACCTCTGTAATTATTATAACTTATTACTCCATTTTTATCAAGAAATGCAGGTCTTCCCTATACACTTTTTCACTTGCAACCGTCACTTTAAGGTATACCTTCTTTATCCGGTCATGGCAAAAAATATTGCAACATTAAAAAACTCCCGGTTTCCCGGGAGCCAGATATCATATTACTATTTTAACCATTTAAGATTAAGAACCAATGCTGCAAGGAAGAATAACACAGCCATAACCTTTGTTGCTTTTTCCAAAGCACCCTTAGCTGAACGTCCTTTATTCCTGCTCCAATATGTATCATTGGATGAACCGGCACCTGCTATAGAACCCAGACCGTTTTCCTTACCCTCCTGCATAAGCACAACAACAGTAAGAATAATACAATCTATTACAAACAATATTGTTACAATATTCTTAATAATTTCAACCATTACTTTATTTTCCTCCGAAAAACATCTAATGCGCAAGCTAAACTCACGCATTAGGTATTTTATCACATAATCAAAATATATTCAAGAAAAAAATACTATTTTACAATAAGTGACTTTCCTGTCATCTCTGCAGGCTGCTCAAGGCCCATACACTCGATAAGTGTCGGAATGATATCTGCAAGGCATCCGCCCTCTCTTAATTTGTAAGAAGGGTCAGCATTTACAAGAATAAATGGCACCGGATTGGTGGTGTGTGCTGTAAATGGTGCTCCTGTCTCATAATCAATAAGCTGCTCAACATTACCATGGTCAGCACATATAAAAAGAATACCATCAACTTCTTTTACAAGATTAACGATTTCGCCAACACATTCATCAATAACCTCAACTGCCTTAATGCCTGACTCGATAACACCGGTATGACCAACCATATCAGGATTTGCAAGGTTACAGATAATTACATCATAATATGCATCACCGTTATCATCTTTTGCAGTAATTGCCTCTGAGAGCTTGTCCGTTACAGTATAAGCACTCATACGAGGTTTTTTATCATATGTCGGAACATATTTAGGTGAATTGACAAGAATTCTGTCCTCGTTTTCATTCGCCTTTTCGATTCCTCCGTTGAAAAAGAAAGTAACATGAGCATATTTCTCTGTCTCGGCAATTCTTGCCTGTCTCATTCCCTGATTTGCAAGCCACTCACCGAAGGTATTGGTAACCTCCACCTTTTTGAAAGCAACTTCCTTGTTAGGAATCAATGGATCATAATCAGAGAAGCATACAAAAACAATGTCTTTTCTCGCACCTCTGTCAAATTTATCAAAATCATCATCACAGAAACAATGTGTGATTTCTCTTGCACGGTCCGGTCTGAAATTGAAAAATACAACAGAATCTTTATCATTAATTGTTGCAACAGGTGCACCGTTTTCTTTTACAACAAAAGGAACGACGAACTCATCATTAACACCTGCATCATAAGAAGCCTGAACACCGTCAACTGCATTTGAAGCCTCGACGCCCTCGCCCTTAGTAAGAGCAATATAAGCTTTTTCAACTCTGTCGTAATTATTATCCCTGTCCATTGCATAATAGCGTCCGGAAACGGTAGCAACCTTTCCCACACCTATTTTAGCCATCTCTGCTTCAAGTTCTTCAACAAATCCCTTTGCTGACTGTGGTGGGGTATCCCTGCCGTCAAGGAAGCAGTGAACATATACTTTCTCAAGACCTTCTCTTTTTGCAAGCTCGAGAAGTCCGTACAGATGTGTATTATGACTATGAACGCCACCGTCTGACAAAAGACCAAATGCATGAAGTGACGAATTGTTGGCTTTGCAATTGTTTACTGCGTTCATAAGTGCTTCGTTTTTGAAGAAATCGCCGTCCTGAATCTCCTTTGTAATTCTTGTGAGTTCCTGGTACACAATTCTTCCTGCACCCATGTTAAGATGTCCAACCTCAGAGTTACCCATCTGTCCGTCCGGAAGGCCCACCGCCATGCCGCTTGCGTTACCTTTTACAAAAGGATATTCTTTCATAAGACCATCCATAACAGGGGTCTTTGCCATGGCAACTGCATTGCCTTCTGTTCTTTCATTAATTCCGTATCCGTCAAGGATAAGAAGTACTGTAGGTTTCTTACTCATAGCAACTATCTCCTAATTTATTATATCTAACCTGAATTATGCTATCACAAAATAATATATTAGTCAACGCATACCCGACTATTTCTTGCTCTTTACAACTCAATAGCACCTGTATTACAATGAAATACCCTATCAGGCCCAACGCACATTTGTAAATATTATCGAACGGACGCCCTAATCCAATCATCAAGGGCTTTCATCTGCTTATACGTATGAAACCAGTGTTCCCACTCCTTCATAACTGTGAGTGATGCACCTGTTTTTTCTGCAAAATCAGATATAGTATTTCTCGAAGTCACTTAAGTATTATTGGTGAAGTAAAACCTGTGCACCGGCCTACTTCAAAAGGATTGGTTAACTCGTTCCTTATGAAATAAGTATAGAATTTAGGAGGATTTGTTTCGAGATGAACAATTGACTCTTTTGATATAGAAAAAGGGGATGTTTTGACGCAAAAAAAGAACTTACCATTTTGATATGATAAGTTCTTTCGTATTATACATATTATTTTTTATTTATTTAGTTATCTTCACACTCTTTGCTGGACTCCATGCTGAGTAGTATTTTGTGCTGCTTACAGTCTTGTATGCTCTTACATAAATCTTATATGTGCTACCCTTTTTAAGTGATGAAAGAACCTTACTTACTGTTGTTCCACTTGTAACAGTTACTGTCTTAGTTGTTGTTCCTGTTACATATTTGATCTCATAGCCAGAAGCTTTTGAAATCTTATTCCACTTAACTGTTACCTTTCCAGCCGCACTGTTACTTGCAGATGAAATGGCAGGTCTTGCAAGTCTGTATGTTGTCTTTACCGCACTTGATGCACTGTTGTAGTTAGTTCCACTTACTGTCTTGTATGCAATTACCTTGTACTGATACTTAGCTCCTACAGTAGTTGCCTTTGTATCTGTGTAACTTATTGTTGCATAGCTCTTGATCGTTGCAATCTTGCTGTATGAACCGCCATTTACACTTCTATATACATAGTAACCAGTTGCTTTGCTGTTCTTAGCCCACTTAACTGTTATTCCACTTGTTGCATTTGTTGCAGATGAAATGGTTGATGTGAGTCTGTACATTGTCTTAACTGCACTGTATGCACTCTTATATGTTGTTCCACTTACTGTCTTGTATGCAACTACTTTATACTGATATTTTGATCCATTTGTCTTTGCACCAGTATCTGTATAGCTTACAGTTCCGTTCGATGTAATTGTCTTAATAAGAGTATATGCTGCACCATTTACGCTTCTATATACATAGTAGCCTGTTGCTGCACTGTTCTTTGCCCACTTAACCGTTATTCCACTTGTTGCATTTGCTGCAGATGAAATAGTTGATGTGAGTCTGTATATTGTCTTAACTGCTGATGCAGCTGCTGTATATGTTGTTGAGCCTGATGTTCTGTATGCATATATCTTATAATCATACTTAGCACCATTGGTTGTTGCTCCAGTATCTGTATAACTTACTGTTGCATTACTTGTTATGTTCTTAACCAAGCTGTATGAACCACCATTGACACTTCTGTAAATCTTGTAGCCTGTTGCCTGATCATTCTTAGCCCACTTGATTGTGATACCAGTTGATGCATTTGCAAGGCTTGAAATAGAAGTTGTCTTTGGAAGAATCTTAAATGTTAATTTCTTGCTTCCTGAATAGTTACCCTTAAATGTAACTGTTACTGTTCCCTCACCATATGCTTTGTTGGTTCCATATGTAAGAGTATAGTTAGTTGCATCTATTACTTTTCCATTAGCATCCTTAACTGTTACAGCTGGCTTAATCTGAGAACCAATATAAGTAGCTGATGTTACAGTTGTAATTGTCTTTGGATAAGAGATTGTTGTTGATTTAATCTCTCCACAATCCTTACACTTTGTTACGATCTTGCCGTTAGCTGAAAGTGTTGCTTTAGTAATATCCTGTTTAGAGAAATCGTGGTTTCCTTGAATAACACATTCCTTTACTTTACATACTGAACACTCTTTGTTAACGAAATCGTGGTTTCCTGTTGCAAAGTCTGTTGCTGGTGTTGTACTTAATTTCTGATTACATACAGTACAATACACCACATCATTATGCGAACCATTATCACTACATGTAGGCGCTACTACATCCTCTTTTACTGCTGTTCCGGGTGTACACACGACGTGTGCTGAATCGTTTCCACACACCTTACACTTTTGATAATGTTTTCCTGTATCATCTGTCTGATATGGTTGCGCATCGAAATCGTGGTTTCCTTGATTAACATTGTCACAATATTTACATTTTTGATTGTGATGTATTCCATCCTCTACATCCACATATGGCTGTCCTTCAAAAACATGTCCAACCAGAAAGCTTAATTCTGCTTTCTTTTCATCACATTCAATATATGCAGTATAACTACCACCCACCGTTAGCTTATCCTCATTTGTATATGCAGTATCATCTATGGTAGTTCCTGTATACTGTATCGTTGGAGCCGTTCCAACTGCAGATTCCCACGCATCCTTTCCAACTAATTCGAATGCTACTTTATCTGCCTCGCACCACCCAGTTGTACTACCGGAATAGTTCGCACTGGTTGCAGTGATGGTAAGTGAAACCTTCTTATTTGTTACACTACATGTTCCAGCTGTTTCTACGCACTCTGCTGTTAAAGTTGCTCCATTCGCTGTATATTCCCAATCATGTACATGCTTTGACAGCTTTACGACCGTTGTTCCAGACTTTGGAGCCGGTGATGCTGCCTTTGATAGTTTCAAAACAGTTGTTCCCGTTTTAGGGTCTGTACCACCAGTTTCTGCATGTACTGTAAATGGAGAAATATTAACCGATGTCACTAACATCGCAACGGTTAGAAACAATGCTAATTTCTTCTTTATTTGCATATTTCACTCTCCTTATCTTTTAATACTTTCTCTTTCCAGCGTTCTACAAAATGAAATGCATCCATAGGACTTAAATTGTCCATATCCAGCTCCTCAAGTTCTTTTAATAACCTCTTCGCCAGATTCTTTTCTTTTTTAGGTGCTTTCTTCTCTTGTGAAGCGCTTTCAAGCTTCAAGGAATCCTCTGAAAAATTCCTCATGTATTCTTCCCATTCCTCTTGGTATGGTTTGGGTTGTATATCTTCTGTTGGTTCTTTGATGAAATCTACTGAACGAATCACGTTACCAGCTTAATCCTTTGTCTGCTGACAGACTACAACGGAATAGCCCCCTCCGTTTAGTCCATCCACATTCTTTTCAATGGCTGAGATGGGAAATCCACACATTGGTGCTACCTTTCCCTGTCCCATTGCTCTTGTCTTCACCAGATATTCAAAGCTGATATATTGAAAAAAAACGCAATCCTTGGCTTCTCCGATATATTTCAATTTATCGTCCTTATCCATCGTGTTTGCTGCCCTGTACACATTCTCCAGCGCCCTGTCAAATCTGCCATGGATATGCTGTGTCACTTCAAGGAATACTCTCGGAATATTTGGGGAAATCCTAGAAAAACACTCCCCAGCTTTTTCGATGGTATGATGCACCTCCACATGCTGTGCTTTCTCATCAATCTGCTGCATGTTCCATTTCCTTTCATAATTGTTTGAAATTCAAACAGCTACTTCCTTTCTAGTTTCGATGAAACAGACTTTCTCTTGCTCTACACTTTCTCTAAGTCACGCATCTTCCGCTGTGACGCAAGGTCACAGACTTCAGATGCTAAGTATAGACTAGTTAGAAGAGCGCCGGAGAACAACGAAGCCGTTGTTCGAGGTATCATACGACTTGGCGAGTATGCCCCAGGGGCCGCCGCCGCAGCAGAGGACGTACGCGTCCTTCTCATCGCTCTCAACAGACGACCACAGGAGAGTCACGTGGCCACGAGCTGATGAATCCGGCATTGCGCCAGTTCCACTTGCATCATATGCGATTGCCATTGAACTAGAACTCAACAATCTCCAATCTCCATGTCCGTCAAACTGTGCAGTATTCAATGCAGCTACAAATCCCATTGCATCATTCCAGCTTGAACCTGATGATGATGGAATAAATTCATTGTATACTTGATATGTTGTACCACTATATGTCCATGATGTAGGTGTTCCAAGATTTTCAGATGAAAGAGCAGGTTTTCCAGTTCTTTCATATGTAACTGCTGACTTAGAAGATCCCCGGAGAACAACGAAGCCGTAGCTCGAGCCCGCAGCCGACTTACGGCCTACGCCCCAGTAGCCGTCGTTGCAGCCGATGGAGTACGCGCAGTCCCCATCGTACTCAACAGACGACCACAGGCCACCCACGTCGCCACGAGCTGATGAATCCGGCATTGCGCCAGTTACACTTGCAGCATATGCGCTTGCCATTGATTTAGAACTCAACAATGTCCAATCTCCATGTCCGTCAAACTGTGCAGTATTCAATGCAGCTACAAATCCCATTGCATCATTCCAGCTTGAACCTGATGATGATGGAATAAATTCATTGTATACTTGATATGTTGTACCACT
>JAEDHB010000074.1 GCA_016297265.1 Butyrivibrio sp.
TGTCCAACTGATAGGAATCCGCATTCTTTACTCTGCTGCCGTCAAAGGTGGACGTCGATGCGCACCCGGCAAGGGTCACAAGAACGCAGAAGACAAGGATAATACCGAAAAATTTTTGTTGTTTCATGTTAATTTCCTTCCAATAAGTTAAGTGTGTTTAATCGTGCTTCATTACAAAATCACAAACAGCTTTTTTAATTTCTTCTCCATGCCCCTCCATCAAATGTCCGCCATTTTCAAAGGAAACGAATGTGCAGTCTGGGAATCTTGACAGCGCCCTCTCCGTATCATTGTAACTCGCCAGCTTATCGTCCTTCGCATGGAAAATCAGCGTAGGAATCTGTAAATCCTCAATCGGGTAGTCCTCAAAGTTCCTTGCCATATCAGGATTGGTAATTGAGGCATCCAATACCACACCATCTTTTCTGTCATTTACGGGCATCATACTGTAAATGGTAGACGGCTCCATTCCCATGATTGGCTCAAACATAGGACTTAGCAGGAACATGGCGTAATTATTGCACAGGAACGCAGGAGGTCCCGCATATTCGGCAAATTTTTTCGGTTTCTCCACAAGTGGCATGGCGGAGCAGTATAAAATCAAGCCTCTCGTGCGCTCCGGATAATCGAGTGCGAAACGGATTGCAATGCTGCCTCCGGCAGACGTCGCCAACAGATACACCTTGTCAATGCCAAGCTTGTCCAGAAGTTCCACATACGCCTCTGCCTGTTTGGCAGGCGTTCCGTCGCCGGAAACATCGCTTCCCAAATATCCAAACCGTGAGGGAGCGATAATTCGATAATCGGAGCAAAAATCCTTACAGGTATCATAGGCCTGGTCATAGCCGCCGAAAATTCCGTGAACGGATAAAATTACCTCGCCCTCGCCCGAATCAACATAAGTCATATCGCCATAACTTAATGTTACCGTCTGGGCATTGTAGGTGGCAAGACGGCTTTTGTTCTCCTTTACCGCCATGCTGCATCGTATTCCCTGAACAATAAAATAAATTACAAGGACAAGTAAAACTCCCCCTGCTATGTAACTCCACATACGCTTGCACCTCCTCTTTCCTGTTAAAATTATCATAGTAATTCACCACCTTTACTATTCCTCATTTCACGGGAAGTTCAATTCTTTTTTCCAATAATCACCACATGGTTACTCATATCAATAATCGTTTTTTCAGCACATACAGATAAATGATATGCAAGCCAGGTATCAAATTGTTCATCATTCCACATATCAACAGTATTATGAAATAATGGTGACATACCATCCTGTGCAAAATGCATCACTACATCCAGATTATTATCTCTGAAAAGTTCCTGCATCTCATCATAGGACGAATAATATGTATCCGTCCAAAAGCAGTTAGGATCATTATGTTTCAATACCCCGGTTGTTTTTATCTGGCTAAGCAATTGTTCATCAACATACTTGACATCAAGCATTGCTATCATTTGATTAAGGTATAATCTTGGTATATATGCAACAACGAAATAACCGCCTTTTTTCAATACTCTTAAGGACTCTTCAAGGCACTTTTTTCTAGCCTTCTCATCAATCAAATGATAAAAAGGTCCCATATTCAAAACGACATCAAAGGATGCATCCTGAAAGCAAGACATATCTGTTGCATCTAACACCCTCGTTTCCATTGAATATGGTTTTTCTTTTAAGTGTTCATCTATATAAGAAATATGTCTTGGCGTAATATCTGTAGCAGTTAATTTGTGTCCTTTATCTGCTAAATAAAATGCATATGCTCCCGTTCCTGCTGCACAGTCAAGGATTTCATATTTCTCTTTAAATACTTCATCAAACTTTCTAATTGTAGTTAAAAATTCTATTTTTCTTGCATTGTTTGTTGTTATTCTGTCTTCTTCTCTATAATTTTCATAATATTTTACAACTTCATTGTCTATCATTCCCAACACCCACCTGTCATAATTCTTTTGTTGTCACCGCATCCCCTCAATCAGCTTTGCAATGAGGCTGTTTACAAGCTCCGGCTGGTCAGTGTTAGAGTTATGTCCGGCATCT
>JAEDHB010000047.1 GCA_016297265.1 Butyrivibrio sp.
ATAAAGTCATCATAAGAATATCCTTTCGTTAAATCTTGGAATTGTTTTTCAAGGTCAGCTATTGATATTTTCTTTTTATCAACACTTCCACCATGCGCACTCTCATACCTCTTTGCCGCCCCACTTGCGGACGCCGCTTGCTTTCTATCCCACTTTGCCACTTGCAATCTGTCAGATAAAGGTCGCAAATTATTGTTCTCACAATATTCCTGATATGACTTATTCTGCTTTGACAGCAACGCTGACTTTTTCTGATAATCCATATCAAGTTCAAATTTCAGATTTTCGTCTTTGCAAGTGTCAACAGCTTCTTTCTTTGCCATGACCTCGCGCTTAGTTTTACGTATTCTTCTTTCAAGCGTCCTCTGGTACTGCTCTTTCTCGTACTGCTTACGGTTTTCCTCCGAATCGTAATGGTCGAATGGATTGTCCATACCTTCGAACCAGGGAGAAAAGTTGTGCCGGCAGTTTGCTCCACACAATCCTCCAACAGTTCCGTAAGCCGGCATACCTTCGTTAGTGCTTCTCAATTCCTCAACCGTGAACACTTTCCCTTGCCATACTTGGTGACTTGGCCTTGCACCTAAATGGCTTGACACGATTGCCTTGTCATGGTTCATTTCTTCCATTCTGGCAATCTGTATCTGCGCTGATGCCTGCGATATTCCAGTACGCACTGCTCTCAATGTTGCAGTTTCGATTGTATCAGAATGACCGCTAGGATATGTAACTGTGACTCCATCAGACACGATATTGTTAATCACTTCTCTGACAGCCTGCGTATATGACAGAGCACCTGTTGCAACAAGCGTGTATGCATTATCAAGCTGATTGATAAACATCTTCTGCGCTTCATCTGCCATCGTTCTTGTGAAGTTAGTCCATTCTCCCATAGTTGCTTCATAATTGCGTTGCATGAGCCTTATAAGCTCCGGAGACTGCTTTAATGGAGTAGGAGAAAGACCGGCATCACGATATATCTTATCGTCATAATCAAGAGCTTTTACTCCCGCTTCTTCCATAGCTTCCGCAATCTCGCTCTGCTGTAGATTTGTAGCCTTAGCAATGTCCTTCTGAATGTCCTCTATCAAATATCCTGCCTGCTGTAGGTTCTCTATCTGCCACTTGTCCTGTGCTGTCAGAAGATAGCCGTCTCCTCTACCAATACGGAGCATAACACGATTGACAATCCTTTTTACAATATCTGTATGAAGTTGTTCTGCTACATCTTCAGCTCCTTCGCTGATATGTAATAGATAGTTAGTGTCAAGCATATTATACTCCTTATACTGGCAGATTATTGTATACACGTTGTATTATGGTGCACCAGCGCAACTCTCTTACTTTTTCATGGTTTTTTCTCCTTTCTTCCTGCGGTAAATAGCAATTTATTGATACCGGTTAAAAAATCTTTTTTGAATCAAAAATGGAATGATGGTACTTCTCCATCTTCAATTTACAAATTGGGGCGTATATGTATTGCCCAGATTGATGGGTATACTACTACTGATTGGAGTAACGGAACAATAATTGCGACATTACCTAGTGATTGTATTCCGATTTCTACAATATCAAGCATGTGTTTGTCAAATGTAAGTCCATACACACCATTTTCTGTTTTAGTACATACTAATGGATACTTGTATTCTATGTTAACAAATACAGATGCCGTAGGAACATTTATTGCTCCAAGCACGTCTTGGATTAGAGCATCTCTAGTATGGATTACGGAAAATTAAACAATTAATTGATCATTTTGTTAAATTGCTGAATTATACTTTTTCTTTATTAGCCATGTACTATAAATTGTGTGTTGCTCATTTGCTACATTCTCATTATTAAAATTACAGATGCCTATCGTAAAAGTATTTTCTGTAAAATTATATAACTTACACCAATAGTTAGCATTAGAATCATACATATGCAGAAAGATTGCTCCAACATCAGCACCTACACCGTCTCTATTAAGTACTAAAGTACCAACGTCTGAAGTTGTACCTGTTGATGATATTGTTTTTACTTCATATAAATTGCTATTTTGCTCATCAATAGCATCCTGTACATTGGTTGCCGTTAGCCCGCTTTCAGTATTATCGTACGTTACATCAAATGCTGTTCCTCCAATTCCTTCAGGTTCAGCCCAATTACCGTCCTGCCTTAAAAACTTTGTTATGTTCGTTTCATTTGGAAGTTTAGGGGCCAATCCATTTGCGCTTTTGCTTACAACATTGTTTAAAGTACTCAAACATCCTGTAACAGTTCCATCTCCAACAGAAGAAATATCAGTGGTACCAATCAGTTTATACAGATATCTAAGATTTTTTACAGCTAATGAAAACTTCCGAAACAGGCTCGCGTGAGTCTCTCCGCTGGTAACAATATTGATGTCAGCCAACCCGGTAGGATTTGTAGAATCACCGCTTGAAAATGAAACAATATTGTTGTCTGTATCTCCACCCTCTGCAATTGCACCGATATTAGAAGGCGTAATGTTCACATTTCCTTTTCTGTATGTGGTCTCTTTGTTTCCCTTAATTCCAGTAACCGGACTACCTGCAAAACAATCCCATTTACCAGATGATGTTTTGTACACATTTGTGCCAAGTGGCATTACATTGCCTGCACCCTCTACAAAATCGTCTGTAGTTGTAAATTCATTAGAAATATTGTACATCCAATTAGTTCCAACTTCTGACATAGGAGGTAAATCTTCAAACGCAATTGTTCCTTGAGGATTAATAGGACTTCCAAGACTTTCGGCTGTAGATTTCGCCTGCTGGTAATAATATTCTGCGTTATCCTTATCCTCGTTTTCTCTTGTACCAGTCCCTCCAACTGCATAACTCTTCGAAATAACAGAATAGCCTAATGCCTCTTCTGCTTTTGTAACTGCATCAGAAGAGGATTCCTGCGCTTCATTCACATATGCTTGAATCTGCGGAACGTATGTATCCACGATATCTGATTTTGCAACAACAACTATATCCTTGTCTGATGATACGGTATCTGCAAGAGCCTGAATATCTGCCAGAATAGCGTTGAATTCATCTACATACTGTACGCGTATATCATCAGTAGCACCAGCGATTTGGGCTGCGAAATCCTCATATGTTCCCATGCGTTTACACACACCTGCAGCAAAACACATCCATACAATCTGATTGCTTGTACTGCTGTCAATGCTTACTGCCCATTCTCCTGGTAACATTTTACTAGGGTCAAAGTCTTTTTTCAGTCCTCTGCGCATTTGAATTGCCATACTTTACTCCTCTCCACCAAACAACGTAGGCTGTTTCGGTTGTGCTTCTTCTACTATTGCTTTAGATTCTTCCTCGCTCATTCCCTCGAACTTCATAAAATACTTATACGCTGGCACTTTACCTGCTTGTACATATCCCCACCATCTAAGGCGGTCCTCTTCTCGGTTATATGTAATATCTCCAAAGTCATATACGACCTCATATTTACCTACCGGAGATAATTTATACAAATCCGCGAATACATTCATTGCATAAATCAATCCATTCAGGCACTTCTCAACCTTGTCACGGACATCCTTTATGAACTGTATGGTCCTTCTGTCATCTGACTCAACCTGTGTAGCTGTTACCATGCCGGTAGTTTCATTGAAAACAAAGTAACCATTAGAGAATCCAACCTTATAACCTATCTGGCTCAATAGAGCATTTATTCCGGTAAGGCGAATATCTGTGTTTAGGTTAGGATTTACTTCTTGATAGAAATCATCCTGTCCGTTTCCGTACACATTCTTTACATAATCCGGAAGCTTCATATCGTTCCTTGATTTCTCAAATCCATATGCAGTGTTATTAACTTTGCTACCGGAAGGAAACAGCCTATCGCTGTCAAGAAGCACCATGCGCTTGCTGTCATATATTTCCTTAGAATTCCTGCTATACGCAATATCAAGGTCTTTCAGCTCTTCTATTGCATCAGAATAGATTGGTAATCCTAAAGGACTGTTTATATCTATATTGTTCGCATGCGGAGTCTTGAATACACCGTACAACGGACTGTCAACATTCTGAATTACAGCTTCTTCTAAAAGATTGCTCCACGGTGTTTCCTCGATTGCAATCGGCTTTCCAATGTCTCCTTCTGATTTGCTGACATAGCAATTGTTTGTAATTGCATAATCTCCGTTATCTAAGAATCTGTGATATTCAAGCCTTGTATAGTATTTCTTACCGCTGGAACTCACTTCTTTGTTGATGAATACAATACCGGTAATATCACCATTACTTTCATCTGTGACAACAAATTTATCTGGAGTAAACAAATCAATGCTTTGTCCGTTAGGCTTCAGAATGATTGTTCCGTATGCACAACCATATTCTATCCACTCTCTTAACTTGTAGTATACGTTGTCAATCTGCTCCTGCAGCCACGTTGCCCTTGCACTTCCGTCAATAGTAATATTCGTACCAAGCATTGCCAGGCGCGCTGTTTCGGAGCTGACAGACTTTGCAAAATTGATTGTCTTGATATTATCTTCATCATCAACCCAGTCAGGATTACCGCCGTAAATTCTATCGCACAATCCAATGATGATTTCCATGCTGTCTGAAACAATAGAATTTACATCAAAATCTTCTTTTGCAACTTTCTTAAAAATCATATCGAACCATCCTCTTATCTTTGAAAAAATATTCATTATGCTGATTCTCCTCTACGCATTGATAGTGGACTTGTTGCGTACCGAATAGCATCTATCCAATGGTCGTCACCGTCCGGATAATCTGCAATAACTTCTCCGTTTTTGTCAACCTCATGCTCGTAATTGATAATCTCATTATATGATTTCGGAGTCCTGGCAGGGTCT
Source organism: Butyrivibrio sp. (assembly GCA_016297265.1). Taxonomy (GTDB): domain Bacteria; phylum Bacillota; class Clostridia; order Lachnospirales; family Lachnospiraceae; genus Eshraghiella. The sequence goes on from JAEDHB010000047.1 coordinate 4,844, forward strand.
ATAACAAGCGTACGGCATTGTAACCACTCAAACGTATACTTACGACTACCCGGAGCAACAATTGCTTTCCTTGCCGGCAGTCCTGCATCTTTAAAGTCAATGATGCTTTCTTCTTCATCAACACCGCAATGTATCTGGTAATCATCATATCCTTTTTCCTTAATCATATTTGCCATCTTAGCGTTTCGTATTTTAGGACCGCCCATCTCATCAAGCAATATGACTTCCTCTTTGTTCGGAATATATGCCAAACGTATAAATGCTTTCGGATCCGGAAACCATCCCCAATCTTGACCTTGATAGATTGATTGACACTTTTCAATTTCATCATCTGTGATTGTCCTGATATCCAGCAATTCAAATACATTTGTTCCAAGTCCTACAGCATGACCTAAGTACTCATGATTGTACGCTCTTTCGTTTGTTCGCTTTAAGTGCTCCGCATCATCAATGAACTGCTGTCCTAACCACTCAACAGGTATCATTGTGTAGTCAGTATGAAGCCTATAACTATCTTCTCTAGGCTCCGCAACGTATTTGTTAGCCCAGTTACTGCGACTGATAGGTGGGTTGAATGACTTGAACACAACAAACTTATCACCTCCACGCAATACAGACTGTTGCACTGTTCGTATTTCTTCCATACCGGCAAACTCGTCCAACTCTTCGAACCATAGATATTTAAAATAACCTTTGCTTGATTTTATGGACTTTGTTTTCTTAGGTTTGTCCAATCCGCGGAATATTATCTTCTGGCCGGTCGGCTTGTACACAAATTGCAACGGGCTTACTTTTGATTCCCACATGTCTGATACTTCCAATGCATCAATAGCCCACTGTATCTGCTCATACACGCTTTCACGCAACGTTACTGCATACTTACGGAATATTACAGCATTGGTAAATTCACCATTAATCGCATCATTCATCATGCCGTATATAATCTCAATTGATATGTCAGAAGACTTTGCGGAACCACGTCCACCGTACAAGTCGTAATATGTATGATTTCCGTCCAGAATATCCCAATGCAGGTCGTAGTAGCATGGAGCAATTAAATCAGTTAGGTTTACTGTTGTCTGGCCTTGGTATGTTGTTGACAATAGTAATACCCCCTTGCTCCTCTTTGCTTCCTACGTCAATAATTCTTTTTGCCAATTCTTTAGCTGCGTCTTTTCTATCTGAAAGGCTTGGAGGTAGGTCAAAAGCATCTAATACCTCTCCTCGCATTACAGAAGTAAAAAATTGCATTATTTCATCTCCTGTTGCAATTCTTTTTTCCTCTGTTGGTTTTACTCTTTCTGCTATATATGCAGCAATGCAACTGTTTGCAACTAGCTTGTGCGCATTTCCTCTTGCATACGCTTTAGAATATCCTGCCATTACAGCACTTTTTTCTGCATTACCAGTTTCTATATAATAATCAGCAAATGCTTTCTGCTTAGTTGTCAATCTTTCTGCCATGCATTCACCGCCTTATATATATCTAACAGACAAAATACAATGTCTATCATTGAACATGACTTTAATATTTCATAGTCAGTAGTTTTCCATTCTTGATATCTTTTAGAGAAATATGTTATAGGAGTGCAGATTCGATAAGATGTAATCATTCGTTTCTGATCATCAGAATAAAACTGGTTTGTGTTAATTTTTATAACAAGTCCAGTTTTTACGATAGCAGTTTGAAGTTTTTTCATTCTTCCTTTTAGATTCATAAAAAAACACTCCACATCCTATAGTATCTCAATACTATTTTACAGTCTGTGAAGTGAATTTTTGTGTACACGTTATTCAATTGTAATCCCATATTCCATACAGAATCATCCACCGCTTAATAGCCGCCATACCTTGCCTGCGGTGTCCGTAAAAGTCTCCCTTGCCTATGTAAAGATAATTCTTAGCGCATATGTCCTCATACGATAAGTTATCTACCAGTGAATAGAACACATAAGGAGCAATATACGGTTGCAAGTCAGATAATGCATATTGAATTATTTTACGTTGTTCATCATCAGCATTACGGCAGAATGATTTTACATAATCAGCTTCATCTTCTGTCATCCCGTAATCTGAATATGATTTCTCTCGTGTCCGCATATTGATCTCCTTCCATTAATTAACAGCATTGTACCTGTACTGCATATCATCAATATCATCCACAAGATAATATTGCACCGTCATATCCGTCTTGGCATGTCCCAGGAGCTTTGATACCATAAGCACATCCTTTGTTTTTTTGTACATGATAGAAGCAAATGTTTTGCGGAATACGTGCACGGTAACCGGTATTCTGGTTATGCCGGCACGCTTTGCAATATCCTTTACCATCTTTTCCAGACTTCCATTCTGCAGGCGGTTATAAGGCTTTCTGTCACAGATAAATAAAGCATCCGTGCAGTACTCACGACTTGCTATGTACTTACTAAGTGCTTTTGCCGCCTTTGTGGTAAGCAATCCTGTTCGGTACCGGTTTGTTTTCTCACCATAGATACTCACTTGCTTTTGCAGCAGTTCTAAATCTGACAGATTAAGCGCCGATACTTCTCCCACACGCATACCAGTGCTCAACAACAGCTCCACCAAAGCCTTTTCCTTCAATGTCTGGCAGGCATCCCTGATATCCTCTATCTCTTCATCAGTAAGTCTCTCTTTGCGCTTCTGCGTCTGCTTTACATGCGGTACCTTACTCATGATATTGCTCTTAATGTGCTCATTATCATACGCCCAACCAAAAAATGCCGAAAAGTACCTGTACAGCGTTGACTTGTAATTTTGGCTAATCTTATCCCGGTGCTGCTTGATTGCCAGAAAATCTGTGATATCCTGACCTGTCATCTGGCTGTAATGCTTCCCGGTCTCCATAAACAGCTCCTTTACGGCTCCAACGTATGCCTTAACCGTTGACTCCTTCCGGTCCGCTGCCAGGCTGTCAATCACATACCGCTTAATCAACCAATCGTTATCATGCACATCCATTGCCGGGAGAAGTCGCATCTCCGTAATGTCAAAGTCGTGCATCTTTACCAGAAAAGTAATCTTAAGCCTGTCCTGCTGCTCCTTAGTGAGTACATCGCTCATTTCCCATACAACTGAATTTATGATATCATTTTTTGTCATAGTGTTATCCTCCACAATTATCTTGCCTAAGGATTCTAGCTATGATATACTGTCCTTAAGCAGTTGAGCGGTACAATCTACTTTGGTCGGTGGGTGTACCGCTATTAATTTGTTACAGATACCTTGACAGTAACAATCTATCATGGTATATTTGTTTTGCTACGAACAAACGTTCTGTATTTGGAGCAATCCTTTGCAGGGCGTTTTGTTTTGCCTGCTTTTAAAATTCTATGACTAATTCTAGGACTTTTAATGACTAAAATTTCAGTTTTAGTTACTTAACTTCGTACATATCTTTTAATGGTATAACGTGATAAAAACTAGGTGTCTGCTTTGTTTCCTCAAGCCATTCATTTAATGCCTTATTTATTTTTTCTTGTAAGCTTTCAATATCTTTATAGCCTTTTCCACTTTCAAAATATGGAAAACCTTCTGCAACTTCTCCACATGTTTCATAAGCATCTTCACTTAGTCTATCAAGTAAAGTATCGCAATCTGCATATGGAATATAATCTTCACAAATTCCTATCGCAATCTTTGAACCAATCTCTTTTCCTGTTTCCCTTGCATCAGAAATACATTCTTCGATGGTATCAAATCTTTCACCGTACCATATTTCGTCTGTCTGATTATCAGACCAAGTATATTTACCTTTACTCATATTATCCCTTTCTACTATTCAGTTAAATCGTTATTTAATCTTCTTCACATATTACAACCCCAAAACGCTGACCACATCTTTCACATTCAGCAGTTCCATCACTGTAAAATGTGCTTACATCTTCTCCGCACATGGGGCAGTAACAAATATAGTCTGTATCTGTTATTCCATTAATTATTCCATACATCTTGTATTCCTCCGCTAAATATTAATTTACATCATCACACTCATCACAACTTTTACAATCTCCTTCGCATCCTGCGTTATCGAAATCTTCTTCGTCCATATCTGAACACCACATATTCATTAAATTGCACCATTTCATGCTATTCCTCCACTTCTGACTGTAGCCACTGCAATGTTTCATTAACTGACGGTTCATTATCCCATGCGAAATTAGCAAGAAATTCTGCAAACTCTTCGTCACTCATGGAGCGGATGCGGTCGGCATGCGTCATTCTGGTATACTTATCAACTGCATTCTGCTTACATCCTGAGCATTCTTTACTTTCAATACTGCAATGCTCATACTTGCATAATTTACAACCATCATGTTCCATTCTTCTCACTCTCCAATCTTCTTTTTTATTCTTTCATAACACATCTGTGACATATAAATCGTTCCGTTGAACATTATGCATTTTCCATCATCTATAACAGATTTATATCCGTACCGTTTCTCCCATTTCTTATCTATCCTCTTTTTCCTATGCGTCCTCTTTCTTACATCTTTTGTGATTGCATCAGTAATAACAACCGGTATTCCGCTTATGTAATCAATTGGAGTCATGATTCTCACTCTCCCTTCGGCTGATTATATCTGTGATGCCATGTAAAATATGGGCATCTGTTCCAGTAATTCATCTGTTTGTTATATACTTCACACAATCCATTCAAAGAGCACCAATGATCGCAGTGTTCACACTTTATATTTGATTTCTTTGTCTTATCAACTGTTCTCATTATTATCACTCTCCAATCTGCTTATATGGCTCTATAGATTGCCATGCTACAATCACATACTGTCCTGGGAAAGAATGTGTGTCAGCAGACGATTGTAAAAACCAAAAACCATTATGACAGGAACCTACGAAACACACATCACCGCCTCTTGCTGTGCTTTTCGCCCAACATAAAACACTTTCGTTTGTTTCTGGCAACCTCTCACTGCACGGAATCCAGCCGTTGTTGTACTCTTCGGCTTCCTGCTTGACGATTTCAA
>JAEDHB010000048.1 GCA_016297265.1 Butyrivibrio sp.
ACATTCGCCTTATGAGCGAGGATGAACTTCTGGATATGGATTATTTCTTAAATGAAGATGAACTTGATGACGAATTCGGAGAAGAAGGTTTCTATATCTTCTAAATCTGTTTCGTCTGTTCGTTGTGCCCGCCTCCGTGCGGGCCTTTTTCAATTCAAGAGAACGCCGCAGGCGGTCTTTCCTATAAAGTAAAAAAGCAACGCCACCTATTATATCTTTTGTAATAGGTGCGTCGCATCTTATTTCTTGTACGCTCTTTTATCGTTAGTTAAATGATAAATTTATCGATTCAAGAGTATCACAACACAAATCATATGTCAATATACATAATAATTTGTCTAACTGTCCATAATAACGTCAATCCTATGAATCACATAAGTTGCATATCCGAATATAAAAATCACCGTAAACACTATGTCTACGGTGAAAATATTTTGGGGAGTATTTTTACAGACCCTATTCATCAAAAAGAATTAAAGAAACAGCCATCCTCCGCTGAATATTACAGCATAAAGAATTATAATAATTACAATCCATGCAATACTTATTCCCAATGCAATTCCGCATCTCGTCTTATATTCTTTGGTCTTATACGTACACAATCCGACGATGGCAAGAACTAAACCTAACCAGCCTCCGAGAATACTGAATACCAATGCCAATGTTGCCGTAGTACTGCTTTCAGTTTTCTGCTCACCCTGATATGGCTGCTGATATGGCTGCTGATACGGATTCTGCTGATACTGGTTCTGCTGCTGATACTGGTTCTGCTGCTGATATGGGTTCTGCTGATACTGGTTCTGCTGATATCCATACTGTCCATATCCATCCTGGAATCCTGCGCTCTGATTCTGCTGCTGATATGGGTTCTGCTGCTGGTATGGATTCTGCTGATACCCGTTATCCGTGCGGCTTACATTATCTTCTGCCTTAATATATACTTTACCACATTTTGGACAAGTATTTGTCTCTGCCGGAACCTCTGTTCCACAATATGTACAAAACATAATTCTACCTCCGATTTGTAATTTGGCTTATTTTATCATTACTTTGTCATATATGTCAACATAACAGATTATTTTATATCATTAGTATATCTGGATAAAAACTGCTTTGTTCTTTCCTCTCTCGGATTATTAATAACATCCTGAGGCTTGCCCTGTTCAACAATATATCCTTCATCCATAAAAATAACCTGGTCTGCAACATCCCTGGCAAAAGCCATCTCGTGTGTTACAATAATCATTGTCGTCTTCTGTTCGGCAAGATTTCTGATGACCTTGAGCACCTCGCCCGTAAGTTCCGGATCAAGTGCTGATGTGGGTTCGTCAAAACACAGAATATCCGGATTAAGGGCCAGTGCCCTTGCAATGGCAACTCTCTGCTGTTGTCCGCCTGAAAGCTGATGAGGGTAATGATCCACTCTGTCAGCAAGTCCCATCATATCCAGAAGTTCAAGACCATGCTGTTTTATCTGTTCATTAATTTCCTTTTTATTGGATTTGTAATCTTCACGCTCTTTTGCCAGCAATCTCTCTGCAAGCGTAACATTATCCAACGCTGTATATTGCGGAAACAGATTAAAATTCTGGAACACGAGGCCAAAATGAAGTCGTTTCAGTCTCAAATCCTTATCCTTGATTTTCATATTGCTGCTTCCGTCAAAAAGCACCTCATCATTGACAATGATAGTGCCACTTGTGGGCTTTTCAAGGAAATTGAGGCATCTCAGCAATGTTGTTTTACCTGAGCCGGAAGAACCTATTATTGCCAGTGCCTGTCCTTTTTCAAGGGAAAAACTTATATCCTCCAATACTTTCGTATCCCCGAAGTTCTTCATAATATTTCTGACTTCTAATACTGCCATAGATCCCTCCTATTTAAAATAACTGAGTTTTTTCTCAATATAGTTGAATAACAGTGTCAAAATACCGACAAAAATCAGGTAGAATGCGCCCGAATAGAACAATGGCCACACCAGACCTTCATTTTTCATAAATGAATAGCCTGCAAATGTAAGCTCATAAGCGGCAATCATTCTGGCAATTGATGTATCTTTTACAAGTGTAATTATTTCGTTAGACATTGGCGGTACTATTTTCTTAATCATCTGAAGAAGTGTAACCTTGAAGAAAATCTGACTTTTCTTCATACCAAGAACATGACCGGCTTCGCTTTGTCCGACAGGTATATCCCCGATGCCACCTCTGAAAATTACCGCAAAATAGCATCCGTAATTGATTGAAAATGCCACAACCGTAGCAACAACTCGTCCTGATTCAAAAGTTGACCAGATATTTGTCTCGGAAAACAGACCGGGGCCATAGAAAATTGCAATCAGCTGAAGCATAAGCGGCGTACCGCGAATTATCCATACAATGGTATCTATGAGCCATTTTAACGGTTTGAATTTGCTCCTCATCCCAAATGCCAGAATCAGGCCAAGCGGAAGAGCTATCATCAGTGTAAAAAAGAAAATCTGGCAGGTTACACCCAAACCTGACAAGAGTTCTTTAGTGACTTCCAAAAACATTTCAATCTCCTTTGCATACAATAGCGTGAAAAGAGCAGTGATATCATACCACTGCTCAAATTAGTATCAATTATTTCTTAACAACTACAACCTGTGCATTATCACAGTATGCATTTGTGCAGTTCATACTTGACTTAACTTCATCGGTAAGTGTCATGCCGTTCCAGATAACGTCAACTGTTTTACCGTTAAGCTCCATTATTTTGTTATCCCAGATAATTTCCACAAACTTGATTGATACACCTAATTTTTCAGCTACCTTCTTAGCCATATCAGCATCGAAGCCTACCCATTCATTACCTTCCTTGTAATCCATTGGTGCAAAATCAGTTATTCCTACAACAAGTTCGCCCTTATTTTTGATATATGCAACATCGCCATCAGCATTTTCTGTATATGAACACTCTTTCTGTTCCACAATCATATCGCTGATTTTGTATTTCTTGGCAATTTCAATCATTGAACCGTCCTTGTATGATTCATACAAAACATAATTGATAAAATCAGCCAAATCCGAATCCTTACGGCATCCGATTCCGTAATACTCTGTTGTAAGCTTATCGGTGTATTTTAATTTCTCATAATCCGTTCCCTCTCCAATCATGGCGCACGCCATAAGCAAATCGACGATTGCCGCATCCGAAGTACCTGCTGATACTTCCATAAGTGCGTTGGCCTGGGAATCAACTGCGTTATACTTAAAATCCTTTTCCTTGGCTGCCGCTTCACCTGCCGAACCGGCCTCCACTGCATAAATCATATCTTTACTGCCGCTCTTCTTTCCACATCCTGTAAAACATGCAGACAGCATGACAACCGCTAAAATTCCAAATAATAATCTCTTTTTCATATGCTTCACCTTCCTTAATATCTAAAAAACAATGAGATTGTATCACATTAGCATAGTAAAGTAAAGCATCATCATCATCTTGTTCTATTTTTTTATTAAGATTGTCTTTGCTGCAGACCAGCCGGAATAATAGTTTTTGCCCCCGACTTTTCTGTAGCTTCGCACATATATCTTATATTTCTTATTCTTAAGCAGCTTTGTCAATGCGTACGATTTTCTGCCTCCGCCTGCCAGAGTAATTGTTTTATAGGAACTTCCGAGGAAGTATCTAATCTGATATCCTGCAGCTCCCGAAACAGTATTCCATGTGACAACCGCTTTTCTCGTTGCGACATTGGTAACACTCCTTATCGAATTGGTATTCATTCGGACAATTGAAACCGTCGGAGATGCTGCGCTCTGTGCAAAACTATTTCCATTTTGAGTAATCGCAACCACTTTATAGTTATATTTAAGCAACGGACTGACTCTTTTATCCACATATCCCGTGCTGCCGGAAAAAGACGAATAAATCAGCCATCCATCCCTATACAGATAGTATCCCGTCGCATCAGGCACAGGATTCCAGTTCACAGAAATCCCCAGAGCCGTATTGGACACTGATTTAATCTTTGGTGTACCCAAAGTCTTTCTTGGAATACTTGAATATGTCTTGCCGGTATAGGAAGTTCCTTCATAGTTGCTCACCGCAATGTAAGTTATTTTTCCCGGAGCAAAATATGTTGCATCCGTTTTTGCAACCGTCACCTTACTGTTCTCCGAAAAAACCTGTTCACCACATACAGAACATTCCAGAGAAAATACACAATGAAAGTTACTGTCCCATATGAATTTTGATGTATGTTTGTGTCCCTTTGGCGCAGTTATTTTCTGCGGAACCAGTATTTTACCGCAGTCAGAGCAATGTGTACCTCTTGATTTGGCCGGTTCAGTACAAGTACCCGGCTCCGCCTCATCCACCACCTCAGTATGGCGACACTGTTCAAAATGCGCTTTTGCATTCAAAATAGTTGGATACGAGTTACCCATAACAAAACAGTTATTCAGTCGCTCCGTCATTTCATCCGATGCAAGCTCCGCGGATGTAACCATACCCTCGCAGGAATTGTACGAAACATATTCTGAACAGCCCTTCAGGGAAAAACAGTTTTCCGGGTTGCCCTTTTCCGTGATTCCGTAGGTTGTATAATTTTCCTTTGATACAATCTTACCGCTATTATAGCAATTGAATACTCTTCCCTGATTGTATCCTGCAATACCGGCAAAATGTCTTCCTCCGCTGATATTGATATCAGCTGCATTAAAACAACTCTCAATAATTCCGTCGCTTGCGTTCCATCCTGCAATTCCGCCAACATAATCAGCGCCTATAATATTACCTGTAACCCCGCAATTCAATATTGAACCGTGATTGATATTGCATATCCCACCTCTGTAGCTGTCAACGCGGTTGGTCATTCGCGCATCAATAAGCAACAGATTCTTGACCGTTCCGTTAAGTTCCTGAATGAGACCCACAGAACCTAAATTGGCTCCTTTGATAGCATATCCTCCACCATCCAGCGTGCCGCCAAAATTACAGAACCAGAATAAGTTTTTTCCTGCAGCATCTATATTATCCGTAAGTGTAATATGCATATCATTATCATTACTGTTAAAATAATTTGCCATCATAACATAATTCAATGTGCCGACAGAATCCACAGTAACGTTTGAACACTGTCCCGGATTCAGCATACTCTGCCTGTTCTTATAGTCATCCCTCTGCATGCCAAAGGTATTACCACTGCCCGCCGAGGTTGGAACATTTCCCCTCAGGAAATCTCTGTACAATGTGTTGCAGATATCCGTATCCTCATTTAACGGTTCATCATAATATATGCCAAAGCCTTCAATGTCAGGAAGCTGTTTTTTCTGCTCATCAGGAAAAGAATACTGTGTAAAATACTGCAATCCTCGCAGAAACTCCCTAATCAACAAACTCGCACAATAGCCGACATGCATTGTTCCGTCCGTGTTTCGGAAGCCTCTTGACTTGGCTGCCCTGTCCGACTCGCTAAGGTGCATCCCCTCAAATAATAGCGAAGTAGAATAGCTTGAAAAATAGTCCAGGAATCTTGAACCGCCAAGGCTCTCCCACTCATAATATGTACTATTAGCGCCCTCCTGCGTACAATGAGGAGCAAAACATGACGCAATATGGTCATATTCCTTAAGGTCATACATTGTTCCTGATACGCATTGATAATTTCCGGCATCCAGCTCTCTTTTCACATCTGAATCCGCCGGCAAATCACTGCCCTCATACACCGAGCCTTCCATATCATCAATCGTAACCACGGTGCTTTCAATTTTCATGTAATGCATGGAATATTCATACATTGCCGCTTCAAAATTAGGAACCACATAGTCGAGGAACAATTGCACATCATCCTCTGTCAAAGCCTCACCCGTTCTGTCATCAACATGAAAATTCATAGGAACCACAAAGAGAAATTTCCAGGTCGTGGTATCATCATCTGAAGCATATGCGGTTATCGGAATTGAATACGCCAAAGGCACGGGCACAGCAGCTTCCGTATTGCGCGGTGAAATCATCACAATACTGAATACCATCAAAAATGTGAGAATAGTTGATATTATTTTTTTATTCCTGTTCATACTTCTCCTTTCTCCATCAAAATAAGGTGGGGCAAATCAATTTATATAGCAGAAACTCCACCTAATGCCATCGCATTAAGTGGAGTGCACCATCATTTCATACTGCCAAAGACTAAAGAGCTTTGGTAATTGCTTCAAAAAGCTCATCATATGTCTCATACGCAGGCAAATCCGGATTGTCCGCCTTAATATTGTCGGGACTCTTAAAGAGAAAGCCTGCCTTGCTGGCACGAATCATACCCAAATCATTGTGGCTGTCACCACTTGCGATTGTATCATATCCAATAGACTGAAGTGCCTTAACAGTTGTAAGCTTTGACTGTTCACATCGCATCTTAAATCCTGTAACTTCACCATTATCCGCAACCTCAAGACTGTTGCAGAAAATAGTTGGCCATCCCAATTTTTCCATCAGAGGACCTGCAAACTGGGTAAAAGTATCACTAATGATAATAACCTGTGTAACAGCCCTCAGCTTATCAAGGAATTCCTTAGCTCCCGGAATAGGATCAATCTTGGCAATTGTATCCTGAATCTCCTTAAGGCCAAGTCCATGTTCCTTAAGCACTCCTATTCTCCAATTCATCAATTTATCATAGTCCGGTTCATCCCTTGTAGTTCTTGTAAGCTCAGGGATTCCGCTTTCCTTTGCAAATGCAATCCAAATCTCAGGGACAAGTACTCCCTCTAAATCTAAACATACGATATTCATTGTCTTCCTCCATGCATGTAACTTCATTTCAGATATAAATTATACCATATTGCATAGTTTTGCACAACAAAATTTAGAGCTTAAGACATTCGATGAGATACCCTGCCCTCTCTTCCCAGGTATTTTTTTCAGCATATTCATAGCCTCTGTCCACCATATCCCTATAGCTTTCCGGGTTGTCAAGAATTTCCTTTATTCTGTCTGCAAGGGTTGCTGTATGCTCAAGATCATAAATTACGGCATATTTTTCAATTTCGTTCTCATCCAGATAAGTGGAGCTGTCCGTAACAGTTATACAACCCTGCAAAAGACTGTTATATATCCTGTCATGAGCACCATTCTTGAACCACGGCATAATATTCAGACTGATTTTAGCCCGCTGCATTGTCTTAAGACAACCAAGCGAATCCATCACTCCAAGGCACACAATATTTTCCGGTCTGCCGCAGCCTGCCTTATCCCAGTCTTTTCCGATAACATGTATTTTAATGCCGCTCTGCGCAAGCTCGCATATTATTTTGCGTCGAAAATATGATCTGACATACAAATCCACAAAAATCATATTGTGCATAAAATCCTTGATTTCTCCCGTAGTCACGTCATCAAAATCCTCGACAAGACATTTTTTCGCCACCTCTTCCATTGTCATATCCGGGTGGGCAATAAGCACATTCGCAAGCTTTAATAGATATTCCTTCATATCCGGTTCCAGATTCTCAATATGTTTGAGAAGTCCCTCCAGGGTGACATAATTCCCTGCGAAAAGAACATCTATTTTCCGGTCATTTAATTCCTCTTTTTCCGCCAGCTTCGTGCCTCCCAATGGCAGAAAAGATGCCTTCAAGGGAGGAAAATACTCCTCAATGTATTTGCAGTGGTCCCTGTCCACGCAGAATAAGCGACAGTGCTGTAAGTTTCCGCGAAGTCTGTTTTCATAATACATTGGATGGTCCACCATTATACACACCCGGGAAATTCCATAGGCATCCCATATGCTTATCTCATTGTCATACTCAAACTGCGATTCGCCGCTCAAGCCAATAAAATTAAAAGTGACCAACAGCATATCCTGTCGATCACTCATGCTTTCAAATTGTTCCCTGCTCTCAAGGGGTTTATGCATATCCCAAAACCATACTTCATATCCGTTTTTTTCAAAATAAAGACTCATCCGCCTTGAAAAATAACTCAAGGTTTCCACTAATCCGTCAATAAAAATGATTTTCATATATTACGTGCCTCTTTACAAAACTTATCTATTTTTTGAAAGTTTTTGCCTGCTCCGTCGTCATTCTCGACGCCACTGGATACATCAACACCGTCCGGCTTAACCTCTGCAATGGCATGTTTTACATTCTCCGGGGTCAGTCCTCCCGCAAGGATGAACATTTTATCATTTCTCGGCATATCCTTAAGCATTGACCAGTCGAATGCTTTTCCGCTACCCGGCTCAGCAGCATCAAACACATATCCTGCCACATTATTTTCTGCGGAGTAGATAATATAGGATGCAATGTCGTCCACATTGAAGGCTTTTATCACCGGAATCCTTATCATCCTGAGAAGCCTGAGCTCGATATATCCGTGGATTTGTATATAATCAAACCCCATCGCCTCAATCACTTTAATCTGCTCCAATGTTGGAGATACCGTAACCGCCACAGTCTTGGTATTCTTGAAAACGCTCAGTATTTTCCCTGCGGTTTCTATATCGTTATTCCTTTTACTCTTTTTGCAAAACATTACCAGACCCGCAAAATCAGTAGCACTGTTGTCAACATATTCCGCCTCCTTCACATCTGTAATCCCACAAATTTTAATCAGCATATTCATATCACTCCAATTCAGTTACGCTATTCGGGATAATACTGGTTCATGATTCCGTCCATATAAGAAGAACAGTCATCACAATAATATATTGTTGCACCACGGACATTCTTACTGTTCACTCCAATTGTTTCAGTAAAACAAAAATTGCATGTTCCCTTTATCAGTCGGTCGAAATTCTTATTGAATACATACCATCTGTCATCATATTTATATAAAGCCAGTTTCATATCGATTGTATTGTAATCGTCTTGTGACGAATAGGATTCCTCAATATATGCAACTGTTACAGCAATAATTTCCTTTGTTTCAAACTCCGCATTATATTCCTGTTGAATAGTTTCATTAATCATGTCGACTTTGTCAGCGGGCAAATAGTCAATATTTTTGATACTGATATCTTTGAACGCTCTATTTGATTTCATGGTGGTATCGTATTCATCCAGAAATTTATCCTTGTCAGAACCAATACATGAATAGAGTTCTTTGCACATTGAGTACTGTGCAATCTTTTTAACATCCCCCTTCAATTCCGCCTCAACATAATTCGAAACTGCTTCGCTTGTAGTCTTCGCACCTCCCTGATGCTTCCTGGTTACAGAGCGAAGAATAGAAAATCCCGCAATAAGCACAACAACTGCCAAAGCGCATATCAATGCAATTCTTCTGTGCCTTGCGATAAAATGTATCAGGCTCTCACCGTGTTGTGATTTTTTTCTTCTATATCGAACATTTACCTCTGTATTTCTTTCACCAAAATCAATCAACTGCAAATCGTCAAATGAGTAATTTTCAGAATTTACAGATGTTTTTTTGGAAGCAGTTTCCGTGCTATATGAATCAACTGGCTCCGCATCACTTTCGGTTGCGGTCGCATACGGATCATCAATAACAAACGCACCGGATATCGACTGCTCATCCTCGGGTTCAAAAGCGGTATTCCGTTCCTCTTCGGTATAATCAAATACCATTTCAGGTTGTCTCTGACCGCACCTCATGCAGAATGTCGATTCGTCTTCAATTTCCTTACCACACTTTGGACAATACTTCATTATTTTTCTCCTCTATGCCTCATAAAAGTATTATTATCCATTTTCCCTGATAAGTCAATTGTAACCGACACTCGTTCAGTTACTATTATTGCGTGACGGCTTATGCCACAAAAAAACCGCCCGCAAATGCGGGCGGAAGAAATTTCAATTATGGTAATGAT
>JAEDHB010000049.1 GCA_016297265.1 Butyrivibrio sp.
AAACTTCTGTTCCTGTAGAAGAACCTGTTGCAGAAACTCCTTCTTATGAAGCTCCTGTTTACACCGCTCCTTCTTATGAGGAACCTAAATACGAGGAGCCTGTTGAAACTCCTGCTCCTGTAGAAGAACCTGTTGCAGAAACTCCTTCTTATGAAGCTCCGGTTTACACCGCTCCTTCTTACGAAGAACCTAAATACGAGGAGCCTGTTGAAACTTCTGCTCCTGTAGAAGAACCTGTTGCAGAAACTCCTTCTTATACAAAACCTGTTGAGGAAAAGAAAGAAGAACCAAAGAGTTTCTTCACAGCTAACGGAAACCCAATTCCTGCGGCACCGGTTACTCCTCCACCAATCAAGAAGACGGAAGAAGAACCAAAATCAGAATACAGCAGTTTCTTTGATTCGTTATACAGTGATGATTACCAATCAGTAACACCACCAAATAACACAATTAACAAAAAATCTAATAATAACGGAGAAAAAGTTTATCTCTGTCCAAAATGTAATACTAAGGTAATACCGGGATTACAATATTGTACAGGTTGTGCTATAGCACTTGATAAAGTAACTCTTGTAGAAGAAAGCCATGTTGATAAAAGCTTTGACGTAATCAGGGACGGAAATGGTCCTTCGGGATACGGCTCAATGCCAATGTATGAACCGGAACGCTCATATGTAAAAGATATCAAGCGTAAGAAATCACCATTGCCAACCTTGCTTGCTCTGGCATTCATTCTCGGAGTCGCTGCTTACCTTATTTTCTTTGTTTTCCGACCATTTGCACCATACAAAAAGGCACTTGATTCCTTCTTTAATGGTGTATCAAAGATGGATTTAAATAAAATAGTGGAATCAGTAGTACCGGATGAATATTTCAAGTCGCTAAATACCAACACGACTCAGATGATGGATTATTTTACAAAAGCACTGCAGGTTGCATCATCAACCAGCAACATCAAATTTGTTTACAGAATCAAATCTGAACATAAAATAGCATCAGATGATTATAATGAATATCTGCAGGCAATAATGAATGTTACCAAGAAAAATATTGACAAGGCATACAGCCTTACGCTGAAGGTATCCGCAAGTATGAATAGTGGAGAAAAGGTAAATAAGCAGGCCAAAGTAATGGACTTTATTGCATATCAAATGGATGGAAAGTGGTATGTACTCCCTTCTCCAACACAGTAAAAACAAAAAATTATGGCACCCGTTCACAATGTGAACAGGTGCCATTTTAAGTTTACTATGCGTTACATCTGTTAAGCAGTTCTTCCCATCTTCTGTCAACCTCCTGCTGGAAGGCTTCAATCAAATGCTCATTTCCTGCTTTAAATAAATGTTTAAATCTTCCCTGCTTCTTAAGGAACTCCTCAAGAGGCAATTTGTTTTTCGGTTGATAATTAAGAATCCATTTTCCGTCAATGACCTCAAATAATGGCCAATAGCAGGTCTCAACCGCAAGCTTACAAATCTCAATAATCTGCGGAGCATCATATCTCCATCCTCTAGGACATGGGGCCAAAACATTTAAGAATGCGGCACCCTTTGTATAAATTGCCCTTTCAGACTTAGTATATAAATCCTTCATATTACCGATAAAAGTTGTCTGACCCACATATGGAATATTATGAGCCGCCATAATGGACGCAAGATCCTTTCTGGCCTGTGGTTTACCATTTGATACCTTACCACTTGGAGTGGTGGTTGTGTCAGCATACATCGGAGTAGCTGAAGATCTCTGGATACCGGTATTCATATATGCGCCATTGTCATAGCAGACATAGACCATATCGTGACCTCTTTCCATTGCTCCGGAAAGAGACTGAAGTCCGATATCATATGTACCGCCGTCACCGCCGAAAGTAATGAATTTGTAATCATCCTTGATTTTGCCCTTTTTCTTAAGCAGATTGTAAGCAGTTTCAACGCCTGCCAGAGTTGCTCCTGCATTTTCAAAAGCATTGTGAATATAGCTGTCTTCATATGCAGTATATGGATATGTATATGAAGATACCTCAAGACATCCCGTAGCATTACCGATAACCGCCTTATCTCCGGGATGAAGTGCCTTGAGCACATTTCTAACCGTTATTGCTCCGCCGCATCCTGCACACATTCTATGACCGGGTGCGAAACGGTCTTCTCTTTCCTGAATTTCCTTAAAATCAAATTTTGTCTGTTCCATTCCGCCACCTACTTTCTAAGTCCAAGATATGGATATTCGTCAAAAACATTTTTGCCATCAGCCAGTTTTGCAAGACCGTCATATACATCGACCATCTCAGCAACTGTGATGTCTCGTCCTGAAAGTCCATAAAAAATATTAACTGTTTCAGCTGTACATTTTCCTCTGTATAAAGCAGTCGTCACATCTGCTCCGACCGGACCGCCAACCGCATTATATCCTTCAGATCTGTCCATAATAGCTATTGCTTTGCAGTTTTTGAGTGCTGCAGCAATTTCTTCTGCGGGGAACGGACGGAAAACTCTGATTTTCAGCAATCCGGCTTTAATTCCCCTTGCCCTGAGTTCATCAACTGCATCCTTTACGGTACCGCATACTGAACCTATTGCAACAACAGCATATTCCGCATCATCAAGTCTGTATTCCTCAAAGAAACCATATTTCTGACCGGTAATGCTCTCGAATTCCTTTGCCACGTCAAGAATAACTTTTTTTGCATTAATCATGCCCTGCGCCTGTGCTCGTTTTGCTTCCATACAGTAATTTGACACTGCATATGGTCCAAATGCCATAGGCTCATTTTCTTTCAAAAGATAATGCTCCGGCTCATACTCTCCGACAAATTTTTTGATTGGTTCATCTTCCCACAATGTGATATTCTGCATTGCGTGGCTTGTGATAAATCCGTCCTGACAAATCATAACAGGCAGCTTAACATCCTTATGTTCAGCAATTCTGAAGGCCTGCAAAAAATTGTCATATGCCTCCTGATTGGTTTCAGCATATATCTGAATCCAACCGGAATCCCTGGCTCCCATACTGTCAGAATGTTCAGCATTGATATTGAGAGGTCCTGTGAGTCCGCGGTTTACAAGAGCAAGAACCACCGGAACTCTGCCGGAAGCAGCAACATATAATTCTTCCCACATAAGTGCAAGTCCGCAGGAAGAAGTTGCCGTAAGTGCTCTCGCCCCGGCTGCAGAAGCGCCGATTGCCGCACTCATGGAACTATGTTCACTTTCCACCGGAATAAATTCTGTATCAATTTCTCCGTTTGCAATCATCTGTGATACAAACTGAGGAATCTCCGTTGAAGGAGTAATAGGAAATGCCGGCATAACATCCGGATTGATCTGCTTAATCGCATGAGCCACGGCTTCATTGCCTGACATACGTGTTTGGATAGCCATTTATTTTCCCTCCTTCATCTCTATTGCTTTAAAAGGACATGCAGCCACACATATACCGCAGCCCTTGCAATGGTCATAATCAAAATCAGTTCTTTTTGCATCTTTAACAACTATGCAGCTGTCCGGACAATACGGAACGCAAAGAAGACACTGAGTACATTTTTCCTCAATCCATACCGGTGTATCAGTTCTCCACTCACCTGTATGAAAATCCTTTGATGTGGCAGGCTCATAAATCTGAAGTCCCTCTGTAAGGTCCTGCCATTTTGTAGATTCGTTAATCTCCGAAGCTTTAAGTGCCATTATTTTACCTCCTTCAATGCCATTTTCAATGCATTCATATTTCCTTCAAGCATTTCCGGTTTTCTGGCAAATTTGTGAGAAAAAGATTCCTCCATATCCTTTACAAAAACATCTTCGTCAATAATTCCGGTAATTTTAACCATGCCTGCAAGCATTGGAGTATTCGGAAAATATTTACCAAGAGTAGCCATACATACTTTTCTTGCATCGATAATATATACTTTTCCCTTATATCCATTGAGCAAAGGCATAATCTCATCCTTTGTCTTTGTTGTATTAATCAAAATACCGCCGTCTTCCTTCAAACCCTTTGTTACATTAACTGAAGAAAGCAGGGTGTCATCTACAACTGCCACATAATCCGGCTCATAAATATTTGAATGAACTCTTATTTCCTTATCTCCAATTCTGTCATATGCGGTAATTGGCGCGCCTTCTCTCTCCGGACCGTATTCAGGAAATGCCTGAACATGTTTTCCATTCTTAAATGCTGCATCAGCCAAAAGAAGGGCTGCTGTTTTTGCTCCCTGTCCGCCTCTTCCGTGCCAGCGGATTTCTGTAATGTCTCTCATTTTATGACCGTCCTTTATAATCTTTTTACATACCAATTTGAAATTATATAATAAATATGGCATTTTGTAAATAAATCAATAGAAAAAATCAACCTCCGCATTCGCCGGTTCTTCCCAAAAGTATGGCAAGTCCATGCTCAAGATGTTCAATTATTATGTCAATGCTCTCTCCTGCGGCCTTCGGACTGCCGGGAAGGTTAATAATCAAAGTTTTATTCCTAATTACCGAAGCACCTCTGGACAACATCGCCCTGCCGGTTATTTTCATGGATTCAGCCCTTATGGCCTCTGCAATTCCCGGGGCATTTCTGGTTGCAACATTCATCGTTGCCTCCGGAGTTACATCCCTCTGTGAAAAGCCGGTTCCACCGGTAGTAATAACGAGATTAACCTGTCTGCTGTCCGCCAGCCTGATTAATTCCCTCTCAATTGCATCCTGTTCATCCGGCAAAATAAAATATTCCACCAGCTCATAGCCCTTCTTCGTGAGAACATCACAAAGTACAGGTCCGCTTTCATCCTTTCTTTCTCCTCTGCTTGCCTTATCACTCACAGTGATGACCGCTGCCGTAAATCGTCTGTCATAATCCTCCTCCAATAACTCAATGGAATCCCCGACAGCAATTTCGCCGGATTTGATAACCTTTGCAAAAATACCTTCGCCCGGCATGATACATTCACCCATTCTTTTGAAAATCTCGCAATGATTATGACATATTTTCCCAATCTGGGTAATCTCAATAACAGCAGTGCCCACGGCAAATCTCCTGCCCACGCCGATATTTTTCAAATCAAATCCTTCCACCACCAGATTTTCGCCAAAATCACCAAAGGACACCTCCGCACCCTTTTCCCTGAACTGCTCAATCACTTCATAACCAAGCAAACTAATCTGCCTGTGCCAGTTTCCTGCATGTGCATCGCCAACTATTCCGTGGTCAACCCTTAGCGAAGCCTCATTCACAGGTTGTTTCGCGGTACCCCTGTTTTCACTCACACATATGCATTTGACAATTCCTTTGTTATTCATCCAATATCACATCCTTATATTATCTATCCGCCGATGTCCACCATTTTACGTTTTTCCGTAATGTTTGCATTGTCTTCGAAGCAATGTTCACGGGGTTTTGCGTTCACGACTTCCCTGATTGCACTCACCAGTAGTTCACGATTGTTCTTCCTGATTATCGGCAGCAAATCAATATTCTCACCATAACAGAGACATGCCTTCAATCGTCCTTCAGGTGTCAGCCGGATTCTGTTACACCGGTCACAAAATTTGTCATGAATCGCATTGATAAAACCGATTCTTCCACTCAGCCCGTCAAAGCTGTAATAAACCGCAGGACCGTTGCCCACCGTTTCATTACAAATTCCCGGGGTTCCAAATATTTTTTTCATATGATTAAGCACCATATGCCCTGAATACTTTATTTGCCCTGTTCCCGGACCTATCGGCATCAGCTCAATAAATCTGACATCAATACCCATCCTGCAAAAATAATCCGCAAGCCCGGTACAATTATCAAGAAGCTCATCATCATTTTCAAATGCATCCCTGTACAATACGGAATTAATTTTAACCCGGATGCCGCATTCCAAAGCTGTGTCAACCGCCTTAAGGACACTGTTTACACCGTCAAACCCGGTAATACTTCTGTAGCGTTCTCTGTCTATTGTATCCAAACTCACATTGACATTTTTGATACCCGCATCATACAAGCTTTCAGCATAGTGCCCCAGCAATATGCCGTTGGTGGTCATTGTAACCTCAGATATACCGCTAATCGCATTTATTTTTTTGCACAGACTTGCTATGTCTTTTCTAAGCAACGGCTCACCACCGGTAATTTTAACCTTGCAAATGCCAAGCTCTGCCGCTGCCGCGCAGACATCAATAATATTCTCACTACTGAGCATTTGAGTAAAACAATTGCTCTGCCCACCTGCGCTCTCGCCCCTGCAGTACCTGCAATTCAGATTGCAGTCATTGGTAACCGATATTCTGATATAGTCAATCTCTCTGCCAAAAGAATCTTTCATAAAGTAATTACCTGATTTCAAATTATTTACCAAAACCGCAATTCGGATATGTGCATACATCGCAGGACAGACACAATCCGCCCTCGCCCATCGCATTGATATCCTGTTCGGTTATCCTTATATCTGCGGCGATTCTCGGCAGTATCAGGTCAAAAATTGTTCTTTTTGCATACATCACGCACCCCGGAAGTCCCATAACCGGAATTCTTTTGTTACTCTTTTCCATATATGCCAGCATGAACATTGCTCCCGGCAGCACGGGTGCTCCGTAGGTAACAATATCCGCTCCGGTGTTTTTGATTGCGAACGGCGTCCTGTCATCCGGATCCACACTCATTCCGCCGGTGACAATCACCATATCAAGTCCCTTATCAATCATGGCATTGATATGGGAAGTAATGATTTCATGCTCATCACCAACCACAACATGCTCGCATGCTTCAATCCCGTATTCCTCGAGTTTTTCAATGACAACCGGGGAAAAAGTATCCTCGATAAGTCCCTTACATACCTCGCTTCCGCTTGTGATTATTCCTGCTTTTTTCAGCACATATGGTTTTACGGAAAAAATATTCTTCCCTCCTGCAAGGTCTTTGGCCTGATTCATCCTCTCCTCTTCAATAACGAGAGGGATAACCCTGGTGCCTGCTAACTTGTCCCCTCTTTTCACGGGAAATCCTCCATGTCTTCCCGCAATCATCATTTGTCCCAGGGAATTAATCCCCTGCAAAATATCACGTTCTATCTCCAGAACCCCATCACAATCCGCAATAAGCTCTATTTTTCCCTCTTTGACATCACTGCCGTGGACATTGTCACCGGCGCATATATCATAGAGTATTTTTGCTGCTTCATTTTCATGTAGCATGCCTTCTTCTTTTTCCCAGATATAGAGATGTTCCTTGCCCACCGAAAGCAATACCTCTATATCCTCCTCCGTCACAATATGCCCCTTTCTGAAAACAGCATCCTTTGTAACACCTCTGATTATCTGCGTAATATCATGACACAATACGCATCCCACTGCATCCTCTGTACGAATAAGCTTCATTTCAACATCTCCTGCAAGAGAAACTGTCACACAATAATCCGACGTGACTACTATGTGACAGTTGCTCATAATATTTTGATCTTACTCTGATTGGTATACTCAGGGTTTCGGATTCGTGCAATGGTATGCAGCTTCGGATTCATACCATGTGCAGTCATACAGCACAAAAGATTGAGCTCATCTGCGTCAGCCGTTGCAATCAACAGTTTTGCGTCCTTTACCCCTGCCTGTTGTAAGGTATCCATTGTCGCACAATTCCCCTGAACTGTCATAACATCAAAGGATTCCTCCAGTTTTTCAAGCACTGAGGAATTGAAGTCAATCAACGTGATATCATATCCCTCCGATGATAATTGTTTTGTAAGAGAAGCTCCAACCTTTCCGGCCTCCGCAATAATAATTTTCATACCATTTCTCCATGCGAATAGAATTATCACAATTATATCACTATGCAGCATTTTCATCAAGCATGCCAATATCGGCTATTTACCCGTATTTTTTCAATATTTCCCACTGTATTTCCCGCTTTTTGCCGGATAATTCAGGGATTGTTTCATCATTTGCATACGGCTTTCATTTCCAAAAGCTTAAAAATTTTAAGTTTTTGGAATTTTTTACTGTATTATTTTATCCGAATGCTTTATAATGTAATGGAATAAATTTGCAAGGAGATATATTATGCCAAAAAGAGAAGATATTAATAAGATACTTATTATTGGTTCAGGTCCTATCATCATTGGTCAGGCATGTGAGTTCGACTACTCCGGAACTCAGGCATGTAAGGCACTCCGCAAACTCGGATACCAGATAGTATTGGTTAATTCCAATCCTGCAACAATTATGACAGACCCGGAAATTGCTGACATCACATACATTGAACCTCTCAATGTTGAACGTCTCGAAAGTATTATCGCCAAGGAAAGACCGGATGCACTTCTTCCAAATCTCGGAGGACAGTCAGGTCTTAATCTTTGTGCTGAATTAGCAAGTGCAGGTGTTCTCGATAAATATAATGTTCAGGTCATCGGTGTACAGGTTGATGCAATCGAACGCGGTGAAGACCGTATCGAATTCAAGAAGTCGATGGATGCAATTGGCATTGAGATGGCAAGAAGTGAAGTTTCCTACAGCGTAGAGGAGGCTCTTGCCATAGCAGATAAATTGGGATACCCTGTTGTTCTTCGTCCGGCTTACACCATGGGTGGCGCCGGAGGCGGTCTTGTATATAATAAAGAAGAACTCAAAACAGTATGCGCAAGAGGTCTTCAGGCCAGTCTCGTAGGTCAGGTTCTCGTTGAAGAATCAATTCTCGGCTGGGAAGAGCTTGAATTAGAAGTTGTTCGTGATGCTGAAGGCAACATGATTACTGTATGTTTCATCGAAAACATCGACCCTCTTGGAGTTCATACCGGTGATTCATTCTGTGCAGCACCGATGTTAACCATCTCTGAAGAACTTCAGGCAAGACTTCAGGAGCAGGCATACCGAATCGTTGATTCCGTACAAGTAATCGGCGGAACCAATGTACAGTTTGCTCATGACCCTGTTTCTGATCGTATCGTAGTAATCGAGATTAATCCGAGAACCTCCAGATCCTCAGCCCTTGCAAGTAAAGCAACCGGTTTCCCGATTGCCCTTGTATCCGCAATGTTGGCTGCAGGACTTACTCTGGATGAAATTCCATGCGGTAAATACGGCACTCTTGATAAATACTATCCTGACGGAGATTACGTGGTAATCAAATTCGCTAGATGGGCATTCGAGAAATTCAAAGGTGCAGAAGATAAACTGGGTACTCAGATGCGTGCCGTTGGTGAAGTAATGAGTATCGGTAAGACATATAAAGAAGC
>JAEDHB010000050.1 GCA_016297265.1 Butyrivibrio sp.
GGCGTATTTACGCGGTCTGCGAGGTTTTTACCTTTTCTCAACTGTCAAAGATGGGTTTGTATATTTCAACCAAATTTTTACAGAAAAACTATATTTTTTATGTCAATTCTACCAATTCCATGATAGATAAGATGGAGCGTATACACTCCGCTCACTTCTCCGAACTCACAATTGAAGCTCTTCCACTCTCTTCCGGCACAAATATCGATTGACCCAAGAACGGTTGTACGGTCAGCAGAATCCGTAACAGATACATCAATTCTGCCCTTCGGGCTGTCATTGTCATAAGCCCTGACAACAAGGGATATTTTCCCGGTTTTGTCAAACTCAAAATATCTGTATCCTATAAGCGTGTTATCGCAAATCTCACTGATAAATCTGTCATTTTCATCATTGTTAACATTTGGAAACGATTCCTTGTATATGCTGTTTGAACCGTGTGGCATCCTGCCGTTGGTCAGGATGCATGCAATGACTGCAGGATATTCTCCCGAAGCCTTAAGCGGTCCGCCATTGAGGCCGCAGGATGTAATGCACACCTGCTCAATGCTTCCGTCGTCATTGATATGAATTTTTTCAGCACAGGCCTGCCTGCTGTAATCTGATTTATGTGTAAGTCGATGGTAAAATACATACCAGTCCGAACCAATTTTTTCAATGCTTCCGTGCGTGGTTCCGGTCATATTGAGCTTATCCTCTTCTTTTCTGCCCCTGTATCCAATGTCTCCGTTGGACACAATCACTCCGCCAAACGCAAAATTCCTGTCAGGATAATCGCTGGTAGCATAGCATAGCTCGTGGTTTTGAAGTGAGGAATAGATAAAATAGTATTTTGAGCCTATTTTTCTTATGGAAGCCGCCTCATAAAACGGATGCTCTTCAAAATTCGTGCCCTTAACCCTGTACGGAATAATATGCTTTGCTTCTTCCTTTACCGTCAGCATATCGTCCTCCAGAACGAGCATACTTGGACCCATTACACTGTCGGCGGTTCCAAGAATTTCCTCACGGCTCTTTCCGAACATTTCCATCTCACACTGTATTTTTTCTTCATCATGTACAAAATCCGGTTCTTCCTCATACGGATACTGAGTGCCGTAGTAGAGGCGAATAACTCCGTCATCATTGATTACTCCGGGGTCAAAGCAGACATATTTCTGCATCGGCGTACCATCCTGATTATGTACAATTCCAAGATATTCATACTTTCCTGCCGGTGTATCACACACTGCAACTGATATCGGGCCGTGATATCCGCCCTTTCCGAATTTTCCGGACATACAATAGTACAGATAGTATCTTCCGTCATTGCCCCTGACAACATCCGGCGCATACATATATTTTCTGTTATGGTAATCCGGGTCCTGACATGCCTTATATATCACGCCCTCGCATCTCCAGTTTTTCAGGTCATCCACGGGTGCGGAATAAACTGTATAATCAAGCATACAATAGGTCTCCCCGGCCTCCTTATCATGTGAGCCATAGAGGTATACTCTGTCTCCGAACACATGCGGCTCTCCATCCGGAATGTATTCGCTGATTGGTAGAAATGGGTTAAAAATCTGTTCCATAAAATTCTCCTGAATGTATTTGCAGTCCCCTTGTTTTACGAGGATTGAATTTTCTATACGGTGATAATATTATTTAACGAGCGATAATGTTCAGAAGGAACGTCGTCGGTAATAATCTGTGCATCCCCGATATCCGCGAAGGTCACGGAGCTTGTCTCACCAAATTTAGTGTTATCGGCAAGAATATAGCATTTCTGGCAATTGTGCAACGCTGTTTTTTTGACAAGTGCCTCGCTGTAGTCAGGTGTGGTATAACCTGATTTGATAGAAATACCATTGGTTCCGAAAAAACCTTTTGAAAAATGATAGCCCTGAATAGTGACAACCGCCTGTACCCCCACAACAGCCTCGGTAGTTCCTTTTAGCTCGCCACCCACGAGTATAACCTTAAAGCCTGCATTGGCAAGAATCTTGGCATGAGCCACCGCATTGGTTACATAGGTTGCATTACGCTCGGTTATGTAGCTAATCATGCACTCCGTAGTTGTTCCTGCATCAATATATACAAAATCATCCGCTTCAATAAGCTGCGCTGCATACTGCGCCACTCTGGTCTTAGCCTCAATATTTACAAGTGATTTCTGGGATACGGAAAGTTCTTTGGTAATGAATCTGTTTTCCCTTAAAACAGCACCGCCGAAAACCTTTGTCAGCTTGCCAATACTGTCCAGATAATTCAAATCCCTTCTGATTGTTGATTCCGACGAATCAAATTTTTCCCTTATCTCTCCGACTGTAATACTTCCCTTTTCTTCCAGCATCTGAAGTATCATTTCCTGTCTTTGTTCTGTTAGCATAGCAAATCTCCTTCCAAAATAATGCCACATTACCCCCTTGATAACTCAAGAGGGTTAATGGGAGAATGGATATGTGATTAAAGAGCTGAAGTATCAGTCTCTCTTATCTTTTTACGAATTGTCAATACACTGCCCGGAGAAACTGAAAGCTCGTCCACGCCCATTTTGAGAAATTGTCCGGTAAGCTCTGTATCTCCACCAAGTTCTCCGCATATTCCGGCCCAGATTCCTGCTTTGTGTGCATTTTCAACTACCATCTCAATCATCCTCAATACTGCAGGATGATGTGGATCATAGAAATCGTCAAGTTTGGTATTCTGACGGTCAATTGCCAGTGTGTACTGCGTCAAATCATTAGTGCCGATGCTGAAAAAATCAACCATCCGGGCCAGTTCGTAGCTCATCATCACCGCTGCCGGAGTTTCAATCATGATTCCAATCTGAGGATTTCCGAAATTAATTCCCTGCTCTGTAAGCTCCTTTTTTACCGTTTCCTCAATTTCCTTAATCTGTTTTACCTCCTCCGTGCTGATAATCATAGGATACATAATTGCAAGATTACCATATGCACTGGCTCTGAAAAGAGCACGGAGCTGAGTTTTAAAAATCTCCGGTCTTGTGAGGCAGATTCTTATTGCGCGGCATCCCATCGCAGGATTTTCTTCCTTGTCCATTTTAAAATAATCACACTGTTTGTCAGCTCCGATGTCAAGTGTCCTTATTATCACCTGACGGCCTGCCATTGTCTCCACCACTGTTTTGTATATTTTGAATTGTTCTTCTTCAGTAGGATAATCGTCTCTCTCAAGATATATGAACTCACTTCTGAAAAGTCCGATACCTGATGCATCATTTTCCACTACTGTCAAAAGGTCCTTTATATTACCAATATTAGCATAAAGCTTAATATGTTTTCCATCTAAAGTAACATTTTCTTTTCCCTTGAGTGTCTGGAGCAGTTTCTTTTTCTCGATATCCTGTTTCTGAAGCTCCATCATCTTCTCAATAATATCTTCATCAGGATCAACATAGATTACTCCGTTATAGCCGTCAACAATACCCTGTTTGCCATCCACTGATTCGTCCAGAGGAATTGGTGTACCAATCATTGCAGGAATTCCCATGGTTCTTGCAAGGATTGCCGTGTGCGAATTTGAAGAACCACCCACACTTACAAAGGATAAAACCATGTTTTTGTCAAGCTGTACCGTTTCCGATGGAGCCAGGTCATCCGCAATAATAATCACCGGTTCACTGCCGGATATGCTGCTCTCGCTTCCCCCTGACAATATTTTGACAAGTCTTTCCGAAATATCTTTTACATCCGCTGCCCGCCCTTTCATGTACTCATCTTCCATGGATGAAAACATAAGCGCAAAATTATCTCCTGTAGCGGCAACTGCAAACTCTGCATTTACTTCCTGATTATCTATAATATTATGCACTGATTCCTTGTAGTCATCATCTTCCAACATCATTTGATGTATTTCAAAAATTGCAGCGTTGGTCTCGCCAACTTCTTTAACTGCTTTGTCATACAATTCCTTAAGCTCATCGATTGCCTGAGCAACTGCCCTGTTATAACGCTCTTTTTCCTTCTCGCAGTCCTCGATATGAACACGCTTTACCTGCTGTTCATTCTTTTTGTAAACTGATATTTTGCCAATTGCAATACCACCAAATACACTTTTTCCTGAATATTCTCTCATAATAGTTCACCCATTCTGAAACAATGTGCCGGTACCGTAACAATACCGGCACATCGCAAACACTGTATAATTACATATTTTGTTCCATGAAAGATTTGATTGCCTCAAAGGCTGCATCCTCATCTTCGCCATCAATTGTAATTGTAACCATATTGCCGTTTTTTACAGCTAATCCCATTATTGCAAAGATTTTTTTGCAATCTCCGGTCTTTCCTTCTTTACTGATTGTTATCGAACTGCTGAAGGCCTTTGCAGCTTTTACCAGCTCTCCTGCCGGTCTTGCATGTATTCCCTCAGGGTCAGTGATTGTGTAATTAAATTCCTTCATCTTATTTTCCTCCAATACTATTCTTCAACTTTTTTCTTTAATAAGCCCAAAAGAATGCAGCTTACCAATGTTCCTGTCACAAGTGACACTACATACAACCAGGCATTACCGATAACCGGTATTACGAACACTCCGCCGTGAGGAGCCATCAGTGTACATTTGAAAAGCATACTCATGAGTCCTGCAACGCCTGAACCAATAACGCATGATGGAATAACTCTTACCGGATCTGCTGCGGCATATGGAATTGCTCCCTCTGTGATGAAAGCAAGTCCCATGATAAAGTTGGTTGGTCCTGCTTTTCTTTCTTCTTTTGTGAATTTTTTCTTGAAAAGAAGTGTCGCAAGTGCTATGGCGCATGGTGGAACCATACCACCTATCATTACTGATGCCATTATATCATATTTTCCTGAGGCAATGGCAGCTGTTCCGAACAAATATGCTGCTTTGTTGAAAGGACCACCCATATCCACTGCCATCATTCCACCGAGAACGAATCCCAGTAAAAGTCTGCTTGTGCCGCCCATTGCGTCAAGTCCGTTATTAAGCGCTGTGTTGATTGAACCCATTACCGGTTCAATTCCGAATTTCATTACAAGTCCGATTACCAGAATGCCTATCAGAGGATATATGAGAACCGGAGCGATTTTTTCAAGTGCTTCCGGAAGATGTGCGCAAAGTTTTTTGAGTAATACCACAAAATATCCTGCAATAAAGCCTGCAACTAAAGCACCGAGGAAACCTGATTTACCCTGGGACGCCATATAACCTCCCACAAAACCTACTGCCAATGCCGGCCTGTCGCCAATTGCCATTGCAATAAAACCTGACAATACCGGAAGCATCAATCCGAAGGCAACACCGCCAATGTCCTTGAATACCTTTGCCACCTCATTGATTGTTCCGAAATTAGCTTTTTCAGCTTCAGTAAGCGCTCCGATATCCACAGTAAGTGTATCGATAAGAAAAGCTATGGCAATCAATATTCCTCCGCCAATTACGAAAGGTAACATATGTGAAACACCATTCATGAGATAGGTATATATTTTGTGTGCAAAACCCTTTCCCTTGCCGTTGTCAGTTTTTTTCTGACTGCCCTCAGCTGCCTTGTATACCGGCGCCTCCTTATTGAGGGCTCTTGCTATCAATTCATCCGCTTTATTTATTCCGTCTGAAACCTGGCACTCGATTACATGTTTGCCGTCGAATCTGTCCATTGGCACCATGGCATCGGCAGCAACAATAATGCAATCCGCCATTTCAATATCCTCATCTGTGAGAACATTTTTTGCTCCGCTTGAACCCCTGGTCTCAATTTTTACGGTGCATCCTGCTTTTTTTGCAGCCTTTTCTATTCCTTCTGCTGCCATGTAAGTATGTGCGATTCCTGTAGGGCAGGAAGTCACTGCCAGAATCCTTGATTCGCCCTTTGAAGTATCCTGAAGCTTCTCATCAATGCTCTTTGTCTCTCCATCTGCACTGTCGATTATTCCCAGAAATTCTTCCACGCTGGCTGCATTTCTGAGTTTTTCCGTAAACTCCTCATCCATCAAAAGAACTGAAAGCTTGCTTAGAACATCCAGGTGAACATTGTCCTCTGTATTAGGTGCGGCAATGAGAAAAAGAAGTGTAACCGGCTCACCGTCAAGTGAATCAAAATCAACTCCATCCTTGATTACCATTGCTGCAAGTCCCGGATTATTCACAGCATCACATTTGCCATGAGGGATTGCAATTCCTTCCCCGATACCTGTTGTACTCTCTTCTTCTCTTGCATACACCTGTTTTCTGTATGCTTCAGGATTATTTAGTTTTCCGCTGAGATTCATCAACTCAACTGCCATATCGAGAGCTTCGCTCTTACTTTTTGGTGATGCATCAAGTTTTACGCTTCTTGCATCAATCAAATCACTAATTCTCATAAGTTTCTCCTCCAATTCATTCTATTATTACCTTCTTCAAAACTTCTGTAACTTCATCCTTGGTTGCAAGATTCTCCGAAAATGCACTTGCGCTTCCCGTTGCAACGCCTGTTCTAAAAGCATCCTCGTAATTGTTTCTATCAAGCCATCCTGCGATAAATCCTGCTACCATCGAATCTCCTGCTCCCACCGAATTATGCAAGGTTCCTTCCGGTGCAGAAGCTTTGTA
This sequence comes from Butyrivibrio sp., assembly GCA_016297265.1. Lineage (GTDB taxonomy): Bacteria > Bacillota > Clostridia > Lachnospirales > Lachnospiraceae > Eshraghiella. Next base: position 6,560 of record JAEDHB010000050.1, read on the forward strand.
TATAGATCCATCCTCAGCCACCAGTACGGCTCCCTGTCCTCCCATGGATACCAATACATTTCTTGCTCCCTTTTCCTGCAATTTTCTTGCATATGGAACAACTTCATCCCTGGTCTTTAATTCAACGCCAAATATCTCTCCCAGTTCATGATGGTTGGGCTTGATAAGAAATGGTCTGTATTCGAGAACATTCATTAAAAGATCACTCGTCGCATCCACTGCAATCAGAATATTCTTTTGTTCAAGTTCCCGGCAGATATCCCTGTATATACTGTCAGACACTGTTTTCGGAATACTTCCTGCCAGCACAAGCACATCCCCCGATGTCAGTTCATTCAGCTTATTCTTAAGTACATCAATCATTTCTTCCGTTATTGTCGGCCCCTGACCATTTACTTCCGTCCCATCAATATTTTTGATCTTCATATTGATTCTTGAGAAGCCCTCATTGATTCTGATAAAATCCGTCCTGACGCCAAAAGCTTCTACGCTTCTTGCAATTTCTGTCCCCGTAAAGCCGGCTATAAAACCCAGTGCCGTGGTATCATATCCCAGATTATTGAGAACGATCGATACATTGATTCCCTTTCCTCCGGGTAGGATGAGTTCCGTATTCGTACGGTTTGTCATTCCCAGTTTAAAATCATCCACAGAGACAATGTAGTCCAGTGACGGATTAAAAGTAACTGTATAAACCATGTCCGCTCCTTTCATATTGATTGTTTGTGACGCTTTTTGATTATGTTATGATTATATCGTCATATTCAGTCATTTTCAATCATAATTTTTCACAAAAAATAGAATTTAGTTTGTGCATTTTGCACATTTTTGATTGTTTTTGATTGTTTTTATGTTGATTTTGGATAGATTTGCGATATTTTTCGTGACGGATTGTGACCGTTTTCTTTTTTTGCGATACTTCCTTCTAGTATTATGGTAAAAAAATTATAATTTATCAAAATTTCACACAGGAGTTAGCTTTGCCGCTCTGCGTAGCAGTCGTCAAATTACAAAAAGACTGTGAATCACAATGAACAGCTTTCATTATTATTCACAGTCCAATATTACTATTTATTATCTGAAGAAACCGGTGTTTCCCTGATTGATATAAATCCAACCAGTACTGCCGTTGCAGCCAAAAGAATTCCTGATACAATGATTATTATAGCCGAGCCCCTGCCCACCGAAATACCGGCAGCCTTCGACACGCCATCCGCAATAATACCGGCAAACCCATAAGCTATTACATATCCAAGCTGGGATATCAGACCGATTATGCCCCATGCCCTGCCATGCATGCGCTCATCAATATTAATTCTTGCAAGATAATCCAGGCAGGTATTGGCAAACGGAAGCATCAGGAAAAACATAAAGCCCGTAATGCTTATTATTACCACATTTTCTTTTATTCCAAAGAGACTCATCGCTATGCCGGCCCCAATCAATGCAAACATAAGTGTTCTTTTATAATGCTTCTTTATACCCAAAATACCTATGCTAAGACTCGAAACAAGCATTCCTGAAGCACATATCGTTTCACATATTCCAAGGGTTTTACTGCTTTCAAAGCTAAGAATCATAGGCTCTGAGAGAATCTGCAGAACGCCCATAAAACAGGTTAATACAGAAGTGATAAGGATAAGTCTGAATACTCCCTTGTTACCCGTAACTGCTTTCCAGCCTGCCTTGAAGGATTCAAAAAAGCTTTCCGCGACTTCCTTTTTCTTGGATTTCAATCCCTTTTTGACATATCCTGTCGCCAGCACGGTCACAAGAAAGGTGCTGATATCAATTATGAGAAGCACCTTAATATCGGTAACTGCAAGGAGAAGTCCCGCAATAAGAGGGGATATGAGATATCTGGCTGAACCGACAATTCCCACAAGTCCGTTTGCTTTCGTGTATTCCTCCGCTGTCAGCAAATCTGTAACCGTCGCTTTGTAAGCAGGCTCCATCAACGAAGAAAATACCGAGCTCACAAACACTCCAATGCATATCTGCCACAGAGCTGCCCCGCCGTTAAGAATACATATCAGAATATAAATAATTCCAATAGCAGAAAGACCGTCGCCAAGCATCATCATGGTTCTTCTGTCATATCTGTCTGCAAGAACACCTGCCGGTGCACTTAGCAATAAGGTTGGAAGAAATGCCAAAAGATTGACAATAGCCATTGCTCCTGCACTTCCTGTCTGTCGGAAAACATATACTCCAAGTCCGAAAGCAGTTAATCCGCCGCCAATTGATGAAATCATTTCTCCTGCCCAAAGAATCAAAAATTTTTTCATAAACTCCTCCATGCTACCGACAGGCAATCTGTCGGTCAATATCATATTATTTGGGCGATGTTTTTTCATCGCCCTTTTTCTCATCTGAATATACTTGTAATAACTTCTCTCAAATAGCCTCGCTTCGTTCCCAGCATTCGCTCAATATTATATATAAAACCTTCTATTCTCCTGGTGTTCTCTTCCGGAGATGTCATTTTCCTGTCATCAAATACAATATTTGAATAAATCATAATCATCTCTGCACATTCCCTGGCAT
>JAEDHB010000014.1 GCA_016297265.1 Butyrivibrio sp.
CGGTCGTCAAATGGCCACCTGTGCAAGCACGGTGTCCATTTTCCTCGTCGCCATACATGTGCTTCGCTTCGCTCGCACTGATTAGCGGTCGTCAAATGGCCACCTGTGCAAGCACGGTGTCCATTTTCCTCGTCGCCATAACAAAAAGTCGCACGGGGACCATATTATATAGGACCCCGGGCGACTATAATTTTGTAATTAAAGATTGTAATTTCTCTTCATCTGTTCAAATAGCATTTTGGCAATCCCGATTCCGTCTCCTCTGTCGGTAGCACTTTCGGCATATTTTTCATAAAGCTTATCTTTGAACATTTCATAATATCCCATCGTGGATTCATCTTCATCCTTCGGAACCATCTTTTCCATACCCTTAAAGGCCTGTTCAATAAAGTACTGTTCAAAGGATTTGCAAGCCTCCATCAGCTCTTCTTCCGTAGCTTTGGAGAAATCCGTGTCGGTTATTTTATCCTTCAATTCAGAAACAGAAGGCGAATACTGACTGTTAAGATAGGAATTATTTAAGCCGTTTATGTAATCGCTCATAACCTGACCTCCTTACTATCTACGTAAAGAATTAGCCTGTCCAAGCATTTCGTCGGATGCCTGAATTGCCTTTGAATTCATCTCATATGCACGTTGCGCAACAATGAGATTAACCATTTCATCAGCAACCTGAACATTAGAGCCTTCCAAATAACCCTGTCTGATTTTACTGCGTTTTATATTAGGATTGGATTTTTCTTCAACAGCCTCTCCTGATGCCTCTGTCACTTTGAACATTGTATTTCCCACACTGTCAAATCCTGCCGGATTGGTCACCTGATAAATTCCAATCTGGATACCCAGGCTCTGGAGATTGTTGGTTTCATCCGGATAGCAAACCGTGCCATCCCCTGTAACCTTAATTTTAGATACTTCAAAATCCGAAGAAAATGCTATCGGCTGACCTTCTGAATCCAGCACAGGATAGCCCTCCTGTGTACACAGCATAAAACCCTTATCGCTGGTCACTGCCATCTGGAAATCACCATTGCGTGTATAGAGTGTCTCTCCGTTCGGATCCATTACAGCAAAGAAGCCATTTCCTTCGATTGCAAAACCAAATTCGTTGCCCGATTCAAGCGGGCTTCCCTGTGTAAATCTTGTTGTTATTGATGAATTACGAGTTCCCGTACCAACCTGTGCGGGAACCGGCTTGTAGTCACCGTTTGCACTGGTTGATCTGGTCTGTAATGTCTGATAAAGCAGAGATTTGAACTCTGCGGTTGATGTCTTATATCCTGCTGAGTTGACATTTGCAAGATTATTGGCAATAACGTCAACATTGGTCTGCTGGGCTTTCATACCTGAAGCAGCCGTATACAATGATCTCATCATAAGCTATCTGCTCCCTTCTAATCCTTCCTAAGGATTGCTACTATCGAATTCTTCCTAAACTCACAGATTTTTCAAGAGAACTGTCTACAGACTGTATAACCTTCTGATTACTTTCGTAATCCCTGGTAACTGAAATCAGTTCAACCATCTCCGAAATAACATTGACATTGGATGCCTCCAAATATCCCTGATATACTTTGCATGTAGCAGGTATTTCAACTGCTCCGTCAACGGTTGTATACATATTCTCGCCAAACTTTTTGAGATAATTATAATCTTCAAAATCCACAAGAGCCAGATTGCCAATGACTTGTCCACCGGCAGAAATTCTGCCCATTTCGTCAATATTCATTGTCTCTCCCTCGGGAATTACAATTATTTCATTATCTCCACCTAAAACGAAATCGCCATCCCTGGTCATTAGAATGCCATCTTTATTAAGGACAAAATTGCCGTCCCTGGTATAACGAACGGATTCATTTCCGTTTTTGTCAGCGTATGAAATCGCAAAGAATCCTTTCCCAGCAAGTGCTACGTCAAATGACTGCCCTGTCTCCTCAAGATTACCATCACTGTAATCAGTGTAGGTTTCTCCAACTTTAACACCAAGACTCATCTTACCAATGTTCTGATGAATGTAGTTGACTGAACTATCATTAATCTTGATTCCATACACAGCGTCAAAAGACTGTGATGTAGAACCTTCCTTCTTGTAGGCTGTGGTATCGGAATTGGCCATGTTATTAGTAATTACATCCATTCGGTTCATCTGATGAACCATACCGGTACTTGCGGTATATAAACTTCTAATCATGTGAACAACTCCTTACCTTATATTATCATAGGGTCATGACCCTCTATGATTAATCTTATCTGTCTCCTGCAAGAAATTCAATGAATCTACCTGTTCCGATTGCCACTGCAGTCATTGGGTCTTCTGCCGTCATTGTATTAATGCCGGTCTTTTCTTCAATAAGTTCTTCAAGTCCCTGCAAAAGACTTCCTCCACCGGTAAGAACCATTCCTCTGTCAGCGATATCAGCTGCAAGTTCCGGTGGTGTTTTCTCAAGTACGCTGTGAATAGCGTCCACTATCTGTGCTGTAGCTTCTCTCAGAGCTTCCTGTGTCTCGTCGGATGTTACTGTAACAGTCTTTGGAAGACCTGTTACCAGATTACGTCCTCTGATATCCATAGATACAACTTCTGCTCTTGGATAAGCACTACCAATTTTGATTTTAATATCTTCTGCTGTTCTTTCACCGATAAGAAGATTGTGTTTTTTACGCATATATCTCACAATTGCTTCATCAAAATCATCTCCGGCAATCTTAATTGAGGTACTTACAACAGTTCCTCCAAGAGAAATAACAGCAATATCAGTTGTACCTCCGCCAATATCAACAATCATGTTACCGCATGGCCTTGAAATGTCTATTCCTGCTCCGATTGCTGCAGCGATTGGTTCCTCTATTATAGCAACCTCTCTTGCTCCTGCCTGATAGGTTGCATCCTCAACAGCCTTTTTTTCAACTTCTGTAACTCCACTAGGGACGCAGACGCTGATTCTTGGCTTTTTAAGCATTTTTTTGCCCAATGCTTTCTGAATAAAATATTTGAGCATTTTCTCTGTTACTGTATAATCTGAAATAACGCCCTGACGGAGTGGTCTTACCGCAACGATATTGCCCGGTGTTCTTCCAAGCATCAGTCTTGCTTCCTCTCCGATGGCCTTTATCTTATTCGTATCTCTATCGAAAGCAACCACTGATGGCTCTTTCAATACAACACCCTTTCCCTTAATATATACAAGGATGCTGGCTGTTCCTAAATCGATTCCAATATCTGTGCTAATCATGTGAAATCCCCTTCCTACTGGATTTATGCCTATTTTTACATATTTCTACACATATACAATTATTATATACACAAAACATAAATAATAAAAGGGGTAAAATAACAAAAAATAAATATTTCACATTTTTAGTATCGGTAAAAATCTACAAAAGCTTAACCCGTATTTTGTAATCCGCAACATTTTTTAATGATGTGCTGCATATTTTTCTTTTGTCGCCATTCCGCCGCGAATATGCCTCTCGCTTTTGTTGATATCCAATATTTTTCTTGCCTCACGAGCAAGGGTCGGATTAACCTCGACGAGCCTTACCGCTACATCTTTATGTATGGTGCTCTTACTTATATTGAATTCTTTCGCTGCCTGTCTCACCGTAGCTTTTTTCTCAACTATGTACTCTGCCACTTTTGTGGCACGTTCTTCAATATAATCTCTCAACGGTATCTCCTGCAATACTTGTTTTTACATTGTATGCAGGGGATTATTATTTATTCTATTTCCTTCTCAATTTAGCCGCTTTCAAAGTATCATACTGCCGCTCAACATAAAATAATGCAAATTTTTCCATTTTTTTATAAATTAAACACACATTTGTCACAATATGGAATTACTATATAAATGTATCAGATAGGAACAGTTGAATCTTGATTAAATGATTAGGATATGCCTACAGAGTATTTGGTTGGGGTTCTTCCCGGTTCCGCTAACAACTATCCATTATTGGTTATCATATATTTCTTTTTCTCCTTAAGAAATGCGCCACAATGTGGCGCATTTGTTTTCGGGTAAAGAATTATTACTGATACTCCCTTTTTATCCTGATAAAATTGTTGGCATCATGAGTTATCGAAAGATATGCAAACAATGATTTTGCTTTATATTTTGTGTAACAGTCCGCAACATCATTTCCGAATTTGTACTCTATGAAGCTTGTTCCGATAAGTCCAAGATTTTTGCTCCAGGAAGACTCATCCTCAATTTGGGATGCTTTTTCAATTATTTCGCGGTCGGGTTCTATAAATATTTGCTGTCCTGAGTGTATTCCTATGAGGGATACAACATCACCGCGAACCTGATAAGAAACCAGTCGGTTTGTATTTGAATATTCCTTGAGAACTTCCCTTGCCCATTCTTTGCTGTCAAGGGCTTTCTGGTTATAATCAAGACCTACGCCATTAAAATACACAACCGCGGCCGGCTTCCGGTTCAGATATTTTATCATATGTGCCGCCGAAACCTGTGCAAGATATCCGCCCAGTGAATGACCTGTAATGTATATGTTACAGTCAGGATATTTTTTTACCACTTCCTTAATATATTCCACAGCCTTTGCTTCTTCGATATGGTAATCAATCAGGCCGATTCCCACAAAATTCCAGACCCACTCAATACTGTCGTCAGTTCCACGGAAAGCAACAACAACATTCTTATCGTTTTTGAATGTGGAAGCGCAAAATTCCGCACCCATTGTTTTCTCGGTATGATAGTTCTCCAAGGTCCATTTTTCAAAAATACCCTGCTCTTTGTCGCGCAAATCAATTTCCGGTTCATCCTCGTCAAGCCTCATATTCTGAGGGTCATACATCCCTCCGGTCACATCCGAACCATTGTAGTATGCAAGACGCGCAAAAATTGCCAAATCGTGGTCCGTCACGTCCCACTCATCCGGATTAGGGTCCTCATCATCCACTAATCCGTCCATATCAGTATCAATCACCTCGGGGGCACCGGATGTATTTTTTCCATCCTTGTTTTTCCATATCATAAAATAGACCGCCGCCGCTGCCACTGCCAGAATAATAATTATTACAGGTATTACGATTCTCTTTTTCATAACGTCATCCTTTCACATAAAAAATATTCTAGCAAAATTGTATTTATCTTTCAACCTATGATAAAATTAGTATTATTTGTTTGGGAGAAATTATGTTATACGATAAGGATATCAGAGAGCCCCTCTGCAATTATATGGAAGACACATATGGAAAAATACGTTGTTTTGACGAGATTGTCATAGCAAAGGCCCGCGCCGACATTATGGCAGTCCGCCCCGGCGAGATAATAGGCGTGGAAATCAAAAGCAATGCCGATACCTATGCAAGGCTGAAAAGTCAGGTGGCAAATTACAACAAATTCTGTGACAGAAACTACGTTGTTGTAGGGCTTCGCCATCTTGTTCATGTAGCCGAGCACATACCGGATTTCTGGGGAATCATATGCATCTATGAAGACAACAGACAGATTATTGTGGAAGAGAAAAGGGAAGCGCTTGCCAATCCCAAACTCAGATTCAAATTCCAGATGAGCCTGCTGTGGAAAAGAGAACTTCACAATATTCTCGACCGCAATCATCTTCCAAAATACCGTCAGAAGAGCAAAAATTTTATTATCGACAAATTGATGGAAAAAATTCCCGAAGCACAACTCAAGGAAGAGTTATGTCAGGAATTATTTGAACGCGATTATTCGATATTCGACGAGGACTAGAAGTGTATTACAAATAATCTCCCGCAACCGCTTCCTCAATATCAAAATGGCTGTTGCCGGTATTTTCCAGCCAAAGGCGGATATACATTGCAATGGGAGATGCTTTTCTCAGTACATGAATTCCCAATTTTTCATACTCACGGCAGCTATCGTATTGCAGCACATTTTCGTTGCCGACAAGATAAATCGGTATGCCCCTCTCCGCCGCTTTTGCCGCGAAAGACTTAAGCCGCTTGGAGGAAGTACACATTGTGCCGCTGTGATACGAGCTAATCAGAACTGATTTAATCCCATCCAGCGAAAATGAATAATTCTCTCCCGGATGTGCACTTATCCACAGTACCTGCGATTCCTCCGGGCAGCTATCCGCAATCATGTAATGTTTATCCTCATTTTCTATGTGAAAAAAATCGTTGAACTCCCATTTTCCGTCCTCGTATTTTCCATAAAACATGTCCGAAAGACTTAAAATATCATCGCTGTACATATTGTGAGGCATGGTAAGATTGCCCCTGTGAATATAGCACTTTCCGTCACTGTTGCGATACGGCACATACACTCCGGCACCATATTGATTTTTAATAAAATCCACCGCTGCGCAGAAATTGTCAAAACCATTTGCCCTTGCATCACTCAGAATGTAATTGCTTGCCACCAGCATAAGCGGAATCCGCATATTTCCCAAGGTGTAGCTAAGCACCGACGCGCAATACTGCAAAGTATCACTTCCGTGTGTCATAATTATTCCGTCATAATTTTTGTGCAGTGCTTCACTTACGATTTTTACAAGCTTCGGATAATGGCTGCAGTCCACATTTTCACTAAGAATCGTAAAGGGCGACAGAGTATCAAAACACACGGTGTTCCCGTACTTTTTCATATACATATCTGCAAGTGCGGTTGTGCCACTCGGACTTAGATAACCATTCAGCTCACTGCTTTGAATGGTTCCCCCTGTCAAAATAATAAGTACCTTCATTACCACCTCTTAATCAAAACTAAAATTGCTGTTTACCTGTCTTCTGTACTCCTCATCAAGTTTATCCAGACTGTCAATTTCTTCATCCTCAGGAGTAATATCTTTAGCAGGCATCATTGCTTCCGTTTCCCGTCTTGCCGCCTCCGCATAATATGTCTGCATCAATGCACTCTCATATTCATTGATAGTGCCGTCGCGGTCAACATCAAAAACTTCATTCATATTAGTGTCATTCATTTTTTTCCTCCTTCATTTTGAGACCGAGAATTTCCTCCGCCAGTTTGGCTGTTGCTGCAATGTAACAATCACTGTTTTTAATATCATCCTTAGAAAAATAATACGTAAAATACGGTATCTTATCATTCGTAAATCTCAGACTGCTGCCCTTTCCTCTAACCATATCCGGTATTTTTGAAGGATCAATTTTGGCAGTAGGCAACATCTTTATCACCATACTCTTTTTGTCCGCTTTCATCTCAAGAATATAGGCATTGTGCGCAACCGATTTTATCATCGCAATCTTCATAAGATTGTGTGCAGATTTTGGCACATCCCCAAATCTGTCCGTAAGCTCATCAACCATGTCGGACAATTCTTCCTCATTGGTTATTGCAGCAATTCTTTTGTACACATCCAGCTTCTGGCTTTCGCTTTTGATATAGGTTGCAGGAACATATGCGTCCACATCAATATCCACAACCGTCTCAAAATCATCCCCTGTCGGGATTCCCTTGAGATTTGCCACTGCCTCATTGAGCATCTTGCAGTACAAGTCGTAACCCACGCTCTCCATATGCCCATGCTGCTCCTGCCCCAGAAGATTTCCGGCGCCGCGTATTTCAAGGTCCTTCATGGCAATTTTGAAGCCGGAGCCTAACTCCGTAAATTCTCTGATGGCGCTGAGTCTTTTCTCCGCGATTTCCCTAAGAAGCTTATCCCTTCTGTACATAAGAAAAGCATATGCAACACGGCCGGAACGACCCACACGGCCTCTCAGCTGATACAACTGGGACAAACCGAATTTATCAGAATCGTGAATGATAATCGTATTGACATTCGGGATATCGAGTCCTGTTTCAATGATAGTGGTTGACACAAGCACATCTATTTCGCCGTTAACAAAATCCATCATTATCTGTTCCAGCTGGCGCTCATTCATCTGCCCGTGAGCAAATGCAACATTGGCATCCGGAACCAGTTTTGCAATTCTTAATGCAATTTCATCAATTCCCTGAACGCGGTTGTACACATAATACACCTGACCGCCCCTTGCCAGCTCACGATTGACGGCCTCCCTCACCATCTCCTCGTCATATTCTGTGACAAAGGTTTGTATAGGAAGTCTGTCCACCGGAGGTTCCTCAAGCACAGTCATATCTCTTATTCCGATAAGACTCATATGTAAAGTCCTTGGGATAGGTGTTGCGGACAAAGTCAGCACATCCACGGTTTCTTTTAGATGTTTTATTTTCTCCTTGTGCGTAACTCCAAAGCGTTGTTCCTCGTCAATAATCAGCAGCCCCAGGTCCTTAAATGCAACATCCTTTGACAGTATTCGATGGGTCCCGATTACAACATCAACCAGACCTTTTTTCAGACCATCAAGGGTTTCCTTAATCTCCTTTGGCGTGCAGAAGCGGGAAAGCATTTTGACATTTACTCCGAAATCCTTCATTCGCTGGTCAAAATTTGAAAAATGCTGTTTTGCAAGAATTGTTGTAGGCACAAGATATGCAACCTGCTTATTATCCTGTATTGCCTTAAATGCTGCTCTGAGGGCAATCTCTGTTTTGCCGTAGCCAACATCACCGCAGATTAATCTGTCCATTATTTTGCGGCTTTCCATATCCTTTTTGGTGTCCGCTATCGCAATCAACTGGTCGCTTGTCTCCTCATACGGAAATAGTTCTTCGAATTCCCTCTGCCACGGAGTATCCTCACTGAATTCAAAACCCTGCCGCTGCTGACGGATGGCATATAGTTTTACCAGCTCGTCAGCAACAACTGAAACAGCCTGACGGACTCTGGTTTTGGTTTTGCTCCACTCCTGACCACCCAGCTTGTTAAGCTTAGGCTTTTTTGCCTCCGAATCGGCATATTTCTGAATCATATCTAACTGCGTTGCAAGGATGTATAGATTTCCGCCCCCGGCATACTCAATCTTGATATAATCCTTCTCAATTTTATCAATTTCTATTTTCTCAATACCACGATATATTCCGAGGCCGTGATTTTCATGAACCACATAATCCCCGATGCTAAGATCCGAAAAAGTCTGAATCGCCTTTCCCTGATAGGTTTTGCGCTTCTTTTTCGTCTTCTTGGCCGCTCCAAAAAGGTCATCCTCCGAGATAATTACATATCTGATTTCAGGATATTCGTAGCCGCGCCTTATTTTTCCGTAAGTCGTCATAACCTCCCCGGTTATGGGCTCTCTCTCCGGATTTTCGGAATATATTGCAGGAATATCATTGCTCATCAAATCCGCTGCAAGTCGCTTGGCTCTGGTCCTTGAGGAAGATACCAGCACCATTCTGTACTTTCTCTTTCTCCAAGATGCAATATCCGATAAAAGAGTCTCAAAAGAGCTGTTGTAGGAAGCAATTCCCCTCGCGTCAATATTGTAGTGGGCAACGCTCTCCAGTGCCGTTATTTTACTGTCCAGGGACATAACGGCCATGCCAAACCCGGTGTCTATTCGAGAATAGAAGCTTCCCTTGTCGAAAAGAACATCCGCCTGACCCGGAAGAATCTGGCCCTTGTCCAGTCTGTGCGTCATACTCTCGCGAAATTCCTTTTCAACAACATGCATTTTTTCCTCAATTCGTGAAGGCTCATCCAGCACAATCAGGGTGTTGTCCCTGTCAAAATAATCAATAAATGAAACCGCATCTGAGGAAAAATAATTTATATAACTGTCCAATCCCTCATAATCCCTGAGCACAAAAAGTTTATCCTTAAGCTCGCCTAATACCTTTTTGATATGCTCACTTTCCACAAGCTTACCTTTTTTTCTGAGAGCTGCGGCGTATTTTTTCGTATCAGACTCTATGCGTGCAAATCCATCCCCGATGCTGTCCGCTATCAGCAATTCCGTAGCCGGAAAAACAGTGACGCTGTCCACATTTTCAATTGAACGCTGGCTTTCCGCATCAAAATATCTGATGGAGTCCACCTCTGTGTCCCACAACTCAATTCTGTATGGGTTTTCGCCTGTCAAAGGAAAAATATCAATTATTCCGCCCCTGACCGAAAACTGTCCCCCTGATTCGGTCTGGGAGGTCCTTTCATAACCAATATTCACCAGACGGTCACACAAATCCTCCAATTCTATGTCATCGCCCAGCTTTATTGTCATAATATTTTTGTCATAAATCTCGGGACGAATTATTTTATCCATACAACCATCAACGGTGGTAATGACAGTCAACGGTTCCCCTTTTAGAATCTCTTCAATAACTGCAAGGCGGTCCTTTGTCATCTGCTTTCCGTGAATATCGGCACTGTAAAAAATGAAATCCTTGGCAGGATAGTACACCACATTATTGTCAATTCCCCTGTAGTCCTCATACAATTCCCTTGCCTTTATTTCGTTGTAGGTAATTATCAGTTTGAATTTGAAATCATCGCCGACAGCACTGATAAAATGTGCTTTCTGCTGCTCAACGCATCCAAACGCACATTGAAATCTGCCCGGTTTTTTCAGATTGTCTTTTATATCCTTATAATAGGTCAGTTCTCTGACCGGAAGATTGAAAACGTTCATAGTTTCTCCCCGTTATTCTACCCGTTAAAGCGGTTCATTGCTGCATCCGCGCCCTCAGATACCATTACTGAAACAGCATCGCAGGCTTTATCCACACAGTCACCAAGAATTTCTTCCTCGTCCTTCGAAAACCTGCCCAATACATAATCTGCCAAATCCATTTTAGCAGGTTTATCTCCGACTCCGAATTTCAATCTTGGGAAATCCTGTGTGCCAAGATGGGCAATTATACTCTTAATTCCGTTATGCCCGCCGGCACTGCCTTTTTTGCGTATTCGAATTTTGCCGACGTCCAGACTGATGTCATCAAATAATACAATGACATTCTCCGGACTTTCCTTATAATAATTCATGACAGGAGCCACACATTCTCCGCTGAGGTTCATATATGTCATTGGTTTCACAAGAATTACCTTCTGTCCGCCTATCATTCCTTTCCCCAGAAGGCCTTTATGCTTTCTCTCTGATATATCTATTCCGTACTTATCCGCCAAAGCATCAATGATTCTGAAACCGATATTGTGCCTTGTTTTATCATATTTTATCTCCGGGTTACCCAGTCCAACAATTATATACATATCTCTTCCATCCTAAAAACTATTTGTCATATATTTTACATCAAAAAAATTTTTTTAACAATTGTATTTTGTCAATAGCAATGTTATCATTAAACCATATTATCCGGTATGGATAAAAATATTCTTTATGAAGGAGGGAATCATTTGGATCCCAGTGTCGCGATACAAATTGTAGCGCTTATAATCTTAATTATGCTTTCTGCTTTCTTTTCGTCGGCGGAAACAGCATTTGTCTCAGCTAATGTAATCAGGATGACAACTTTGGCAGAACAGGGCAACCACAGGGCTGCACGTGTTCTTCGCATCAAATCTGATTCATCAAAAATGCTGAGTGCAATTCTAATTGGCAATAACCTCGTTAATATCATTGCGTCCTCGCTGGCTACCACAATAAGTCTTACGCTTTGGGGCAATGCCGCAGTCGGAATCGCTACCGGAATATTAACTCTGGTTGTACTTATTTTGGGCGAAATATCACCTAAGTCACTTGCGACTGCCTATGCAGATAAAATTGCCATGGCATACAGTGCAATCATAAGTGCTCTTATGTTTATCTTTACCCCTGTAATCCTAATCACCAATATTTTGGCAAAGGGATTGCTTCGGTTGCTCGGGTTTAATCCTGACAAACATAATGCTTCCATCACAGAGGATGAACTCAGAACGATTGTTGATGTCAGTCATAAAGAGGGTGTTCTGGAAAGTGATGAACACGAAATGATTAGCAATGTATTTGATTTTGGCGATTCACAGGCAAAGGATGTTATGATTCCGCGAATCGATATGAGCTGCATTTCGATAGACAGTACATATGACGAGATTATTGAGATTTTTCGCGATGTAAAATATACACGATTCCCTGTGTTTGAGGGTTCGGTCGACAATGTCATCGGTATTATCAACGTCAAGGATCTTCTGCTTTGTGATGATCCGCACAAATTTAAGGTGCGTGACATCCTGAGAAAATCCTACTACACTTTTGAATTTAAGAATGTCTCTGAACTTATGGAAGAGCTCAAAAAGACCTCCAACAACCTTGCCATTGTTGTGGATGAATACGGTTCAACCGTTGGAATGATTACGATGGAGGACCTCCTTGAGGAAATCGTTGGCGAAATCAGGGATGAATACGACGAGGATGAAGTTGACGATATAATACGAATCAATGATTACGAATACCAGTTATCCGGCTCAGCACGCCTTGATGACCTTCAGGATATTTTGCAGATTCCAAAAGAATATGTTGAATCTGAAGACTATGATTCAATCAGCGGCCTAATTATGAAATGTCTTGAGCGTCTGCCACAGGAAGGCGATACAGTTGAACTGGACCGAATAACTTTTGTTGTCGAGGAATGTGATAAAAATCGTATAGTAAATATCCATGCCTATGTTAAGGAAATGGAAGAATCTGACGATAAAGATGAGGAAAAAGAAAACACTACTACATAAGGAGCTGACTAATGAAAAAAATAATTAAAGAATTCAGAGATTTTATTTCAAGAGGTAATGTTCTTGATATGGCTGTCGGTCTTATCATTGGATCTGCATTTACAGCCATTGTTTCAGCAGTTGTTGGCGATTTGCTGACACCACTCATTGGTTTTATTCTTCCAAGTGGTAACTTTGGTAATCTCAACGGTGTTGGTCCGGGATTTAATTTCGGAAATATCATCAATGCAATAATCACCTTTTTACTTACTGCATTATGTCTTTTTATCATCATCAAGGGAATCAATTCTCTCAAGTCCATCGGTAAGAAAAAAGTTGAAGAAGAAGCGAAGGAACCTACTACTAAGGAGTGCCCTTACTGTATTTCAGAGATTTCAATCAAAGCAATCAGATGTCCAAACTGCACTACCAAGCTTGAAGGCTTTGAAGATTTCAAACCTGAAGAAATTGAAAAATAGAACATAACATCAAATGGGGCTGTAAAATCAGCCCCATTCTTTTATGCCATACCATTAACTGTTTTGTACTTCCAAAGCATTTCCGCGTGATTCTGTTCCTCTATCATAATATCTGCAAGCAGCTTTCTGATTGCTGAGCTTCCAAATACAAACACATCTGAATTATATTCAGAGGACACAAGCTTTTCAGAACCGATACAATCGGTGGCCAGAAAACAATCCATTTTCTTATCTTCAGATTCCTCATTCTTATCATAGGTTGCGCTAGGATTGTAATTTTTCCCCTCACAGTCATTGCAATCGCAGGAAGGAACTTCACCTCCATTTAGCACACCGGTGATAGAATCATAATGTTTCTGCTCTGCTTCCTGTATTTTGGTAAATAAATCCCTTAACTCTTTGTCGCAGGCTTCAGCTGCATATCTTTTATACTTTTCCACACAGCTTTTTTCCTGGGTCTGCAAATCCTGTAAAACAGTTCTTTCTTTTTCCTTAAGTTCCACGTTAATACCTCACTTTCAGTTTATATACTGGATTATTGACATTAACATGAAAAATATACAATTAAATTAATCCGTTATATCTCAAAATGAAAACTATTGCAGTCAGAGAAAAAGAAGACAAAAGTGTTGCCAGAACAATAATGCTGGAGCTCAGCACCTCATCATTCTTGAGATTCTTTGCCATAATATAACAGGTAACCGTTGTCGGAGAACCCAGCATAATCGCAATTGCCACCAAAGCCTCATTGCGGAATCCAATCAATACCGCCACCGGAATAAATATTGCCGGAATAATTATAAGCTTAAGTAATGTGGCAATGCAGGTTGGTTTCATTTTTGCCAATGCTTTTTTGCCCTCAAAATTAGCTCCCACTACCAAGAGTGCAATCGGTGAGGCAGTCTGCGCAACCAATGTAATTGTTTTCATCGGAATTGTAGGAATCTGTATTCTGAACAATGCAAATGGTAAGCCTGCAAAAATACCGATGAGAATCGGATTCTTTAATATGCTGATAAGACTTTTTTTAATCGCATTTTTCCCTGATGTTCTGTCAGCCGCACTGAAGGTAAGTATAATAACCGAATAGATATTGTAAAGCGGTACCGAAGACAGAATCATAAGCGGTCCCATTCCGGAATTGCCGTATATGCTTTCAATAAATGCAATTCCGAGTATTGCCGCACTCCCTCTTGATGCGGCCTGCGTAAATGCTCCCACTTCCGACTTATCTTTGAAAAGAAGATAGGACAAAAGCCAGATTCCACCAAAAATAACCGTAGTAACTATCATGCAGTACAGTACAAATCTTATATCAAATTCCTCATATATGTCTGCTGTAGCTATCTGTTTGAAAAGGAGCACCGGCAAAGCAACACGGTATACATAACGGTCCGCATGGTTGACAAAATCTCTGGTAAAAAAATTTGTTCTAATTAAAATATTGCCCAATACCATCACAAGAAAAATTGGTATTGTTGCATTCAAACTAAAAATAAAACTTTCCATACCCAATAAACTACAACGATTTCATACTTATGTCAAATCTTAGGCTGTAATTCATATATATTTTTTCAAAAACGAAGGCATAGGCTCAAAAAATGAACCCATGCCTTGATTATTGGATTAAATTATTAACTTTTTCCTATTAAATTATTCCTCCGGTACATCCTCAGCTTTCTCGTATGCTTCCAGAATCTGAGCCTGAATTCTGTCCCTTGTAGCAGAATTGATTGGGTGAGCAATATCTCTGTACTCCCCATCAGTTGATTTCTTGCTTGGCATTGCAATAAACAAGCCCTTCTCTCCGTCGATAACTTTGATATCATGTACTACAAATTCGTTATCAATAGTAATTGATACAACGGCTTTCATCTTGCCTTCTTTTGCAACCTTTCTAACTCTCACATCTGTAATTTGCATTTTGCTTACCCCTTTCAGCAATAGTTTTATTATGACAGTCCTATTATCATCCTGTTTAATAACTAGATTGTAAATCTGTCATTCTTCTCAATAACAATTTTAATATCATTAGGTTCTGCCACATATGTTGTATTCTGCTTGATTGTACCTCTGCTCTCAATAATACAATTCTCTAAATGGCAGTTGTCCATAATATGTACATCATTCATGATAATACAATTCTTGATTGTACAGTTGTTACCTATATATACCTTCTTAAAAAGAACCGAATCCGTAACATCACCATTAATAATACATCCGCTTGCAATCAGGCTGTTTTTGACATTTGCACCAGGATTATATTTTGCAGGTGCTAAATCGTCAACTTTTGAATAAATATCAGCGCCGTTTTTGAAGAAGAATTCTCTGACATCCCTCTTAAGGAAGTCCATATTAGTCTTGTAATAAGATTCTACGGTTGATATATTGCTCCAGTAGCTGTCGAGGCTGTAACCATATATTCTCTTGATGTTTTTGTATCTGATAATGATATCCTTTACAAAATCATATCTGTCTTCTTCATATGCCTTCTGAAGAAGCTCGATAAGAAGTCTTCTTCTTATTACATAGATACCGCAGGAAACGGTATTGAGTTCAGTTGCCACCGGTTTTTCCTCAAAGTCAACAATGCGGTTCTCCTCATTGAGCTTCAAAACACCGAATCTTGTAACATCTTCTCCTTCGTTAAGATTCTTGGTAACTACGGTAATGTCTGCCTTCTTTTCGATATGATATTCAAGCACCTTGTTGTAATCCATCTTATAAACGCCATCTCCTGATGCGATTACTACATATGGCTCATGGCTGTTTCTGAGGAATTCGAGATTCTGATACAATGCGTCGGCAGTTCCTCTGTACCATACACTGTTCTCTGTTGTAATGGTTGGATTAAATACGAATAATCCACCCTGCTTTCTACCAAAATCCCACCACTTGGATGAACTTAAATGCTCGTTAAGTGATCTTGCATTATACTGAGTAATAACTGCAACTTTTCCGATATGGGAATTAGTCATATTACTAAGTGCAAAATCGATTGTTCTATAGCTTCCTGCCATCGGCATCGCTGCGATTGCTCTTTTGTTAGAGAGTTCGCGCATCTGCTTACTGTTTCCGCCTGCTAAAATTATGCCTAATGCTCTCATCTGTCTTCACCTGCCTTAATAATATATCCGCCGCCCGGTAATTCGCCGTTCTCATAATCTGATATTTCCGTAACACCTGAAATTGCAGTGTTCTTGCCGACTTTAACTCCGCCCGGAATATATGAATTTTCTCCAACAGTTACAAGATCTGATGCATAGACCTTAGGATCCAGTTTGCTTGGTGCTTCCACACCAACACCAAGAATTGCATTTTCTCCGATAACAACATTCTCGGCAATAATTGCTTTAGATACCTTGGCACCTTTATTAATTACACTTCCTGCCATGACAATCGAATTCTCAACCACTGCATCCTCTTCGATGGTTACACCGGAACCGATTACGGAATTCTTAACATGTCCATGAATCTCGGAGCCTTCACCTATGATACTTCTCTCAATTACCGAATCTGATGAAATATACTGTGGTGGAATCATATCGGCTTTGGTATATATTCTCCACAATTCTTCATAGAGATTGAATTCCGGAATAATATCGATAAGTTCCATATTTGCTTCCCAATAAGAACTTAATGTTCCGACATCCTTCCAATATCCGTTAAACTCATAGGCGAAAAGTCTCTTATCATTGTTAAAGCAATATGGAATAATGTGTTTACCAAAATCGCATCCCTGCTGGTCTTTCATCTTAATGAGCGCTTCTTTAAGAACCTTCCATGAGAAAATATAGATTCCCATTGAAGCAAGATTACTTCTTGGATTAGCAGGCTTCTCTTCAAATTCGTTAATCTTGTTATCGTCATCCGTAATAAGGATACCGAATCTGCTCGCCTCCTCAAGCGGTACCGGCATAGCGGCAAGAGTAACGTCTGCATTATTTGCTTTGTGATAATCCAGCATTATCTCGTAATCCATCTTGTAGATGTGATCACCGGATAAAATAAGAACATAGTCCGGATTGTACAAATCAATGAAATCAATATTCTGATAGATAGCATTGGCAGTACCTGTGTACCATTCGCTGTTACTGCTCTTCTCATATGGCGGAAGCACTGTTACACCACCAATATTTCTATCAAGATCCCAAGGAATACCAATTCCTATATGAGTATTAAGTCTGAGTGGCTGATACTGTGTAAGTACACCTACGGTATCAATACCCGAATTAATACAGTTACTAAGCGGAAAGTCGATAATACGATATTTTCCCCCAAATGCAACAGCCGGTTTTGCAACCTTTGCTGTAAGCACGCCTAAACGGCTGCCTTGACCGCCCGCTAAAAGCATGGCTATCATCTCTTTTTTCATCATACCTATTCACCTCAAGTCTTTTACGTGTCTGATATTAAGTAAATCTATTGTATCATATCTTCTTAAATAATTAAAGCCTAATATCGACAATTTGCACATTTTTTCGATTTTTTTTGCAATTTTTTGTATATTTTTACCAATTTAGCAAAAAATATTATCATACTATACTATATGTATCAAAAATAAAAAGAATACATTTTGTCCTTTACACTTTACCTTTGTTCTCAATAGTGATATAAAGTAAGTATAATAATAGGTAGAAACAATATTCTATAATTAAAATAACGGAGAGTAGTATGTATAACATTTCATTTGATAAACCAATACATGTATATTTTATGGGAATCGGCGGCATCAGTATGAGCGGATTGGCGGAGATTCTTTTATCCAGAGGGTTCAAAATATCAGGTTCCGACATGAAGGCTTCCGCCCTGACGGATCACCTTGCGGAAAAAGGTGCTTCTGTTGCCATCGGACAGTGCGCCGAAAATATAACCGATGACATTGATCTTATTGTATATACCGCTGCCATCAGCAACACCAATCCTGAAATGATTGCAGCAAAGGGCAAAAACATTCCTATGCTTACAAGGGCAGAGCTTCTCGGAGAAATAATGAATAATTATAAAATTGCCATAGGAGTATCCGGTACTCACGGCAAAACAACCACGACATCCATGATGACGGAAATTCTTATGTCTGCCGATTTTGATCCCACTGTCTCTGTAGGCGGTATTCTTCCGTCAATCGGAGGCAATTTGAGAATCGGCAACTCTGATACATTTTTGACGGAAGCCTGCGAATATACTAACAGCTTCCTGTCCTTTTTCCCTACAATAGAGATAATACTCAATATTGAAGAAGACCATATGGATTTCTTCAAGGATATCAATGATATAAGAAACTCTTTCACCAAATTCGCAGAACTTCTTCCTAAGGACGGTCTTCTGGTTATCAACGGCGACATTGACAATTATGAGGAAATTACCCGCAACCTTGAATGTAAAGTAATAACTGTGGGGTCTGACTCCGCCTGTGATTACACCGCTTGTAATATCCGATATGATGCAAAGGGATGCTGTAGCTATACCCTTGTCAACAAAGGAAAAGAACTTGGCGTTGTTTCTCTTGCGGTACCGGGAATCCATAATGTATATAATTCTCTTGCAGCAATTGCGGTCGGCATACATCTTGGTATTGACCTTGCACATATTCTTGCCGGACTCAGTGCTTTTACCGGCACCGACCGTCGTTTTCAGTATAAGGGCGAATGCAGGGGCTTTACCATTGTTGACGACTACGCACATCACCCTGCAGAAATCAAGGCAACAATTAACGCAAGCAGCAATATGGAACACAATCGTCTGGTAGTTATTTTCCAGCCCCATACCTACACCCGAACCAAAGCTTTCCTTAACGATTTTGCCGCAGAACTTTCCAAGGCTGACGAGGTGGTTCTTGCAGATATATATGCGGCAAGGGAAATCAATACCATAGGAATCAGCTCTCTTGATTTAAAACACGAGATTGATAAGCTTGGAACAAAATGCTGCTATTTCGCATCATTTGACGAAATTGAAAACTATATTCTTGACACCTGCAGTCCCGGAGATTTAGTAATTACAATGGGTGCCGGAAATATAATCGAAGTGGGAGAAAACCTTCTGAAAAAGGCCTGAAATTATCCACATTTTCCACACTTTCCACAAAATTTTTTTTTTCTTATTTTCGTGTTTTCTTTTGCCAAATGCTGTGTTATACTTCACTAGCAACGAACACATAGGGAGACATAATGAGATGGGAAAAATGAAACTAAGTACACAGAATCTTAATAATGAGACATCTGTATCCAATGTATTTTTGGACAAGTATATGAAGGATGCCAACGGCGAATTCGTCAAGGTATACCTCTATATTCTGAGATGTTCCGTGGATTCATCAAAATCAATTTCGCTGTCAGATATTGCGGATCAGCTGAACCTGACGGAGAAGGATGTAACCAGAGCATTAAAATACTGGGTTAAAAACAAGGTCATCGAGGCGCAATTTGACGATACTACCAACGAACCTATTGCCCTGACCCTGCTGCAATTAAAAGAAACAGAATCTGTTGCACCTGTACAGGAAACAGTTGTTCCGTCAGTCCGCGAGATAAAAGAACGCGAAGATATGCAACAGCTTTTATATATTATTGAAAAATATGTCGGTAAGCCTTTGAGTTCCTCCGACACAAAGATTATTTTCAACATCAAGGAGAACCTTGGTTTCTCTTCAGAATTGATAGAATTTCTTACTGAATACTGTGTCAGCAATCAGCACACGAGCATCAGATACATCGAGAAGGTTGCCCTCGCATGGTATGACCAGGGAATACTTACCGTGGAGAAAGCCAAAGGCTCCGTTACAATGTACAGCAAAAGAACTAATCCCGTTATGAAGGCGTTCGGAATCTCCGGAAGGACGCTTACTCCTGTTGAGACAGATTTTATCAACAGATGGTATGATGAGTACGGCTTTGATAACAGCATAATTAAAGAAGCCTGCAACCGTACTATCCTTAGTATCGGAAAGCCGAATTTCAGTTATGCTGACAGCATTCTCAAAAAATGGAAGAACGCAGATGTTCATACTGTCGAAGATGCCAAGAAACTTGACAATGTACATAGATACAGTGTGACGGTTCCCGTCGGAACGCGACCTGCCAAATCAAATCAATTTAATAATATAAGCACCCGCAGCTATGATTTTGACGAGCTCGAAAAATCGCTTATAAGCAATAACCGGTAATTATACCATCGAGATATTCTAATTACGGAGGACAGTAAATTGATATTAACCAACTCACAATATGATATAATTATGAGCGAATACAGTTTGCGACAGAATGATGTTCAACGCGAGCTTGCTGCCCGCACTGAAGAGATATATACTGCACTTCCGGAATACAAAGAACTTCGCGACAGAATATCCCGGATTTCTTTGGAGGCAACTACCGCAGCACTTCGCGGTGACAGAAGTCTCCTTGACAATCTTTCTCCGGAAATTGACAAATTGAACCTGGCAATGAGTAATGTTTTAACCGATGCCGGATATCCAACGGATTATCTTGAACCACATTATTTTTGTCCGAAATGCAGGGATACGGGATATGTTGACAGCAGGAAGTGCTCCTGTTTTATTCAGACCTCCATCAATCTGCTTTACAAGGAGTCAAACCTCTCGGATACAATTGGGGACTGCAGCTTCTACAAATTCTCCGTCGACTATTATCCGGAGGATTTTATTGACAGCACTACCGGGGTTTCGGCAAGAGCAAATGCGGCTCATGTGCTGGAAATTTCCAAAGAATTTGTTAAAAATTTCGGTTCCGGAGACAATCTTCTTTTCTATGGCAATACGGGAGTCGGCAAGACCTTCCTGTCCAACTGCATTGCCAGGGAATTGTTGGATAACGCTCACAGCGTTCTCTATATATCCGCCAATGCGTTATTTGACAGGTTTTCTGACTTTGAAAACGGAAATACTTCACAGATTTTTGACTGTGAATTATTGATAATAGATGATTTGGGAACAGAGCTTTCAAACTCCTTCACTAATTCAAAGCTGTTTGAATGCATCAATTCCCGATTGTTGAGTAAAAAATCAACCATTATCTCTACTAACTTATCAATTAAGAGCATAATGGAAACCTATTCTGAGAGAATTTTCTCAAGACTGTCAAGCTCCTACCGGCTTCTCAAGCTTTACGGGGATGACATTCGTTTCAAAAAGCGTTCGCGCTAAATTCAATTACATTATGGAGGACTTTGCGTTATGCAGAACAATCAGAATAACCTTGATGGTATTCCTGTAGGTTCCTTAGGCCTTATCACCCTTAAAGGATGTGAGGCTCTGGGTGAAAAAATCAACAATTACATTGTTGAATGGAGAAAGGAAAGAGAGAACGAACACAAATCGACCATCGCTTTTTCCGGTTATCAGAGAGATAACTACATCATCAAAACCAATGTACCACGTTTCGGTTCAGGAGAAGCCAAGGGTGTTATCAACGAATCTGTCAGAGGAAATGACCTTTATATTCTGGTAGATGTATGTAACTATAGCCTGACATATTCATTATGCGGCGAAATCAATCATATGTCTCCGGATGATCATTATCAGGATTTAAAGAGAATCATTGCTGCACTCGGCGGAAAATCGAGAAGAATAACAGTAATTATGCCATTCCTTTACGAAAGCAGACAGCACAAGCGTAGCGGCAGAGAATCTCTGGACTGTGCACTTGCTCTTCAGGAGCTTATCGGTATGGGCGTTGATAATATCATTACCTTTGATGCCCATGATCCTCGTGTACAGAACGCAATCCCATTAAGCGGATTTGAAACTGTTCAGCCAACCTATCAATTCATTAAAGCACTACTTAAAAATGTTGATGACATCGAACTTGACAGTGATCATATGATGATGATAAGCCCTGACGAAGGAGCAATGGGACGTGCGGTATATTACTCAAATGTTCTTGGTCTTGATATGGGTATGTTCTATAAGAGACGTGATTATTCAAGAATTGTTGATGGCCGTAATCCGATTGTTGCTCATGAGTTTCTGGGTTCATCCGTTGAAGGAAAAGATGTATTCATCATCGATGATATGATTTCATCAGGCGAAAGTATGTTGGATGTAGCCAAGGAACTCAAAGCAAGAAAAGCCCGCAGAGTATTTCTTGCCTCAACCTTCGGTCTTTTTACAAATGGTATGGCTAAGTTTGACAAGGCCTATGAGGATGGTCTTTTTGATAAAATACTTACAACCAACCTTGTATACCAGACTCCTGAGTTATTATCAAGAGAATACTATGTAAATGTTGATATGAGTAAATATATTGCATTACTCATTGATACCCTCAACCATGATGCATCCATCAGTCATCTCCTCAATCCTGCGGAGAAGATTAACAAACTTGTTGAAGATTATAAGAACAGATAAATAACAAACCGCTAATTCACATCACACAGTCAATATACTGCGTGAACCGAGTTAGCGGTTTTCTTTATAACTAATTCATGTTAGCGTGCATCCCGGTCTCCCATACCGCTAACATCAACATCCACATCCCCGTCACCATTGACATGGGTGTATCTGTCGCCGTCGTCAATATCCATATCGGCACCTCCCGGCGCATGCTGTTCCTTGCCGTTTTCACCTTCATCGTCATAACCGGCTACATTGTCCTTATCCGTTTCGATTCCCTCATAGTCAGGGAAAGGCTTTAACTCAAGCCCTTCATGAATCTTTTCCATAAATTCGCGCCATATTCTCAAAGGATATGTACCGCCGCCAAGGCCTTCAATGGATACAGGAATATCATTTCCTGCCCATACAGTTGTTGTATAGTATCTGGAAAAGCCTGACATCCATCCGTCCTTATTATCATTGGTACTACCCGTTTTAGCCGCTACAATGGCATTCTTGAGTTTGGCACTCTGAATCAGACCTTCTTCAACACCGTATTCCATCATTTTGGTAACCTTGCGGGCGGCCTGTTTATCATATACCTCGACATCCTTGCCTGTATTATCCACAATTATTGAACCTGTCGCATTAGTTATTTTATCAATGCAGGTTGCATTTCTCGCCACCCCGTCATTTTCCAGTGCTGCATAACCCTTACAGATTTCTACCGGGGAAACTCCATATGTAAATCCTCCTATACTGGCCGCCTGAGTTTCATTGTCCACATTTGATTTATCAAATTCCAATTTATCAAGAAAGGACATACCATAAGGGCAGGTCATTTCCTGCATAAGCTTCCATGCACAGACATTTGACGACCAGGCCAAAGCTTCCTTGAGGGTTATTTTACCCCTATAGATATTACTGTAATTCTTTGGTCCGCCAACAAAATAATAATCCTCAATTTCCTCTTCAGGAGTATGTCCAAGCATCATATACGGAGCGTATACATTTAAAGGTTTGATACAGCTTCCCGGCTGTCTGTACGCCTGAAATGCCCTGTTAAAAGTATACCCGTCATGCTCCTGCGAACGGCCTCCCACAATGGCAGTGACAAGCCCCGTGGAATTGTCAATGCATACTGCCGCTGCCTGGGTTTTGTAGATTCCCTCATCATTGAGTTCCACAAAATCAGCCATATATTTATCAACCGTAGCCTGTAGCAATTCTTCCTTTTCCATATCTATTGCCGTATAAATTTTATATCCGTCGGTAAAGAGTTTGGCCTGATATTCGGAATACCACTGTTCATATACATTTCTGTAGTTCTCTTCATCTTCTTCAGAAGTAAATTCATTCCGGAATACAAATCCGTCTTTTTCCATCAAAGCACGCGTTGCACAGTAGAAAATATAGGTTTCAACATAATCAATCTTGTCATCACCGCTGTCAATCAACTGAATTTTCTCCTCGATTGCAGAATAGTACTCCAGACTGTCGATATATCCGTTAGTAAAAAGCTGTTTTAACAAAAGATTTCTTCGTTCCATCGTTTTGTCAAAATTGACAACAGGATCGTATTTTGCCGGATTGTTTGGTATTGAAGCAAGAAATGCCAGCTGAGAGGTTGACAAATCTGATACCTTCTTTGAAAAATATCCCTGCGCCGCTGCCTCCACACCATAATAGCCATTGGCAAAATATATATTGTTAAGGTAAAATTCCAATATCTGCGCCTTGGAAAACTTTTTCTCAAGCTCCATGGCAACAAACATTTCGGTAATTTTACGTTCCCAGGATACCTCATGGGTCAAAAACATATTTCTGGCCAGCTGCTGGGTTATGGTACTTGCGCCCTGGGTTATCTCTTTATGCTTCATATTGGCTATGGCTGCTCTGAAAATGGAAGAAAGATCCACTCCCTTGTGCTTGTAAAAATCTTTATCCTCAGTGATTATAAAGATTTGTTTCATTATGTCCGGAATATCCGCACCATCCACATAATAGATCTCTTTGATGCCTGAAAATGCTGTAATTTCCTCGCCATTTATGTCATATATTACGCTGGATTCATTCTGTCGGAAGGTCTCGGTCACTACATCCTTAACCATATTTTTTGCGGTTTTTTTGTACTTAAATACACTTCCCGCAAATACACCAAGAACAATTAAACCGATACCGGCTATGGCGGCAAGAACTATCAGTATTATTTTGAGCGGCTTCTTTTTTTGTGACTTCGCTTTTTTCTCTTTTGCCATAGCTTCCTCCCGTGTTATTTTTGAGCCGTAATCATAACATTGCCATATGCTTCAATGGCCTCATTAAACTCGGCATAGGTATATGATTTTGTGACTCCGTCACTCATATCTATAGTAATTACATAATTCTTATCGTATCCATACAGTACTTCGTAATTGTTGGCACCGGTCTTGGCAATTATCGGATAATTTCTATCAACAAAGTACAGTACCTGTTCAACCTTGTTACCTGTCAGATTGATGGTTTTTCCACACAGATTATCCAGACACTGAATGATTGTAAATCCTTTTTTGTACAAAGAAGCGGCGCTCGTGTTAATTCCCTGATATTTAAGAAGCAGATTTGTCGCAGCAAGTTTTGTATTCTTCGAGGTCGCAATCATTGACTGTGAAATACTGATAGTATGCTCTTTGGATTTGTATCTGCTCCATATCATGGTTGATGTTGAATCCACAACAACACCACCGCCGTTGCTTGCAACTTCAAGCGCATTCGCAAGATTCTCCGTGATAAGTGCAAGTTCTCCGAAGCTGTATGCATAATATCGGTCCGCCTTGTTATCCTCCGATGTTACAATCGTGACCGTTGTATCCGGCATATACATATAATTTGTCTCGTGTACGGTCGTATGACCGGTAATTCCGCCTGCAATAAGCTTCAGATAGTATTCCGTCTGTCTTGACTCTGTTGCTCTTGTAGTAAGTCTTACAAGGTTCTGATTGTTTTCGCTGTTGCAGAGAATTACATCCGCACTCATTGAAACCAGATTCCCTTTTTTGTCATATTTTGCCCTATCGATTACCATTTTCGAGCCGCTGATTTCAACGCCCGTTGCATATATATTTTTGGCATTATATTCTTTAACAATTTCTTTTTCACTGTTCATCATTATTACGTCATACATTGGGAAATCGACATTTCCTTCTGCATTGACAGCAACCATATCCGCTTTGGCCTGACCGTATACAATGTTGCCGTCAAGGTATCCCAATGCTCTGATATAGGAGCCCTCATCCGCATCAATCTCAAAAGTCTCTCCCGTTGACATGATGAGCACATATACTTTTGTGCTGGAATAGACATCCTGTCCGGTCTGATATACAAGAATATTTCTGTCTTCAGACCTGATGCAGCTGGACGGAATGATATCACCCGCCACCACCATACATTCCTTGGTCTCGCAGTCTATATAATATATCGACTTGTCACTGTATATAAATAATACACCATCTTCATTAATATATGACAAAGTATTAATATCCATTGCAATGGACATATACGGATCATCGCGTGGTATAAAAATAAGCTCGCTGGTCTTTCTGCTTTCGCGGTTATATTCAAATACGGATATACCCACCTTTCCTTCATGGGCACCACGGTTCATATATCCGTATACAAGGAATTTAATATTTCCCTCATCATCAACTTCCAGTATTTTTATATCATGCTGGTTGTAATTTCCTCTGACATTATCACCGTCACGATCCATAAAGGTGAATATTGATGCCATCTCGTTTTTGGTTGTATAAAACTCCCAAAGCTCATTATTTCTGACGAAAGCAGTAAATTTACCGTTACTGTTGGTGGCTTTTTCTATGTCCTTACCGGCACTGATACCAAAATATAAATCTCCAAGACTGCTCACAGAGGATTGTGCATCAAAATCCTGTTCCATCCAGCGGTCATAGCTGTGAACATAAGTGAGGGTGTCATCCGGCTGATATATTCGAATATATTCTTTTATATTGTAATCAAATACACCGTTGACATCATCCGTACGCACCTTGTAATTGAGAGATACTGATGCAACATCCCCATCAATCTCGTTGACGGTTATATATTTATCAGAGGTCAGGGCAGGTTCCATTTCGGCATATCCGATCTGTGACATTTTGCTGTGGATATTGACTCTGCCGAGATTGGTATTATCCCCGGTTGAATCAGTTTCCAGCTGGGATGTTATCCTGTCAAGTTTGTCATCATCCAGTGTATAAGAAGAAAAATTCTTAATATAGTTCAGTTTCTTGTCAATATATGCATCATCCATTATTACCACACGTGTATAATAGGATGCAACGCCATATGTATCCGTATCAACATTCAGCTTAAGCATATATTCCCTGCCGGCATCCATAAGATCTCTGAATTTCGTAGTGACAGTCAGAATATCTTCATTGTTCTCCATTCCGTCAACGGAATTCCTCTCAATAAGTGTCTTTCCGTCAAGACTGCGCAATTCATAATCCACTTTCTTGACAGGGCATCCGTATTTTTTTATATTAATCTGTATTGTCCTGTTTGAGCTGATTGGCGTGATTGGCTCATGCATTTTACCGATATCCATATCACAGGTATATCCGTGAAGATAATTATAATTCGTGCCTTTTGGCGATGTCATATATGCATAAGGAAGCTTTGCCTCTTCCATTGTTGTTGGCTTCGGTTCCTTATAGGACGACGTTCCTCCCCTTGTAAAAAACGTAATTGCCGCCGCGCCCAAAAATACAAGAACATATACTAATATCTGAATCTTACTGTTTAAAAACTTCAAATCAATTCCTCATTTTCTACATTATGTCATTATTTTACAACTAATCCACTTAGTAATCAAGATTGCAAAATGGTGTGGACAGATATACCACCGTCGCATTTTGTACTTCATCATATACTTCTGTCACACTGATATTAATTTTATCCCCGTAGCTTACCGTATAATCCTCTATAGCATCCGTATAAGCATATACCGCATAATTGTTGGCGGCACGGTTGGAATATATTATTCTGGCGTCCAGACTCTTTAACATTATGTCCGCAATTCTGTCCCTCTCATAAATATTCGCTGCACCCTTTATCTCTCCCCGCAGATTCAGGCTTACATCGCAGTCAATACCCTCTGAATGAAGCACTTCCCTGAGAAGATTAAAATATGTGAGCGCACAATCAACTCTGTTCTTTATTACAAGTCTTACCTGTATGTGAGTAGTCGGCTCAAAATATGTAGCCACACCCTGACTAATCTCTGAAATACTAATCTTTATGGATGCATTACGACTTTCTCTGACATATACACATCCATCTTCCTTCTGCTGAACAAGATTATCCATACCAAGACCGGCCGCAATTCTCACTGCAAGAGATTTTTTGTCCGTATTGTCACCATATTTTGTTATATCCCCTGACGCATCTATTATTGTATCATTTTTATAATAATCAATATTTTGAAAGGCCTGAATAATATTTTGTGATGCCTCCATCTGACTGCCGATAATTCGCACTCCCATAAATATCCACACCAGCACGGCTCCTATAATTCCTATTTTTCCCATAAAAAAACACCTCCGAAATTTTATACTGTTAAGTATTTCCATTTCAAAGGTGTTTATTCACTGTATTAACCCTTTAGAGCAATTCTGGTGAGAGAACGCTTCAGCGCTGCCTCCGCTCTCTGGATATCAATTCCGGATTTGGAACCGTCAAGTCTTCTCTCTGCTCTGAGTTTTGCCTCGTTGGCCCTATTTATATCAATTTCATCCGGCCATTCAGCAATCTCTGCCAGCACCATAATGCTGTCCTGGGATATTTTTACGAAGCCTGAATGAAGCGCAGCTTTTTTGACCTCTCCGTCATTATGAATAGTCATAATTCCCGGAGTGAGCACTGCTGCAAGGGGAATATGTCCGGGATACACGCCGATTTCACCTTCAACCGTGCACAGTTCAACCATATCCGCTTCGCCCTTAAAAAAAGTTCTGTCCGGGCACATTACTTCCAGTTCGAATTTCTTATCTGCCATAAGCTACCTCCAATAATAAGTATTGTCTACTTACATTTTGCAAGTACATCTTCAATGCTTCCGCAGTTAAGGAAATAACTTTCCGGAATATCATCATATTTTCCTTCAAGGATTTCTTTAAATCCCTGAATCGTCTCACTGACAGGAACATAACGTCCGTCAAGTCCCGTAAACTGAGTTGCTACGAAGAACGGCTGGGATAAGAATCTCTGTACCTTTCTTGCTCTTGCAACAACAAGCTTATCATCTTCTGAAAGCTCATCCATACCAAGAATTGCAATGATATCCTGGAGTTCCTTGTATTTCTGAAGAATCTCCTGAACGCCTCTGGCAACCTTATAATGCTCCTCACCAACGATTCTCGGATCAAGGATTCTGGAAGAAGAACCAAGAGGATCTACTGCAGGATAAATTCCGAGCTCAACGATTGAACGGTCAAGTACCGTAGTAGCATCAAGGTGAGCGAAAGTTGTAGCAGGTGCAGGGTCAGTAAGGTCATCGGCAGGTACATATACCGCCTGAACTGATGTAATTGAACCATTTTTGGTTGATGTGATTCGTTCCTGAAGTGCACCCATTTCAGTCTGCAGTGTAGGCTGATAACCTACGGCTGATGGCATACGTCCCAAAAGTGCGGACACCTCTGAACCTGCCTGAGTAAATCTGAAGATATTGTCGATGAAAAGAAGTACATCCTTTCCACCCTGATCTCTGAAATATTCAGCCATTGTAAGTCCGGTAAGACCAACTCTCATTCTGGCTCCCGGTGGTTCGTTCATCTGTCCGAATACCATTGTTGTTTTATTGATAACGCCTGATTCCTGCATTTCATGGTAGAGGTCGTTACCCTCTCTTGTTCTCTCACCTACGCCTGTGAATACGGAGTATCCGCCGTGCTCAGTTGCGATATTTCTGATAAGTTCCTGAATAAGTACTGTTTTACCTACACCGGCACCACCGAAAAGACCTATCTTACCACCCTTCTGATATGGGCATAACAAGTCAACGACTTTAATACCAGTCTCAAGAATTTCAGTCGATGTTGACTGTTCCTCAAAAGTTGGTGCCTTTCTGTGAATTGGCATATAATTTTCAACCTCAGGTGCCGGTTTGTTATCAATCGCATCACCGAGTACATTGAAAATACGTCCAAGTGTATTTTCTCCAACCGGAACGGAGATAGGTGCGCCCGTTGATTCAGCATCCATTCCTCTGACAAGTCCATCCGTTGGTCCCATCGCGATACATCTTACTGTATCATCTCCTAAATGCTGTGCAACCTCGACAACTAATTTGTCCCCGTCACCACGATTAATTTTAATTGCTGTATTAATCTCAGGAAGGTTTCCCTCTGAAAACTTGATATCAAGTACAGCTCCGACAATCTGAGTGATTTTACCGATATTTTTTTCAGCCATTTTTTCACTCCTTCTATCTTATTTTAATAACCTAAAGCTATGATATAGCATTTGCTCCGGCAATAATTTCTGTTAATTCCTGTGTAATAGAACTCTGGCGAGCTCTGTTATATTTAAGCGAAAGTTCACTGATAATATCTTCAGCATTGCTTGTAGCATTATCCATCGCTGTCATTCTTGCACCATTTTCACTGGCAATTGCCTCCATAAGTGCTCCATATATAAGACTGTTAATGTATTTCGGAATGATAATGTCGAGTGCTTCTTCCTCTTCCGGCTCGTACTCAACAAGACCTGTAGCTTCGCTTCCTTCAGTCTTTTCCACATCCTCCGTTGACATAGGTAACAGCTTAACCAGCTTTGGTTCATGTACTACTGTATTTTTAAAGCTTGTATATGCCAGATATATTTCTCCGACTTCGCCCGCTTCAAAAGCATCCAGAACTGCCTGACCGATTTCCATTGCATCCTTGTAAATCGGTTCATTGATAGCCTCTGAAAAATCTGCCGCAATCTTATATTCCCTTCTTGCAAAAAAATCTCTGCCCTTGGTTCCTACTGCATATATTACCGCATCTTCTCTGGCGATATCACTTCCCGTGACTGTTTTAATCACATTGGAATTATATCCGCCGGCAAGTCCTCTGTTTGCTGTAATAACAATTATTGCCTTTTTGGTTGTCTCCCCGGACTTCAAATAGCGGTGATTGATTCTTTCGCTATTTGCAAGTATGGATGAAACTGTATTATACATGGCGTCAAAGTATGGTCTTGCACTTTCCGCTTTACCTCTTGCCTTCTGCAGCTTAACAGTTGCAACAAGCTTCATGGCCTTGGTAATCTGTCCGGTGCTCTGTATACTCTCTTTACGCCTTTTTATGTCTTTCATTGAAGCCATAAATAATCACCTCACCACCCCATAGTTCTTTGACTGTCAGGGGTTTCTATTTTGCAATAATTATTTGAACTGCGCCTTAAATTCTTCTATTGCTTTAATTAATGCCGCCTCTGTTTCCTCACTAAGCTGCTTTGTCTCTTTGATACTTGTTGCGATTTCACTGTATTTTGTATCTATAAAACGGAAAAGTTCCTTTTCAAAATCAGCAATTCTGTCAACCGGTATATCCAGAAGATATTTTTTTGTTGCAGCATAGATAATAATAACCTGATACTCAACAGGCATTGGCTTGTACTGTGGCTGCTTAAGGACTTCCTTAAGCCTTTCACCCTGTGCAAGTTTTTCCTTGGTGTCCGCATCAAGCTCTGAACCAAACTGTGCAAAGGCTGCAAGCTCTCTGTACTGTGCGAGTTCCACACGAATTGGAGCAGCAATTTTCTTAACAGCTTTTATCTGTGCAGCACCACCAACTCGTGATACTGAGAGACCTGCGTTAACTGCCGGTCTGAAACCGGAATTGAACATCTCTGTCTCAAGATAAATCTGACCGTCTGTAATTGAAATTACATTGGTTGGAATGTATGCGGATACATCTCCGGCCTGTGTCTCGATAATAGGCAAGGCTGTAAGTGAACCTCCGCCAAGCTCATCCGAAAGTCTTGCGGCTCTCTCGAGGAGTCTTGAATGGAGATAGAATACATCTCCCGGATAAGCTTCACGTCCCGGTGGTCTCTTAAGCAATAATGAAAGTGTACGGTATGCAGCTGCATGCTTACTCAAATCATCATATACTACAAGAACATCTTCTCCTTTTTCCATCCATTCTTCACCAATCGCACATCCTGAATATGGAGCGATATACTGCAATGGTGCCAACTCGCTGGCTGTTGATGCTACTACTGTTGTATAATCCATTGCGCCGTATTCTGTAAGTGTCTGTACAATTGTGGCAACAGTTGAAGCTTTCTGTCCTATGGCAACATAGATACAGTGAACTCCCTGTCCCTTCTGATTGATAATTGTATCGATTGCAATTGCTGTCTTACCTGTCTGACGGTCACCAATGATAAGCTCACGCTGACCTCTTCCGATAGGTACCATTGCATCAATAGCTTTGATACCTGTCTGCAATGGTGTATCTACTGATTTTCTTGAGATTACACCGGATGCAACTCTCTCTATCTGACGATATTTATCTGTTACAATTGGCCCCTTGCCGTCAATAGGCTGGCCAAGTGCATTTACAACACGACCTGTGAGGGCATCACCTACAGGGACTTCAACAACTCGACCTGTTGTCTTAACGGTATCCCCTTCGTTAATGCTTTTTGAATCTCCAAGAAGAACTGCTCCGACATTGTCTTCCTCAAGGTTGAGTACCATTCCGTACACCGCACCCGGGAATTCCAGAAGTTCTCCCTGCATAGCCTTCTCAAGACCATGAATACGTGCAATACCGTCAGCCACCTGAATAACTGTACCTACATCGGATACATCAAGTTCGGTTTTGTATCTCATAATCTGCTCTTTTATTACTGAGCTGATTTCTTCCGGTCTTAAATTCATAGGGCTCTTGCACCTTCTTTCTAAGAATTTTATACATCAATTTTAACTAATTCGCGGGATAATTCATCAAGCTTATGCCTGATGCTGCTATCGATAACCCTGTCGCCGATTCTGATTACCATTCCACCGATGATGCTTTCATCGATGTTGTAATTCATCTCGAAGGATTTGTAATCCGTTGTCGCCAAAAGCTTGGCCTCGATTTTATCCTTCATTTGCTTTGACAGCTCCATTGGAGTTGCGACATAGGCAATACCGATTTTTTTATATTCTTTTATCCTGCCTACAAAATATGTGAAAATATCCAAAATTTCACGGCTTCTGTCTTTTTCAACAATGGTTACCAAAAAACCTGTGATCTCTTTCGAAACAAATTGACCAAATACATTTTCAATAACCTTAATCTTTTCTTCTTTGACAACCTTTGGGTGATTAAGCAGTTTACCAAGCTCTTCATTTTCTTCGAAGGCATTCAGAACTGCCAAAGCCTCTTCATATATGCTGTCCACCTGATTTTGTGAAACCGCGAGTTCAAACAGGGCATCACCATAGGTTGCTGCTACTAGCTTTGCCATGTGTTATCACCCATTTCATTCAAAGTATCGTCTACCAGTGACTCCTGAATATCCGCATCAATTTTACCTGATACAACCTTGCTCGCCATAGCGGTTGCTACTGCGATTATCTCTTTCTTCATATCATCTGCTGCACGTTTCTTTTCAAGCTCAATTTCATTATTGGCTCTATCGATAATTCTGCCCGCCTCGGCCTTAGCCTCCTCAATGATCTGTTCTTCCTTTGCAAGTCCATTTTTACGGGCTTCAGCAAGAATCATATCTGCATCCTTATCGGCAGCTTTGATTTTCTCATCATATTCTGATTTAAGAACAGCTGCATCCTCTTTATCTTTCTTGGCAGCTTCAATGTCAGCCTCTATCATATCCTGTCTCTTTTTGAGCAGGTTTCTGACCGGGTTGAACAAAAAATATGATGCCACCAGAAACAATAAGAAAATATTTACAGCAAGAAATAAAGCGTCAAACAAAAGTTGTGAATCCAGGTTGAATATTCTGGTCGTCTCTTCGGCCAATATACCTGTCATAATGTTACCTCCTTCTGCTTGTTCACTATCCTCTTATTAGAGTTTTCCGATAAGTGGGTTAGCGAATAACAGAATAATAGCAACTGCGAAACCATAGAGACCTGTTGTCTCGGCAACTGCCTGTCCTAAAAGCATTGTTGATGTAATTGATGACTTAGCGCCAGGGTTACGTCCTACTGCTGCTGCAGCATGACCTGCTGCAATACCCTGTCCAATACCAGGACCAAGACCTGCTATCATTGCAAGACCTGCACCAATTGCTGAACATGCTAAAATTAAAGCTCTACAAAATTCTGTACCCATTTTAAATTCCTCCTAAAACTTATTCATCTGAAATTTTGTCGTTAATATAAACCATTGTGAGCATACTGAAAACATATGTCTGTATTGCTCCTGAGAAGATATCACAATATATGTGAATAGCTCCAGGTATTCCTACCTTTAATGCTGCCGGTAACAATCCATAAATCAGACCCATCAAAATAGTACCTGACATGATATTACCGAACAAACGAAGTGACAGCGAAAGCGGAACCGCAACTTCACCAATCAGATTGATTGGAAAAAGAATCGGCGTCGGCTTAAACAACGCTGTAACATGTTGTATCTTTTTGGCTCGTAAACCGTTGATTTGGATAAGCGCAAACGTTATCAGACCAAGCGGTAATGTAACACCATAGTCTGCAGTCGGTGGCCTTAATCCAAATAAACCTGCTATGTTGCAGAAAAGAATAAACATAAAAATTGCGCATATCCAGTTTCTGAATCGCTTTGAGTTTGCACCCATAATCGAAGAAACCATATTATCCAGAGTCTGGATGAACATTTCCAAGATATTCTGCAATCCCTTAGGCCTATCTCCGGGTTGTGCCTTAAGTATCTTGTGTCGACCGATAAAAATCAGCAACAACAAGGTAATCATGACAATAACCAGTGCAACATGTGTAGTCGTGATATATATATCCTGACCAAACAGTTTAAACGGTAATTTCTGCAGAAGCTTTATCTCAAATCCCATTGATTCCGAATCCGCAGTAATCATGCCGGAAAGCTGCCCCATCACATTTCTCACCTTCTTTACAGCTTATTTTTTTGAAAAAATTTTATAAATAACGGCTGTGCATATGCCGATATTTTCAAACCAAAAATGCCGACCAACATCGTTACGATATTGAGCCATCCGGTTATCCCAAACAACACAAAAAGTGCTGCAACAACAAGTAATCTGCCCACCGCACTCCATGCGCAAAAGGCTGACTGGTGTTCCTCCATGTGTATTGCCCTCTGAACGGTAGCATTCATATTGATAACCATTGCCGTTGCAATCAATGCTCCTGCAACAAGTCCGAGTTCGCCTCTGAGCCTGTCCTTGCATATCAATAAAACCGGCGGGGTTACACATATGCAGAATACCCATATTCCAATAATCAA
This sequence comes from Butyrivibrio sp., assembly GCA_016297265.1. GTDB lineage: Bacteria > Bacillota > Clostridia > Lachnospirales > Lachnospiraceae > Eshraghiella. The sequence goes on from JAEDHB010000014.1 coordinate 34,749, forward strand.
AAACAATAATGTCTTCGACTCATATTTTTCACTCATCATCAATATCCTTGTCTATATTCTTATGACTGTCCGCAGGCTTGCCATCATTGACAAAAGACATTGCCAGTCTGTATGCATTGCGGCCGCCTGCCAGAATTCCCAATATCAACAAAGGTATCACCCAATATGTGTCAAATTTCTGATCGATTTTCACACCGATGAATACACATAATGCAATGGGAACCATAACACTAATCCCCAGCTGGGTAATCATTGTCAGCGCCCGAAAAACACTTTTCTTCTCTTTGTCCATAAGCGCCCTTCTTTCCCACATAAGTATATACTAAACAGCGTGAAAAGTCTACAAAAGTTGTGCTCGTGAAAATGTTTTTTTATCCTTCAATGAGATTAATTCTTCTCTGATGTCTCTCTTCCATACTGAATTCGGTATCGAGAAACATATCAACTATCTCAATTGCAAGCTCTTCAGATACTGTTGATGCTCCGAGGGCAAGCATATTGGCATCATTGTGAAGTCTTGTCATTTTAGCCTGATTAAGGCTTGTACACAAAGCGCATCTGATTCCTTCCACTTTATTGGCAGAAATAGAGATACCTATTCCGGTTGTACAGATGACAATACCTCTGTCACAGCTTCCTTCTGCAACTGCTTTTGCTGCTGCCCTTCCGAATATCGGATAATCACAGGATTCTTTGTCGTAGCAACCAAAATCCTTGTATTCCAATCCTTTTTCTTCAAGATGTTTCATTACGGCTATCTTCAAATCATATCCGCCGTGGTCTGAACCCAATGCTATCATTCTGGTCATCCTCCATTTTGTAAAGTGTATTTTCTATTAAATTGACCCATTTATCTATGGACTCAAAAAACATGGCATATACATCCATATCTCCGCCGTAGGGATCAATAATATCTCCTTTTCCGCCGGCAAATTCCATTATTGTATAGACATTGCGGGCATTGGCATAATCGGCATTAATCCGATCCTGCTGTTCTCTCTCCATGACAAGAATCAAAGTTTTTTCATCAAAATCCTCCTCCGTCAGCTGTCTGCTCACTCCGTTCTCCAACACAATCCCCCTGCTTCTGAGCAATGCGGTTGCCTTTGGATTATACGGCTCCGGAAAAAGACATATGAGACCTCTTGATTCAATTCTTATATCCGGAAGCCTGCATATTTTTTTAAGAATTGCAGCAGCAACCGGACTTCTGCAGGTGTTGTCATTGCATACAAAAATAATTTTGTCAAATTTTGCCATCAAATCCCTCCCTACTGCTGTGAGGTTAGCATTATCACCTTGTGCCCTGCCGCCTTAAGCAGACGATTCATAATTGCCTTGCCAAGACCTTCCTCAGAAAATCCCTCTGAGAAAATAACATCCACATCCGTCTCATCAAATTCTCTTAATGCTGCAAACAGATTGGCGGCAATCTCATTCTGATTACCTGATTCGCTGAGGCAGATGGTCTTAATGCCTGCAAAACAATCCGCACGGTCCCCGGTAACCATAACTCCCGGCTTCCGCCCTCCCGCGACAGCCTCATCAACAAGCCTTTTCATTTCCTGTGTTACGGCATGGGTTTCGCCCTCAATTACGGTTAGCTCTGCTTTCGGCGCGTAGTGACGGTATTTCATGCCGGGTGCCTTTGGTTTTGCATTCCCGACTCCCACCATAAGAGCTGGATCATTTTCCACTTCTCCAAGAATTTCATTAAGCATCTCTCTGGTTATATATCCCGGTCTCAGTATCATCGGAACTTCATCCGTCAAATCGATAATTGTTGATTCAAGACCAATTTCTATTGCACCGTCGTCTATTATCATGTCGATGCGTCCGGACATATCCTCAATGACATGCTGTGCAGTGGTGGGACTTGGCCGCCCTGAAATATTTGCACTTGGCGCGGCAATGAAGGTTCCTGATTCCGCAATAAGCGCCCTCGCAACAGGGTGGGACGGAAGTCTTACCGCAACTGTGTCAAGTCCGCCTGTCACAGTTGATGGGACCTGATTATTTTTACGTACAATCATCGTAAGCGGTCCGGGCCAGAACCGGTCCGCAAGCACATATGCAATCGGCGGAACATCATCACAAAGCTTCTTCAAATCCTTAGTCTCGGAAATATGCACAATCAGGGGATTGTCACTTGGGCGCCCTTTTGCGCCGTATATTTTCTCCGCTGCATGCACGTCAAAAGCATCTCCTCCAAGACCATATACCGTCTCAGTAGGAAATGCCACAAGTCCGCCGCGGCGGATTATCTGCGCGGCTTCAGCTATCACTTTATTGTTATTTTCCTTGTCCTCTGTTATTTTGCTAATAATTGTTTCCATTTTCTGCCTGTCTGTCTGTACAAAAATATTTTTCGA
>JAEDHB010000051.1 GCA_016297265.1 Butyrivibrio sp.
ACAGTTAGCAACTAGATTGATGGTATTATCTAGTGTGACGTTTAAATTGCTATTTTTCTAAAAATTTTTTTGACATTGTAATATTTACTCGATTTTTGTCATATATATATGAAAGGTGGTGATTGCATATGGATAATGAACAGATAATACATTCATTAAAAGGTATATCCAGCATACTTATTGTGATAAGCGAGAGACAATCAGGAGATGTACCGTGTCTGTGTTGGGGTATGGACTTGATTAATAAGGAACTTTTAAAGTGCATTGATGCACTAGAAAGAAATATGTCATAATGTAAAAAAGCCCCCGGACAATTCCGAGGGCTATATTATTATTTGTTCTTACTATCTAGATAAGCTTGTATCCTGCTAGCCATATCTTGTTCTTCACTGATTTGTTCTGTACCGTTCTGTACATTAGCAAAAGCGCTTTGAACATATGTATTACCAGATTTTTTTCCATTCAAGTATTCTTCAATACGTTTTGCCATATCACTTTGAGAGCTATTCTGTTTACCTTGCAAGTATGTTGCTATCCTCTGATACATTTCGCCAGATTCAGAACCAGTTGTATTATATTTAGTATTTCCATATTTGCTAGAGTAATATGAGTATACACCTTCGTATCCGTTCCATGCGTAAGCAGTTTCAGCATCTTTTGATAGGTTAATAAGCTTTGAAAGATAATATCCTTTATCTTCGTCAGAGATATTGAGGGAATTTACGGCATTTACCTTATCTGCATTAGTACTGCCGGAAAGATTCTGCTTGATACCAAAGTATGTAGCAACTCCATCTGCTCCTTTATCCTTATATACAGAATATGTCTTTTTGTATGTGTCAGAGTTCTCAACATCATATCCAAGTACTTCACTCTTGGCCAGCGCGTCTGCAAAACTGTACATATCTGCTATAGCTTCTACTCTCTGCTCGTCACTTAGAGCATTGTAAGTATCAGAGTTAATAAGAGATGATGCCATATCGTAAGCATTCTGTCCCATGATCCTCTGAAATTCAGAATACTGCTCATTGTTCAGTTTCACACTCTCACCATTAATCTGATAACTCCATGATGCTTTCTTTGGAAATACAGATGCATTACCGGTAGAACCATACAAACTACGGATTTCATCATCAATAGGTGATACATTCGAATTTCCCAATTGTCCAGGATTCAAAAGGTTTGCAAAAGCAGCCTCTCCTGTGCTGTCCTGTCTCTGAATAGGATTACCCCATGTGTCATACGCTACCGGAAGAGTTTGAGACAATCCGGGAATCTTAGCTTTTGCCTGATTAGCAAGATTATTCAGATAGCTTGTCTGGTCGTAAGTAACTCTTTGAGTAGTGTCTCCTATCCTTGCTGCCGCACCTAACTGTGCCGGAATGAATGAAAGCGGTGTATCTGTAGTAAGAACGTCCCACACATTCTCTGCAGGAGTTCCATATCCGCCGAAAATATCGGATAGATTCTGCAAAGGTGATAGCTCTAACCACGAATCTGCTGCAGCAAGAAATCCTTGTTTCAATCCATTAATAGCATCTCCGTTATTATTCCATGAATCATACAGCGTTACACCTAAAATGATAGGAATAGATGCAGGCTGTGCCCAGTCATAAGAAAAGTAATTATCACCTATCTTAAATGCATAAGGTAACATTCCCTGCTGTTTCTGGAATTGTGCTTCGTCCTTATCTTCTGAAAGCGCACCAGTAATAAGTCCTGATTCTGCCAATGCATATCCTAAAGCAATTGCAGCCGTACCGGTAGCGGATTGCCCTAACTGTGTGATACCTTTTGCAATATCAGCATGGCTATTAGCATTTATCAATGTTATGATTCCGTATGCAGCTCCTGCAGGGCTGTAATCAATTCCTCTCATGGCAAGATTTGCAGGTGTCTTTGTAAATGGAAGCACAATTTCTCCTGCTACTCCAAGATTTCTACGTACATTACTAAGTATATTGGCAAGTTTAGTGTCATCTTTGAATGTAGCTTTCATAGCTTCCTGTGTAGCAAGGACATAAGCGTCTGCAGGAATATTCTCTAGATCTGTAATTCCCTGTGCATCAAGGTAAGATGCCATCCGTGATTCAAAATTCTTTTTCACGAACACATTATCACCTTTTTCCAAAAGATAATAGGTGAAATTTCTGGCAGTCTCTAGCAATGAAGGGTCAATATTTTTACCCATTGCTTGATTTGCCTTTGTAATGGCTCCACCGGTAATCGTATCAAGCATCTGCGCTGTTTTACTTCCCTTGAATACCTGCTTGTCACGTATTGCACCTTTAGCATCCTCATACTTATTGTCACCTAACAACTCTGTCTTTACAGTCTCAAACGCTTCTGACGCCAATTTCTTTGACTGTTTTGAGCGGATAGGGTTAATTGACTGTGTACGACTATACTTTGGATTTATGAGGCTGTAAACACCTTCTCCGAGTGCGGATACTCTGTCTGCTGTCCACCTAACAGGGAAAAGAAGTGCATTTGACACAACATTTCTAACATTGGTACGCGCATTAAGAAGCATAGACATCCTTCTAAACTCCATAAGCTTTTCTGTCATTGTAGATGGATACTGCTTTCTCAATCTGTCGTACACTGCCTCATAAGCAGACTTAATAGCATCTGTGTCACCAGATTCAATATTATTGAACTGCTGTAACTCACTTTCAGTCAATTCAAAGTCTGTCCATTTCTTTCCGTACTTTTCCTTTCCTTTCTGGTTAAGTGTGTCAATCTCTCGAATCAAATAACGCTTCGCCGCTTCCGGATCATTATCCATTAACGTAATTGCTGCCGCTTGCGAAAACTGACCGGATTCTGTCAATGCACGGCTCATATCACGTACTAATTGAACAGACTCATCAAGTCTGCCAGACTGTGACAGCTGTTTAGACAGATTGTAACCAAGTGGAACCGCAACAGGGTCTTTCTTATCCAGTAAAATTCTATATTGATTAATTGCTGAATCTATATCATTATTAGCCAATATTTCATTTGCTCTGGCAGCTGTATCTTTATTGCTCAACTGCGTATAGAAATCTGGATTGTTTATAAACTCATTCTTAAGCTCTTGCGGTGCATCAGTCTTATTAACCAGAGTATCATTATATCCTCTTACTCTCTGATTGGAAGAGTCACCTGCTCTTAAGTTCTCACGTGCCACTCTAATACGCTCTAACATATCAGAAGAAGCAATATTTGAGTTATTCTGCGAGTTTTCAGTAGGTACTACATTTGTTTGACTCTGGTTGGTCAGACTTGCCTGATTGTTATTAGCAGCTATTAAGCTATCCCTATAGCTCATCGCGTCATCATATTCCATGTAAGGAAGGTTTTCTATTTCTGCTTCTGTATAGGTCTTGATATTCCCGCTCTCTAAGTTTGAAACAACTAAATCTGTGCTTTGGCCATTGTGTTTCATCACATAGATATCAGGCATGCCGAATTTATCAAAATCCCATCCTTCTGGTGCGTATTCCGCATTAAATTTCACACGAGCAACAGGCTCAAAACCGAGAGAAGCATACAACGATAGCAAGTTTTTACCATAGCAATCTAATTTATTACCACCATTTTCAAGTGCCGTTGTAATAATATCAACACCAGCTCTTCTTGATTTGCTTTTGCTATTTTTAAATACTGCTGTTATATTACCGTCTGGCATAACCGCTCCGCCAGACATATTATCCTTTGCTAAAAATGTAATTGCACCTTCGTTTCGCAATTCATCTGCAGTATGACTATCAACCATAACGCCATTTTCGTTGCTCGATTTGCCTGATTCTAACGCAAAAGAAAAGAGTTCAGGGTTACCAGTTGTCTCCCTAAACTCATTATCTGTTACACCTATTTTATTCAAAGCACTTCTGCTATTTTCGTTAATTACATGAAAAGCTCCGCGTAAGGAAGTATCTGTTCCGCCGTCTGTCCTTCCGCTTTCCATTGCAAGATCATTTTCTTGTGAACCGGAAGAGCTGTCTCGTAAATTTCCTGCAATTTCATTTCTGCTTCGCTCATTTTCTTGTTCGTTGTTGATGACATCTATATCACCTCTATTACTTAGGATAACATTATTATTTGTTACATTATTATTGTAATCCACTTGGTTTGATGTGTCAACATGAGAATTTGAAATCACTTCAGGAGCAGTAATGCTTTCTCCATTTACGTTCTCTATATCAATTTTATTAATGACACGATTTTTTCTTCCGCTATCACTATCACTCGTTACCTCTACCTCAAACGTTACAGTGAAATCTTCACCATTCAGATTAATTTGAGACTTAAAATAATCATATCCTGTGACTCCAGAATTTGAATTACTTTGTCTTTTACTACCAATATATTCAGCCTGTGATAACACATTATCAATGTCACTTATTACACTCATTTTTTCCAATGATATAGGACCATCATTGATTATTTTTTCCATTGAGTTTTTATTTAATTCTGCCCTATAATGGTAATTTCCAACTTTAGTATCATCAATAGCAATATCATGAGTGTCAACAACTTCTCCAAAGAATTTTTCGTTCATATTCTTAACAAAAGTTTCTACACTACTATCTGTATTTGATTTTTTCATAGTTGAAGCAATATCTTGATATGCATCCTGTGAGATATCTACTCTTCGGAAATTTTTTGCAGTCTGTTCTGGCATAATACCACGTTTAAAAGCATTACTTAACTTACCCGGTTCTTTCTTAACAAGATTTTGAGTATCAATAACATTCCTTGATGTTGTATCAATTTTGGCAGTATCAACAGAATCAGCTATTTCTGCGTTGGTAGAATCATTGTCAGTACTAATATTAGAATTTCCTCCAAGCATATTAATTGCAGACGCACCACCTGACATAATTCCACCACTTACCGCCCCTGCTAATCCTGCCTGTGCAGCATTTAATCCAAACTGCTTGAAAGCCTGTTTTTGTGCTTGTGATTTTGTCATACCTTGACTTTCATAGTTTTTCACAAGTTGAGTCCAATCTGATTCGTTCTGGTTAATAGCATAATCTGCTATAGAATTTGCAATCTCAGAAATTGACTCTCCTGTTCCCTCTGCGGCAGAGTTCTTCAACGCATCAACTACAACCTTCTTCACAGTCTGTTTTCCGCCAGACTTTGCAACTTTAAATAGATTGTCCAGAGGGATTTTCTCTGTAAGTACTTCAATCAATGCAGAAGTTGCAGCTGTTGCCATCATCTGGTTAGGAGTAACATCTTTATCCTTCATTTCGTTAAGTGAACCTGAAAATGCTTCTAATCCCATTCCTGCAAGAGCTTTTCCTTTTCCTAAAGGCATTAATGCTACATTATCAGCAATTGAATTTACGACATTGTACGCAAATTTACCTACAGGACTTTCAATGTTTTCAGAAACTGTATTTCTGATTCTTCCAGCCATATTAGAACGTGCATTAACAGCTGCATTGTTTCCGATAGGATTACCAGATAAGTAATTCCCTGTTTCTGTCTTCAAATTTTCTATTGTTCCAAGAATATTAAAAGGAACAGATGCAATGGTACCAATAGTGCCGTGATTGTTTGAAAATTTATTCAAATCATCCTTTGTGTTATTAGCTGTATATGCTTCTCCATAACTGATTATATCTTTTATATCAATTCCAGCAGAATCCGCAAGGCCCTTGATACGATTATAATCTGAAACCCTTGTATTTTTACCTAATGACTGGTGATTACTAGAAAGAGAAGCAACAGTATCTACAGGTATATTATTTGCAGACAGGAAATTAGAAATCTGCTTATTCTTAGAATTACGATAAGAATCTAACATACTTTGCTTTTCATTATATGCATCTGCTTTTGATTTGTATGTTAAACGATCTAAAATATTATATTTCGGAATAGACTCATATGAATTTACAATATATTCATCTCTTTTGCCATAGGATGACGGATTGCTACTTTTTAAAGTATATGATTGGTTTTTTTGATTTTTAACGTAAGCATCAAGCAAACTGGAACTATTAGAATATTTTGTAGATGCATTACTTACAGAATTTCTTCTTCTACCATTAACAGAATAAGAGGAGCTTTTAGCCCCTCTTAAAATCTCATCTTCCATTTCATCAATTGCTTTTTTATTGTTTGTTAAAGTTGCCATATAGACTCCTTTCACTTAGTATTGAATACCCGCACTCTTGAATATTTGCTCTATTTGTGGTACGCTATATCCTTCTGCATCAAGTTCTTCAATAAGTGTTTCTGGCAATACACCGTTCTGGTATTTTTTCTTTACTTGCGAGGTAATAGTGCTACTTTTTCCACCTGATACGTTTGCATTGTACTCTCCAAGAGAATTTTTCAGCATTGTATTATACAAAGCCTGCTGCAAATCTGCACTTGCTGCAGACTGATTATTGATTAGATTTGTCATGGAATTTGCGTAATTTCCATCCATGTTTGCAAGCGCACTGTACAAATCCGAATAGGAACTTGCTACACCATTTGCAAGGTCATTTTCTAACTGCATCCTATACGCCATGTTAGTATCTGTAGCATCACTTACAGCATCATTATATTTCTGCTGAGCATTTGCAAGATTGCTGTTATATGTCTCTTCCAAACTTCTCAAACTGTCTGCTGTTGCCGTGTTGATGTTATTTCTTGATGTGCCATAATTATTTAGCATGGATGCAATGGCACTCTCACTTGCACCGCCATTAAGGCCCTGCGCATTCAACTGCTGACGAAGACTCTTTTCATTCATCATTCTATTGATGTACGCTTCCTGTAAGCTTTTTTCTGCACTTGCATTTAGTGAATCTCTTGAATTGTTGTAGGAAGATGCCAACAAATCCTTTGTGGAAGCTAAATTGCTTTCCAATCCTGAAAGTCTCTTTGCATAAGCATTTTCCAATGCATACATGTTGCTGTTATAAGCATTCTGCGCAGCCTGTTGACGTGCTTCCTGCTGTGCACGCAACTGCTGTTCGTAATATTCCTGTTGTGCCTGCAACTGAGATGCAAGATTATTCTGCTGTTGTTCGTACAATGATTGTAGATTCTGGTTGTATGAAACACCAGATGAACCGGAAGAACTACCAGATGAACCGGAAGAACTACCAGATGATGAATTTGAATTTCCAGAACCACCTGTATTACTTTGATTATTTGTATTAATCATACTACTCTTTGATACTCCGGAAGTATTTCCAGGAGATGATACACGACCATCTGAATTAGTAGGTCTCATAGCAGAACCGCCAACTCTTTCCCTTGGTTTTACTGCAGTATTTGTTAATGCATATTTCCTAAAATCTTGGATTTCTTGTACTGTTGCCATTATGTATACCTCCGTTATAACATTCCCAGAAGATGTCTCCACATCTTTCCTCTGGCAGTAATCTCACCGTCAAGTTTCAAATAACCTAACTTCACATACTGATACTTGTTGACTGCAGTTGTGAACAGCTTTCCTGCAATCTTATCCACATTTCCGGTGTAGTAACCAAGCTTCTTAAACCGCTTCTGCAGTGTCATAACAACATGATGCGTGCGGTTCTTTTTAGCAGATACGGTAATTGTCTTACTCAATGTTTCTTTCCCTGGCTTTCCGTCCGGAGTTGCACCGGTGCAATACTGCACTTCTCTCACAAAATCTTCCTGCCGGTAAGCTCCGTCTGTCACAATTCCATTCTGTTTAATGTTCTCAGGTACATCTACCACCCAGTAATACTTAACCTGGCTCTTAAACAGCTCCCATGTATTCTTTGCTCTCTTCGCTGCTGTGCTGGCAGGGTCATTGATATAGACATAACCGTCCTCATATCCATAGACAACAATGTAATGGCCGGAGCTTGTCCAGTTTCCTTTTCCCATGCATGCAATCAGCCAGTTGCCCTTCTGGAGCTCTGCAAGTGCCTGATCATGTACTCCGTTCCAGGGAATACCATATACATTAGAAGTATTTAACCTGCGCACTGTAACACCGAATGCTTTGGCACATGGTACAAAGAAGCTGTAGCTGGTACCGCTGTTTTTGACCTTGTAACTGTGGTACCGCGCCCATGATGCCAGTGTCACAGGGTCGATATATGGGCTCACGATTGCTGCCAGGACGTCTGCCAGAGATGTAGGTCCGCACCCGGCACTCTTTACTGTGCTCCGCTCTCCATCGACTGCATAGGACAGTCCGCCCCACTTGCTGTCATTCTGTTTGTAATCTACCGGTTTAACCATATGATATTCTACCTCCGTTTCTATTTCCTCCAGAAACAGCTTTCTCTCCGCTTCTCTCCTCCGAACCATCCCTGTCAGCACCTTACCGCCACCCTTGTTGTATAAAAGCATTGCTTCCGCAATCTCCGGAAGTGTACGTCCATTAATCAGCTTATTAAGGTTTCCGGATCCGCAGTTGTATGTAAATGACACCAGCGCATCAAATTGATTCTGGTTCAGCTTTAATTTGGTTGCAGTGACATAATTTTCATACTTTTCCAAGTCAGATTTCAGGAATGCATCTGCCTGCGCCTGTGTGATTGTCTGCCCCTGTATGACTCCTGCCGTGTGTCCGTAACCGATTGTCCATACCCCGGCGGGGCACAGGTAAGCTGTCAACCTGCATCCCTCAAAGGACTTAATAAGAGAAATGCCTTTTTCACTAGTTTTCATCTACTGTTACCTCCGGCAACCCGGCAACGCTTGTAAGCAGAGACAGAACGCCTGCCAGAGCGGATGCAGATGCCACCATTACCCAGTTGACATCTCCAATTACTGCCGCGGTACCGATTGTTGCAACAGCTGTCTGCGCAACGGTCTTAACCGCCCTCACTCCTGCTCTCTTTGCCCACTCAATCCAATACTCTTTGTTTCTCATAGTGTTAATCCTCCTTATATTAAAAATGCTTGTACGGCTGCCCACATAAGGC
>JAEDHB010000052.1 GCA_016297265.1 Butyrivibrio sp.
TTGTACAGTGACTTGTCGTCAGTTTCCTAACTTGACATTCGCTCCACGGAAAACCTACCGAAACGGTAGCAACCTCACGCTTCATCGCTATCATGTCACAGCAAAACCTAGTATATATTATTTGTTGCAAAAAAGCAATACCTTCGAATTGTTTTTTATTAGATACAATCCATCGCATCGCATATATTTTTCTATTTAATACACAATCATATTGATGTTGCAAAATGAACGCGTTGCAATTACAATTACATTATAAGCTTTCATTACACAGATGAAAGTATACATTATATATAGAAGGAATACAATTAGAATGTGGATAGCAGATAACTGGAAAGACTATGAAGTACTTGATACTTCAAAGGGTGAAAAGCTTGAACGCTGGGGAGATTACACACTTGTCAGACCTGACCCCCAGGTAATCTGGGATACTCCAAGGGACAATTCATTATGGCGCAAAAAGAACGGACATTATCATAGAAGTTCAAAAGGTGGCGGTGAATGGGAATTTTTTAACCTTCCGGAGCAATGGCAGATAAGCTACAAGGAGCTTACTTTCAATCTTAAGCCTTTTTCTTTCAAGCATACCGGGCTGTTCCCTGAGCAGGCAACCAACTGGGATTGGTTTTCTTCATTAATAAAGGAAGCTAATCGCCCTATCAAAGTTCTCAATCTTTTTGCATACACAGGAGGTGCTACGCTCGCTGCCGCAAAAGCAGGAGCACATGTCACTCATGTTGATGCTTCAAAAGGTATGGTGGGCTGGGCCAAGGAGAATGCCGTATCCTCAGGTTTGGGCGAAGCACCCATCAGGTGGCTTGTGGACGACTGTGTCAAATTTGTCGAGAGAGAAATACGCCGCGGCAATCATTATGACGGCATAATTATGGATCCACCTTCCTACGGAAGAGGTCCGAAGGGCGAAATCTGGAAAATCGAAGATATGATATATCCATTTGTATGTCTTTGTGAAAAATTACTTTCCGATAATCCGCTTTTCTTCCTTATTAACTCATATACAACAGGGCTGGCACCCTCAGTTCTCACCTATATGATTAGCAAGGCCATTATTCCACAGCACGGAGGAAGCGTAAAATCCGATGAAATAGGACTACCTGTAAAAGAAAGCGGACTCATCCTTCCATGCGGTGCCAGCGGACGTTGGCAAAATACTTTGCAAAGTATATAACTACTATGCTATAATGTAAAAAAATTTGGGGTTAAGGAGAATAGGAATGAAAAAACACAAAAGTCAAAACAGGGGATTTTCACTTGTAGAGCTAATCGTTGTAATTGCAGTTATGGCAGTGCTTTTAGGTGTTCTGGTTCCGACCTTGGTCAGGAATATTGAAAAATCCCGACACCAGACGGATCTTTCCAACATTTCAGAGGTGTTACGCGCCTTTGAACTTATGATTGCCATTGAGCCATATGCTTATATGTCCGGAACGGTTACATATAAAGGAGGCGAATTTAAGATTGAGGAAGGAAACGCATCCGCCGACCTTGGCGACAAAATCACGGAGGGAAAGACCCTTAACGATTTTTTCCGCGAAGCAGTCAGGTCATTAGCCGGAGACAACTCAACCACATACACACTCAAGTATACTTCAAAGCTTAATTCAAGCGATACCGAATTGGTATTTACCTTTGGCGGTGAAAAAGTCACCGCGGTTATCACAAGTTCAAAATATGGCGAAGAAGATATATCATAGAACCGGCAAGGGACCGCAACTGCGGTCCCTTTACTTTGTTAAAATCCTAATTCTTCTCCAACCAGGATAACTTTTATTCTGCCCTTTTCCCTTGAAAATCTTGTAATTACTATCTGATTACAAATACATTGCGGTGACAGGCATTCGATACATTTACCTGTTTTGGCGCAAGGAGTATCAAAATTCAATCTTATAGTATTTGGCGGACATGCATCAACCTTAACGCGCTTGTATGCCGACTCCACATCCATAACCACCTTATTCATTCCAACAATCATTATTACATTGTCCGGTCCGTAAATCATCGGTGCAACTCTGTTCCCCCTGCCATCGATATTCAGAAGTTCTCCGTCCAGCGTAATTGCATTGGTACTCATAAGAAAATAATTGCTGAGCACCGCCCTTGAATAAAAAAGCTTTTCGTCGCTCGCCGTATCCCTGTCAAGAATCTCATAGCTGCTATTTTTAATTGCATCCAGAAGGCCACACTCCTTAATACTTGCCGAGCCGCCCCAGGTTATCGAAGAGCCCTCCGGCATTATTGAAAGCGCTTTTTCAACCGCTTCGGCGGAGCTGTCGCAATAATATCCTTCCATATTCCTCTTATTAAGTGCAGCGATAATTCCGTCAGCTGTCAGTCTATATGCCTGTTTTTTGGGTGTCATCTTAGTACCTCCGATTAGTATTCTGTAGAAATTATAACAAAAAAACACCATATGTGCTAAAGTTTTTTTAAAAAAGTACGATATATAGTATAAGAGGATAAAAGAGGGATACACAGTGTCATCAAAAGACACTCACCATCGGAGACGATGCCATCCAAGGAGGGATTACCGCAAACTTCGTAATATCTGATTCTTTTAGAATCCAAATCGTTCTTCCTGCCTGCAATAACGGGCAGCAGACTCGTAACCGGGAGGCAATGGCAACACCAAAGAAAGGAGACTCTGATTTCGGTGAACTTTTTGAAAAAGCTCTGGGGACCGAATCAAATCAGAAATAATATGCAAAGATTTACAGAATAAGGAGCAGTGCTTACACGAAATCGTGAGGTGCTGCTCCTTCCAATTTGATATTCTATTTTAGAATTGCCGGATTGCCGACAACCACACTGCCGCTCTCAACATTCTTAAGAACAAGGCTACCGGCACCAACCACAACATCATCACCAATCTCAAGTCCCTGAATAACCGTCGCATTAGCACCAACCATACAGTCGCATCCAATATACGTGCCACCGCACACCACCGCCGCAACCGCAATATGCGAAAAATCCCCGATGCTGCATTCATGTTCAACCACCGCAGATGTATTGATTATGCAGTTCATTCCAACCGTGCTGTCCGCATTGACGACTGCATTTCTTCCTATATATGTGCCTTCGCCAATTCGGGCATCAGCCGCAACAACCGCCTCTGGGTCGGCAATCACAGGAAAAACAAAACCTGCCTCATGATATTTTTCATACAATCTCCTGCGGATATCTGTTTTACCCATATAACCGATTGAAAGGAAGGCATATTTTATTCCGCGAGAAAAAAAATCGTCACAGTCCCTGTCACTTCCGAGCACCTTGTACCCTCTGTACACTTCGCTGCCAATATTGTTTTCATCCGCAAATCCGACAATTTCATAGGTACCCAGACGTTCTATTGTGTCAATTATCGTCTTGGCGTGACCGCCTGCACCGACCAAAAGTATTTTTTCCATTCATTACCTCTACTGAATATTTAATTTATCTTCCATTCTCTTCATCTCGGCAAACTCGCCCATATCGAGAAAAGAATCCTCGCTGACAGGGAACATTCCAACCTTGTAACCCAGGTCTTTCGCTTTTTCAACCAGCTGCGTCATATGAAACATTTCCCCTGCCGGAATCAACTCAATCATATCCGGATTAATCACATACATTCCGGTGTTAATCAGATAGGACATTGTTGGTTTCTCAACCAAATGGTCGAGCTCACCATTTGCATTTGCATGAACTACGCCGTAAGGAATCTTTTCATTCTTCACGGAAGTAACCAGGGTAATATCATTCTCCGCTTCAATATGATGCCTGTACAAAAGAGAATAATCCGTCCTAATGAGACTGTCGCAGTTGGCAACAAAGACCGGCCTGTCAAATTTTCTGTCAATAAGCTTAATACTGCCGCCGGTTCCGAGGGGCATATCCTCCTCAACATATCTGATGGCATAATCCTTACCGGTTTCTGCAAAATATGACTGAATCATATTTTTTTTATAATTAACTGTCATAAAAAATTCATCAATACCATAATTGTTAAAATAATCCATCACCCTCTCAACAATAGGAATTTCCCCGATTGGAATAAGAGGTTTTGGAAGAATCTTGGTATAAGGGTAAAGTCTGGTTCCCTTTCCGCCGGCCATAATAACCACAGGAACGCCCACCAAATCCTCCTTGTGTGCATCATTGCGCTCCATTTCCTTGGCAAGACAGAGATCCGTAATTCTTCCCTCAGCATCAACAACAGGAAGTGCCCTGATGTTCTTTTCAAGCATAATATCGGAGGCCTTCGCCACATCTTCACAGGATATGGACTTTGGACTATCATTCATAAGAAGGCAAATCTCCGCTTCGATGCTTCCCGCCTTGAGAATCCATCTTCTTATATCACCATCCGAAACGGCACCGCAAAGTAGTCCCACCTCATCAACAACAAAAACAATACCGTTAGCGTTGTCATCAATTTTTTGCATGGCCTCTGCAAGCTTTGTTGTTTTTTTCACTATAAAAGATTCTATTCTTTCACTGTTCATTTAGTCATCTCCCTCAGCACAGCCATAATGGCATTTGCGCAATATTCAATCTCTTCCACTGTAATTTGGGTTGTACTTGGAAAATTCAAAATACATGAGCTGTAATAATCTGCTTTTTCTATTTCGTAAACCAAGGAATCGGCATATGGCTTCTGTTCATGAATCAGTCCCCATATTGCTCTCGTCTGCACACCGCGTTCTTCCAGCTTTGTGATGATATCCCTCATGGTTCCGTTTATTTTTTCCATATTGATTTCAAGAGAATAGAACCACCGGTTTGAACAGGTTCCCTCCCTGAAACCAAGCAGCTTTCCCAATTCAAAATTCTTAAAAAGCTCGCTGTATATATCATAATTAGCATGTTTTCTCGCAATAAATTCATTCAGTTCTTCGAGCTGTGCCACGCCAAGTGCCGCCTGAAGATTGGTCATCCTGTAATTATATCCTATTTCATTATGAATATAGTAATGAGGGTCATCCTTTGCCTGGGTGGATAAATATCTGAGGTGGTCGACCATTTCGGATTCCTTAGCAGTAATTGCGCCGCCACCCCCTGTGGTGATTATTTTGTTGCCGTTAAAAGAAAATGCACCGTAATCACCTATGGTTCCGGCATACCTGCCGGCATATTTTCCTTCCGTATATCTTGTTCCCAAAGCCTCGGTTGCATCCTCAACAACCTTGAGGTTATATCGCCCTGCAATATCCATAATCTCTTCCATGTCCGCCATGTTGCCGAATACATGTACAACCACAACCGCTTTGACGGTTTTCCCGTCCTTATGGACAAGCTTATCCCCTTTTATCGCACACTCCTCTTCACAGAATTTGCGCAGTTTTACGGGGTCCATACACAGCGAATCATCGCAATCCATAAATACCGGCTCAGCAAACTGGTATCTCACCGGATTAACCGCTGCAATAAATGTCAATGTAGGAACAATCACCATGTCCCCCGGTCCGACACCACAATCCACCAATGCCATATGCAATGCAGATGTTCCGCTCTGACATGCGGCAACATTATGTGTACCGATAAAATCCGCCAGACCCTTCTCCAATTTCGTAATAAAGGCTCCCCCTGTCGAAACCCAGCCCTGTCCCAAAGCTTCGTTAACATATTTAATTTCATTACCCTCAAAATTAGGTATCGATAAAGGAATACATCTGCCCATACTGTGCCTCTTTCTGTTACATTTTTGAATCCAGGGATTTTCCTGTTTCAATATGGAAAAAATTAGGAAGGTAATCCGCAATCATCCTTACAATCGTACTCTTGTTAACTGTCTCCGCTGCAAAAGCATTTTCCAGATTTACCAGGAGATTATCCAGTTTTTCCCTGTCACAAATTGGTGTATCAACTATCACGCCCAAAGACTTGAATCTGTCCATATCCACCGTCTCGGTTTCCGTATAGAATTCTTCAAAAGCCTTCTCTCCCGAGGTGTCCGACACCTCATAATGAACCGGATACATTCTTCCGCCGTTCTTAAGTTCCACCGCCTCATTGATTGCCTCTTCGTCGGATGAGCACTGCAAAATCTCATATCCGTGTGCTTTGAGCAATGCGGATGCAATCGCGTCAAAGCTCATCATCTGAGCTTCTTCAAGCTTTGGGAAAAATATTGCTCTGTTTTCCCCCAGCATGCAGGACATCATGCATATCTGTCCGCTTTCCTCAGGTGACACAAAATATCTTTTAACATCATAAGGCGCGCCAAGGGGCTGAAGCTTTGCAATTCTCTGCAAAAAACCCGCCGGCAGCGAGCCGTTTGAAAAAGCTACATTTGCAAATCGTGCTGTTTTCACAGGGAATTTATCCGAGTAACTGAAAATCAGGTCCTCCATAATTCTCTTGCTGGCTCCCATGATATTGACAGGATTGGCAGCCTTGTCAGTGGATACGCAAAAATAATTATCCGGCGGAAACTCTGCCAACAGATCCAGCAGTTTTTTCGCATGTAGTACATTGTTCTGAATCAGTGCCTCGATTGAAAAAATATCCTTCTCGCTGCGCACATGCTTGTGAGCAGAAAAATTGCCCACTATATCAAATCCACCGTGTTTTCTGAACATTTTCTCAAACACAGGCGATGAAAAATCCATAGGGTACGGAATGTATTCCTCAGGAATATACATTCCCTTTGTGGACCTCAAATCTCTGGTAAGCTCCGCCAACGCATTTTCATTGGTATCCACCACTATAAGCGACGATGGTTTGAAGGGCAGAATTGCCTTGATAAAGGAGCTTCCAATAGTACCGGCGCCTCCTATGACAAGTATGGATTTTCCGCATATTTTATCTCCGATTAATTCCCTGTTGTCATTCAAATCATCGAGAAACATGCTTTGACTTCTATTAATAACTTTTTCAGCAATAAATTTATCCAGATTGAACATATCGGCACCTCCAAATATAATGAATATATCGGCACTTTTCAGCCAAAAGTTAATATCATACTTTTGTTGATATTTTCCTGTGGACAATTTAATTTAAAGATGTATAATATAATATACTATCAGATAAAAGGGGAATACCAGTGAGTACAAAAGAAATCAATAAGAAGAATACAAATAGGAAGAATAAGCGCAAAATCATTATTCCGGCGGCTATCACATTGGGCTTGCTGCTGGTATTTGTGGTTTTGCTTATTTGTAATAAATTTCACATTGTCATTGACTACGAAGCAGGACAGGTAATTACCGTCAACTACGGCGATCCCCTTGATTTGCCCGACAATATAGCACACTATCGGGGTTCAATTTTTAACTTCGGCAAAAAGGATCTTCCCGTTCTTCTCGGAGATAACGTGGATTTGAAGTCCATTGGGGAGCATAAAACAACCTTAACCGCCAGTTACAAAAAGTGTTCAGCTTCAGTTCCCGTTACCATCGTTGTTGTGGACAAAAGTGCGCCGGTTATAGAATTGATTTCCGACCCAAATTATTTTACCAAGCCAAATCACAAATATGTCGAGGAGGGCTACAAGGCCACGGACAATTTTGACGGAGACGTAACTGATAAGGTAATCACAGAGGAAAAGGACGGAATTGTAACATATACCGTCAGCGACTCCTCCGGCAACCGGGCCGTTGTGACAAGAACCATCAATTACAAGGATACCACTCCGCCGGTAATCAAGCTCAAGGGCGGTAACAAAATAACTTCCCCTCTTTTGGGAACCTATAAGGAGCCGGGGTATACCGCGAAGGATGATTGCGATGGCAACCTCACCAATAAGGTTACGGTATCCGGCAATGTTGACTCCAAAACAGAAGGTATATACACACTGACCTATACTGTCACTGACAGCTACAACAATACCGCAGCCGTAACAAGAACGGTTATCGTTAAGGATTGCAACGCACCAAAGCTTACAGTCAGCGGCGACAGCACACAATATATCAAATTGGGAGACACATACACAACGCCTTCATTAAAAGCGATTGACGATATTGACGGCGACATTACTGACAAAATAAAGACAAGCGGTTCCGTAAACACTTCCAAAAAGGGCGTTTACAGTGTTGACTACTCCGTCACGGATAAAGCCGGCAACACATCGACAGTTTCACATTGCATCTATGTATATGAAAAACAGGCCGAAAACAAGGTTGTCAATCCCGGCAAAAAAGTAGTATACCTGACCTTCGACGACGGTCCATCCTCACACACCCAGAAGGTGCTCAAGGTTCTGAAGAAATATAATGTCAAAGCAACATTTTTTGTCACATCACAATACAGGGATTACAAGCACTGCATTAAGGACGCATACAACGACGGGCACACAATCGCCCTGCATACCGCCTCCCATGCATACAACGTGATATATTCAAGCCGTGCCGAATATTTTAAGGACTTAGAGAAGATAAGTGACTACGTATATGACATTATCGGGGTGAGGTCAAATATAATAAGATTCCCCGGCGGAAGTTCCAACACCTCAAGCCTTTCTTATTGCAAAGGTATAATGTCTTCCCTGGTAAAAGATGTGGGCGTTATGGGATATCTCTATTGCGATTGGAATGTTGCAAGCGGCGATGCAGGCGAAACAACATCAACTTCCGGTGTTGTAAAGAATGTTATCAACGGAATAAAAAATAATAATATTTCCGTTGTATTGCAGCATGATACCTCAGCATTTTCAGTAAATGCGGTTGAAGAAATTGTTGCATGGGGATTAGCCAACGG
>JAEDHB010000053.1 GCA_016297265.1 Butyrivibrio sp.
TATTTCACATTTGAAGGTACAAAAATGGACAATAAGACATTTGTGGTTTTACCATCATTCATTGCAAAAAGAATAGATATATATATGACCCAAAATAATATTGAACACAAACTCCTTTCAGAAATGGATATGTGTGATTACGATGTGAATCCTTGTTGTATATATAGAGGTAAATATATTGAACATCGAATCTATTGCATCATGTCAGAACTCCCAGAAGAAGAAGTAAAAGCTTTAGGAGAAAAGTTAAAACATATTCCATTCGAAGAACTGGAAAATGAAGAATGCCTCAAATAGTCAGAAGGCTTTCGCATCGCCGTAATTGGTTCTATGTATGTTTTAGTATTGTGAGGTGAAACTATGTTGGAATTTGGAATGCCGACTTTGATTGAAAACAGAACGCTTGAGGACAATATATCTCTTTGCAAAGAATTGGGATTGTCCTTTGTGGAATTGAATATGAATTTTCCTGAATATCAAATCGACAAAATTGAGAATACGGATCTTTTTTACCGGAAGGCGGATGAGGTCGGTATATATTATACGATTCACTTGGATGAGAATATGAATATTGCAGATTTCAATCCATTGGTCAGAGACGCCTATTTGGAAACTGTAAGGCGAACTATAGAAGTGGCAAAGAAACTTGTGAAACTTAAGAAAAGCAAGAAACCGCTGACAATCAATATGCATATGCATCACGGAATTTTCATTACATTGCCGGACAGAAAGGTTCAGATGTATGATAGGGATTTTGATGTGTATATGGATTATTTTACATATTTTGCAGAAATGTGCGAAGAGTGGATTGGAGATTCCGATATTCAAATTGCTATTGAGAATACGGATGTGTTTCGGGAATATGAGAAGAGGGCAATAGAGGTTCTGCTGAAGAAGGATTGCTTTGTTTTGACATGGGATATTGGACATTCAAAGGCAACAAAGGAGCTTGATGTGCCGTTCATTCTTAGCAATAAGGATAAGCTAAAGCATTTTCATATTCACGACGGAAAAGAGATTCCACCAAAGAATCATTTGGCTCTGGGCGACGGCGAAATAGATTTACCGGACCGGTTGAACACGGCTATGCAATGTGATGCAAGATGTGTCATAGAAACAAAGACGATAGAAGCATTAAGGAAATCGGTGAAGTGGTTGGAAAATCTTCTGTGCAAAAAATAAGGTGAAATGGATAAACCATAACAAAATAATTTACGTAGGAGGTTCTTGAATATGAAAGGAAGATTTTATGGCTGGTATATGAAGACACAGTCGGATTCCCAGACTTTAGCGGTTATTCCTGCTGAACATAGATGTGGAAATAAATGTAACAGCTCAATACAGATTATTACAGAGGAAAATGCCTGGAATGTTGATTTTCCGATAGAGGAATATATAAAACGAGGTAATAAGATTTGCATCGGTGAAAATCAATTTGGAGAGAAAGGTATACGGTTAAAAATTGATGAGCCGCAACTTAAAGTAAACGGTAAATTGAAATTTGGAGTGTTAACTCCGCTCAAATATGATATTATGGGACCCTTTGCAATGGTTCCGTTTATGGAATGC
Source organism: Butyrivibrio sp. (assembly GCA_016297265.1). Taxonomy (GTDB): domain Bacteria; phylum Bacillota; class Clostridia; order Lachnospirales; family Lachnospiraceae; genus Eshraghiella. Next base: position 1,570 of record JAEDHB010000053.1, read on the forward strand.
CGGCATAGTGTGTGGAGTATGAAACATACTGTAAATGGAAGTATTTGCATTAATGATAAAATATATAATTTCAGGAATGCGTGCGGATACTGGGAGGGGGACGAAGGACGTTCTTTTCCAAAGCATTACGCGTGGACACAGTGCTTCTTTAAGGGAGGCTCACTAATGCTATCCGTGGCTGAAATACCATTTGTGGGATTTGGTTTTACCGGAGTGATATGTTCTGTCTTGTGGCATGGTAAGCAATACAGACTTGCCACATATCTGGGCGCCAAGCCGGTATGCATTCAAAACGGAAGAATTGTAATTGTGCAGGGAAATATGAAATTTGAAGCACGTTTATTGGAAAAGTCAGGATATGATCTTAAGGCTCCGGTGGCCGGAAAGATGGACAGAATGATAAGGGAAAATGCGGCCTGCAGAGTCAGGTATCGTTTTTCTGTTAGCGGTAAAACAATTTTTGCTTTTGAGACGGACAAAGCATCCTTTGAGTATGAATATTGATGTTAACAGGTTTAATCCTCAGATGATTGCTTGGTCAGTTTGAGCAACGGAATCCAACCATCTTCAAGCATCTTTTCACCTGAAAAACGAAAACCGTTGCGCTTATAGAATTCAATGCCTCTGGTGTTGTATTCCAAAGCCCACAACCAGGACACATTCAACTCGTTTACTGCGTAATTGAGCAGACCGCCGCCGATTCCCTGACTTTGGAAGGCAGGCTCAACAAAGAGCTTCACTAATTCATCTTCGTTGACGCGAAACATTCCCTTTACCACACCGTCATCATAGACATAAGTGTTTGCGAGAATATCCGGGTTATCAGCATATTCTGATGCCATATCAAGGACATTCAATTCTCTGAAATAGTAATCTTCGTTCCTGAAAATGTGAAAAAAATTGATTCTGTAATTTGTAACAATCATTTCGGCTATACGGGAGGCATCCGATATTTTTGCAGCTCTTATATTAGTCATAGTTTGTCACCTCGTAATGTATTGTGGGTAGTATCGAGTTAATTATAGCATTATTGTGCCGATTAGACTATAGAATAATAGTTTTGGGTGGGAAACAGCAGGTTGCTTTTCAAAATAAGTTTTATCCGATACAATGGAATTAGTGGAGGTGAAACCGATGGATACAAAGGAAGTAATTTATAATCTGCGTATGCAGAAAGGAATGTCTCAGGAGGAATTGGCTGAGAAAATAATGGTTACAAGGCAGGCAGTTTCTCGCTGGGAGAATGGGGAAACGGTTCCGAATACGGATACCCTCAAACTGTTGTCCAAGGAATTCAATGTTACGATTAATACACTTCTGGGAGCACCAAAGCAGTTGATTTGTCAGTGCTGCGGTATGCCTCTGGAGGACAAAGTTGTTGGCCATGACGGCGATGGATTTTTGAACGAGGATTATTGTATGTGGTGCTATGCTGATGGAAATTTTACCTATAGCAATATGGATGATTTGATTAGCGTTTGCATACCGCACCTGGTCAGTCAAGGCTTTTCGGAGGAACAGGCACTCGCTCATATGAAGGCGACTCTTCCTACGCTGGAATACTGGAAAAAACATAACGAGTTGGGCGATAATGGCAAGTATGAAATGTTCAAGCTACAGTTGATTGACGAGATTAACGGGCTTCATATTCCGGGTCTGCCAAAGGTTGAAAAGCTTAATGCTTTGGTTGGTTCGTATGTGAACCTGTCTTATCCGCTTCCAAGCGGAATTAGTGCCAAATTTCTGGATGATCAGACAACATACATGGGATGTCAGCTGGAATCGGAGTCCGAGAGGGGAAAATATTTCGGCGTTTTGGCAAATGTGGATATTATAGTTGTTTCGACATATGAGGAAGAAGGAAAAAATCCGGAACTGTTGGTATACAAAAAAAGATAATTTGTTTTGAACAAAAATTGGTCAAAAATGTTGAAGCCGTCTTAGGCTGGAACCGGTCAAATCACTGTCCTGTAAATGGGACAGTGATTTTTGTTATTATTTAGTTATAAAAAATGGCAGTGCCACAGGGAGGTAACATTATGGAGGAAATGAATATCAATCACGCAATTGAGAGATCGAAGGAAAGACTTAATCAGAACAGTAAACAGGCAATGCGCCAGATTAAACTGGCACTAGAACGTGGCAAAAGCGCAAAAGATTGTACCGGTTCGATCGAGAAAAAATTCTTACTTGATCGCTGCAATATTTCAGCATATGCAGTGGCATATAATGGTTGTTGTTATATTTTTGAAAATCGAACGGACAGGGTTGTTACAGTTTACAGTCTGCCGGGCTGGTGGGGTAAGAAAAAGCATTATAAGGGCAAAGAAAGAATTCGAAAAGCAAAGACTTATTACAGACTTAATAATGCCGATTGCATGGCAGTTTAAAGAAGACAATATTATGGATACTTTTGCAGTGTTTTAATTGCTGTTAATAATTGTTCGTGGTAAAATAGAATATATTAGGGGATGTGCAGAAGGAGATGATAGCGGATGAGAAATGTGATTAAGAAAGCCGGTACGGCATGTCTTGCTTTTCTGTGTGTTGTATCAATGTTGATTGTCAACCCTAATATTGCTAAGGCGGTGACAACTCAATGTGATACATATGAAGGTACAAATGTTGAAATGCAGAATTACAGAGTACTTGAAAGATGGTCTGAGGTAATAGGTTCATATCTGATAAAGACATCTGATAATGAATTGATGAGAGTGCAGGCTAACGCGCTTGATACCGGAATTCTGGTGGAGTACTATGATACTGCATATAATATTTCGCGCACGGTTAAGGTGACAGAGGGGATATTGCCGCTTTTCGGAGCCTTTTATTCAGATGGATTATCATACTATGTTTTGTCCGGACAGGAAAATAAAACAGAAAATGATGATACAGAGGTGTTCAGAGTATCCAAATACGATTTGGACTGGCAGTTGCTTGGAAGCGACGGATTGTTTGGTGTAAATACGACAATTCCTTTTGATGCCGGTTGTGCCAGAATGTATAAGAGTGGAAAGCATCTTTTGATTCGTACTGCACATGAAATGTATGACTCTGATAATGACGGTATAAATCACCAGTCAAATGTAACAATTCAGTTTGATACGGACAGTATGAAAATTACAGATTATTTTACCGATGTAATGAATAAATCGTACGGGTATATAAGTCATTCTTTCAACCAGTTTATTTTGGCAGATGGCAACAATATTGTTGCGGTTGATCATGGTGATGCCGGTCAAACCCGTTCAATAGTGTTGACCAAATATGTAACTGATTTTACTACGGGCAAGTTTGTGCCGGACTACTATAACAAATGTACTAATATTGATTTGCTAAAATTCCCGGAAGCGAATAACTACCATTATAATGATACCGGTGCGGCAATCGGTGGCTTTGAAATGTCTACGAATAATTATATTGTAGCCGGTCATGCAATCGACGAAAATATTAACGGAAGTAGTCAAATTTCAGATATTTATAATACAAGAAATATCTTTGTTGCAATCCTCAAAAGAGATCTTACCGGTGAACCGGTTGTTAAGCAGATAACTGATTATGAGGATGGCACGGCATCCGCATCCAATCCGCATCTTGTCAAAATCGGAACTGACAGATACATGCTTATGTGGTCCAGATATAATAATGTGTATTGGGTTGAGATTGATGAAAACGGAAATACGACACCAGAAATTAATCAAATGGAAGGAAATCTTTCGGATTGTGTTCCGATAGTAACTGACGGAAAAATAATTTGGTACACCTGGGAGAATGAGCAGGTTAATTTCTATGAAATATCGACTGTCGACAATTCTCAGAGTAATAGAATTGAGATTGTTAACGGACATGATATTGAGATTCTCAAGGAAGCTACGGCGGGTGACAATACGGTTGAAATCAGATGTAAAGGATGCTCATATACTGATACTATGACAGTGCCATCGCAGGTTATTGTATATGGTAAAGAATCATATACTGAACGTAATACCTATACCACTGACTACAGCTCAAAATATTACGAGGGAGATTATGTTGATTTTATAATTAATGTGGATCCGGAAGAGGTTGATAACAGTGAGTATACTGTGAATATTTCAGATCCGGAATGTGCATCATATGATAAAAGATTGAACAGACTGACAATGCTAAAGAAAGGTACTTTTACATTCACTGTTCAGGCAAAATATAATAGTCTTGTAAAACATACGAAAGAAATTACGGTAAAATCTAAATGTACGCAACATTCATATTCCTCAGAGTGGGAAAGTGATGCAACATATCATTGGAAGAAATGCGTGAATTGTAATACTCCTACAGAAATAACTGCACACAGCGGAGGAACGGCTACCTGTACAAGTAAAGCAGAGTGTTCGGTATGCGGGACAGAATACGGGGATTATGCAGCACATTCATATTCCTCAGAGTGGAAAAGTGATGCAACAAATCACTGGAAGAAATGCGTGAATTGTGATGCAACAATTACTGAAGGGCACAAATCCTCAAATAGCTATATTAAGGCAACGATGAGTGTTGACGGAAAGATAACTACAGAATGTTCCGTATGCAAAAAGCTTCTTTCAACGACTGTTATTCCTAAAGCATCAGCAATTAAGCTTTCAGCAACTGCATATACATATGACGGCAAAGTGAAGACTCCATCCGTAACTGTCAAGGATTCAAAGGGAAGAACTCTCGGCAAAGGTACGGATTATGATGTAGTTTATGCAAGCGGAAGAATCAATGTAGGAAAATACAAAGTGACAATTAAATTCAAGGGTAAGTATTCAGGAACCAAGGATTTGTATTTTAATATCAATCCAAAGGGAACTACGATAAGCAAAATGTTACCAATGCAGGGTTCCTTCAGGGCATACTGGAACAAGATGGCAACCCAGACAACCGGATACCAGCTCCAGTACAGCACAAGCAGCGCCTTTACCAATCCTGTTACAGTCGGCATTGCCAAGAATACAACCCTTGCATATACAAGAACTTCGTTGGCAAAGGATAAAACCTACTATGTGAGAGTCAGAACTTATAAGACTGTCGGAACTACCAAATTTTATTCAGCATGGTCCCCTGCAAAGGCTGTGACAACGACATCAATTAAGAATGTATCAAGCTACAAGCTTTCAGCATCAGGATATCTGTATGACGGAAAAGTGAAGACTCCATCCGTTGTAGTCAAGAATTACAGCGGAAAAACACTTGTAAAAGGAACTGATTATACACTTACCTATTCAAGCGGAAGAAAGTATGTAGGAAAATATGCAGTGAAGATTACCTTCAGGGGTAAATACAGCGGAAGCAAGGTATTGTATTTTACAATCAAGCCAAAGCCAAACTACATCAGCAAGCTTACAGCACTTACCGGAGGATTTAAGGCATACTGGAGCTCACTCACAAGCCAGACAACGGGATATCAGATAATTTACAGTACAAGCAGTACCTTCTCAAGCTACAAGACAAAGCTTATACCAAGCAATAAGACACTGAGCACAAGTATTACCGGACTTGCAAGGGGCAAGAGATACTATGTTAAGGTGAGAACCTATAAGACAGTCAACAAGGTGAATTATTATTCATCTTGGTCACCGGTAAAATATGTGACGACTAAATAAAGACAAGGGAGTATATTGAATGAGAAAAGTATTATCAATTTGTACTATAGTAATGGCTTCTGCATCAATTCTTTTTGCCGGATGCCGGAATAAGGATAAGGACGAACCGACTCAGCCGGTAACGGACGCAACTGTTGCCAATACAACGGCAGAGAGTATTGCCGGAGAAACTGAACAACCCACGCAGGAAGAAACGACAAGGATTGAATATTCCGACAAGGAAGAAGAGATTCCGGAGGATATGAAGGATATTGTGAAAAAAAGTACGGAGTACGATATTGGAGCATATCTGTATGGCGATATTGATAAGGATTTTGAAAAAGAACTTCTGGCAGCTTATCTTGATTTGAAGGGGGGCAAGTGGAATATTGTTTTGCTTGAAAATCAGGCCACGGAGGTAAAGGATTTCTATTCTATTGCACTGAATTGCGATTATGACAGGTGCAGTCTCGGGTTGATTGATCTTAAGGATAAAATACATTATGTTGTTAATCTGAGTTCCACCATGGGTACAAACAATGGCGGATATATCCTTGAAAAAACGGATGACGGTGTCAAGGAAGTAATGAGTCTTTTCAAGACGATATGGCAGGGTGATGATGAGGACATAATTGTACAGAATACATCATACGGAGTCTGTATGGATAAGACTACGGGTGTATTGATGGGAAGAACCTGGACAAATTCATATCTGACTTATGACGAGGCTTCGGGCAAATACAAGGAATATGTTGCTACAGATATTTCTGAGAAGGATTTTCTGGCATATGAAGGAGCAAAAGATATACGCAAATCCGTTGCGGATATGTATGAAGGCAAGAATGCAAAAATATCATATCTTAAGAGAAATAACGGAGTTATGTATATTCAATGTGAGTATGAAAAAGATAATCTGATTATGTATGAATATTTTGTAGTGTCTTATGATGGCAATAAAATAACAGGAAAATCAGAAATGCAACAGGGAATTGTGGAGAAAAAAGCAACATCATATAATGGTCTCATAAATTAAGACACTTTTTCGGACAGTTTTTAATGAATCTGA
>JAEDHB010000015.1 GCA_016297265.1 Butyrivibrio sp.
GATGAAATAAGCTTTCTGGCTCTGGTTGTGGATACTACAAATGTGACAACTATCAGTACAATACATATTGCAAAGAAAATAATAAGTCCACCAAAGATACTGAAGAAGCTTGTGGCATATATTACAGTGATTTCAGCATCCTCGATATATTCTGCTACGTACAGATATTTTGAAAATGCATTGGTTCTATTGGATGTCTTAATTAGTTTTTCAGGTATTTTTGCATCCTTGTAGTTAGTTGCTATCATATCGCCGTTGGAATCAGCGGATGGAATGAATTTGCTGTTCTTATGGGTGAGAATGGTGCCGTCTTTGTCAACAAGAATTGCAAAAGATGTGCTGGAGGACAGCGAGTTTGTCATATCAATCAAATCATCCACGAAAAAGTCAGCCGCAAACACACCCACAGGCTTGCCGCTCTGGACAATTGCTTTTGAAATAGTTACGACGATTCTGCCGGTATCTGCATCAACATAAGCAGAGGAAATTGATGTTTTGTCCGGATTGGCGAAAGCGTCGGGATACCAGTCCCTCTCCGTTGCCTTGTAATCCGCGGGAACTTCCCAACCGTCACTGAATACGCAGCGGTCATCGCTGAGACCAAAATAATATGCGTATGCGGCAGGATTCTCAGTTATACAGTCTGCAAGATACGCTTCAGACTCATCATATCTTGTTCCGACATAATCCTCGTGGGCAAGTGTCTGTGAAATAATTCCTACACGGCCTATCTGTTCTTTAAACCAGCCGGCGGTGCCCTGAACAACCGAATCCGCCTGAGTATTCTTAAGTTTATCGCATCTTGTCAATATCAGTGCCGCGGAAAAAGCTCCTATTATCAGTGTAATCAAGATGGATGAAATTAGAAGATTTTTGCCAAAAAATCCAACGATACGGTTCTTAATGGTTTTGCTGTTTTCTTTTGCCATGAACTTGATTCTCCTTTGTGTTTTTAAAAGTATTATAGCATTTTTGCGCGTAATAAACTATAGTAAATGATAAAAATGTCGTTTATTGACAGCTAAAAATGCTTTTTGGTATAATATGCGTGAATTTTTTAACAAAGTAGACAAAGGATGAAAGGTTTGGTAATACATATGGCATGGTATGATGAAGCGGTATTCTATCACATTTATCCTCTGGGAATGCTTGGAGCACCGGAGAAAAATGAATACAAAGAGGTTGTTCACAGATTAAGAGAGCTGGATAACTGGATTGATCATTTAAAAAAAATAGGAGTCAATGCAATATACATTGGACCGCTGTTTGAATCGGTTGGGCATGGATATGAGACAACGGATTACAGAAAGCTTGATTCAAGACTTGGAGATAATGCTGACCTTACTGCATTTGTAAAAAAATGTCATGATAATTCAATTCGTGTTATTTTTGACGGGGTATTTAACCATACAGGAAGAGATTTTTTTGCATTCAGGGATATTTTGCAGAACAGGGAAAACTCCCGATACAGGGACTGGTACTGTAATGTTAACTTCTACGGAAATAATGAGTATAACGATGGGTTTTCCTATGATAACTGGGGTGGATACAACCTTTTGGTAAAGCTTAACCAGAGAAATCCCGAAGTTAGGGATTATATCTGCGATGTGATAAGATTCTGGGTAAAAGAGTTTGATGTTGACGGAATTCGTCTGGATGCCGCAGATGTGCTTGATTTTGAATTTATGAAGGCGTTGCGTGGCGTTGCAAATGAGGTGAAACCGGAATTCTGGCTTATGGGCGAGGTTATTCACGGTGATTACACAAGATGGGTTAACGAGGGAACACTGCACAGTGTTACGAATTATACCTTACATAAGGCGCTGTATTCAGGACATAATGATCATAATTATTTCGAAATTGCACATACGGTTCAAAGATTGTATGAGATGGGCGGCAACAGACCTGACGGTTTGAAACTATACAATTTTGTTGATAATCATGATGTTGAAAGAATTATTACTAAATTGAACAATAAAGCACATTATTATCCGGCACATATCCTTATGTATACACTTCCGGGAGTGCCATCCGTGTATTATGGCTCAGAATTCGGAATTGAGGGCAAAAAGGAAAAATATTCTGATGCATCCCTGAGACCAAGACTTGTATATGAGGATTACAAGGATGCATTGGATTCCAATTCCTATACAAAGCTTATTGCAAGGTTGGGAGAAATCAGAAAAGATGCGCTGATGTTTTCATATGGTGATTACAGGCAGGTGGTGCTTACAAACAGGCAGTATATGTTTATCCGTACATTGAATGGGAAAGCAGGAATTGTTGCAGTCAATAATGATGATAATGCGGCTACTGTCAACGGTGGCGGAATTCCTGACGGTGAATATGTCGGAGCTATCAGCGGTAAAAAATATTCCGTATGCGGCGGCAATATTTCGGTTGAAATTGATGCGAATTCAGGAGATATTATTCTGCCGGTGGATATGGGAGATGCTTTCGATAAGTTGGAGATTGAGGCTCCGGTGCAGGATACGGGGGCAGAAAAGTCCGAGCAGGTCGGCTTGACAGGAATTGGTGAAGAAAAGTCCGAGCAGGTTGGCTTGGCAGGAATGGGTGAAGAAAAGTCCGAACAGGTTGGCTTGACAGGAATGGGTGCAGCATCTAAATACGGCATAGATTCAAAATACGAGAAATACAATCCTGATGAAATCAGAAACAGAAGGGATTACGATGCTATGAGTATAGAGGAACTCCAGGTTGCAATTCTCGAAAAAATGTCGGGAAACGGATACATTGATAATGCAATGATTAGGTCAGTAATGGATAATGTCTATGCAGATTCCTTGAAAAACTGGGTTAAGAGTTTCAGATAATATTGTAAAAAATCCCGGTAGCAGGTGAGGTTCAAATTGCCTGTTGCCGGGATTAATTATTCTTTACTACGGAGATGTCTCTGTCGGAATATACAGTCCTGTATTTCAAAATCCTTTCGTCGATTATTTCACCGCTCATAAACAATGGGACAGCAGGGGGGCAGCTTAGCAGGGCCCCGGACATAATCCTGCCTACGGCCTCTTCAGGAGTGACAGTCTCTGAGGGTGCAAAGAATGCTTCTTTGGCAGACATTGCTTTCTTCGGAGCAGGAACTCTTAAAGATGTGACCGCCGTTGGAAACGTTGTTGTTTTTGACGGCGCATTTTTGATAAGGAAATCCCGGAGTCGTTCTAACTCCGCATCGGTGGTGTGGCTGCTTATCATAAATACAATGTGTTCATCATCATAATATTCCGGAATTATTTGTGCGGAATAGAGATTATCGGCAAAATATTTCCCGTTTCCGTCAGGCAACTGTATTGTAAGCTTAAGAGCTTCCTTGCCCACAAGGGTGTAGCCTTTTGAGGCAAGTGTTTCTTTGAGGTCGTTGACCATGCCGGCAATCTTACTTAAATCTGTTTTGGCCAGTTCGCAATTTGCGAGGTCCAGGGATTGAAGAATAAGATAGGATGGGCTTGTTGAACCAAAGAGTGCCAGACAATTTTTTGCATTTTCCCTAAAGAAGGAGTCAGTATTGTGGGAAATGTGAAGGTAGGCACCGCCGGTGAGAACAGGCAGGGTTTTGTGAGCCGAATCAGCACACATATCAGCTCCCAGATCTATAGGATGCAGTGAGGGCTTAAGGAATTTTTGGTAAGCTCCATGGGCATTGTCCACGAAGAACAGTAGGCCGTAACAGTGACAGACTTTTGCCAATGCCTCTATGTCCAAAAGGTTGCCCAGATAGTCGGGACTTGTTACATATAGTGCAACAGGCAGGTCCGATGGAGCGTAGGCGGAGAGAATTTCATCCAGCTCATCACCACTCAACCGGCAGCTTTCGTAGGCATCAGATTCCATGGGCATAATCCAGTCTATGTCAAAATCGAGAGTGACAGAGGCGTTGATTAGGGTTTTGTGGGCGTTCCTTCCGGCAAGGATAAGAGGTGTTTTGTCCGGATTGACGCGCTTTGACCATTTGACAAGGAGTGCAAGAGCAGCACGGATTGCCAGGGATGAACCCTCGGTTGAATAAAAAGTGTGGGCACCGAATATTCTTCCTGCATTTTGTTCACTTTCTGCGATGATTCCTTTGGCAGGATATAATTCGTCCGCCCCGTCAATTTCTGTAATGTCGCGCATTTCCACACCAAGAAAGCCGGGAACACCCTTGTGCCCCGGCATGTGAAAACGAGATGTTTTTCTGTTAATATATGAAGTTATAAAATCATAAATTGGTGTATTCATAGCTTTACTCAGTTATTTTCTTGGATACTTCAACCATTATTGCACATTCTAATCTCTTTTTAAACAGCTCACAGCCGTATTTGTATACGCCTCGGACTGAACCTGTTGCATGATATGCATTGGCGGCACAGCCACCGGAGCAGTATAATTTGGCCCAGCAGTCCTTACACTCTTCTCTTGCATATACATTGCAGGATGCAAATTCGTTCTGGATATCTGTGTTGGTTACACCATCCCGGATATTGCCCAGTTTGTATTTGTCGTCTCCAACAAACTGATGGCAGGGATAGAGGTCACCCCAAGGTGTGACTGCCATATATTCCGTTCCGGAACCACAGCCTGAAATTCTTTTGTAAATACATGGTCCGCCTTCAAGGTCAATCATGTAGTGATAGAAGGTAAAAGGATCCCCCTCCTTATTTTTCTCGATCATAAGTGCAGCGAGTTCCTCGTACTGCTTGAATAATACAGGAAGGTCCTCGTCAGTGAGAGCGGATGGGTCATCCGGATTAGTTACCACCGGTTCCATGGAAAGCTCCCTGAAGCCAAGGTCAAGCATTTGCTTAATGTCTTCAAGAAAATCCACATTGTTGTGTGTAAAAGTACCACGCATATAATAGTTTTTGCCATCGCGGGCCTTGACAAGTTTTTGAAATTTAGGAACGATGCGCTCATAACTGCCGTTGCCGGCATAGTCAACCCTGAAGCGGTCGTGTACTTCCTTGCGTCCGTCAAGGCTTAATACTACGTTGCTCATCTCCCTATTAGCAAAATCAATAACGTCATCATCAATCAGAACTCCGTTGGTTGTAAGCGTAAAACGGAAATTCTTGTTGACATCTTTTTCAATTGAACGTGCATATTCCACAAGCTGTTTTACCACGTCGAAATTCATAAGTGGTTCGCCGCCGAAAAAGTCCACTTCAAGGTTGTGGCGGCTGCCGGAATTTTCCACAAGAAAATCCAGTGCGCGTTTACCCACCTCAAAACTCATAAGTGCGCGTTCGCCGTGGTATTTTCCCTGACTGGCAAAACAATATGAGCAATTGAGATTGCAGGTATGTGCTATGTGAAGGCAAAGTGCCTTGACAACTCCTGAGGTGCGTGCCTTCAATTCACCGGCAATCGGTTCAAAGGTATCCTCCGTGAATAGTTTTCCGGCGGATTTTAATTCCGATACTTCTTCGTAAATCTCGGATATCTCATCCGCAGGAAGAGAGTATCTGTCTGAAAGCTCGGCAACTATTGTATCTTTGTCCATGTTTTCATACATCTCTATCAAATCATATGTAACTTCATCCACCGCATGGATTGCTCCGGAGCAGATGTCCATTACTATGTTAATTCCACCTAGTTTATATTGATGAATCATATTTCCTCCCAGCGCAAAAAATAGCCGCCCCGGGTTACGAGACGGCGCTTTTTAGCGTAAATTATTTGCTCTTCTTCTCATTCTCGCACTTCTGATTAGCGATACCACAGCTTGTTTTGCAAGCTGACTGGCATGATGTCTGGCACTCGCCGCATCCGCCATTCTTAGCGCTTTCACATAAGTTACGAGTTTCGATAGTCTGAATGTGCTTCATAATCGTGCCTCCTAAGATATAAAATACTAAATACAGAATACATTATATGTTCAATTTGGTCAAGTCAGAAAAAGAAAAAATGATGACTAAAACTTATTTGCTACCGTCATTATTATCTGCATAATCTGGAGTGCGTCGATGAGCTCCTTGTGAACAGGCTTAATCATGTGGGTCAGCGGCGGAATTATCATTTTGGTTATTCCAAAGGTCAGAAAACAGAGACGTATTTTTGCATTACCATTAATAAAAATTATGTCAAGTCCCAGCAAATCATTTCTTCCCACAAGTTTTTTCAGGAGAGTATTGGCATTGAGTTTCTCTGCAAGAGCCGTAAGGGCATCGTTGGGATGCCTGCTGACAAAACCATGCAGACCGTAGCTTAGTTTACCTGATTTTATTGTGCAGGGAACCGACACCTCATACCATAAATCATATTCGGTACTCCAGAGTCTGCTTTTTTTGTTATAGGAACACAGAACTGTTTTAAGAGGTTCGTGATTTGTGATTTTCAGTTCATTGGTAAGCTCTGACACATTGACCGCTTCCACATCAGGAAGGCGGTTTGCATAATCAAGAAAAAGCTTGTTTTTTGCTAATACATTATTATTTATCGACATATTTTTTACACCATTCGTCCACTGCTTCGTCCCATACCTCAAGGTATTCGGAACGATCTCTGATATTCATAACTGTATCTTTTATGTCCGTTACTTCTGTCAATTTGATTTTTTTGATTTTGCCCCATATAAGGATGTAGGCTGCTACAACTGCCATGCAGATTCCTGCATAGAGAAGTGAATCTCTCAGCGTGTAGATTGAAAAAATAACACCAACAATGCCTACAATCATTGATACCTTGACACAGGGTGCCTTCCACAGACGCGGAAAGTCGGGATATTTTTTTCGGAGTACCAGAACATCAATCATTGCGATGCCGTAAGATATCATCCAGGTGATACAGGCAATGTTGATTAATCCCTGAACCAGGCTTACATCCGCTCCGTTGATTGTTATGTATAACGTTGTGGAGAGGATTAGGAGCCCTGTAAAAATAATACCGAAAACAGGAGTTCTGAAGCGCCTGTTAACTTTGCCGAAGAATGCCGGAACCATTCCTTCTTTTGCCAGACCGTAAAGCATTCTCGGAAGAGATGCCATGTATGCGTTGGCGGTGGTGAAGGAAGCCATTATTGTGAGTATCGTCATTATTATGTAACCGGCTCTTCCGAGGATTGCCTTAGCGGCAATGGTCTGAGGAACCGTTGAAGTGCTTAACTCGTTGAGGTCGGTGTATCGGACCGCAGCTGTCGCAAAGAGGGAATCCACAAGGAAAATAGTGATAAGTCCCAGAATAAGCGCATATGGGATGTTTTTGTAGGGTTTTTTATTTTCCTCAGCCATAGGACAGGCAAATTCAAAGCCGATGAAAAACCATATTGCAGAACCGGTGGCTCCGAAGATTGTTTTCCAGCCGCCTTCGGGAAGGAATGAAGTATCCTTGCCTACAGGCGTTGCGATGTTCATTGCTTCACCAACCCTCAGATTACCGATTATTGCAAAAGCGGCAAAGGTAATCATCATGAGAATTGTTACCACGGATTCAACCTTGCCGTAGAAATCCACATTGAGAAGATTAATTACAAAGACTATGGCAAAGAGTGTGAGAGTAACAGCAATCTGTGGGATGCCGCAAATTTCCTCTGCCGAGAGCCCGCCCATTACGAGCTGGGTTCCGCCGTCCGCAGCTATCAAAACCACATATCCGCTAAGTAGCGCAAAGGCGGCAAAAAAACGCCCGAGTGCCGGCATGGTATAGTCGGAAATCATACCGCCGCCGGGGAGCATTGCGGTAAGTTCACCGAAGGCAAAGGCGGTCATCATCATAGGAATCAGTGCAATAAATGCCGAAATGAAGGTGGAATAACCTGTTGTTCCTGCCACATTCCCAACGGAAAACATTGCCGTTCCCGATACAACAAGCCCAACAGCGGCGCCGTAGGCAGGTGCAAATGAAAGTGTTCGTTTCAATTTTGTTTTGTTATTCATACTCAGTCCTCTCTATACATTGAAAGTGCAAGTTTGCCGTATTTATTGGCGTAATTGTAGCACCAGTAGGTAAAATCACCGATTAGATGTCCGGTGCTTTCCATATAAATAGCCCAGGAAAAATAGAAATAGCCGACAATTGCAATGTATGCATAATAGTGGCGCCATTCTTCGAAGGTTGGCTCGTGTTCCAGATACAATCTTAGAATACGGTCAGTGTCCTCCTTGGAGTGGTCTGCATTGATTATGAAGGATGCAATATCCGCTGCGGGGTCGTTATCGCCGGCATATTCCCAGTCAATGAGGGTGGTTTCGTTTTTGCCGAGTAAAATATTGCCTGCATAGGCGTCATTATGGCACATATATAATCCATAACCGTCAAGCTCCGCATATGCATGTATTGCAACAACGATTTTCCGTATCTTGGCAAACTGGCTGTAGGCATCATAATAATCCTGTGATACCAGTTCCTGCATCCTGTTGGCTCTTTCTATCATATCCATCGTAAATCCGAGTTTGACGGGTTTGGAATGAAGCTTTTTGATGAGCTCGATTCCTTTTTTCTCATCCTCCGGATTGTTGTAGTCAAATTCGACATGGTCGATGTAGCGGGATAATTTCCAGCCCTTGACCGGGTCATTCTTAACGAGAGTGCAGTCGATTCCAAGTTGCTCCGCCTGGGCCTGTGCCATTGCCTCTCTGGTACGGTCTATTATTTTTTCTGTGCCTATACCGGGATGACGGTAGATGTATTTGCGACCTTTACATTCAAAGGAAAAGACAGTGTTGGTCATTCCCTGCTTGATTTTTCTGAAATTGTCCACATCTTTGTCAGTGCAATTGAGTGCAGAACAGATATTGGTCAGAATGTTTTCACCCATATTCTGAATAAAACGGTTATCAAACTGCTCGATTTCTGCTATCGTATCAAATTCGCGGAAGGAATCTGCGGGATATTTCTTAATATATATGTCGAGCTCCGAAAGATGTCTGATGTAGAAATCATCTATTTTCATATCGAAAATACTTGGGTAGTTGTATTCTTTTTCGAGAAGATCAAGAAATTTGCGGGAAATATCTGATGTGAAATACATTTCGCCCATCTGATACCAGTTGTTTTCCCCTCCACGGTAGTATTGCCTGATAAGCCCGTTTTTGTCCGTTTCCATAATATATTCGTCGGTATAGCCCTCGGAATACATGGCAGCGTAGTATGGACGGTACACATATTCATTGTAGCCGTTGTTGATTATGTAGTTATCCGAGTAACAGATGTAGCTGTTGCCAAGAATATCCTTAACGGCATATATGGATGAAATGTTGTTTTTGATAGCGTATTCATTGTTGATTATGATGTGGACATTGTATTTTTCTTCCAGATAAAAGAATAACTCCTTCATATAGCCAACAACTACATAGATGTCGTTGATTCCGCGCTCTTTAAGCTGCATAATCTGGCGCTCGATGAGGATTTCATCGCGAACCTTAAAAAGTCCTTTAGGTTTCTCGTAGGAAAGCGGAGCACATCTTGATGCGAAACCTGCAGCAAGGATAATGGCATTACTTACCTTGTAGGGCTTCAACGCCTGAAGGCCTTTGGAGGTTATCTCTTTGTTCCCTGTGATGTAGCCTTTTTCCGTAAGTGTGGCTACAAGTTTAT
Organism: Butyrivibrio sp.; assembly: GCA_016297265.1. Lineage (GTDB taxonomy): Bacteria > Bacillota > Clostridia > Lachnospirales > Lachnospiraceae > Eshraghiella. The sequence goes on from JAEDHB010000015.1 coordinate 9,535, forward strand.
TAATCTTGCCAAGAGAAATGTTCAATTCAGTTGAAATATTGCGCTGAGTAAAATATTTGTTCACGCGCACATAGTTTAAAACATCGAATTCGTCTTTGTTAAGCATTAAATTCTTCCCCCTGAAACATTGTATGTTCACAATATTGATTTTACTACTGAAAAATGAACAAGTCAACAAAATTTAACTCTTGAAATCGTGTACGGATGTGATTATAATGATGAAAAAAATTATCGGGTGATAATAATGAAGGATATGACTAAAGGTTTTCCGGCAAAGGTTATCATTATGTTTGCGATACCTTTGATGCTGGGGAATATTTTGCAGCAATTATATAATGTTACCGACAGTAAAATAGTCAGCGAGAGCATAGAATCCGGACTGGCAGCCATCGGCGCAACAGCCGTTGTGTCCAACCTGCTGATTAATTTTATATGCGGACTTACCCAGGGCTTCGGTATTATGATAGCCCGTTCTTTTGGTGAGAAGGATTATGTAAGCCTCAGGCGTTATGTTGCGGGAACGGTTAAGCTGACATCTGTTGTGACCGTTATTTTTACGGTTGTGTTCCTTATCGTGATAAGACCTGTACTTGTGTTGCTGAATACTCCGGCGGACATTCTCGATGATGCTGTTTCTTATGTGAGGATTATCATTGCAGGTCTGGTATTTGTTGCCCTCTACAATATGAGTGCCAATATTCTTAGGTCCATGGGAGATTCAAAGCGTCCGCTGATATGCCTTATCATCGGTATAGTTGTCAATGTGGGACTTGATATTCTTTTTGTTATCGTGCTGAAAACGGGAATTACGGGCGCGGCATATGCAACTGTTATTTCACAGTTTATTGCCGGAATATGTTGTTTTCTTCTTATTATTATCAAATACAGGCATATAATTCCTAAAAAGGATGAGTGGAAACCCAACAGGCAGCAGTATGGCAGTATGATTGCGGCAGGCTCTTCCATGGCATTGATGGGATGCATTGTCAGCATTGGTACAGTGATTTTGCAAAGCGGAATCAACGGTCTCGGAACTGATTATGTGACTGCCCACATTGCGGGACGCAGGGTGTTTGATATCATGATGGTTATGATTTTTACCATCGGACTATCCATGACTACCTATGTGAGCCAGAACCTTGGAGCCGGGGAATACGGGAGAATCAGGAAGGGAATATGGCATGCAATAGTGATTGATACGATTATTGCTTCTGCATTGGTTATTTTCGCCTATACCTTGGGTGGCAGAGTGGTCAAGTGGGTTGCCAGCACCGACAACGAGGAAGTGGTCAGCGCCGGAATTAGATATATCAGGGTTGGCGTACTGTTTTTCTATGTGCTGGGACCTCTGTTTATACTCCGTTGTTCCCTTCAGGGCCTTGGACAGAAAATAGTGCCACTGGTGTCCAGCTGCCTGGAATTAACGGTGAAAATACTGTCAACGGCATTCCTTGTTCCGTGGCTTGGATATTTTGGAGTAATCCTTACCGAGCCTGTCAGCTGGGTTGTGATGATTGTGCCGCTAATTGTTGTATATATTATCAAAAGACCGGGCAAAAATATAGAGTCTCGCGATAAAAAAACACTTGATAATAGCAGTGAAATATGCTAACATTCAGTTTGTGGTAGTAATCCCCGATAGTTCAGTCGGTAGAACGGCGGACTGTTAATCCGTATGTCGCAGGTTCAAGTCCTGCTCGGGGAGTTATATATTAATCCGAACATTGATTGTTCGGATTTTTCTATATAAAAACGGATGGGCAATAGTATTTTATATTGGTACATTTTTGGTAAAAGAAAATCATAATTATATTAATGAAGTTATGGGACGAGGCAATGAAAGAGAGGTAAGTATGAAAAAGAACGTTACAATCAGAGTTATGATGACGATTTTGCTGGCGCTGGTGGCAATTGCCGTGACGATTGCAATTGTGAAGGTGAATGTAAGGGAGATCGGGCCGCAGGGAACCAGCGTGGGTTTTGCGGATTTCAATGAGAAAATGAGGGACAAAATAGGATACAGTGAAAGCTTTTATAAGATTTCCAAATATATAGGATATGTTGTTCTTTTGGTGGCGGCTTCTTTTGCGCTGTTGGGACTTGTTCAGCTTATTAAGAGAAGGAGTCTGTTCAAGGTGGATGCAAATGTTGTTGCACTGGGTGTGGTATATGTAATCCTTGCAGGAATATATGCATGCTTCGAGAAGTTTGTTGTAAATTACAGACCTCTGATTATGGAGGGAAAAAGCACAGTGGAGGCATCCTTCCCTTCGTCGCATACAATTCTTGTGTGCGTTATTATGGGAACTGCAATTATGGCATGGAATGTTCTTATTAAGAATAAGACTGCCAAAACCGCATTGACGATTATCTCCGCAATACTTATAGTGGCAATGGTTGTTACAAGAGTTCTGTCAGGGGTTCACTGGTTTACGGACATTGTTGCCGGAATTGTATACAGCGGGGTTCTTATAAGCCTTTACAGTGTGATGATGGCAATGATATACAATAACAAAAATGATTAATTTCGGGAGTTAAGGATTATGAAGAACAAAAGAGATCGTAAAATCAGGAAATTGAAACGAGTACATATTCTGCCGCATATTCTGGCATTGGTATTCTTTATTATTTTCTTTATCTTTGCGATACGGGTGTTCTGGGGTGCTATTTTCAACTACCTGGTGCAGATAAAGATGGATTCAGCCGTGGGGGTTGCGCAGAGCATTGCCAACAAGATTGAGAGTAAAAATATTAGTGACAGGGATTTTGAGAATTTTCCCGAAAAAAATTTTACGGAGAAATTTTTTGTCACGGATGCGGACGGCAGGATTTTGGTTTCCACAATGAAAATGGACGAGGATTATACTAAGGATTCGTACATGCATACAAATGATGGAAAATCGGTACTTATATATGATGAGAATCTCATTAAAGTTATGAGAGACAGCAATATCGGACCGGATACCACCAAAATGCATTTCGACCAGATTATGCGCTTTGCCAGGCTTGGAGGAAACAGACAGGCGGAAATTTGTAAGTATAAATGCTATGCAATCGCACCTGTTTATGACGGGAAATATTATGTATACCTTAACAGTGATATTCCGATTATGGGATATGATACTTTCGTTCTCGTATTTATAACACTATTCAATATCGTTGTTGTCGCTGTTCCTGTAATTGTGTACAATGTGTTTTTGCTTTTTGCCTTTATATCGAGGAAAAGGCGTGTAAAACTTATATACTACGATGCATTTACCGGCGGAAAGAACTGGCTGTATTTCAAGGAATTTGAAAACAAGAAGCTTGGACGCATGATCAGGAAAAACCATATGTATATCGCGAGCATAAGCTTCAGCAAATTCAAAAACTTCAGTGCATGCTACGGAGCAAACAGGGCTGAGAATGTCATTGAAAATGCAGGTGCCATTATTAAATCAAAGCTTGACAAGAAGGAAGTTTTTGCCAGGTATTCAGAGGCTGAATTTGGTCTGATTATTGCTGCTGAGAATTGCGAAAGCTGTGAAAGAAGACTTATTGACATTGTTCAGGAGCTGAAAAAATGCGATGTCAAGGAGATCACATTTAACTGCGGTGCATACAGTATTGAGAATGGTGCGGTTGATGTTGATTACCTGTATCAGAATGCAAGACTGGCAAGAAGAGCGGCGGTTCAGAAAAACATTCCTTTAGTATGGTTCGATGAGAAGATGAAAGAGGAACAGATTTGGGAAAGTACTGTTGAGGAAAATATGGAAGAGGCTCTGAATAATAGTGAGTTTGAAGTATACCTTCAGCCAAAATACGGAGCCAACTCAAGAAGTCTTGCCGGAGCTGAGGCACTAATCAGATGGAACAGCAGCAAGTTCGGATTTGTCAGTCCGGGCAGGTTCATTCCTATTTTTGAAAAAAATGGTTTTATTACTAAAATAGATGACTATATGCTCAGGAAAGTGGCGGAGCTTCAGAAAAAATGGCAGGAAGAGGGCAAACAGATTGTGCCTGTGTCAGTAAATATATCCAGAGTTCATTTTGCCAGAGAGGACCTTGCAGAGCATATTTGTGAAATTGTGGATTCTGTGGGTATTTCCAGGGAAGGAATTGAACTGGAGCTTACGGAGAGTGCTTTCTTTGAAGAAAAGGATGCGCTTATCGGAATTGTAAGAAAACTGAAGGATATGGGATTTGCGATTTCGATGGATGATTTTGGAACAGGATTTTCTTCGCTCAATTCGTTGAAGGATTTGCCGTTAGATGTTCTTAAGCTGGATGCGGAGTTCTTCAGGGGCAGCGGAATCCGTGATGAAAGGGGTTCTGCCATTGTTGCTGCAACAATTCAGCTTGCAAAGAGTCTTGGAATGAAGACTGTTGCGGAGGGAATTGAAGAGGAAGAACAGGTTAACTTCCTCGCTGAAAAAGGCTGTGAACTTATTCAGGGATATTATTTTGATAAACCACTTCCAATCGAAGAATTTGAAAACAGGATGAACTTGTTTGACACTTCGGTTGAATAATGGTATTATATTGTTATTATTCTACTACGCATGGGGGTATGTGTTATGAGTTATTCTAATAATAAAATTGCTAAGATTATTAAGCTCGTATCAATAGTTATATTTGTACTTGGAACGCTGGGTGCAGTCGGTGTAGCTATTAACGGCGGTGGTAATCAATTTCTTAGTTTTATCGGTGCATGGAGTGTGGTTTGGACAATCGTTGCATGCCTCTGGGTATCATCTGAGAAAATCCAGCTGTCATTCAATATGCAGCAGTTGAAGGAACAGGAACTTCATATGGCTGCCAATGCTGAGATGGAAGAACAGTCAGAGAAACTTGCAGAAATCAAAGCAGAGCTGCAGGCAAGAAAGCAGGAGAAAGCAGCAGAAGAAGAGAGAGCAAGAGCGGAGAGAAATGCCGCAGAAGAAGCAAGACTCGAGAGAGAGAAAGCTATGCGTGCTGCTGATCAGGCAAGACGTGAAGCTGAGAATGCTGAGAGATTAGCTGAAAAAGCAAGAATCGAGGCAGAAGCTGCAGAGAAAGCAAAACGTGAAGCAGAAGCTGCAGAGAAGGCAAGACTTGAGAGAGAAATTCTTATGAAGGCCAGAATGGAAGCGGACGCTGCGGAGAAAGCAAAGATTGAAGCAGAAAAAGCAAAACGCGAGGCTGAGGAAGCAGAGAGAAGAAGACGCGAAGCAGAAGCCGCAGAGAAAGCAAGACGCGAAGCTGAAGAAGCTGAGAGAAAGAAACGCGAAGCTGAAGAGGCTGAGAGAAAGAGACTTGAAGAAGAGGCTGCAGAGAGGGCAAGAATTGAACGTGAGGAAATCGAGAGATTAAAGCGTGAAAGAGAAGAAGCTAAAGAGCGTGCCCGTATCGAAAAAGAAGAAGCAAAAGAAAAAGCAAGGCTTGAGAAGGAAGCCGTAGAAAAAGAGGCTGCTGAATTAAGAAAATTCAGAGAATCCCTTAAGGCAAAAGAGAAAGAGAAATCAAAATCTCAGGTTAAGTCAATGATTAAGCAGATGAAGAAGGATGCATTTGCAGCAGGTCTTTCAGGCTGGAATTGTGAGAAGTGCGGACGTAACAATCCGGATTACATAGGTACATGTGCCTGTGGTGCACCAAAGCCAAGAAAGGTACCAAAACCAACAGAATAAAGCGTTTTTTCAAAGGGCTGTTCCATTTCGGAACAGCCCTTTCTGTTATGGCAACGAGGGAAATGGGCACCGTGGCTGTACGGATTTTAATACAATTTTATGAAAACCACCCTAAAATGAGTACAAATAGGGTGGTTACAGGGTGTATTGCTAATGCTAAAATAAATCATGACAAGCGAAGTATATAGAGTTGACTCTGTTGTAGCGAATATATTGAGGAGTCATTTGGTTGAATGGTAGGCTTTGTGATATATGGCAGGTATCTTAAGAGGGGATTTAGCTACAACAGATTAATTCTAGTTTACACGTTTGTTATCTGATAATTATGAACGGTGAACAGTTAATAATTTGTATAAATAATTGGGTTATTGATAGGAAAGAAGGGTATCCCCTTTGAAGGATAGCTATGAATTTATTCATAGCTATTCTTTTTTTGCTTACAAATAATAAAACGCCTTCTTTTGTAGTAAAAGAAAGCGTTTTGTAATCGGCGTTTTGAAGTAATAATTATTCTGCCAGCTTATTCTCGTATATCGGTTCGTTGGTAAGCTCAACACCAAGTCTTTTGAAGGTTTTGATATCGATGTCGGATAACATACCTGATGTGTGAAGCTGGCACCCTCTAAGCTTTGGAAGCTGTTCAAGAGCTTTTTTGGCATTAGTGTCAATGGCGGCCCTTGTCGACAGGGCGATAAGTACTTCGTCTGTGTGAAGACGAGGATTCTTGCTGCCGAGATAGTTTATCTTAAGCTTCTGAATTGGCTCAATAAATTCCGGAGATATCAGATGCAATGAATCTTCCATGTCACCAAGAGTTTTGATGGCGTTGAGTAGTACTGAGCAGGAAGGTCCAAGAAGGTCACTTGTTTTTCCGGTAACGATTTTGCCGTTTGGAAGCTCGAGAGCGGCTGCCGGTGCGCCGGTTTCTTTTGCAAGATTGTTGGCTATAGGAACAACAGCACGGTCTTCTGTGGTGACTTTTGCCTGCTTCATCAGGAGCTCAACCTTGTACACCTCATCCTTGGATGCATCATCCTTGGCATAACGGTTGAGGGACTGATAGTAACGGCGGATGATTTCCTGCTTGGAAGCAACCTGACAGGCATTGTCATCTATGATACAGTTTCCTGCCATATTTACACCCATATCAGTTGGTGACTGATATGGACAATAACCGTAAATTCCCTCAAATATTGCTGAGAGAACAGGATAGATTTCAACATCACGATTGTAGTTGACGGTGGTTACGCCGTATGCATCAAGATGAAAAGGATCAATCATATTGACATCGTTTAAGTCCGCTGTTGCTGCCTCGTATGCGAGGTTGACAGGATGCTTGAGCGGAAGATTCCAGATAGGGAAGGTCTCAAACTTGGCGTAGCCTGCTTTAATGCCCCTTTTATTCTCATGATAAAGCTGGGAAAGGCAGGTGGCCATCTTTCCGCTTCCGGGACCCGGTGCGGTTACAACAACCAAAGGACGTGTTGTTTTAATATAATCATTCTTGCCGTAGCCCTCGTCACTGACAATTTTGGCAACATTATTAGGATAGCCTTCGATGGAGAAGTGATGGTATACATTGATGCCCATATGCTCCAGCTTTGTCTGGAAGGCCTGAATGGATGGCTGGCTGTTGTAGCGTGTTATTACGACACTGCTGACAAAAAGCTGTTTATCCCTGTATATCTGAATAAGTCTAAGCACATCCTGATCGTAGGTTATACCCAGGTCATGACGAATCTTGTTGCGCTCAATATCTTCAGCATTGATTGAAATGATGATTTCAGCATGGTCTGATAACTGCATCAGCATCTGAAGTTTACTGTCAGGTGCGAAGCCCGGTAATACTCTTGAAGCATGATAGTCATCATAGAGCTTGCCGCCAAATTCAAGGTAAAGCTTGTCTCCGAACTGACTGATGCGCTTTTTAATATGCTCTGACTGCATGGTCAGATATTTTTGATTGTCAAATCCGATGTTCATTTTGTTTTGTCCTCTTTAATATATTTTGTCAAAGATGTAGAATGGTTACATATTTTAACCTAACCTAGATATAATACCACATAATATTAAAATAATCACTACCTAGATTTACCTATTTTTTTATTAAGATAAATTGTTCTGAAAATATCCGTTGCACCGCTGAAGGTTAAGGCCACACCGATGAGAACGAAGAGAATCTTCATACTGTCAAACGGATTGTATATCAGGACTATTCCGGCACCGATGCATATGATTGAAAAGATAAACAGGACAATCCAGTTGCCGGTCTTTGCGCGGAGCAAATCGACAGTATCCTGCAGTTTTGCACAGCCGCTTATTATAATGATGATTCCCATTGCAATCGGAAGCAAATCAATGATTATGGCAATTTTGATAATTGCACAGATTCCTATTACAATCTCAACAGTTCCCAGAAGGAAATCATTGCGGTTAAGATTGTCCGAGGACTCTCTTGCCAGATAGAAAATTATTGAGATTACGCCCAGGACGATAATGCCGATGCCTATGGCGTAGCCAAGTGTTTTGAGAGTTATTTCAGGGAAAACAATGAGTATTATCCCCAATACAATGGATGCAATTGCGATGACAATGGAATCCCAGCGAAAATTTTTGAATTTCTCTTTCATATGTACCTCCGAATTATGTACTTGTATATATCTACTTTACTATCTTTTGCGGAAAATATCAATTTTATTATGGCAAAGATTAAGGGTATTGAAAAAACTAATTTATAATGATATACTTACACAGATTGAAAAAGGAAAGTGAGAATCCGCATGTCGCGATTTTTTAATGATTTAAAGAAGTATAGTAAATATGTAAAATATTCTGCTAAATCCAGCTTGAAATCTGAAGTTGCCGGCTCATATCTCGGATGGATATGGTGGGTGCTTGAACCTGTATTGTTCATGCTGGTATACTGGTTTATTTTTTCGGTTATTTTCAGCAATAAGACACAGTATTTTCCGATATTCATTTTTATCGGTCTCAGTATGTGGAATTTTTTCAATAAAGGGCTGAATGATGCAGTGCTTATTGTAAAAAATAATGTGGCAACAATTTCAAAAGTATATTTGCCTAAGCAGATGTTCATTGTCAGCGATATGCTTACTCTTTTGTTTAAGATGGGAATATCTTTCGTTATTGTCTTCGGAATGATGATTGCGTACAGGGTTCACGTTACAATAAATGTGCTGTGGCTGATTCCTGTTCTGCTTACATTTGTACTGTTGTCATATGGGCTGAATTGTATTATTGCGCATTTTGGTGTATTTGTTGAAGATTTAAAGAAGGTAATTGCCATTCTTTTGCGTATTCTGATGTATATGTCGGGCGTATTTTATGAGCTGGTTTCAAGAACCAGCGGTAAATCAAAGCTTAAAGAACCGCTTGCAACAATTATGACAAAATTCAACCCTATTGCATTTCTTATGAATTGCGCAAGAGATTGTTTGATTTACAGTTCACCGGTTCACTATAAATATCTGGCATTATGGTTTGTTATTGCGGTTATTGTATCAATTATCGGAACTCGGTTGGTATATAAGTATGAGAACAGTTATGTTAAGGTGATTTAGTATGTTAAATGAAGATAATGCAATTGAAGTGAGGCATCTGGTAATCAGGTACAAATGTCTTAAGAATGTATCTATTAGAAATAGTTTGTTCAAGCTTAAAAAAACCAAATCTGAAGTATTTGAGGCTGTGAGGGATATATCCTTTGATGTAAAAAAAGGTGAGATTCTTGGAGTTATCGGAAAAAACGGAAGCGGAAAATCCACCACATTAAGAGCCATCGCCGGAATCTTTTCACCGGACGGAGGAAGCATTGAACTGTGTACGGATTCAATAGCACTTCTTTCCATTGGAATAGGCTTTCAGAAAAAACTTACCGGTCGCGAAAATATAGTTTTATCAGGTCTTTTGCTTGGCTATTCAGCAGAACAGATGGAAACAAAAATGCAGGACATCATTGACTTTTCAGAGCTTGGGAAATTCATTGATATGCCGGTTAGAACATATTCCAGCGGTATGTTTTCCAAATTGTCCTTTGCAATTACTGCAATTCTTGAACCTGAGATTATGCTTATTGACGAGGTATTAAGTGTTGGTGATGCGAAGTTCAAAAAGAAGAGCGGTGCAAAGATGCAGGAGCTGATTTCTGATGAAAACAGAACAGTTGTAATTGTGTCCCACAACAATGAAACTATCCGCAGTTTATGTGACAGAGTATTGTGGCTCCATGAGGGAGAAATGAAGATGATAGGCACTCCTGATGAGGTGCTTCCGATATATAACAAGTTTATGAGTTAAATGTTATGACAAGAAAAAAGGTGCAAAATTCGTTATTTTCATATGTATTTTGTATCTTTTTTTTATTTTTAATGCGATTTATATGTATATATTTTACAGAAATTAACAGATGTGTTGACTTTACGGATAATAATGTTATATTATTGCACTGTAAGTAATATTATTGAATGATATTAAGGAGGGTCTATTATGGCAGCAAAGAATGCTAAAATAACCAAGGAAGTAAAAAAAGTTGAAGAAGTAAAAGCTACAGCAGTAAAAGCTGAACCAGTTAAGAAAGTAGATACAGTAAAAGCAGAGCCTGCAAAGACAGAACCTGCAAAGGCAGAACCTGTAAAGGCAGAGAAAAAGGTTGAAGAGAAAAAACCTGTTGAAAAGAAACCTGCTGAGAAGAAGGCTGCTGCAAAGAAGCCTGCTGCAAAGAAAGCTACAGCAAAGAAACCTGCTGCTAAGGCTGCTGCACCTGTTGAAGTATTTGTTCAGTTCAACGGTCAGGAAACAGTTGTTGACGCAGTTGTTGCTAAGGCTAAAGCTGCTTATGAAGCAGACGGACACAGAGCATCATCAATCAAAGAGCTTCAGGTATATCTTAAACCGGAAGAATCAGCTGCTTACTATGTAATCAACAAGAAGTATGCAGGAAGAGTTGATTTGTTTTAATTATTTTGTTTAAACGGATACATGCAAACCCAATCGCGAAAGCGGTTGGGTTTTTCTTGTTTTTTTTCAATTATGTGATAGAATATAAAAAGTAACTTGTCCTGCAGTTATTTTGCAGGAGTGAATTTGAGAGGAAGATTATATGAGAAAAGTAATATTAACCGGTGACAGACCAACAGGAAGATTGCATGTCGGACATTATGTAGGGTCACTCAAGAGAAGAGTTGAACTTCAGAATTCCGGCGAGTATGATGATATCTATATAATGATTGCTGATGCTCAGGCTTTGACGGACAATGCGGATAATCCTGAGAAGGTAAGACAGAATATTGTTGAGGTTGCTCTTGACTATCTTGCCTGTGGAATTGACCCTGAGAAAACTACTATATTTATTCAGTCCATGGTTCCACAGCTGACAGAATTATCATTTTATTATATGAACCTTGTCACAGTGTCCAGACTTCAGCGTAATCCTACAGTTAAATCTGAGATACAGATGCGTAATTTTGAGGCAAGTATTCCTGTGGGATTCTTCACATATCCGATAAGTCAGGCTGCAGATATTACTGCATTCAAGGCGACGGTTGTTCCTGTCGGAGAGGATCAGATGCCAATGATTGAACAGACAAGGGAAATTGTTCACAAATTCAATCAGGTATACGGAGAGACTCTTGTTGAGCCACAGATTTCACTTCCGGACAATAAGGCATGTCTCAGACTTCCGGGCACGGATGGTAAAGCTAAGATGAGTAAATCCCTTGGAAACTGCATATATCTTGCCGATACGGAAGAAGAAGTACGTAAGAAAATAATGTCAATGTTTACTGACCCTAATCACCTTCGCGTTGAAGATCCGGGCGAGGTTGAGGGTAATCCTGTATTTATATATCTTGATGCATTTTGCAAGGATGAGCATTTTGCAGAATTTCTTCCTGAATACGCCAATCTTGAAGAACTTAAAGCACACTACAAGAGGGGCGGACTTGGCGATGTTAAGGTTAAGAAATTTCTTAACAATGTTATGCAGTCAGAGCTGTCACCAATCCGCGAAAGACGTAAACAGTGGGAAAAGGATATTCCTGCGGTATATGACATTCTCAAAAAAGGCAGCGAAATTGCTGAACAGACAGCTGCCCGTACTTTGGCAGATGTCAGAAACGCAATGAAGATTGATTATTTTTCAGATGGTGCTCTTATTAAGGAGCAGATTGAAAAATACAAATAATCAGCATTCCAGTCCCGTATTGAAGGACTTGTTGCCAATCATTTTTAATACTTTTGATTTATCAGCCCTGCCGGTGAACTTGTTCACCAGCAGGGTTTTGTACATCTGTTTCATAATCGTTACATAACACGGCAGACATCTGTTCATAATATTGAATACGGATTCATTGCTGCAAATACTTGTATTGTAGGGATTACACCAGCGTCGGTGTTCTGTATTGCAGGGATCCTCCATATGCGTAATATCATTCATGAGCAGTGGTGATATTACCGGGTATCCGAATAATTTTTTTTCAAAAAAATTAATAAAACGATGCTTGGATAATGTCGGGTCGGCCAGAAATCCGCTTTCGAAATCAAAGCATTTTATGACGAGGTGTACAAAACTCTCACTCAGCTTTATATTGTACACATCCTTGATAGTGAGGCGTAGAAGAGTTGCGACGACTTTGCGCTCCCTGTCACTTAGACGGACTGCTCTGTTGTGAAGAAATTCTGCGGGCCTGAGCTTTTTATTTTTCCATAGAATTATTCTGTCAATATCTGATTCAAGTCCGAAATGGATTCCGAGAGTGCGGTAGTCCGAGCCCGTACCAATGCGAGAGTATATATAGGGATGCATATTTGTATCCAGAATGTAATGTCCCAGATAGCCCAAAGTGTATGCGCAGGCTATATTGAAATCTTTTCCGTGGAAATATTCGCAGCAGTTGTCCATGAGCTTTTCAAAAAAGAAATTGATATGCTCCTTATGCATCTTGTCAGCAATGTTGGGACACAGCTTTGTGGAGGTCAGCAGAAAATAGAAAAATAAATCCGGTCCCTGTTCGCCAAGAGAGTAGGCGTGGTGATATTTTTTTATTATATTTCCAAGAAGAGAACCGCTGATACATTTATATGCGTTCAATCCGAAAAAATGATGTGATGCAAAACCCGGCATAATTTACCTCCGTAATTCTGGTATAATACTATTATAGACCGTGGAATGATTATGTAAACAGGTATCTTGCAGTAATAATAATGCTTTTATTTTGGGATTCGATGTGATAAAATCGATGTGAAAACGGAGAAAAAATATGAAATATAAAGTACTGGTATTCGATATTGACGGAACACTTACAAATTCAAAAAAAGAAATTACGCCCGCGACAAAAGCGGCTATTGAGAGGGCATCAAGGGCCGGATGCACGATAGCTATTGCTTCGGGAAGACCTTATCCGGGAACGATAAGATATGCTGCGGAGCTGAATTTTGCAGACAATGACGGTTATGTTCTGGCCCTCAACGGTGGGCTGATTGTGCGATGCAGGGATGAAAAAGTGATGAACAGTGAATTGCTTTCTCCTGAGTATTATGAGGAGATAATCCGAATTGCTGCAGAAAATAATGTGAATATCATGACCTATGACGGTGATGTGGTTGTGTCGGAGACGATTGATGACCGCTATATCGATTTGGAGATGAGAATCAATGGTATTAAGGGTAAAAAGGTGGATAATCTGTTAGAGTATCTGGATTATTCTGTTCCTAAATTTATCATGACCGGAGATGGGGACTATCTTGCCGAAGTTGAGAAAAGGGTTAAAAAACAGCTGGGTGACAGAATGGATGTATATCGTTCGGAAGCATTCTTTTTGGAGATTCTGCCAAAGGGCGTGGATAAGGCAACAGCAATAGAGAAACTTCTGCTGATCCTGGGATGTACCAGGGAAGAACTGATTTGTTTTGGTGATGGATATAATGATATGACGATGCTTGAATATGCAGGCATGGGCGTTGCCATGGGAAATGCCAAGGAGGAAGTTAAGGCTGTGGCAGACTATATTACTTCCGGCAATGATGAGGATGGAATTGTTGAGGTGATTGATAAATTTGTGCTGGACTGATACACTTTAATGTGTTAATATACTAATATATAAAAGTGTTCGAGAGGTTTAGTAATGAGCAAGACAATTAGAACGGAAGAGGTGGACCATCTTTTTGATGCAATTTTAAGTCTTCAGTCAAAGGAAGAGTGTTATGCTTTCTTTGAGGACGTATGCACAATCAATGAACTCTTGTCAATATCCCAGAGATATGAGGTTGCAAAGATGCTGAGGGAGGAACAGACCTACAGGGATATTGCAGACAAAACGGGTGCTTCGACTGCCACAATCAGTCGCGTTAACCGTTCGTTGAATTACGGATGCGATGGGTATGACCTGGTGTTTAGCAGATTGAATAATAAATAATCGGGGGACATGTCAGAATACTCTCCCCAAAAAATAAAAATGCCGCAGACATAGAGTTTGCGGCGCTTTTTTATATTCAGATATGCCAAGCTGTCCGCCTTTGTGAACGGATGCCCCGGTTTATGCCTGTTCGTTAAAGCCCTCATTAGGGATTTACTGTTTGGCTTTTGGCTTTGTTGTATTGCCCTGTTTTGATTTGGATTTTGCTGTATTGGATGAAGACTGTCCGGAGGAGGCAGATTTTTTGGCGGTCTGCTTGGTACCGGAATTCTTCGCCGATGCTGTCTTGCCGGATTTGGATACATCGCCCGGAGTGTCAATAAGGCACTGAATCAGCTGCTTTTTGAGAAATACATCAAAGCTGAGCATACATATTACGGCAAAGCGCTGAAGGAATTCGCGTTCCTTTTTGTTAGTGACTTCGTTGAAATATTTGCCTGCCGTTTCGGATTTTTTCATAATGTCTATACTTACCGTTGAAAGCTGGCTCTTGGTTGAGGCATATATTCCGTTGTAAATATCTTCCATACTTATTCCGCTTTTGTTGTCTGCCGAGTCGAAAAATGAATCGCAAAGAGGCCCCAGCATATCGTGTATTTCGCTTATGGACAGAATACTTTTAAAATAGTATATGAAAACAAGTATAATCATATGCTCTTTGGAATATTTCTTCTTGTCCGGAGGCGGAATCAAATTATTCTTGGCGTAATTATTAATCATAGTCTTGGTGAGAATTACATCATCGGACTTGATTTTTGATGCGGACATATGAGTATTCATAAAAGTAGTAACCTGGTCCATGTATAAGTCGATATTGGGAAATTCTCCCGGACGAATATAATCTATTTTGGTTAATTCTCTCAGTATTCCGGTAATAGTATCGGTTAATGAATTGGACATTGTTTTCCTCGCAAAATTGTATAGTAGTTACATCTCATTATTTTTCACACCTTATTATATAGTATTGAAAACTAGATGACAAGTATCAAAGACACATTATTTTTGTAGTGACACAGGATTTATTTTATAGTATAATATATTGCGTAGGTCACGGTTGTGGCGATTTTTAATTTGGTTGTAACGGAGGTAGGTAGAATGGGTATTTTATCGAGATTTAAGGATATTATGTCAGCAAATATCAATGCAATGCTGGACAAATGGGAAGACCCTGAGAAAATGATCGACCAGTATATGAGAAATCTTGAGAGCGATTTGGGTAAGGTTAAACAGGAAACAGCTGCTGTTATGGCAGATGAGAAGAGAGCCAAAAGAGAGCTTGATGAGTGTACGGCTGAGATAGATAAAATGCAGGCTTATGCAGAGAAGGCTGTGGCAGCGGGAAATGATGATGACGCAAGAACATTCCTCACTAAGAAGCAGACACTGTTGACAAAGCAGGAAGCTTTACAGCAGGCTTATGACCTGGCGGTGGATAATGCATCCAAGATGAAAGCAATGCATGACAAGCTTGTTAACGATATCAGCGAGCTCGATATGAGAAGGGATACAATTAAGGCTAAGGTCCGAGTTGCCAAGGCACAGCAGACCGTGAATAAGGTGGGCTCAAGCGTATCCGGTGCTGAAAAGAATCTGAGTGCGTTCAGCAAAATGGAAGCTAAGGCGGATAAGATGCTGGATGAGGCAAATGCAATGGCAGAACTCAATTCTTCAGGAGAGGAATCTACTGTTGAAGCACTTGAAGCAAAATATAAAGTATCATCACCTGCAGTTGATGATGAATTAGCTGCAATCAAAGCTAAGATGGGAATGTAATTCAATTTTGCTTATTATCAAATACTAAAGGGTGTGAATAACACCCTTTTTACATTTTAGGAGTTATATGGGAATATACGACAAACTTAACGAACAACAGAAAAAAGCAGTATTCACTACTGAGGGGCCGGTTCTGCTTCTTGCCGGAGCAGGTTCCGGTAAAACAGGTGTAATAACACACAGAATTGCATATCTTATTGATGAACTGGGTGTGAATTCATACAATATTCTGGCGATTACTTTTACCAACAAAGCAGCAAAAGAAATGAGGGAAAGAGTTGATACCCTTGTGGGATTTGGGGCAGATGCAGCATGGATTATGACTTTTCATGCCTGTTGTGTAAGAATACTAAGACGATTCATAGACCGTCTGGGATATGATTTGAATTTTACAATATATGATTCTGATGACCAGAAAACGCTGATGAAAGAGGTATGTAAAAGACTGAATATTGATACAAAACAATATAAGGAAAAGGCGCTGCTTTCACAGATATCTTCGGCAAAGGACAGACTGGAAACTCCGGATGCGATGTACCAGAATGCGCACAATGATTATAACAGGATGAGGGTTGCTGAGGTCTACAGGGTGTATCAGGAACAGCTAAAGAGCAATAATGCGGTTGATTTCGATGATATTATCTGCCTTACAGTGCAGCTTTTTGAGGAAAATCCTGATGTCCTTGAGTATTATCAGGAAAGATTCAAATATGTTATGGTTGACGAGTATCAGGATACCAATACAGCACAGTTTAAGCTTATCAGGCTTCTTGCAGGCAAGTACAATAACCTGTGCGTGGTTGGTGATGATGACCAGTCCATATACAAATTCCGTGGTGCCAATATTCAGAATATTCTCAATTTTGAGCAGTTTTACGGTAATGCCGAGGTTATTAAGCTGGAGCAGAATTATCGTTCATCTCAAAATATTCTTGATGCTGCCAACTATGTTATCAAAAACAATATCGGCAGAAAGAATAAGAGTCTTTGGACGGATGCCGGAGAGGGCGACAAAATCAGTTTTGACCTCTATGAAAACGGCTATCTTGAGGCCGACGGAATTGCGATTGACATTGCGTCAAAGGTGAGGGACGGATTTGATTACAATGATTTTGCCGTATTGTACAGAACCAATGCGCAGTCAAGAAGTATAGAAGAAAAGCTCCTTGAGCATAATATTCCATACAGAATATATGGAGGAATCAATTTCTACAGCAGAAAAGAAATCAAAGATGTTCTGGCATATTTGAAAACAATAGATAACGGCAGGGATGATCTGGCGGTTAAAAGAATACTGAATGTTCCCAAAAGAGGAATAGGCACCACCAGTATGGATAAGATACAGAACTATGCATACTACAATGAAATCAGTTTTTTTGATGCATTGTGCAGGGGTGAGGAGATACCTACACTGGGTAAAACAGTGGCCAAAATTGATCCTTTTGTCAATATGATAAGGAAATTCAGAAGCAATCTTCATGACATATCAATTGCCGAACTCATTCAAAATATCGTTGAGGAAACAGGATATCTTGATTATCTGGCAGATACGGATACACCGGAGCAGGTGGAGGAGAGGAGTCTCAACATCGACGAACTTGTATCCAAGGCGGCCATATATGAGCAGACAGAAGATGAACCTACGCTTGCCGGTTTCCTTGAGGAGGTTGCGCTGGTAGCGGACATTGATAATCTCGACAGTGAAAACAATACGGTTTCCCTCATGACAATTCACAGTGCGAAGGGACTTGAATTTCCTGTGGTGTATATGGCAGGGATGGAGGATGGCCTTTTTCCAAGCTATATGTCAATATCAGCCGAAAACAATGATGAGGTTGAAGAAGAGAGAAGACTGTGCTATGTAGGAATTACCAGAGCAAAACAAAAGCTTGTCCTGAGTGCTGCCAAGGTCAGAATGATTCGCGGCGAACTCCACGCAAACAGAGTGTCAAGATTTGTCAATGAGATTCCAAAAGAGTACATCCAGAGTAGTGACCGCTCGCTCAAAAGAAGCATGAATTATACGACGCGAAGCACGGAGGAATTCATGGCACCACCGAGACAGTCCTCACAGGTGGCTTTTAAATCTTTTCAAAAGGATAATATTTCAAAAGGTGCTCCGGAGATTAACGGTTCTCTCGATTATGCGGTTGGGGATACCGTAAAACACATTAAATTCGGCACGGGAATTGTCAAAGAGATAAAGGCCGGTGGCAGGGATTTTGAGGTTACCGTGGATTTTGAAACCGCGGGAACAAGAAAAATGTTTGCTGCTTTTGCAAAATTGACAAAAATTTCATAATTTCGTATGGAAAAATAGTTTATTATATGTTAGAATGTAATTAGTTATTAAGTATAATGTGTTTTGGACATAGAAAGGAAATAATATGAAGAAAATTAGTGATATTATTACAGACGGAGATTTATGTGATCTTGTTGAACAGGTACAGGAAGCCGGAGAAGAAGCACCAAAGTCAAAGAATAAGGCACTTAAGATTTTCGCAGTATTAGGTGTTATCGCCGCTGTTGCAGGTATTGCATTTGCAATTTACAGATACTTCAAACCGGATTACCTCGAGGATTATGAGGATGAGTTTGAGGATGACGATTTCGCAGATGATGAAGAATAATCTTTAATCTGTTGACTAGAATTTTTATAGCGGAAAACAGTGGCGAATGTTCGAACTGCTTTTCCGCTTTTGTTATGGATATGAACTCCGACCGGAGTGACATTAGCGGGAGGTTTGAATGAATAAGAAGGCACGCAATGAGTTTATTTGGCTGATTGCAGGATTGCTTATGATTATTGTTGCAACAGCACTATTCCTGGCAAAGGCACAGATAAAGTGTGGATTAGTGGAAGGAAATGCATATACATGGTGGCAGAGATGTATTGTTTTACTGCCGTTGTTTGCAGGTATTATTCTAATGATTACCAATCCTCACAAGCCGGTTCCTAAGCTTGTGGCAGGAATTGGTGTGCTTGTGATAATTGTTATGATTATTATCAGCACCACTATCGTTCTCAAAGAACGTATTTCTGCTATCAGATGGATAATATGTATTTTGCTGTGGTTAATTGGCAGCTTTATATGTGTTGCCACATTGGTATTAAATAGTAGGAAGAGAAAATAATGAAAAAAGGACAGATTTATTCGGGAACAGTTGAAAATATTGCGTTTCCTAACAAGGGAATTGTCAAATGTGAGGACAAAAAAGTTATAGTTAAGAATGTGATTCCCGGACAGAAAATAAGTTTTGTAATTAATAAAAAGCATGGTGACAAATGTGAGGGTAGACTTCTTGAAACGGAAGAAAAATCACCTTTAGAGGTGAATGAGAAGGCTTGCCCTCATTTTGGTGTGTGCGGAGGCTGTCTGTACCAGTCCCTCTTGTACGAACAGCAGTTGGAAATTAAGAAAAAACAGGTAAAAGAACTTATTGATGCAGTATGTGATGACTACGATTTTGAGGGGATTATTGGAAGCCCCGAAATTGATGCTTACCGCAATAAGATGGAATTTTCTTTTGGCGATGAATACAAGGATGGTCCGCTTGCTTTAGGCATGCATAAAAGGGGCAGCTTTTACGATATTGCAAATGTGGATGAGTGCCGTATTGTTGATTCGGATATTCGCAAAATTCTCACTGCCACAGAAGACTATTTTAAAAAATCAGGACTTAGTTACTATCACAAAATGAAACATGAGGGCTATCTGAGACATCTGATGGTGCGTAAGGCGAAGAAAACAGGCGAGATTATGGTGGACCTTGTTACAAGTACCCAGTGCAGCCCTGACCTTAACCCTTGGGTTGACCTTCTGCTCTCTCTGGAATATGATGGCAGACTTGTGAGTATCCTGAATACAAAGAATGATTCTTTGGCGGATGTTGTCTCTGATGAGGGAACAGATATTTTATTTGGACAGGATTATATTACTGAGGGATTGTTTGACCTTGAATTTAAGATTACTCCTTTTTCCTTCTTTCAGACCAATACGCTTGGAGCAGAGCTTTTATATTCAAAGGTTCGCGAATACATAGGAGAATTCAACGGTAATACAGTATTTGATCTGTACAGCGGAACAGGTACTATTGCACAGGTCCTTGCACCGGTTGCAAATAAAGTTGTTGGTGTTGAGATTGTTGAAGAGGCTGTGAAGTCGGCAAGAATCAACGCTGAAAAGAATGGTATCAATAATTGTGAATTCATAGCAGGAGATGTTCTTAAAGTTGTGGGAACACTTGAGGATAAGCCGGATCTCATTGTGCTTGATCCGCCAAGAGATGGAATTCATCCAAAGGCTATCGGACCGATTATTGATTTTGGCGTTGACAGGATTGTATATGTCTCCTGCAAGCCTACCAGTCTGGCAAGGGATTTGGAAATCTTTCAGGCAAGGGGGTACAGAGTGGTTAAGGTTTGTTGCGTGGACATGTTCCCGGCAACAGCCAATGTGGAGACGGTGGTTCTTTTGTCCAAAACTTCATGAAGCGAAGCATCATATGAATGTAACTCTTGATATGGACGAGTTGGATATTACATCTGCGGAGGGTAAAGCAACGTATGAGTAAATCAAGACATATGTGGCTGAGCATAATGATGGTGTGAAAGTTCAAATCTGTATATTGCACAGGTTAAGGCTAAGTATGGAATTATAGAGCGTGAGAATTATTTTAATAATAAAATTAGTATCAGTAAAAACAGCGTATTTGTAAAGAAAGTTGGATACAAATATGCTGTTCTTTTGATGCAAATAAGAGAATGAACTGTTTATGACAGAAAATTTGTAAATTTAATATCACTCGGAAATATTATAGCAAAATATGCAGATGTTGTTGACTATCCAAATATATGGTGCTAATCTATTCGTAGATACGAGATACATATAAATGATTAATATACTCGTATATACGAGTGAATAGATGGAGAGATAGTATGATTATCAGTGAAAGAATATTTAAAATTTTAAAAGATAAAAATATGTCACAGAATGCTTTTGCAAAACAGGTAGGTTTGGCAAGCAGTACTATAAGTGATTGGAAGACGAAGAAGACTAATCCATCAGCGGATAAGATTATGGATATCTGTATGGTATTGGAAGTGACACCGGAACAGTTGCTAACTGGAAAAGGTATTGATGAAGACTATGTAGAGCACAAGCCTAAGAAAGCTAAGGCAGAGCCTGAAATATCTAAGGCTGATATCCGTATTATAGAGGACATTCACGCTATGAAGGATGCACAGCGAAAAAGACTCATGAAGTATATGGAGGCTTTGAAGCAGATAGAAGCATTGGAGGATATGGAGTGATTCAAGGTGCAAAAATTGCACCTTGAATCTGGAGAAACTTGATGTCGAAAATTTCGATATCAAGTTAAAGACAAAAGATTGGAGGGAGACTATGGCAGAAGGTGTAGAGGTGGCTATTGTTTCAGAAGAAAATATGTATGATAAAATCTATACTATTCGTGGACAGAGAGTAATGTTAGATTTTGAACTTGCGGAAATATATGGATATGAAACAAAGAATTTTAATCGTCAAGTGAAAAACAATTCAGCAAAATTTGAAGGTGATGATTTTATGTTTCAATTATCAAAAGATGAATGGGAAAACTTGAGGTGCAAAAAATTCACCTCAAGTTGGGGAGGACTAAGATACTTGCCTATGGCTTTTACAGAGCAAGGAATCTATATGCTTATGACGGTACTTAGAGGAGAACTTGCAATAAAACAAAGTCGAGCATTGGTTCGTACCTTTAAGAAAATGAAAGATTACATCATTGATAATCGAGACTTAATAGGGCAGAGAGAATATATTCAGATTTCTATACAGACTGCGGAAAATGTACGAGATATTTCAAAATTAAAATCAGATATCGGTTCTGTCGAGAAACAGATGAGTGATGTAATGGATCAACTTAGTGATGTTGTTACAAAGTCTGATTTAGCAGATATGATGAATAGTTTTGTCGATGATGAAGATAATGGTTGGTTGATGTATAACACTAAGTATTGTACCGCAGATTTAGCATATTCAGAAATATATGCGCAAGCAAAAAAAACTATTTATGTGGTAGACAATTACATCGGTTTGCGCACATTAGTACTACTGAAAAATGCTCCTATTGGTGTTGATATAACTCTTTTTAGCGATAATCTTGGTGGAAGATTACATAGTATTGAATATAAGGATTTTTGTACAGAATATCCATCAATCAAAATGACACTTAAAAGAACTGGAGGAATATATCATGACAGATTCATTGTTCTTGATTACGGTACGGACGATGAGAGAGTTTTCCTATGTGGTGCCTCTTCTAAAGACGCAGGTGCAAGAGTGACAAGCATTGTAGAAGATTTTGGGATAGGGAAATACAAAATACTTATTGATTCATTGCTTAAGAATAAAAAGCTAGTACTTGTATAAATAAAACTATTAGTACGGAACATGTGCAGAATAATGCTACAGTTCGTGAAATGCTTGGTACCAGAGGAATTAAAGCGGAGGAACTCCCACCATCAGAAGATATAATGGATATAATGGGATATTGCACAATTTGTACAGACGTTGAAAAGGAGATTCCAAATGAAACAGAAAATAATAACAAATGTGTTTAATTCATGGGAAGAAACCATTATATGGTCTTGTTTACAAGGCATAATGGGAGATGTATATACGAATGATGCAGAAGATGCTGCTATGGCAATATTGGGAGATCTTGCTTTTTGTGCAGGGAATCCAAGTGAAGAATTAGTCCGATTCAAACCGGAGAAATGTAAACAGGACTTCATCATTATGGTTCCGCAGAATGAGGAATGGGGAAAATTAATTGAAAAATGTTACGGCGACAAAGCGAAGAAAGTAACACGGTATGCAATTAAAAAAGAACCGGATGCATTTGATAAAGAAAAATTGGAACAGGTGGTTTTAAACATACCGGATGGTTATGAACTAAAGCTGATAGAAGAACCGGAATATCGTATGTGTCAAAGAAACGACTGGTCAGGGGATTTGGTGTCTCAATACAAAGACTATGAAACATACAAAAAGCTAGGGCTAGGTGTGGCTGTTATAAAAGATGGCGAACTGGTTGCCGGAGCCTCATCTTACAGTACATATGACAAAGGTATTGAGATACAAATTGATACCAGAGAAGACCACAGAAGAAAGGGATTTGCATACGCCTGTGGTGCCAAACTGATATTGGAATGTCAGAAAAGAGATTTATATCCTAGTTGGGATGCACAGAATAAATCGTCAGTAGCTTTGGCAGAAAAGCTTGGATATCATTTTAGTCACGAATATGTGGCGTATGAGGTTACGGGATATTAAAGACAAATCGACTGAGTATCGATAATTGATTAAAGCTGCATTTATCAGTATGGAGCAAGGAATTTGTGGAAGAACAGGTATGTGTAGACTACTAAGAGAGAGTCGATTTGATAAAATGCGGTCATATGACCGCATTTTTCTTGACTTTTTGAGATTCTTGAGTATAATATAAAGTACACGGAGGTGACTTAGTGGGTAATCAAGCAAGCAACGCGCAGATAGTAGCATATCTTGCTGATGTCAAGCGGCTACTGTCTGCAGGAAAATATGATTTTGTTCCAAGAAGAAAAAACATGCAAGCATTGGCGCAACATGGTCTTACTATCACGGATGCAAAAAATGAGATTCTAGGGCTTGTTGTCGGTGATTACTACAAAGGCCCTAAGCAGGATCACGATCCTAATCGTCCTGGGGACATTTGGGAATTCAAAAAGAATATTGATGGAATGCAATTTTACGTAAAAGTAAAAATTGTTCAGGAGAACGGAGAAGATATCCTGAAATGTATTGGATTCCACGAGGACGATTTTGTTTAGGAAAGGAGGTGGCGTCGATGAAAAAATATTGTGAGGAATGTGGAAAAGAAGTCGAGACTAAGGTAATTATTAAGAAAGAAACCTATGATGTTTGTGGAGAGCCAATCGAAGTTGATGCCCAGGTATTGGTTTGTGCTGAGTGTGGAGAAGAGTTCTATTGTGAAGAGTTTGATAACGCCACACTTATTAATGCATACAACGAATATCGTAGAAAGCATAAACTCTTGATGCCAGAGGAAATCAAGAAAATAAGAGAACAGTATGGGCTTAGCCAGAGAAGTTTTGCTAAGCTCTTGAGCTGGGGAGATAAGACTATCTGCAGATATGAGAATGGATCTATTCAGGATAAGGCTCATAATAGTCTTCTTCTGTTCTTACGTGAGCCTGAAAATATGAGGACATATTTAACGGAGAATGAGATTATCCTTGATGAAAGACAGAAGGCAAAACTGCTTGATACTGTTGATAAGCTTGAGCAAGATACGGAATATCGAGTTGGCAGACATTTCTTTGATTTGTTTTTCTCAAGAGTTCCTTGTGAGGAAAACGGATTCAAGGGGTTTGATTATGAGAAACTCTGCGCTATGGTTCTGTTTTTTGCAAGTAAGAGCACTGAATTATTGAAAACTAAGCTTATGAAGTTACTCAACTACTCAGATATGATTTTCTATAAAGAAAATGGGATTTCAATATCTGGTCTGAAATATGCACATCGGCGTTATGGACCAGTGCCAGATCATTTTGATATAATTCTTGGAAAAATGGCAGCAGATCATATTGCCCACATCGATGTATTTTATGATGGGGGCTATGAAAAACATCAGGTAGTTCCAGAGCGTGATATTCCTGAAGGTGTGCTTTCTGATGCAGAGATAGAAGTGCTGAACCGTATTTACGAGAAGTTTAAGACCTTTGGATCAGTGGAGATTTCTGATTATTCACATAAGGAGAAAGGATATAAAGCAACAAAGACGGGAGAGACTATTTCCTATGCATACGCGATGGATATTCAATTGAATTGAGGATAATAAAAGTTGAAGTAGCGGCCTCCGGCAATAAACCGGGAGCCGCTATATTCATGTCAGTCCTTTTTATAAAAAACGGTCTCGTACCCGTCGGCGCGGAGCAGTATGTCCGGCATCCAGTCCGGAGATCTGCCCATCTGCACACAGATAGCTTTCTAAAAATGAATTTTTAACTGCTTGTTTTTGCTTGCAACTGCTTTTGCAAACTAG
>JAEDHB010000016.1 GCA_016297265.1 Butyrivibrio sp.
TTAGCAGCCACAAATAAGACTTAATAAAAAAGCATTTATAGTCTTGGTTTTTAAGATATTCATACACAGCTGCTCTCTGGTTTCTTTAAGTCCAAACTGCAACAGCGGATTCACACCCAAAAAACATCAATCTACTTCTCCCCCTAACTGTTTCTTGAGTGCAAGTATTTTCGTTTCGATTTCTTTTATTACAATTCTAAATTCTTCATCCGATTTTCCTGTTGGGTCTTCCAATCCCCAGTTATCATCAAACGCTCTCCCTATAAAAGGGCAACCAACATTACATCCCATGGAAATTGCTATATCAACCTCAGGAATCTCTGAAATAAGTTTACTCTGCTGTCCATTTGCTTCCATATCAATACCATAAATATCCTTCATCAGTCTGACAGCATCCTGATTAATCTGAGGTTTTGTTTCTGTTCCGGCAGAATAACTCTCAAAGACATCTCCTGCCAGATGTTTACCAAGTGCTTCCGCAATCTGACTTCTACAGGAATTATGAACACAGATAAATGCTACTTTCTTCTTTTCCATTATTTAAACCATCCCTTCTGCTATATAAACGTAAGTTATTGCCATTTTCTCTTTAATATCTCACTCTTTAAGTACAATGTGTTCTTGTCAGATGTCTTGAGCGGATGCAATTTCCCCCGCTTTGTTAAATCAATGACATTCTGCCTGGAGCACCCAAGCAGTTCCGCCGCTTCTTATTGCTACAGCTTATAATGCATAAAATTATCATTATGCTTAAATCCAAAATCCGTATATAGCTTTACTCCCATATCTGATGCCGTAATCTGAACAGTACCGCAGCCATATTTTTTTGCCTCATCTACTACCCGTGAAAGCAATTCCTTTGCTATACCTTTTCTTCTGTAATTAGGATTAGTAAACATACTGGAAAGCAAACCTATTCTTCCTGATGAGCATCCAAAATACGGCGGCTTTTCAACAAAAGACATTCCGCTTGTACCTATAATCTCATCACCATCCATTGCAAGCCATGAGACAAATGTTCCATCTGCCATATGTCTAATATAATAATCATTCAGAGCAGGAGCCAAATCAATATCTTCTGTTGCACCTTCTTCACGAAGTTGGTTTATTCTCATTTGAATAAATGTATCTAATTCTTTTTCAGTTAATTTCTTATATGTAATGTCCACTTTACTTAATTCCTCCATTGTTTGAAGCCTGAATTAATATTTCTCGCAATTTCAGGGATTCATTTTATTTTTCTGAAAATATCTTTAACATAATGCAGGCATAAACTTAGCGAACAGATAAAGGCCATCATCCCCTGCCTGAACTTCATGTGGAATTTTTTCCGGGATAATGGAAATTACGCCCACCTCATATTTTAATTCAGCCCCATCATTTATACATACTCCCGCTCCGGCAATGACCTCATGAGTTTCAAGCTGTGTTTCGTGAATATGATTTTTGATAGCCTTACCCGGTGCGATTCTTACAAGATGATAGCTGAACCGGCCTTCAGTTTCTTTTCCTGTAATAATATGCTTCAATTCCACACCTTCAAAAGTCGGATGTTTAGACCACTCAATCTGATCAAAATTAATGGTCTTACCCGGAATTGACAGGTTACCAATGTTAAATGCTTCAAATACTTCTTTGTTCATAGAATTGTCCTCTCTTTCTTTATTTATGAAACAATTCTACCTTTTTCTTATTGGTCCGGCTTGGACAAAATTGCGGACCTTATGTATTCTTCCGGGGAAATTCCTACCTGTTTCTTAAATACCCTGCATAAATGGCTCTGGTCGCAAAAGCCGACAGCTGTAGCAACATCTACTACTTTCATTCCGCCTGCCAATAGTTCCTGAGCCTTACGAATACGGCATTGCAATTGGAATTTGTGTGGAGTTAATCCATTTTCACCGGCAAATTTTCTAATCATATGATATGAACTTATGTGTACTTTTTCAGACATATCAGCAATGCTAATTTCCAATTCCGGATTTCCGATTATTTCTCTCCTGATAATATCAAGTTCTCTGTCTACATTATCTTCTTGGGGAAAACATATGCTTATCATAGAATACGTATCTGATATCGGGTAAATTGAATGTGACAAATTGGGAGCTACAGAAAATATTTCTCCCTCATTGCAAATAAATTCCTCTTGACTGATTTTAACTCCAACCGCACCATCTGTTACAATACCGAATACAAAGTGACCTGTATGTGTATGCTCCGGATAAGCAATATTCACTTTCTCATAACTAATGATTTCGATACCGGTAGATATATCCTTAATATATTCAAGCTTATTCATGCTATCCCCCTCCGCATATTTACGGCTAACTTTTAATAAAAAATCGATGCAAAAAATTGTATCGATTTTCAAAACAACATTATTCTATTGCTGTGCTACGCCATATATTTCAACAAAATGTTTCATATGCTTTCGCACAATTTCCATCAATTCAGCTTCTCTCTCAGGTTCGCGGTCAATTAGCTGGATAATATGAGCAACCGGAAGGGTAAATTCAAAAGTCAGCAGGTCTGCATCGTAATTTTTCAGCATTCCTCGCTCAATGTATTTTTCAATGAAATATTTATTAAGCTCAATTATGCTTGAATATGTATGATTTGTGGCAAGTCGTTTAATTTGCTCGTTGCGAAATTGTTCTCTTATCAGCAGTTTGCGCATTTTCCTAATCTGCTGGTTGCTTGTCGTGAATCTTATTCTTCGCATAGACATTTCAACAAAATCGCTCAAAGTCGCCGGAATTTCCGTCATGCGGCTTGCTGAACCAACCTTCTCAAAATATGTTGTTTGCAGCAAATCAACCAGATTGTTAAAAATTGCTTCCTTCGTCTTGTAATAGTGTGTCATTGTACTTAACGGAACATCACTCATCTCCGAGATGTCTTCTATGCTTACCTGATCAAAACCCTTCTCTGAAAACAGATGGAGTGCTGATTCCATGATACGCTGTTTATTTTCTGCTTTATTATCCATAGTTAATATCCCCCAAAAAAATTAACTTGCAATATATTCAGTATATTTTAGAAAAAACACAATGTCAATTAATTTGATTCATACTGTGAAATCCTTCTTCATTCACTTTGATGAAATCAGTCCCCCAACTCGTCATCTCCTTTGAGTTCTTCTCTGATTTCCTCCACCGGCATGTCTTTTTTCCTCTTGAAAAAGTGAGTAGGATTCTTAATCCAGATGCTGACCAATCCAACAATAACAATGCTGATAACTACCAGCAAATCCTCAAGTGCTGATGTCTCATACACAATCATATGTCTTGCCAACACAAATACTATTACCTCAAATACTCTGCTGACACTTGGCTTGCACAAAAGAGCAAAGAATTCTATTCCTACCACAATTACAAGAATGTTCGCAAGCATTTCCAGGAACTTGTGAGATTCTGCATCAACAACAAAAAAATACATTTCCTTGCAGACCCTTACCAGCTGAACGCCGATTGCAAAAAGGACAAAAAGTGCCATCACAATTTCCAGAATATGAGCTATCACGCCACCGGCTTTAAGTAATTTTTTGCTAAAATCATTTTTTTCCATTCTGACCCACTCCAATCTCATTGCTGTTATCATTATAGCATAAGAATAGCTACAAGTCATAGAACAACTTGTAGCTAATCGTATTTTTATTTGTGGTCGCCCTCTGAATTCAAAGCAGCCCTTTTCTTTTTCTTAGTCGAATAAATGTCCCATCCGATTATTGCTGACAATCCCAGAATTCCCGCTGCCGTCATATAATAGACAATAGGTGCTCCCGTGGAACGGTACTTCAATTCTATTTTGTGATTACCCTTCTTAACCGGAATTCCCATGTATGCGGTATTCACTGAATATATTTCTGTTTGTTCACCGTCCACATATGCAGTCCATCTGCCCTGCTTAGGGACACTCAGATACAAAATACCATCATCTTTTGCGTTGACATTGCCTTTCAATACATCATCACCGTATTTCACAACATCCATTCCACGGGATTCCAGATTCTTTGCCTGAGTTTCGAATGCCTCAATAGGAATTGCATAAACTTCAATGCTGTCATAGCTATAGTTGCCCGGCTCACTAAACTTGAGTTTAATACTGCCCTCAACTTTACTAAAATATCCCATATTAACAGTAAAGTCATGAAGGTCTCTATTTGCCTGATTCTCTTTGTCTGTTAAGTTAGCAACCCCTTTCGTGACTTTACCTTTAATAACATCAATGGTAAAGTTATTTCGAGGAATATATACTTTGTTCATCAGTACTTCGTCGGTGCTATCTTTTTCTTCCAGCTCATTAGTCTTTTCTTTCGAAAACGCTTCCTTATACATTCCGTTAATCTGAACATATAATTCGCAATTTTCAAACTTATTAAGATTAATCTCCAGGAATTTGTCATCGTTTTCTATACTGAATTTATTGTTCACCGGCTTAATTGAAGATTTATACGAAACAGCACTGTTAATCTTAACCGCTTTATCCTCATATTTTGCATCGGAATAATAATCGGTTAATGAATCCATCTCCTTTGAACTAAGTACAACATTCTCCATCAGTGCCTGCTCTCTTTGAATCGGAGTTAATTTCTCATATTCTTCTTCTGACATCGCATTATAGAACATATATCCCAGCGATGTATCATATTTTGATTTGTATATTCTTACACCATCTTTTACGCCGATATGATTGAACTCTTCCTTTATTCCATACTTATTCTTGTCTTCACCCGGAGTGAGGTAGTATTTCACTCCTGCCAGCATCTGCATACGATATCGGTTATCATATCCGCAAAAAATCGTTCTTCTCATAACACTTGAAGAATTGCCTAAATCTTCATTATATTTGCGAAAATTACTGTTAAGTGTTGATAAATATGTCACTCCGTCATTTGCATTCCAGTAGATTCCTTCGTTTGCCGACCGTGCAGGAGAGTAATCTGTATATTCTCCTTTTTTTGTAACACTGGCAGATGTCTCAATTCTGTAATTAGGATTCAATGACGATTTAACCTGCAATAATGATTTTTGATAATTATCATAGCAAAGATTATGGTTCATACCGGTTAGTAACGCCTTTGAAGTGACCGGATTAAAATATATAATGAAGAATAGTCCAATCTGAACTCCCACAGCAAGACATTGAGTAAACACTTTCTTATGTCTGTAAAACATAAAATACATCATTCCTGCAATATTGAAAATTCCCAGGCACAATTCCTGCGAAGAACCGGCCTGCAATACAAATACTGCAATAATAAGAATCAACGCAAGAGCAATAACCCATATTTTTTCAAATTTTAGCAGTGCCTTGCTTTTCTCCTTATCCATATCTTCTATGCAGTCAGTAAGACCCCATATCAGGAAAAACATAAGAATATAATACCATCTTCCTACAGAATAGCTAAAGCCGTTCATCATACTGCTCCATGCAGGAAATGCTGCCATAATCAGGAAGAATACAGCAACAATCGCAGGAAATCTTCTTTCCTTCTTTCCAAGGTTCATTATCATTGCAGGGAATAAAGCCAACATAAATGCATTCACACACATAAATGAGTAATTGCCTATTGGTTGCGTTGTAGTAAATAGCGATGTCAGATACAATGCAAATTGTCTCATATCAAATATATATTTAATTTTTACACCTGCCTCAGTACTTGTATTCATAACGCTGACAAGCATAGGAACAAGCACTATCGACGCCAACAATACTGCAATGATTATGTATGCAATAAGTTTACCCCATATTTTAAGTATATTTTTTGCCGTTCTGTCAAAATTGAGTTTTCTGTCAAAACATAATTTGAAAATAACATAAACCACGCAGCCGATTGCAGACATATACGCAAAATAGAAATATGTTATTAGTGACGCTGTAATACTGAATATAAGTAAATATGGTCTTTTTCCTTCAAACACCTTGTCAATTCCGAGAATCAGCAGAGGAAATAATATCAAAGGATTGACAAAAAAAGCTTGTGAACGACACATAATCGCCCATACGCATAATGCATAACTGATTGCACCGATAATCTGCTGCCTGGATGAAAATTTAATACTTCTAAAGAAGACCAAGGCTGATAATCCGGCGCAATACATTCTTAAAACATATGCTACTGAATATCCTATGTCCATCTTGCTTACAGGAAATGCTGCAGCTATATAGTTAAACGGATCTGTAAGCATAATGGAGAAATTGCCAAATGTATCCACTCCCTGTCCGACGAAGGGCATTAACGAATCAAAGCCTTTTCCATGAAAAAAATCACTACATACACGTCTAAGCTGAACCAGCAATGGATAATGTTGATAATATGCATCCCCTGTATATACCAGAGATTTGTTATAAATTGCGAACCATCCGAATATTAATAAAGTAGTCAGACAGAATATGATTGAATATAGCAATATTGAGTTTTCACTTAATCTTTTTGCTCCAATTATATTATGTGCCCCATTATTTTCTTTCATCTTATTTCTCCTTATATAAATGCAATATCAATATATTAACATATCATCCGACTTTGTCAATAATCACATTCCTTCATCCGGAATCGTATACTTCCAGTCTCCCAGACGCTTTTCAAATTCCTCGCAAGGCATTGGTTTATCAAAAAGATATCCCTGAACAAACTTGCAGTTGCTGGCTTTTACAAATTCCAGCTGTTCAACGCTTTCCACACCTTCCACGATAGATTCCATGTTCAGCTCAGCTATGAGATTCATGATATTCCTGAACAAGGTAAATTCCTTTTCCCTATTTTCATACTGCGATTCCTTAGGTATGAAGGATTTATCAATCTTGACAATATCAAATCCGGTATTCTTTATCAAATTGAAGGATGAATATAATGCTCCGAAATCATCAATTGATACATGGATTCCATATGCCTTGAGTTGATTGACTGCCTTGGACATCACATCATAATCCTGATAGCTGTCGCTTTCCGTCAATTCAATCTCAATATAATTAGGCTCAATATTATATGACGAAACAATATTGATAATCTTTTCAACAAAGCCCTCCTCCTCAAAATGTTTTCTTGAGAAGTTGACCGAAATCCTGATTATCTGCATTCCGTTTTTCTTCCAACGGTCAAGCTGTTCACAGACCTTCTTCAAAACATAGTAATCAAGGATTCGAATACTTCCGTTCTGCTCAAGACTCGGGATGAATTCCATCGGCATAATCAGCTGACTGTCCCGCTGCCATCTGACTAACGCCTCCGCACCCACCAGGGAATTATTGTCGACATCAATTTTGGGCTGGTAATATACCACAAATTCCTCGTTCTCAATAGCTTCCGTGAAGTTTATTACATACTCCTGCTGCTTCATGACTTTTTCGTACAAATCTCTGGCAAAATATGCCTTTCCGGATTTTGTTTTTCTGGCAAACTGATATGCCATTCCGCATTTATTCATAATGTCATGGCTGTTGTTGAGTCCCTCCATCGAGGCAATCCCCTTGATTGAAGGAAATTCAAATTTTCTGTATACGCCTTCAAAATCATGCTCGATCACAATTTTGTCCACCGCATCCAGAAATCTGTCAATATTATCCTTATGGACATATACAACAAAATTGTCCCCTCCCACACGTCCGACAATTTCATCGCCCTCGACAAGGGCATTGACCGCCTGCGCATATTTTCTAAGTATTTCGTCCCCCTGTTGATGCGAAAATACTTTGTTGACGAATCCAAAATTGCGCACATTCAAAAATACTGTATAGTACTTGTATGCCTGCTTTGTCGCCATCTGTTTTTCGATATATGCAAGGAAGCCGGCCTGATTGTACACACCGGTCATCATATCCATGGCAAGGCTCTTGCGAAGTAATTTGGTAATCACATATCTGGATGCCGTTTTGTAAAAATATGTAAGAATATATTCTATTTCTTCCTTCTCAATATCCGTCCAGTGTACATTTTCCATTGAATAGGTGACAATCTTGAAGCTTCCTCTGTCCCCAGTCTGGGTATAGTATTGGTACATATCCCCAAATCGGCTGTTGTTTCTGTCAATAACCACTTTTTCGATATGTATTCCGTCAGGGCGCAACGGCGACGCCGGCTCAATAAATTCGAATGTGGCTTTTCCAATCTGATAGATATCGCTCATGTCCAACAACAAGCATTCACAGATTTCAGCAGGTTCAAAATCTCTCGAACACTCACTATCAATCTGATTAACAAATTTTGCCAGAATTTCATTGTTAAATACTCCCATAGGCATTCTCCTTTTTCAATTCCCATCCTTTTCCTGTGCAACAGTTACCCCTCTTCTGTCAATTCAAGAATCTTTCCGATGATTGAACGGTATTCCCTAATAAAGCGCTTATGCATCTGTGGTATTCTGCCAAAATTTCCTGCATGTACCTCTATTTCCAGAGCCCTTGCCATATCGGAAAGTTCAATGGCTCCGATAATCAATGATGATGTCTTAAGCCCGTGTACCCTGACCTCGTAAGCTTCCCAATCTCCTTCATCATAATAGCGGCACAGTTGCTCGTCCGATGGTTCATTTGCATAATCCTTTAACATTTTAAAGTAGAAATCCTCGACATCCCCACAAAAGTCGATTCCTTTATCCGTATCAAGAAACTCCTTTGCTTTTGCAAGCCAGCCTGTTTCCTCCACAGCTTCATCCACAGAGCCAACGCCATCCTCGTCTTCTTTTTCATCAAAATCATATGTGACCAGATGTTCCGGAATGAATTTAATCATTTTGCGCTCTAATTTTTCACTCACGATAGGCTTGGAGAGATAATCCGCAAAGCCCATATCAAGGTATTTTTCCCTGGTTCCCGATATTGCATTTGCCGTAAGCATGATTACCGGAGTCTCGCGGTTAAGAGAATTCTTATCATTTTGCAATTCATTAAAAGTCTCAATGCCATCCATATCAGGCATCATATGGTCCAGAAAAACGATATCATACTTTGTTTCTTCGCATTTTCTTATACATTCCCTACCGCTCTCCGCCGTATCAACCGCAACTTCCGTATGCTTCAGCAGTCCCTTGAATACTCCAAGATTAACCTTGACATCATCTACCACAAGAACTCTTGCGTCCTTTGCCTTAAAGAGAGGCTTGTATTTTTCAGCCATGGTTTCCTTGCTGAGCTCATCAAAATTCCACTTGCCCACCGGCTCGTCAGATACAATATCCTGCGGTATTTCGATCGTAAAGGTGGAGCCCTTGCCATATTCGCTGGTTACACTCATTTTACCATTCATCATATTGACAAAGCTCTGGGTTATACTCAGACCGAGACCCGTACCTTCGATATTTCTGTTGTTGGCTTCATCCACACGTTGGAAGGAAGCAAACAATTTATCGATGTTTTCTTTTTTGATTCCCCTTCCGGTATCCTCCACGGATATAATGAGTTTGAGGCTGAACAAATCAATCATTTCATAATCCAGTCTCAACTTTACTTCTCCCTTGTCAGTATATTTTACCGCGTTGGTAAGGAGATTAATCATCATCTGTCTTACTCTGGTCTCATCTCCCAGCAGTCTCTTTGGTACCTCTTCATTGCAGGAGAAGGACAGCTTAAGACCTTTGTCCGAGGCACGACGGATAATCATGTTATATGTATCGTTCAGCAGCGATGTGATTTCGTACTGAACATTAATCAGCTCCATTCTTCCGGATTCGATTTTAGAGAAGTCCAGAATATCGTTAATCAGGGACAGTAATGTTTTGCCGGCACTGTTGATATCCCTTGAATAGGACAGAATCTGAGGATTTTTTTCTTCTCTGAGTATCATCTCATTCATTCCCAGAACGGCATTAATAGGCGTTCTTATTTCATGGGACATATTGGCAAGAAACTGTGCCTTTGCCTCGCTGGCGCGAATTGCTGCCTCCTTTTCCGAATTTAGCACAACATAGTTCTTATATGCAGCACTAATCGCGAATACCAGAGTGAAGAACAATCCAATCTCTATCACTATACCGGTATACAATCTTTCATTCATCAATATATACAAAATAATCTGAATAACTCCGGCTATGCATATCGCGCCCATGGACATTGCTGACAGCAAATAATCCCTGATTCTCTTTTTAATTATATCATATACGATTGTACCCAGAATCGTGGTGATAACCAGACCGCTTACAATTTCAGTAATTACAAACAGCTTGTGCAGAGTTGAAGCACCAAGCCAGTAGGTAATATTAACTGCAAGGAAGCCGGCAAAAGTTATTGCTTCAACCACAGTAAAGAGGGCAAAATAGCGCTTTTTCTGCACCCTATTAATGTAGATTAAGAACGGCATCAACAGCACTGAAACCGAAATATATGCCGCATCCCTGACAACGGATACATTAGGGAAAATGAACTGTCTGGACGCACTGTTGGTCAATATCCAGATTGCGGTTACAAAAACACCCAGGCTCATATAGTGAAGATTGAGGCTGTGCTTTGTATAAATTCTGAGTATGATACTGGCAAAAAAACATCCCACACTGAACACTATCAGAATTATGCCCAGTAAATTCTCAACCACAAAGGGCTTAAATACGGATAAGAACATATCACCTTTGTCGCCGATAAATACCTTGTCCACCGCATATGAGAAAGGTTTATTGATTTCGATACGAAGAGTTTTGCCGGCAGCGCCCTCCGGAAGCTTCATGAATATGTAGCTGTAAGGACTGGAATTTCCAAGGAATCTTGAATTATCGGTATTGTAATCGTAAAACTCCGTATTGTCGACATATGCCTTGAAATCGTTGCCGTGATTCCACAGCATAATCCATTTTCCATCCGTATTGTCCTTAGGGAGTGCGATGGAATATACGAATTTGCCTTTGTATTTGCTGTATTTTTCATTGACCTTTGTCAGGGTAAAGGGAATTGTCACCTTATCCGTTCCTGCTCCGCATTCGAGAGTCGCATCCTTCAGTTCAACATAATCCTCGTAAAATACCCTGCTTTCCCCGGGGTTCATCGATTCCCCTAAAGCAATAAATAATATCAGATAAAGCATCATGAATGCAAATGCTATTCCTATTATTATTTCTATCTTCTTACGCATATTTTACCTCTTAACTTATGTTTGATAATTTATATCTCAACGCATTTAATAATGCTCATTCCATCCTCTTCAACCTCGCAGCAAAGACCTAATACTTTTACTCCCGCTGCCCTCGCTCTGTCCATGGTTTCCCCGAATTCCGGCTGCATCGCCCTGTTGGGATATACCTTCTCAATCCCTTTCATCTGGATAACAAAAGCAATCGAAGCATGATAGCCCTCCATTGCTGCCTTGATAAGCTCTTCAAGGTGCTTCACACCCCTTTGTGTAGGAGCGTCAGGAAAATAACCCACACCATCCACTTCCAGCGTGCATCCCTTTACTTCCATGAGATATTTTTCCCCGTCCTTCTCCATGTAAAAATCAATTCGCGAGGAGCCGTATGTGTATTCCGGTTTGATGTAGGAATAGCCCTGATTTGAAAGCCACTCCGCCACCACCTTGTTAGGCGCCTGACTGTCCATATTGATAAGTCCGAAGCCCTCTTTGTACACGGCAACCAAATCATAGGCCGTCTTTCTTGCAGGATTCGATGCTTTCTCCAGAATAACCGTACTTGATGGCAAAAGAAGTTCTCTGCACCTGCCGGTATTCTTGACATGCACCAGGGTTCTTACCCCATCCAAATCCACATAAGCTTCAAATCTATTCAGGCGTTCCGCAAAGGATGCCCTGACAACATTTGAATATCTCATACTATTTTGCTCCTATAGAGATAATTACTACTATTTTACCATATACATCGCATATTGGCAAAGTTTATAAAAAGTTTACTTGATGTAATTTTTTATCCAATTTATAATTATACTATCAAAATAAGAG
Source organism: Butyrivibrio sp. (assembly GCA_016297265.1). Classification (GTDB taxonomy): domain Bacteria; phylum Bacillota; class Clostridia; order Lachnospirales; family Lachnospiraceae; genus Eshraghiella. The sequence continues at coordinate 11,882 of JAEDHB010000016.1, forward strand.
GGACAAGCATTATGAAAGAGATTTTTATTTCGTATTCCTCGAGAGAATCAGAACTTGCAGGCAAGGTGTGCAGTCTGATTGAATCGAAGGGATATGACTGTTTTATCGCTTCAAGGGATATTACACCGGGACACGAATATGCCGCAGAACTTGTGGGTGCAATCGATAACTGCAGACTGGTTGTTTTGCTCCTGTCGAAAAATTCCAATTCTTCCCCACACGTATTGAGGGAAATCGACAGGGCCGTCAGCCATAAGAAACCGATTATCGTATACCAGCTGGAGGATGTTGAACTCAATAAATCGATGGAATATTTTCTTATGACCCACCAGTGGATACTTAATACTCCGGACAAGGACGAGCGACTGTTGGACGGAATCAACAAAATAATACATCCGCAGGCTGTCAGCGAGGCCGGTCCTGCAGTGCAGACGGTTGACAGCAATACTCCTTCCGGCAGGAAAGCAAAACCTCTGTTCTTTGGAGTTGCTGCTATCGCAGTAATCGCCGCAGTTCTCGTCGTTATTTTAACGGTGAGAAATAACAAGGGCGGTAAGTCATCCGACAGTGGTTCGCCATCTGTTTCAGGACAGGCGGATAGTAACACGCCGGCAGGGACACAGGCTCCTTCAGCGGAAAACAACACGGACTACAAGGTGGCGGATACCATAACTTTCGGCAAATATAACGATGCCGACATAGACTGGATAATACTCAAAATCAATGACAATAATACAGCTGTTGTTGTATCCGAGAAAATACTTACATTCAAAGCCTTTGATACTGCTGAAGGCGGAAAATGGGAGCCTTTTGAAAGTCAGGATGCCGCCAAGAAAATTCTTGCCAATCCAAATGAAGCTGCCAAATGGCGCGGCAACAATGACTGGAGCATATCCAACATAAGAATCTGGCTTAACAGCAGTGACTCCAGGGTAACCTTCGAGGACCAGGCGCCTACAGCCGGAGCAACCTATGAAAGCAACAATGCATACAGCGAGGAATCCGGATTCCTGCACGGTTTTACCGAGGCTCAGCGTGATGCCATCATTCCGACAGTCCATCCTACCATGGCCAATCCACTTAACGCCAATGCCGGCGGCACGATTGAAACCACTGATTTGGTGTTCCTTCTTTCCGAAGAAGAATTGAGCTGGTTTGACGAAGCCGGCGTAAGCAAATATGCAAAAGTAACGGAGCAGGCCGCTTCAGCAAATGAAAGCTCATTTTACAAGGGCCAGATAGTTGACGGATACGGTTCTGATACCATGCTTTGGTGGCTGAGGGATCCAAGTCCTGATAGCGTGGGCAAGGGGGTTCTTGCCAACTTTGACAAGGGCGGCGACTCATTGACATTCAAAGACTACTATGTATCATGCTCAGATTTTGGAATAAGACCTGCAATGGTAATCAATCTTAACTCATCTGAAATCATTAAAAAATAATTAATGGTGCTGTAGACCACAATCTGCAGCACCATTTTTTTATCCAAGAGTTCTTACGTATTCAATCAGCGGAAGCGCATATTCCGGTGATGATATATCATAGGACTTACTGATATCAACTTCATTAGGATCATCCTTCGGACATTTATTATCAGCCTGAAGCTTATTTGCCATCATGGTCATAAGCTTGCGGGACATAAATCCCATTTCTTCATAACGCAGTCCGCCCTGAAGATAGAAGTGATTGTTCAGCGTCTTTTCCTCCTCAAGGAGATTGTTATTCCAGATATTCTCAACATTGTCCGTAACCTTGGCAGGTGTTGCCCCAACTGCAAAAATAACGAAACATCCTGCTCCGCTCTTCAAGAAATTACTTCTCGCCTTCTTAAGCCCCCCTATAAGCCCTGCAAAAATACTTCCACCGTGAATAACAACATCATAGTTTTTCATTACTTTTGCTCCGGCTTTTTTGATGTCCATGGCATCCCCTGCCAGTTCTTTTGCAATAAATTCCGCATATTCTCTTGTAAATCCTGTTTTACTCTTGTATGTCACTAATACTTTCATTCTTCTTACCTCTCATTTTCTTAAGATTCTGCTCCATATGGGCAATTGTTTTGATGGTTACCTGCAGCTGTTCGGTCGGAATATCTGCAAAAATACTGCTCATAAACCTGTTTCCCGTGTCCCCCAGCTCTTCGAAAAACTTCTCTGCTCTGTCAGCAATGTAAATGCGCTGCTTTCGCTTGTCCTTCTCGTCCGTTTCAAAATATATAAAGCCTTTCTTCTCCAGTTTCAAAAGAATCTGCTTCACATTCTGATGGGATGACTCCATTATGTCTGCAAGTTCATTGATTGACGGCGCCACCTTACACATATTGATACAGATCAGGGAAAACATCTGCTTCCAGCTTATCTCCTTAATCGCCGCGTCAGCTGTAGTCTGATACAAATTATTGAAGGCGCTGAGCAGTCCGACCAAAAAATACCCCTCTTCAATACCCTCAAAATTAACATCATAGTTGTTAACTTCTTCGTTGTAATTCATACTATTCACCTGTTATGTAATATATTACCTTTCCCTTTACGTATTAATATGTAACATATTACTTATTTTTTGTCAATGGATTTTATACTTATTTAACAAAATAGCCGCCTTCATGCGAAGACGGCTTTCGTATCCCTATATTTTTCTGCTAAGTATTTCTTTTTTGTAATCCAGCGGGCTGCAGCCCATTTTTTCCCTGAATGATTTGGTGAAATATGCCGGTCCGGAAAATCCCACCTCGTAGGAAATATCGGATACACTCATATCCGTATCGAGTAAAAGTTCCACGGCTTTGCTTAACCTGTGATTCTTCAGGAATTCCATAGGAGTCATATTGGTATATTTGTCAAAAAGCTTTGCGCAATGTGTTCTGCCAACACCTCCCTGCCTGCAAATGTCTTCCAGTTTTATCTGTTCCGCATATTCGGCATGGATATATTCAATCATTTTTTTCACTATTTCAAGATTATTGTCAACCACTTCTTCCGTGTCGATATCAAGGTTGTCGTACAATATTTTCCACAGCATCATAAGAGTGGACAGCTGTTCCATTTCACAGTTTTCATTTTCAGACCATTCAAATATTTCACTGGTTAAATGAAGTATTCTTTTCTGCCATTCAATCTTATCCGAAAGCATAATGTACGGCAGATAATCATTATTGATTATCGGGAGCACAAAATTATTTTCAACATATCTTGTTGCACACAGTACCAGAGGATGAAAAATAAGGCAGTCAAGTATACAGTCCTCGTTTTCTGTCTGGATACAGTGCATCTGACGTGAATTGACAATTATTCCCTCACCCTTTTTCATCACTACCTTGCGCCCGTTGAGCTGGTAGCTTACACTGCCCTTCCTTATGTAAATTATCTCAATGTCGGTATGCCAGTGCATAACCATCATCGGAAATGTCTGGTTTGCAATAATATAATTTCTTCTCGAAAAAATCTTGAAATCCTGATTATCATAATTTACTAATTCAGAGCCATCCTCACGAATGTCAGGATCTTTTTCATGTTTTACAATCATATTCTTCCCTTATTCCTAAATTGTTCTAAAATGCTTGCTACTCCCTCCTCCGGAGTGATGGCAGAAGCATCCACATTGATTCCTCTCTTGATTAAATCGTTCATTACATAGGTTACTTCCGGTGCCGCAAGGCCAATGGCCTCAAGCTCCTTATAATGCGAAAATACGGCCTTTGGTGTATCGTCATACATTAATTTGCCGTCATTCATAACCAGAATTCTGTCCACATACCTGGCCACATCCTCCATTGAGTGGGATACAAGAATGACAGTCATATCAAGCTTCTCTTTTAAGTGCGTTACCATATCAAAAATCTCATCCCTGCCCTTCGGGTCGAGCCCTGCTGTTGGCTCATCAAGAATAAGCACTTCCGGTCTCATTGCTACTACTCCTGCAATGGCTGCCCTTCTCTTCTGTCCGCCGGATAATTCAAATGGTGAGCTGTAGAAGAGTTCTTTTTCAAATCCCACCAGTTCAAGGGCTTCAAAGGCCCTCAGTTCGGTTTCCTTTTTGTTAAGGCCGAGATTCTTAGGTCCAAAACAAACATCCGCAAATACCGTTGATTCAAAAAGCTGATGCTCCGGATACTGGAATACCAGACCAACCTTCTTGCGAAGCTCCTTCATTTTGAAATTATCATCATATATGTCCTGCTCATCGTAAAATATCCTGCCTTCGGTCGCCTTGAGCAGCCCGTTGAGCATTTGTGCAAGCGTTGATTTTCCGGAGCCCGTATGACCGATTAATCCAATATATTCATTCTTTTCAATTACGAGACTGACATCCTTAAGCGCCTGCTTTGAAAAACCGGAGTCCACGCCATATGTGTAGCTGATATTATCTAATATAATCGACATAATTCATTCACCAGCTCCTCTCTGGTAAGTATATCTTTTCTGATGGGCAAACCCGCCTTTGAAAGCAAATATGCCATCTCCGTCACATCCGGTACATCAAGTCTGACTTCCTTAAGTTTCTCAACATTGGAAAAAATTTCGCGGGGAGTTCCCTCCATGACGATTTTTCCCTTATCCATTACAAATACTTTATCTGCTAAAACAGCCTCATCCATATTATGCGTGATGAGTATAACTGTGATTTTTTCTTTCTCATTTAATTCCTTGACCGCCTGCAATACCTCTCTGCGACCATTTGGATCCAGCATGGCCGTAGGCTCATCCATTATTATGCATTTCGGATGCATCGCCATTACCCCGGCAATCGCAACTCTCTGTTTTTGTCCGCCTGACAACTTGCTCGGCGAATAATCCCTGTATGCGGTCATACCAACATCCTCCAGGGCCTTTGTCACTCTGTCCCAAATCTCCTCACTGGGCACACCAAGATTCTCCGGTCCGAAGGCTACATCCTCGTCCACCACAGTGCCGATAATCTGGTTATCGGGATTCTGAAATACCATTCCGGCTTTCTGGCGGATATTCCACAGATTCGCCTCCTCCGATGTATCCATATTATCAAAAACAACTGCTCCCTCCGTTGGAGTAAGCAAAGCATTTATATGTTTGGCGAGAGTTGATTTCCCTGAACCATTATGTCCAAGAATTGCTATGAAACTGCCTTCTGCAATCTTCAGATTCACATGGTCAATTGCTGTATTGATACCTTCAACATTGCCTTCTTCATCGCGTCTGATGTATTCAAATACAAGTTCTTTTGTCCTAACTATACTCATAACAATTCCTTTCCCCATTCTAAAAAAAGACGGACGAACGCAAAACTGCATTCGTCCCTATATGTCCTGTATTATTCTAAATTATACTAATTCAAGAATAACTTCCATTGCTGCATCGCCCTTACGTGGTCCGATTTTAACAATTCTAGTATATCCACCCTTGCGATCTACATATTTAGGTGCAATTTCTGTGAATAATTTATCAGCAATGCTGACTGTCTTTGTATTTCTTTTTCTGCCTGCTGCGGTGTCAGGAACTTCAGTTACTGTATAAAGTACTTTCATCATCTGTCTTCTGGCATGTACTCTTGAAGGCATATCCTTTGTGATTTCCTTCTCTACATTGTCATATACAGTTTTCTTCTTTCCATCAACAACTTCTTTAACTCTTTTTCCATCTTTATCTTTACGAGCTACTCTTGTTGTTACTTTTACAGTTTCAAAGTTGTCTTTTTCCTTAACTGCTAAAGCAATAAGTCCTTCAGCAACTTTGCGGATTTCCTTAGCCTTGGCTTCAGTTGTAACAATTTTGCCATTGTAAAGCAATGCTGTTACCTGGTTTCTGATTAAAGCTTTTCTCTGGTCAGCTGTTCTTCCAAGCTTTCTATAACCTGCCATTTGTGCTTCCTCCTAAATCATTTTACTCGACGCCTGAGTTAAGCTGTAAGCCGAGTTCTTTTAATTTGGCAAGAACCTCTTCCAATGACTTACGTCCGAGGTTTCTTACCTTCATCATATCTTCAGATGTTTTGTTACATAATTCTTCAACGGTGTTGATTCCGGCTCTCTTGAGACAGTTGTATGAACGAACTGAAAGTTCAAGTTCATCAATATTCATCTCGAGAACTTTTTCTTTTTCATTGTCTTCTTTTTCAACAATAGTACTGATTTCCTTTGTTGTCTCAGAAAGGTCAATGAAGAGACTCAAATGATCGCTAAGTACCTTTGCAGCAAGGCTTACAGCGTCATCCGGTGATATTGTTCCGTTGGTATATACTTCTAATGTAAGTTTATCGTAATCAGTAATCTGACCAACACGAGTGTTCTGCACAGAAAGATTTACTCTGTCAATCGGTGTATAAATTGAATCGATTGAAAGAACACCAATTGGTGTATCCTCAGTCTTATTCTTATCAGCGCTTACATATCCTCTTCCCTTTGTGATAGTAAGTTCCATGAAAAGCTTACAGTCATTTCCACCATTCAATGTTGCGATAACCTGATCCGGATTCAAAATCTCAATATCTGAATCTGCCTGAATATCGGCTGCTGTCACAACGCCTTCTCTTCCGTCACATTCAATGTAAGCAATCTTTGGCTCGTTTGAATCGCTGTTATTCTTGATGGCAAGATTTTTGATGTTCATAATGATGTCGCTGACATCTTCTTTTACGCCCGGAATCGGACTGAATTCATGTAATACGCCCTCGATTTTTACCTGGCTTACTGCTGCACCCGGAAGAGATGAAAGCATAATTCTTCTGAGTGAGTTGCCGAGAGTTGTTCCATAACCTCTTTCAAGGGGTTCTACAACAAACCTGCCATATCTTTTGTCTTCAGATATCTCTTCGATTTCAATTTTTGGTTTTTCAAATTCGAACACTAAAAGCCCCTCCTTTATTGGGTTTGTCATCTACAAATTATAGTCTATTATTTAGAATATAACTCGACGATAAGCATTTCGTTAACCGGAACATCGATCATTTCTCTTGTTGGAACTGATTTGATTGTTCCTTTAAGATTCTCATGATCTGCTTCAAGCCATTCTGGTACAAGTCTACCCTCTGTAACTTCAAGGATTGCTTTATATCTTACTGATGACTTAGCTTTTTCTTTGATTTCGATAGTATCGCCAGCTTTTACAAGGTATGATGGAATGTTTACACATTTACCGTTAACCAATACATGCTTGTGATCTACAATCTGTCTTGCTTCTTTTCTTGTTCTGGCATAGCCTAATCTGAATATAACGTTGTCAAGTCTGAGTTCAAGCATTGACATAAGGTTCTCACCTGTCATACCGCTCATTCTGTCAGCCTTTTCAAAATAATTTCTGAAAGGTTTCTCAAGAACGCCATATATAAACTTTGCTTTCTGTTTTTCGCGAAGCTGAAGTCCGTACTCACTTACTTTTCTGCCGGCTCTTTCTAATTTTCTGTTTGATTTCTTATCTATTCCTAAATAAACTGGATCAAGTCCAAGTGATCTGCATCTTTTAAGAACAGGAACTCTATTAACTGCCATTCTTTAACACCTCCTATTAGACTCTTCTACGCTTTGGTGGACGACATCCGTTATGTGGAACCGGTGTTACGTCCTTAATGCTTGTTACCTCAAGACCACATGCCTGAAGAGCTCTGATTGCTGCTTCACGACCTGATCCCGGTCCTTTTACCATTACATCTACTGTCTTTAATCCGTGTATTAAAGCTGCCTTAGTTGCAGTTTCTGCTGCCATCTGAGCTGCATAAGGAGTAGATTTCTTTGAACCTCTAAATCCAAGACCACCGGCACTAGCCCATGACAATGCGTTACCTTCTGTATCAGTAATAGTAACGATTGTATTATTAAATGATGACTGAATATGTGCCTGTCCGCGTTCAACGTTTTTCTTAACACGCTTTTTTGTCACTTTTTTTGTAACTTTAGCCATTTTCTAAACTAACCTCCCTTATGGGTTCCCGTTATAGTTATCTATTCTATATTATCGGGTATTATTTTTTCTTGTTTGCGATTGTTTTCTTAGGACCCTTACGAGTTCTAGCGTTTGTTTTTGTTTTCTGTCCTCTTACCGGAAGACCTTTTCTGTGACGAATGCCTCTGTTGCATCCGATTTCCTGTAATCTCTTGATGTTGAGAGCTACTTCTCTTCTGAGATCACCTTCTACTGTCTGACTAGCGTCAATTACTTCTTTAATTCTGCCTACTTCTTCGTCAGTAAGATCTTTTACACGAGTATCAGGATCTACTTTAGCTTCAGCAAGAATACGATTTGAGCTGATTCTGCCGATACCATAAATATAGGTAAGGCCGATCTCAACACGTTTTTCTCTTGGTAAATCTACACCAGCGATACGAGCCATGTGTGCATTACACCTCCGTTTTCTGAAAATTTGTTGTGAATTTATTTTAAGTGGCTTCATTATTATATATCTGCCACTGCAGCCGCATAGTTGCAGGCAAAGAAATATCCCGACGGGCATACTACTCCCTTCGGTCTATTTTCATTGGTTCCTGTGATTAACCCTGTCTCTGTTTATGCTTAGGATTTTCACAGATGATCATAATGTTTCCTTTTCTTCTGATAACTTTGCATTTTTCGCAAATTGGTTTAACTGATGATCTAACCTTCATGGGAAATCCTCCTTTCCACAAAAGCAACTTTTGAAATAAAAGTTGAAAAAAACGTCCGCTTGATATTGTAACACAACGTTTTCTATATTACAAGTATAATTTTTATTTATCTCTCCAGATAATTCTTCCTTTTGAAAGATCATATGGTGATAATTCAAGTGTAACCTTGTCACCAGGAATAATTCTGATGTAGTTCATTCTAAGTTTTCCGCTGATATGAGCGAGAACCTTATGTCCATTCTCAAGCTCTACCTGGAACATTGCATTAGGAAGCTTTTCAATTACGGTTCCTTCTATTTCGATAACATCTGATTTTGACATTTACTTTCCTCCTGTACTCTTCTTTATATGAATCAGATAATTTTTTATTGAATATTTGATATCCTCGTTTCTCACTTTACCTGACCGGAATTTTTCTTTTAATTCCTCATCTTCCCTGTCAAGTAAAATTAGATGTTTTGGATTTTTGTTCTTGGCATTTTCCAATTTCTTGTACCTGCCATCGCATACCATAATCTGTTGACCGACATTTACTACTATATATATAGTATCTTTATCATGTCCGGCAATGGACCTGCATAAACTGCCTTTTTCAAAAACACTCATCACACACCTCGCAGCGAAAGGATTTCGCATCCCGTTTCTGTGATAAGCACCGTGTTTTCATAGTGGGCTGCTAAGGAGCCGTCCCTTGTGACAACCGTCCAGTCATCATCAAGCCATGCCACTCTGTGTGTACCTGTTGTCAACATTGGTTCAATTGCCAGAGTCATACCGGCTCTCAATTTGAGGCCTTTATGTCTCTGTGGAAAATTGAAAACATCCGGGTCTTCATGAAGTGAAGTTCCTATTCCGTGTCCGGCTAAGTCCCTGACCACTCCGCAACCCAGGCGGTTAGCATAATTGCCAATTGCTGTCGATATATCGTTAAGATAATTACCGGCTTTAGCATATTTGATGCCCTCAAAGAAGCTCTGCTCTGTTACTGCCATAAGCATTCTTGCTTCTCTGGTTATATTCCCCACAGCATGTGTTCTTGCCGCATCAGAGTGATGACCTTTATATATCACTCCTGCATCCAGGCTTACTATGTCGCCATCCTGTAATATTCTCTTACGGGAAGGTATTCCGTGAACAACTTCCTCGTTAACTGAAACACATATCGAAGCAGGATATCCTTGATAGTTTAAAAAAGAAGGGACGCAACCGTAACTTCTGATGATTTCCTCTCCTTTTTTGTCAATATCATAAGTAGATATTCCCGGTTCTATTATTTTTGCAAGTTCTTCATGAACTATTGCGAGAATCCTTCCGGCCTCCCGCATTAGTTCAATCTGATGTTCTGCCTTAATTGTTACAGACATATTTTACGCTCCTAATATAGCAACAATGGCATCGAATACTTCTTCAAGCTTCTTTGTGCCGTCAACCTCTTTAAGAACATTTCTGTCTGCATAAAAATCAATGAGTGGCTGTGTCTGCTCATGATATACAGCAAGACGGTTCTTTACTGTTTCCGGCTTATCATCATCTCGGATAATAAGCTCTGCACCACATTTATCACATACGCCCTCAACCTTGGTAGGAGCGAATTCTACATGATATGTAGCACCACATGTTACACAAGCTCTTCTTCCTGACATACGCTTGATAATGTTTTCATCAGGTACTTCAACGTCAATTGCATAATCAACATTTTCACCGGATGCCTTAAGTGCATTTTCAAGTGCCTCTGCCTGAGGAATTGTTCTTGGAAAACCGTCTAATACATAACCATTTTTGCAGTCATCAGTTTTAACTCTGTCAACTACAAGGTCAACTACCAATTCATCCGGAACAAGAAGTCCCTGATCCATATAGGATTTGGCTTTCTGACCAAGCTCTGTATTATTTTTGATATTTGCTCTAAAAATATCTCCTGTTGATATATGAGGAATATTGTATTTTGCACAGATCATATCTGCCTGTGTACCTTTTCCTGCTCCAGGAGCACCTAACATAATAATTTTCATGAAACTACCTTTACCCTTTCAAAACTATTCGCTAAGGAAACCTTTATAGTCCCTAACAACCATCTGGGATTCAATCTGTCTGATTGTTTCAATGACAACACCAACAATAATGATAAGTGATGTACCGCCGAATGAAACATTTGCATTAAATAATCCTGAGAAAATAATCGGTATAATCGCAACAATGATAAGTCCGATAACACCAATAAAAATTATTTTGTTCAAGAGATTTGTCAGGTAATCTGAAGTTGGCTTACCAGGCCTGATTCCCGGAATAAATCCGCCACTCTTCTTCATGTTGTTTGCCACTTCAGTAGGATTGAATGTGATTGATGTATAGAAATATGCAAAGAAAATATTCAATGCGATATATAAGATAACACCAACCGTATAAATCATATTACTTCTGTTGAACCAGTTGTTTGATGATAATCCGAGAAGGATTTTTCCTCCTACTGTTGAATAGTCAACATTTCCAATCAATGAAGCAATCATAACAGGAAATGTCATAAGTGACTGAGCAAAAATCACCGGAATAACGCCGGCTGTATTTACTTTGAGTGGAATATGCGATGAATTTCCACTATAACTCTTTCTTCCTTGGATTTTGTTAGAATACTGAACCGGTATTCTTCTTTCTCCATCACATAACAATACTGTGAGGATTACTACTCCAACGATAACTACTGCAATTATTACAATCGCTGCAGATGCTTTAAGTACTGACTGTCCTTTGATAAAAGACTCAAACAATGTCGCAAAGTCATCCGGTACTCTGGAAACAATATTGATAAGAAGTACTATTGAAATACCGTTTCCCACACCCCTTTCAGTGATTCTCTCACCAATCCACATAAGCAATGCTGAACCTGCAGTAAGGGTTGTTACCATTATTGCACCTGCCATAACCTTATGAAGTGTATCCATTGATGCATATCCGATAATAAGTCCCTGATTACCGAATCCGATAACCATTGAAATACTCTCAACCAATGCAAGGATTATTGTCAGGTATCTTGTAATAGCAGTTATTTTCTTTCTTCCTTCTTCTCCGTCCTTCTGTAACTCCTCGAGTTTTGGAATCGCAATACCAAGAAGCTGCATAATGATTGAAGAAGTAATGTATGGTGTAATGCTCAATGCAAATACGGAGAAGTTCAATAATGAACCACCCGTTACAGCATTCATGAAACTGAAGTTATCATTGCTGAGCATTGTTGAAAAATAATCTGTATTAACGCCGGGAATAGGAAGAATACTTCCTACTCTTACGACGATAAGCATTAAAAATGTGAAAAAGAGTTTGCGTCTGATATCTTTTACCTTGAACGCATTAATTAATGTTTTAAACATTAAATCACCTCGCAGGTTCCACCAAGAGCTTCAATTTTCTCTTTAGCTTTTGCACTGAATGCATTAGCTTTAACTGTAAGCTTCTTAGTTAATTCTCCATTTCCAAGAATCTTAACTCCATCTTTAGGGTTCTTAACGATGCCGGATTCGATTAATGAATCCACAGTAACTACTGCTCCGTCTTCAAATGCTTCTAAAGCTTTTAAGTTAATTCCTACGATTTCAAGACTGTTTCTGTTAGTAAAACCTCTCTTTGGTAATCTTCTGTATAATGGCATCTGACCACCTTCAAAGCCAGGTCTTGGAGCTCCTGAACGAGCTTTCTGTCCTTTATGTCCTTTACCGGCTGTCTTACCATTTCCTGAACCGTGTCCACGGCCTCTTCTAAAATTATCACTCTGTCTAGAGCCTTCTGCAGGCTGTAAATTTGATAAATCCATCGTTACACCTCCTTATCCAAGTATTATATTTCTTCAACCTTAACTAAATGTCTTACCTTCCAAATCATACCTTTAACAGCATCATTGTTTGGTAACTCAACAGTTTTGTTAAGCTTGGTAAGTCCAAGTGCTTCAACAGTTTTAACCTGCTTTGGGATAGCACCGATTGTTGATTTAACTAATGTTACTTTTAACTTGTCTGCCATTCTTCGCTACCTCCTTATTTGTAAAGCTCTTCTACAGTTTTACCGCGAAGTTTTGCAACCTCTTCAGGTGTCTTTAACTGTGATAAGCCTTTGATTGTAGCAAGAACTACGTTCTGCTTGTTATTTGAGCCTAAAGACTTAGTACGGATATTTGAAATACCTGCTAACTCTATTACGCTACGAGCCGGACCACCGGCGATAACTCCGGTACCTTCCGGAGCTCTCTTAAGAAGTACTGATGCACTTCCGAATTCTCCTATCATATCATGTGGGATACTTCCGTTAGCGTCTACAGGAACTGAAACAAGCTTCTTCATAGCATCCTCTTTTCCCTTACGAATTGCTTCAGGAATTTCCATAGCTTTACCAATTCCGGCACCAACATGACCGTTTCCGTCTCCAACTACTACTAAAGCGGAGAATCTGAAATGACGTCCACCTTTAACAACCTTGGTAACACGCTTAATTGATACTACTTTTTCATTTAATTCTAATGCGCCAGCATCAATGATTGTATGTCTCATTTGTTTCTCCTTCCTGCCTAAAACTCAAGGCCAGCTTCTCTGGCTGCCTCTGCTAATGCTTTTACTTTTCCCTGATAAATGAAGCCGCCTCTGTCGAATACAACAGTGTTGATGCCATTTTCAAGAGCACGTTTAGCAATAACGGTTCCCAAATGAGCAGCAGCTGCAACGTCATTAGTCTTCTCAAGTTCAGCCTTTACACTCTTCTCAAGTGTAGATGCTGCAACGATTGTCTTTCCAACTGTATCATCAATAATCTGAGCGTACATATGATTATTACTTCTGAATACAGCAAGTCTTGGTCTTTCAGCTGTTCCGCTGAAACGATTGCGGATTCTTCTGTGTTTGTTCTGACGAACTACAGATCTATTTTCTTTACTAACCATTTTTGTTCCACTCCTTTAATTATTTCTTACCAGTCTTACCAACTTTACGTCTGATTGTCTCATCAACATACTTGATACCTTTACCCTTGTATGGTTCAGGTTCTCTCTTGCTTCTGATTTCAGCAGCGTACTGGCCAACTTTTTCTTTATCAATACCTTTAACGATGATTAAGTTCTGTCCTTCAACTACAACTTCAATGCCTTCCGGATCAGTCATATCTACAGGATGTGAATAACCTAATGAAAGGTTAAGAACTTTTCCGCTCTTCTGAGCTCTGTAACCTACACCGTTAACTTCGAGTCTCTTCTCATAACCTTCAGTAACACCAATTACCATATTGTTAATCAAAGTTCTTGTAAGACCATGTAATGATTTCATTTTCTTTAAGTCATTAGGTCTTGATACAGTAACTGTGTCGCCTTCAAGCTTGATTTCCATCTCCGCAGGTAATACTCTTTCAAGAGTTCCCTTTGGTCCTTTTACAGTCACTTTATTATTTTCTGCGATATCAACAGTAACTCCTGCTGGTACAGCGATAGGCATTTTTCCTATACGTGACATGCCGTCTACCTCCTTAATTGGATGTGACGCTTAACGCGCCTGTTATTTTGTTTCAATAATTACCAGATGTATGCGAGTACTTCGCCGCCAACATTAAGCTTTCTTGCTTCTTTGTCAGTTACAACACCCTGGTTTGTAGAAATGATTGCGATTCCAAGTCCACCAAGCACTCTTGGTAAATCTTCCTTGCCTGCGTATACACGAAGACCCGGTTTAGAGATTCTCTTAAGACCTGTAATAATCTTTTCATTTTTATCCTTGCCGTACTTAAGTGTAATGCGGATATTTTTGAAATTACCATCTTCAATGATTTCATACTTAGAAATGAATCCCTCTTTGAAAAGGATTTCAGCGATAGCATTTTTCATTTTTGATGCAGGAACATCAACTGTATCATGTTTAGATGTATTTGCATTACGAATTCTGGTAAGCATATCTGCGATTGGATCTGTCATCTGATTCGTCCTCCTAAACTATTAATTCAAATTTCATTTAGCTGCTGTATCTTACCAGCTTGCTTTCTTAACGCCAGGAATCTGTCCCTTGTATGCTAATTCACGGAAGCAAACTCTGCATATTCCGTATTTTCTTAAAACAGAATGTGGGCGTCCACAAATTTTGCAACGTGTATATTCTCTTGTAGAGAATTTCTGTTTACGCTGCTGCTTAATCTTCATAGATGTTTTAGCCATTGAATTTCCCTCCTAAATTATTTTTTGAATGGCATATTGAATAATCTCAATAATTCACGTGCTTCTTCGTCAGTCTTTGCTGTTGTAACGATAATAATATCCATACCTCTTACCTTATCGATCTTATCATACTCGATTTCAGGGAAGATGATCTGTTCTTTGATTCCTAATGCATAGTTACCTCTTCCATCGAAAGAATTAGCACTTACGCCTCTGAAGTCACGAACACGAGGTAATGCAAGATTTACGAGACGATCAAGGAACTCGTACATCTTCTCGCCACGGAGTGTTGTCTTACATCCGATAGCCATACCCTCTCTGATTTTGAAGTTAGCTACTGAATTCTTAGCCTTAGTTGTAACAACTTTCTGGCCGGCGATTGTCTCAAGTTCCTTTACGGCAACTTCAAGAACCTTTGAATTGTCTTTAGCTTCTCCAACGCCCATGTTTATAACAATTTTATCGATTTTTGGTACTTCCATTACGTTCTTATATCCGAACTTCTTTACCATAGCATCGATTATTTCACTTTTATATAAGTCTTTGAGCCTGCTCACAGTTACAGACCTCCTTTCCTAATTAATCGATAACTTCACCTGTTTTTTTAGCTACGCGGACTTTCTTGTCCCCGTCAATCTTGAAGCCTATCCTTGTTGTTTTTCCTTTGTGTACATACATTACATTAGAAATATCAATAGGAGCTTCCTGGTGAACAATACCACCGTTCTGGTTCTGTGCACTTGGTTTGCAGTGCTTAGTAATCATGTTGATACCCTCAACAACTACTTTGTTGTTCTTTGCGTCAACTGATACAACTTTTCCTTCTTTGTCCTTGTCTTTACCAGTGATCACTCTGACAAGGTCGCCTTTTTTAATTTTCATTGTTGCCACAGTTACACCTCCTATAATACTTCCGGAGCTAATGAAACAATCTTCATAAACTGTTTGTCTCTTAACTCTCTTGCTACTGGTCCAAAAATACGTGTTCCTTTTGGATTCTTATCTTCTTTGATAATTACAGCAGCATTATCATCAAACTTGATATATGAACCGTCTTTACGACGAGCACCTTTAACGGTACGAACTACTACAGCTTTAACAACATCGCCTTTTTTAACAACGCCACCTGGTGTTGCATCTTTAACAGTAGCAACGATAACGTCTCCGATGTTAGCATATCTTCTTGTTGAACCACCCATAACTCTGATGCAAAGAAGTTCCTTTGCTCCTGTGTTATCAGCGACTCTAAGTCTTGTCTCTTGCTGAATCATGCAGGTAATCCTCCTTCAAAATATTAGATAAAATTACTCAGCTCTGCTGATAAGTTCAACAAATCTCCATCTCTTGTTCTTTGATAAAGGTCTTGTTTCCATAACCTTTACAACATCACCGATCTGGCATTCATTGTTCTCATCATGTGCCTGTAACTTGTAAGTTCTTTTAACGATCTTGTTGTAAAGAGGATGTTTTACGTGGTCCTCAACAGCAACAACGATTGTCTTGTCCATTTTATTGCTCACTACCTTGCCGGTACGAGTTTTTCTTAAATTTCTTTCTTCCACAACAATTCTCCTTTCTCGGATTATTCAGCAGCTTTCGCAGCCATTACTGTCTGGATTCTTGCAATATTTTTTCTGACTTCTTTAATTCTGCTTGTGTTATCCAGCTGGTTTGTTGCGTTCTGGAATCTTAAATTGAATAATTCCTTTTTAGCAGCTACTAATTCTTCATTTAATTCTGCAGATGTCTTTGCATTTAATTCTTCTACATATTTATTAATTTTCACTGTTATCACCGCCTTCTAAATCCGCACGAGAAACTACCTTACATTTGAGAGGAAGTTTGTGCATTGCAAGACGTAATGCTTCTCTGGCAACTTCTTCTGAAACTCCAGCGATTTCGAACATTACACGTCCTGGTTTTACTACTGCTACCCAGTATTCAAGTCCACCTTTTCCTTTACCCATTCTGACACCCAATGGCTTATGAGTATAAGGCTTATCTGGGAAAATCTTTATCCATACTTTACCACCACGTTTGATATAACGTGTCATTGCAATACGGGCTGCTTCAATCTGTCTTGAAGTTACCCACTTAGGTTCAAGAGCGACAATACCATACTCGCCGTACACTATCTTATTGCCTCTTGTAGCTTTACCAGCCATTGAACCACGAAACTGCTTACGATGTTTAACTCTCTTAGGTAATAACATTACTGTTCGCTCCCTTCCTTATTTGATTTAACCGGAAGAACCTCACCTTTGTAGATCCAAACCTTAACACCAACTTTTCCATATGTTGTATCTGCCTCAGCAAATCCATAGTCAATGTTAGCTCTTAATGTCTGAAGAGGAATTGTTCCTTCACTGTAATACTCTGTACGGGCCATATCTGCTCCGCCAAGACGACCTGAAACTGCAGTTTTGATACCCTTAGCATCAGTCTTCATTGTTCTTGTCATAACAGATTTCATTGCTCTTCTGAAAGATACACGATTTTCAAGCTGCTGAGCAATATTTTCTGCTACGAGCTGTGCATCTCCGTCCGGTTTCTTGATTTCTTTGATATCAATAGATAATTTCTTATCTGTAAGTTTCTGAACTTCTGCTTTAAGCTTCTCGATATCAGCTCCGCCTTTACCGATAACTACACCTGGTTTTGCTGTGTAAATGCAGATTTTAACTCTGTCAGATGCTCTCTCTATCTCAATTTTTGAGATGCCGGCGCTGTAAAGCTGTTTCTTGATGAACTTTCTGATGTTGTAATCTTCAACAAGATTATCACTGAAATCAGCATCAGCATACCACTTTGAGTCCCAGTCCTTAATAACACCGACTCTTAAGCCATGTGGATTAACTTTCTGTCCCATGTGCGTTCTCCTTCCTATCTTTCATTAAGCACGATTGTGATGTGGCTCATTCTCTTTTCGATTCTGTAAGCTCTACCCTGTGCTCTAGGTTTAACTCTCTTCATTGTTGGTCCTTTGTTTGCAAAGCACTCTTCAACAAAAAGATTTTCGGCCTTCATGTTATTGTTGTTCTCAGCATTTGCAATAGCTGATTTCAAAAGTTTCTCTATTAATGTAGAAGCATATCTTGGATTGTATGTCACGATTGCAAGAGCAGTAGCAACATCTTTACCACGGATTGCGTCTAAAACAAAGCATGCCTTCTGAACAGAAACTCTAGCATAAGATAACTTAGCTGATGGTCTTGTGTCCTTATTGGCATTTCTCTCTCTTTTAATCTGGGATCTATGTCCTTTAGCCATGGATTTAACCTCCTTCCGAAATCCTGTTCAATTAACGAGATTTTGATTTTTTCTCGTCTTTTCCATGTCCTCTGAATGTTCTTGTGGCAACGAACTCACCAAGTTTATGTCCAACCATATCTTCTGTTACATAAACAGGTACATGTTTTCTACCATCATGAACTGCAATTGTATGTCCAACCATCTGAGGGAAGATTGTAGAACGACGTGACCAAGTCTTAATTACTGACTTTTCACCTGAAGCGTTCATTGCATCAATTTTCTTAAGTAAGCTCTCATCCGCAAATGGTCCTTTTTTTAATGAACGAGCCATATATTTGACCTCCTTTATTTGATTGCCTTACCGTCTCTTCTTCTTACGATAAGCTTGTTAGAAGCTTTGTTTTTCTTTCTGGTCTTGAGACCGAGTGCAGGTTTACCCCAAGGTGTCATAGGTCCTGAACGTCCTACAGGAGCCTTACCTTCACCACCACCGTGTGGATGGTCGTTAGGGTTCATTACAGAACCACGAACTGTTGGGCGGATACCCATGTGGCGCTTACGTCCTGCTTTACCAATCTTGATGAGACTGTGCTCAACGTTACCAACTGTACCGATTGTTGCACGGCAGATAATTGGAACCATTCTCATTTCGCCTGATGGCAGTCTGAGTGTTGCATACTTGCCTTCTTTAGCCATAAGCTGTGCAGATGCACCGGCTGTACGAACAAGCTGTGCTCCTCTTCCAGGATAAAGCTCAATATTGTGAATCTCTGTACCTACAGGGATGTTCTCAAGTGGTAAGCAGTTACCAACTTTAACTTCAGCTTCAGGTCCGTTCATGACTTTCATTCCGTCTGTAAGTCCCTGAGGCGCTATAATATAGCTCTTCTCGCCGTCTGCATAGCAGATAAGTGCGATGTTTGCTGTTCTATTTGGATCATATTCGATTCCGATTACAGTAGCCGGTACTCCGTCTTTCTTTCTCTTGAAATCGATAATTCTGTATTTCTGTCTGTTTCCACCGCCCTGGTGTCTTACAGTGATTTTACCCTGATTGTTACGACCAGCGTTCTTTTTCTTTGATGCAAGAAGTGATTTCTCAGGAGTCTTCTTTGTAATCTCAGAAAAATCTGAACCTGTCATATTTCTTCTTGACGGTGTATATGGGTTATATGTTCTGATGCCCATTTTAATTCTCCTTTCGATGTTTCTCATATAATGTGGTGCAATATTTACATCGTGTTCTTTCTACACCACGCTGCTAAATCTTAAAGTCCTGAAAAAAGCTCGATATCTGCGCTCTCAGCTGTAAGCTGAACGATTGCTTTTTTCTTTGCAGCTGTTTTTCCGTAAACCATACCTCTTCTGCGAGTTTTGCCCTCAAGGTTCATTGTGTTTACTTTTGCTACTTTTGTTCCTGCGAACATTTTTTCAACAGCTTCTTTAATCTGTGTCTTATTAGCATCCGGATTAACGAGGAATGTATATTTCTTAGAAGCCATATCTTCCATACTTCTCTCTGTAATAACCGGTTTAAGGATTACGTCATAGTACTGAATGTTTGCCATTATGCGTACACCTCCTCAATTGTTGCTACTGCGTCTTTGGTCACAATGAGGCTGTCATACTTAAGTATGTCATATACATTGATTGTACCGGTTGAAGCAGTCTTAACATTAGCAATGTTTCTTGCTGATAATACAACGTTTTTGTCGTTATCATTGAGAACTACCAATGCTTTGTTTACTTTAAGGTTATCAAGAACAGCTACCATATTCTTTGTTTTGATATCATCGAATTTGATGCTGTCAACTACGATAAGCTTCTCAGCTGCCACTTTAGAAGTGAGTGCTGATTTAATTGCAAGATTTTTCTCTTTCTTGTTCATCTTGAAAGAATAATCTCTTGGCTTTGGTGCGAAAACAACTCCGCCGCCTGCCCACTGTGGAGCTCTGGTTGAACCCTGACGTGCATGTCCTGTTCCCTTCTGTCTCCATGGCTTTCTTCCGCCACCGCTGACTTCAGAACGAGTCTTAGCACTCTGTGTTCCCTGTCTGTTATTAGCAAGCTGGCTAACTACTGCCATGTGTACGAGATGTTCATTAACCTCAACACCGAAAACAGCATCATTAAGTTCCATATCGCCAACTTTTTTGCCTTCAATATTGTAAACAGATACGTTTGCCATCTGTGTGTTCCTCCTTCCTTAAAAACAGCTTAACCAACTGTCTTTACTGTCTCTTTCAATGTTACTAAAGATTTCTTAGGACCAGGTACTGCACCCTTTACTAAGATTAAGTTATTCTCAACATCTACTTTTACAACTTCAAGATTCTGAATTGTAATCTTCTTTGCTCCCATATGTCCAGGCATTCCTTTTCCTTTGAATACACGGCTAGGATTTGAAGAAGCACCATTTGAACCCTGATGACGATGGAATTTAGAACCATGAGCCATAGGTCCTCTAGACTGTCCAAGTCTCTTAATTGCACCCTGGAATCCTTTTCCTTTTGCAATTGCTGTTGCATCAATTTTGTCGCCTGCTGCAAAGATGTCTGCTTTGATTTCATCTTTTACAGAATAATCTGCTGCGTTATCAAATCTGAATTCTCTGACGAATCTCTTGTAAGAAACGCCTGCTTTGTCAAAATGACCTTTCTCAGCTTTGTTAACACCATGTCTGTTTCTGATTTCTTTCTTGCCGTTCTTGTCAACATTAACAACTTTTTCTTTCTTGTCAACAAATCCGACCTGAACTGCTGCATAGCCGTCATTCTCAATTGTCTTAACCTGTGTTACTACACATGGGCCAGCCTGCAAAACAGTTACTGGTACGAGCATTCCTTCTTCATTGAAGATCTGTGTCATACCGATTTTTGTAGCTAAAATAGCTTTCTTCATAATTGTTTACCTCCTGTTAAATCTACAGCGGTTCGCTTTGTCTGCGAACATCCTAGAACAGTAAATATAAGTGGAACATGCCAGTCACTTGGG
Source organism: Butyrivibrio sp. (assembly GCA_016297265.1). GTDB lineage: Bacteria > Bacillota > Clostridia > Lachnospirales > Lachnospiraceae > Eshraghiella. The sequence continues at coordinate 32,872 of JAEDHB010000016.1, forward strand.
AAGCACAAGGCTTCACTTGGGATGTAAGACTTATTACTTCTATATTTAACCCTTCAGGACTACTAACATAAAATTTGTTCGACGATGATTATTTGTTCTTCATCTTGATGTCGATGTACACACCTGCCGGCATCTCTAATCTTGAGAGAGAGTCAACAGTCTTCTGTGTTGGAGTAATGATATCGATTAATCTCTTGTGTGTTCTCTGCTCGAACTGTTCTCTGGAATCTTTGTACTTATGAACAGCTCTGAGAATTGTAACTACTTCCTTCTTAGTTGGAAGAGGTACAGGTCCACTCACCTGAGATCCTGTCTTCTTAACAGTCTCGATAATTTTCTTAGCTGACTGATCTACTAACTGATGATCGTAAGCTTTAAGTGTGATTCTCATTACTTGACTTGCCATAAAAAAAGCCGCCTCCTTTTCGTACTATTAAATCTGATACGTTGTTATCTCGTATCACAGTACAACAAGTGGTGACTGTACACATCCCCGTGTGTGTCGCGCATCTTCATAAGAAAAAGAAGTAGAACTTCTTATTCGCAACCTTTCACGGTCATCTCTGCCTGAGGCAGATGGTAATTTGTACAGTGACTTGTCGTCAGTTTCCTAACTTGACATTCGCTCCACGGAAAACC
>JAEDHB010000054.1 GCA_016297265.1 Butyrivibrio sp.
CGTCTGTATCAAACAGGCTCTTAACCGATTCGGTAGGCGCTTCATATTTTGGTTCTTCGTATACAGGAACTTCGAAAACAGGAACTTCGAAAACAGGAGCTTCTACAACAGGTTCCTCTGCAACAGGCTCTTCTGCAACAGGCTCTTCTGCAACAGGCTCTGTATAAGCAGTAGCTTCAACAGCCGGTTCTTCTGCAACAGGCTCTTCTGCAACAGGCTCTTCTACAACAGGCTCTGTATAAGCAGTAGTTTCAACAACAGGTTCTTCTGGAACAGGAGCTTCTGCTGTGGTATCCTGTGTTTCTGTTTTTTCTTCATCAACATCCGGCTCAATTATTTCTCTGTTAGTTGCAGGGGAGTCAACCGGAGTTGCAACAGGAGTAGTCTTTTGGCTCTCAGAAGCAGTAGCTTCTTCTTTTTTCTCGCCAGCCTGTTCTTCCAAAAGTTCTTCTATTGTCTTTTTGTCTTTATCCTTCTTCTTAAATATAGAAGATAGAGATGAAAGAGAAGCCTTTGGCTTTTCAATATTTTTGGGTTTGCCTGTTTCGCCGGACAAAAGAGCATTGACGGACATTCCGCATCCGCCACAAAACTTCAAGCCGGGAACAATCACCCTTTTACAATTTGGACATTCCATACCTAATTCTCCTTGATAAAAATTTTACAAATCTTCCTCAGAAACGAGTTCTTCGAATTCTTCCTCGTCTAATTGTTCATCAAAAGCATCTGCTGCGATTTCATATTCTTCCTCGTCAGTGATGGTTTCGATTCCGGGGTTGCCTTCGGCATCCTCCGTGTAGCGATAAATAAAAACCTCAGCATCATCCTTTTCGAAATCTTCAATTGGAAGAAGTGCGATATAATCCTTATCGCCGGCAGGGAAAATAGATACGATAGCACAGTCAACGTCCTGATCATTATCAAAAGTTAATGTGACAATATCATTCTCATAATCATTATAGGTAATCATGATTTTCCTCCACTAAATATACTTTCACAGATAATTCTAACAGAAATGAAAGCATTTTACAAATATAAATATATTTTTTTATCTAAAAAAACTTTAATCCCCTTTAAAAAACTTAAAAAAATTAAAAAAACTACTTGAAATTATTTATTTAATAATGTAATATTATGCTATAGAAAAGTCAACGGGGACGAAGCATGAAGGATTGATGCCCCATTGTCAGATTGCATTGATAGTTCCGAGGCAAATATAACCTGAGTGCAGGGAATATTTGCCTTCGTTGTTATATACTATTTTGCAAAGGAGAAAAGATATGGATGATATTGATAAGAAAATAGTTAAACTGCTTCAGGAAAATGCCAGAATTCCGCTGAAAACACTGGCGGAACACGTGTTTCTTTCATCGCCTGCGGTGTCAGCAAGAATAGACAGGCTGGAGAAGGAGCATATTATTTCCGGATATGAAGCCAAAATTAATCAGACGAAGCTTGGATATCATATTACGGCATTTGTCAATCTCGAGATTATTCCTGCACAGAAGGTCGAATTTTATCCTTTTATTCAGGAATGCCCAAATGTACTGGAATGCAATTGCGTGACAGGCAACTATTCAATGCTGATTAAGGTTGCTTTTCCGGATACAGGAGAGTTGGATACATTTATCGGCAAGCTTCAGAGGTTTGGGAGAACCAGCACTCAGATTGTTTTCTCAACACCGGTTGCACCAAGGGGCGTCGATGTAATGGCTCCTGATGCATTCAGGGAATAGATAATCCGGTATGGCAGTTATTGCACGGAGGTATTATGCAAATAGAAGATGTGAATATTATTCTTGCATCAGCATCCCCCAGAAGAAAAGATATTCTTAACCAGGTAGGGATTGATTTTCAGGTGGAAGTATCCGATGCCGAAGAAATAGTTTCCTGCGATATACCGTCGGAGGTGGTAATGGAACTTTCCGACATTAAAGCGGGCAAAATCGCAAAGACTCATTTTGAGGATTTGATTATTGGTGCAGATACGGTGGTTGCTGTTGACAATAAAATACTTGGTAAGGCAGCTGATGACGAAGAGGCCTTCGCTATGATTAAATCCCTGCAGGGTGGGGTGCACAGTGTTTTCTCAGGTGTGACCATAAAATACAGGGGTAGAAGTTGCAGCTTTTTCGAGGAAACCAAGGTTTATGTGTATGAGATGTCCGACAGCGATATCCGGTCCTATATTGACTCGAAGGATGGCAGCGGCAAGGCCGGAAATTATGCAATTCAGGGAGGCTTTGCCAGATATATTTACAGGATTGAAGGCGACTATAATAATGTAGTTGGGTTGCCGGTGGCCCGGTTAATGCGTGAAATCAATAATATGATTAATTCAATGGAGGAATAATTCGATGGATAGAGCTTGTGCTGAGTTTTTCTTTAACAATCAGAAAAGATTATTTGACCGCAATGTTGCAGAGAATGTTGATGAGGCAATGGATTTTCTGGAAGATTGTATGGCTGAGGTGTTTGACAGCAAGGATGAACTTCTTGACTATATGGAAGCTGAGGGTGTTGACATTTCGGAATATGAGGATTTGACGGAAGCTTTGGAAGTATTTGCATTGCCGGATGGAAGGTATTTGTATGTTGAAGCGTAAAATATTGGCACTACTTATTTTGTGCGCGATTTTTCTGACAGGTTGCGGCAAAGTTAAGCTTTCGACGGGTTTGTCAAAGACTACCTTTGCCAAAATTGACGGGTACAAGGTGGGCGTTGACAGGGTGGAACTGCTTTTGTCTGAGGAAAAATTTGCATACGAAAACACATTGGATGTCAATGTATGGGATGAAAAACTGAATGATGAAACTGCTGAGGAATATGTTAAGAACAAGGTTAAGGATACCGTGGAGCATATTCAGATATTGAAAAATATGGCAGATGATATGAAAATAGAACTCACTTCCGAGGAAGAGACCAAATTGAAGGGGCTTGCGCAGATGTACTACGAAGAACTGCCCCAGGAAGTTAAGGATGAGGGACGTTTTACGGCGGATACCGTTGAAGAACTGTATCAGGACATTTTGCTTGCGGAGAAAGTATTTTATCTTGTGACGGATACCGTGGATACGGAGGTAAGCGCTGATGAGGCTAGATTAATCAATGTTCAATATATATTCTTTTCTATTCAGGATGATTCCGTAGATAAAAATGATACTACGGCAATGGAGGCATATAAAAAGAAAAAATATGCCGATGCGCTTGGGGTTATGGAAAGAATTGAAAAGGGTGAGGACTTCGGAAATCTGGCGAGAGAATACAGTGATGATACCCAGTTCAATCTTGAATTTGGACGGGGACAGTATTCGGATGTGTTTGAAAATGCTGCTTTTGAATTGGAAGTCGGACAGGTTAGCGATATTGTTGAGTCGGAAAACGGTTATTACATTATAAAATGTAACAATGACAATTTGGAAAGCGACTACAATAAGAGGTCAAAAGAGATTGTTTTCAGCCGGCGAACCAAAATGTTTGCTGAGCATTATGCAGAATATATCAAGGGAATCGAATGTGAATTTAATGACAAATACTGGTCGGAACTGAGTATCAAGGATTTGAAATCTACAAGCGGAAAGCTTTATGAAGTATATAAAAATGCAATTATTAGCACTCAAACTCAATGAGTGCTAATTTTTTGTTGACTTTATGAAATATTAGTATTAGTATAGCAGTTGAGAGTTGTTCTCATCTATATTTTATGTAAGGAGTGATTTTATGGCACAACATGGTAATCTTTCAATAAACAGTGAGAATATTTTTCCGATTATTAAGAAGTGGATGTATTCTGACCATGATATTTTCTTTAGAGAACTTATTTCTAACGGATGTGATGCGATTACTAAGGTTAAGAAGCTTGAGATGATGGGCGAATGTAATTTGCCGGAGGATTATAAGCCGGAAATTAAGGTAATTGTGAGCTCAAAAGACAAAACAATCAAATTTATCGACAACGGACTCGGAATGACAGCCGAGGAAGTGGAGGAATATATTAATCAGATTGCTTTCTCAGGGGCTGAGGCATTTCTTGAAAAGTATAAGGACAAAGCAAATGAGGACCAGATTATCGGTCATTTCGGACTTGGATTTTACTCATCGTTTATGGTATCTGAGAAGGTGGATATTGACACGCTTTCATACAAGGACGGCGCAAAGGCTGTTCACTGGGAATGTGATGGCGGCACGGAATATGATATGGAAGATACTGACAAGGATACTGTAGGAACAACAATTACTCTTCATCTTAATGAGGATTGCAATGAATTTTCCAATGAATACAGGGCAAGAGAAATAATTGAAAAATACTGTTCTTTTATGCCTTATGAGATTTTCCTTGAGAATGCGGACGATACTGAGCAGAAGACAGAGATTATTGAAAAAGACGAATTGCAGGAAGGCGATGTGATTCTTGAGACCATCGTAGAACCTGCGAAGACCAAGGAAATTGAGGATGAGGATGGCAATAAGAAGGAAGTTGAAACAGCTCCCGCAACGGAGAGACTCAAAATAGTGAAGAGACCTGTTTCGCTGAGTGACACAAAGCCATTATGGACAAAGCATCCAAATGAGTGTTCTGAAGATGAATACAAGGAGTTCTACAGAAAAGTTTTCCGCGATTACAAGGAGCCACTTTTCTGGATCCACCTTAATATGGACTATCCGTTTAATTTGAAAGGAATTTTGTATTTCCCTAAGATTAATCTTGAGTTTGAATCCGCAGAGGGTGTGATTAAACTTTACAACAATCAGGTATTTGTTGCTGACAATATTAAGGAAGTAATTCCGGAATTCCTGATGTTACTTAAGGGAGTTATTGACTGTCCTGATTTGCCTCTCAATGTATCAAGAAGTGCATTACAGAATGATGGATTTGTCAGAAAAATTTCGGATTATATTACCAAGAAGGTTGCGGATAAGCTTTCCGGAATGTGCAAAACCGAGAAGGAAAGCTATGAAAAATACTGGGATGACATCAGCCCATTTATTAAATTCGGCTGCCTTAAGGATGAAAAATTCTGCGAAAAGATGAATGATTATGTTCTCTTCAAGAACCTTGAGGGAAAATATCTTACACTGCCTGAATATCGCAAGAATGAGGACGATTCCCTGAAAGAAAAAATATTCTATGTAAAGGATGAAGTTGAACAGGGACAGTATATCAAAATGTTTAAAGATGCCGGACTGGATGCGGTTATTCTGGATAATAAGATTGACCAGGCATTTATATCTCAGCTTGAGCAGAAGAATGAAGGACTGAAATTCCTGAGTATTGATTCGGATTTATCAGAGACCTTTAAGGAAGAGGATGCTGACGAGGAAACAGTTAACAAATTGTCAGAAATCTTCAAGAAAGCACTAAATAACGAAAGTCTCACAATCAAGGTTGAGAAATTGAAGGATGCTGAGATTTCTTCAATGATTACAATCAATGAAGAATCGAAGAGAATGATGGACATGATGAAAATGTATGCAATGAACGGATTTGACCCTGCAATGATGGGCGGCAGCGGCGATACACTGGTTCTCAATGCCAACAACAGTCTGGTTCAGTACATTCTCAACAATCCGGATTCGGAAAACATCAATATTTTCTGTGAGCAGTTATATGATTTAGCGCTTGTGGGACATGGAAGTCTTAGCCCTGAACAGATGACCGTATTCATCGCGAGAAGTAACAAGATTATGAGTTTGTTAGCAAAGTAGGTTGAATATTATTGAAGAAAATACTCCACAGTGAGGATTGCTTAAAAACTAATATTGCAAAAGTGGAAGAGGCTGAGTATTCAACCTCTTCTTCTGATGCTACGGAAAAGAAAGGACCGGGGGAAAGGCTGGTTAAGCTTGCCGTCCTTCTGGGAACATCCATTCTTTTGTATCTGATATTTAACAGGTTGGTATTTTTTAACTCCTATGTTCCCACGGACTCGATGATGCCGGGAATCAATCCCGGAGACAGGCTGCTTGGCAATAGACTGATATATCTGTTTGAGGAGCCGCAACGCGGAGATGTGGTTATCGCCCGGCATAGCTGCGATGAGAATGGTGAAAAGGAATTTCTGATTAAAAGAATCATAGGATTGCCCGGTGATAAAGTGGAAATTAAGGAAGGGAAACTGTTCATCAATGATGAGGAGCTGAGTGAAAATTATATTTTTGAGGAAATGAATGGTACATTCGGACCATATTTTGTACCGGAAGATGGATATTTTTTACTGGGGGATAATAGAAATATATCAATGGATGCAAGGTTTTGGCAAAACACTTTTGTCGAAAAAAAGGAAATAGCAGCTAAAGCCTGGTTAAAATATTATCCTAAGATTTGTAAAATAAAATAAAAATTGCTATTGAATTAGTTATATGTTTTGGTGTATAACATAACTAGTGTTCTTATGCACGTTGAAAACAATTATTTTACGGAGGAAGAGCCATGCGTGGAAACTATGGTGAATCAATGAAAAATTGGACGAAGTTTAACAGATTTTTACATATATTCGGATGGGTACTTGCACTTGTACAGGTTGGTGCAACGGGATTCTTTTTATATCATCTGTTCAAAATCAATATTTTGCCAAAAGACTATATGATTTTGATATGTGCAATGCTGGTGTTGCTCTGCGGCGCAGTATTTATCTGCCAGCACTGGAAGGTTGTTGGTATTATTACCAAGATTATATCAATTGTGATATCAGCGGCCCTGATTTTCGGAACAATTAGATATATAAAACCAACCAGTGATACATTAGAGAAATCGGCTGGACAGACGACGGTACAGTATACTTACGGTGTATATATCCTTAAGGACAAGGATTATAAGACGATAAATGATGTTCAGAATTTTGAATTCGGTTATCTGGATGACGCACATGCAAAGGAAGCCATTACCCTTATCAGCGAAGAGGTGAATCAGGGTATTCTCAGTAAGGAATTTTCTTCAGCAATGGAACTTTGTGAAGCATTATATACTGAAAAATCGAAGGTTGTTGTTATGAATACTGCGGTGGTTGATACTGTTATTGCCGCACATTCTGATAATGGTTCTACAGAGGAAGCAGGCTCGGAAAATACTTCTTCGGAGGCGAACACGGAAGAAACCGCTGCCGAGACGGGCTCAGAGGAGCAAACCTCACAGGATGAAAGCGCAGCAGATACAGAGACAACAGGTATTAATGGTGAAATCAAGGAAAAATACGGAACCTTCAAGGAAGACACGGTGTGCATTAAGCAGTATACGATTACGGAAGAAGTAGAGGCTGTTGAATATGAATCAGGCAAGGATGTACTTACCCTCTATGTAAGCGGTATTGATGTTGAAGGAAGTCCTGCTGAAAACAGAAATAGTGATGTTAATATCATCATCAAAATTAATAAGAGAACAAAGCAGATTCTTATGGTTAGTACACCTCGTGATTACTATGTACCAACAACGGAATCCGTAGCCCACAACGGCATTCCTGATAAATTGACACATGCGGGATGTTATGGTGTTGAGTGCTCTATTGGAACACTCGAGATGCTTTATGATACGAAGATTGATTACTATATCAAAATCAATTTCTCAGGATTTGTCGAGGTTATTGACCAACTGGGCGGTATTGATGTGGATTCGCCATTTGATTTTACAACCTTCCATGGCGGAGACCATATTGTTAAAGGAATGAACCATCTTACAGGTATTCAGGCACTTGGTTTTGCCCGTGAGAGATATTCATTCGGAGACGGTGACAGACAGCGAGGCAGAAACCATATGATAATTATCACTGCAATGCT